>DAOPZM010000005.1:0-111436 GCA_035353375.1 Syntrophomonadaceae bacterium
TGATACGGGTAGCCCGCGAGTTATTAAGGGAGATTCGCTGATTTCTCTGATTAAATTTTTTATATCAAATTTATTTTTGATTCCTGATTTAAAAAACATAAAACTTGCTCCTTCCCTGCAGGAAGACTATACTTTATTTATCTTTTTTTCTTTAAGTGCGATCCGGGGAGGTGGATTTACTTGCAGGAATCACCGAAAGTATCTTATTTATTTGTAATAATAGCCTGTATTTTTATCAGCTGTCTGCTGCTCAGCAATATTATTGCCGGCAAACTGATCACCATCGCCGGCGCGGTACTGCCCGGGGCAGTGATCCTGTTTCCCCTGGCCTATATCCTCGGCGATGTTCTGACTGAGGTTTACGGTTTCGGCAAGGCCCGCCTGGTTATCTGGGCGGGGTTCTTCTGCAACCTTTTAATGGCAGGAGTGTTCTATCTGGTACTGGCCCTGCCTTCCCCGGAATTTTTTACAGGCGGCAGTGCCTTCGCATTGGTTTTGGGCATGGCTCCCCGCATAGTTCTGGCCTCGCTGCTGGCTTACTGGGCGGGAGAATTCGTAAATGCCATGGTGCTTTCCAGAATTAAGGTCTTCACCCGGGGACGATTCCTGTGGCTGCGGACCATCAGCTCTACCCTGGCGGGGCAGGCACTGGACACCATTATCTTTATAACCGTTTCCTTCTGGGGGACGATGCCCAATCAGGTTCTAGCCCAGATGATTTTATATCAGTATCTGTTTAAAGTAACTTACGAAGTCGCCGCTACGCCTGTAACTTATGCGGTGACAGGCTGGCTGAAAGCCCGGGAAGGGCTGGACACTTTTGACGAGGGAGTCGGATATAATCCTTTCCGCCTGCTCAAATCCCGTTGAATAATAAGGTGAAAAAAATGAAGCCCCTGCCGTTTAGGCAGGGGCTTCTTTAGTTCTTAATGAAATCTACCAGTCCAGTCCTCTCAGCAGGGTCAGCAGCAGGGTCAGCGCCTCACTGCGTTTGATGGGCTGGTTGGGGCGCAGGGTTCCGTCCGGGTAACCGCTGATTGTACCCTGGGCTACCTTACCGAATGCCCAGGAGGGTATATCGGCAGAGTCAGTATAACCGCTAAGGTCGGCTGGGGTACCGAAACCTGGTACATCCTGCAGGGCATTGGAAATCATGATGGCAGCTTCGAGCCTGGTCATCTGGTCATTGGGAGCAAAACTATTGCCTTTACCATTTACCAGGCCGGCTTCAGTCATGGCCGCTATATAGGGGCGGGCCCAGGCATCAATCTGCTCAGCGTCGGCATATTTGGCCTCCAGGATCTGGTCGTTTTCCGAATCAGTCATATAGGTTATAGTCGGATACAGATGGGTATCACCCGGTGAAAGTCCCAGGATCCTGGCTACGGCTGCAGTCAGCTCGGAGCGGATGATGATTCTTTCCAGCCCGGCCGGACGAATGAGGCTGCTGGGATTTGCCGGGTCAGGATAACCTTCCAGCAGTCCCAGACCGTTCATACGGTTGGCGATTTTTTCCGCCCAATGCCCGCTGGTATCGGTAAACTTAGGCTGGATACAGCCCATGACTACGAACCAGCCGCTGTAATTGCCGTCATTTAAAGCGTTTACTTTACCGGCAGTTACCGGGTAACTGGCCAGGGCTACCCATTTCTGGTATGTATCGTTCCAGTAAAATACCTTGGGATAACGGTTGGGGTTGCTGTCCATCAGGCTCTGGTTATAATTCATAAGGAACTCATCTCCGGGATCACCAAGGTTTTGCGGTGCACACAGGGTGATATACCCGGGCTGGCGGTCGATCATCTTGCCTTCGGGCAGGTTTTCGGTAGGAGGACTGTCCATAACTATCAGCTGGGCTGTGTCACTAAGGCTGGCAGGGATGGAACTATCGTCCGGGGAATATATTGCTCTGACGGTACTTTCACCCTCGATTTCGCCTTTGAACAAACCCTTATCTGTGATGTCTGCTATATCATCAACAATGCTCCAGGTTGATTCATCAGTTACGTCCAGGGCGGAATCTTCGCCGGAATTATGCAGTATGGCCTGATACTGCTGCGTATCTCCAACGCTGATAGTAGCGGATTCCGGAGTCACCTCCAGCCATATTTTTACTGCTGTTTGCTCAACTTTCAGGCGGGCCTGGGCGGTAAGGTCAAGATTAGCTACTACAGCGACTAAGGTATTGGAAGTGGTTTCATAATGGGCGGTGATCGTGGCAGCTCCGGGCTCTGTGCCTTCGAAGAGACCGTTGCCCGCCAAATCAGCAATCGGTTCGCTGATCGACCAGTCACACTGGTCAGTTACATCGGTGTTAGGATAGTCACTTAAGGTGTTACGCAGGTAGGCGCGGTACTGCTGGGATTCGCCCACTTTTATTACAGATGAAATGGGCTCAATGACCAGTTTGGGGTCACCATTGGCAGTAACGGTCAGATTGGAACGGTTGCTCAGCAGGTCCCGGGCTTCAACAGTAGCCCATACCTGGGTAGTGCCGGCGCTAAGGCCCCTAAAATCACCGTCGCCCAGGTTGGCGGCGATACTGGCGGCATTAATGTGCCATTCGCAGCTTTCGGTGTAATCGCGCGATGCCCCGGCAGCATTATAGGCTGTACATTGATATGAAGCAGTATCACCAATAACAACAGACTGGGAACCTGGGGTTACTTCAATACTGACAGGGACAAACAAATCGGGGATGATAATGCCGGGGTCGATGCCCGGGCCAATGACAGCGGCATCTGCACACGCGGGAGCAGCCAGGCCGGAGGGTGAAAACAACATAGCCATCATCGACATTATAAGGAACAGTGATACAAAAAAGGATTTCTTTTTCATGGCAGATAAAACACCTCCAATAAGTAAAAATAAGCTTCCAGGACGGGATATGACTGTACAAAGAATAGCAGCATTTTTTAGATGACAGTACAGTATGCGTATTATTACTTTCATTATATATGCATATCAGGGAAATTGCTTATATTTTCTAAAAATAACCACAATATTATTCTCGGGTCTCCGGCAGCTTTTTGCGCCAGTTGCAGGAATTAAAAATATCTGCCGGTGTTATGATTATTAATAAATATACAGTCAGAGGGACATGGTTTCCTGCATGCTCCTGACTGCAATACTGGCTTTAAACGCAGAGAAGGCCTTAATGCTCATGATAACGGCAGTTGCATTTGCAGTGAAAACAATCAGGGAAAATATGGAATTATTATTGAAATATTTAATATATAAAATTAAGATTATATAAAGCAGGGAGTTATGACTTGTCAAATAATAAAGGAATTGAATAATATGGACAACAGCAGACTTTCAGAACTTAATAATGAAGTGGAAATACAGGAAGAACGCATCCGCACTATATTGGAAGCACTGCCCGACTTGATTTTTATTCTTTCCGAAGCGGGAATCATTGTTGATTGTATAAAAAGCCTGCAGCAGGAAGATATTATTGCGTCAGGTATCGCGCCCGGCAGCAGATTAGCGGATGTTTTCAACCTGAATATTGCTGATGCGATTCTGAAAACTCTTCATGATGCCAGATTGTCTGGAAAAGTTCTGATCAATGAATATTGCCTCAGGCCAGAATGCCAGCTTTATATTGAAGTCAGGCTGATACCTCTGTCCGATGGCTTTTATATGGTTATAGCCCGTAATATATCAGAACGCTTTCAAGTCCAGGCCGCATTAAAAGAATCTGAAAGCCTGTACCGGACTATTTTTGAAACTACCGGCACAGCCAGCTTTATTGCTTCTATGGATACCACTATTATTATGGCCAATCAAAAATTCTCGCAATTATCGGGTTATACGATCGAAGAATTATTAAATGAGATGAGCATTAGAAATTTCTTCGTGCCCGATGATTTACCGCTCATTTATAAATACAATTATGATTTGCGTTTTCCGGGCGAGCATGTGAATGATTCCTGTGAAGCCAGATTTGTTGACCGCTGGGGCCGGATAAAGCATTGTATCGTTTATGGAAGTATTATTCCGGGAACCGATAAAAGTGTTGCCTCTCTGGTAGACATTACCAGCCGCAGAGAATATGAAGAAAAAATAACCTATTACAGTTTTCATGACAGCCTGACCGGATTATATAACCGCCGGTTTTTTGAAGAAGAACTGAAACGGTTGGATACGGTACGGAATTTTCCCCTGACCCTGATTTTGTGTGATGTTAATGGTATGAAACTGCACAATGATACTTTTGGGCATTTAGCTGGCGATAAACTGCTTAAAAAGACGGCGGAGATCATTAAAAGGGGATGTCGCAACGATGAGATCATTGCCAGGATAGGTGGAGACGAATTTGCCATTGTGCTCAGCGGTACCGGAACGGAAGAGACCGGGCAAATTGTTAAGCGTTTGCAGAATCTTATCAGCACAGAAAGAATAAATGATATCCCGTTGTCGATTTCATTCGGCTGGGCCAGCAAAACCAAAATTACTGAGAGTCTGGATGAAATCTTTAAGCTGGCGGAAAATATGATGTATAAGCATAAGCTTTATAATTATCCCAGTATACATACTGATAATTTAAACAGCATTCTGGAAATAGTATATGAAAAATTCCCGGGAGAAAAAGAGCATAGCGAACAGGTGGCTGAAATAAGTGAACTGATGGGGAAGGGACTGGGCTTTAACCAAAGACAGCTGAAAGAAATCAGGGCCATCAGCTTATTGCATGATATAGGCAAAGTGACTTTGAGTGGGGTCAATCTGTTTAAACCTGGGAAGCTGGATGAGATCGAATGGATCGAATTAAAGCGCCATCCGGAGGTCGGGTATCGTATTCTGAGCTCCAACAGTGAAGTAGGGAAATTGGCGGAATATATTCTGACTCATCATGAAAATTGGGATGGCAGCGGTTACCCGGGCGGGCTTAAAGGCGAGGAAATACCGCTGCCGGCCAGAATCGTCCGTATTGCCGATGCTTATGTAGCCATGACTAATAACCGCTGTTACCGTAATGCTTTGAGCCGGGAACAGGTAATCGGGGAACTCAGGAACAATGCCGGCGTTCAGTTCGACCCATTCCTGGTGGAAGTTTTTCTAAATGAAACTCTTCCGCAGCTACCATAATTTTACAAAAGTTAAAATAACTAAACAAAAGATTAAACAGTATATGGGAGGGACCGCAGTGGAGCCTATAATACTTGATCCCGTGGGCCGGGTGATTTCATTAGTAGCCGACAGCCGGAAGATGCCGCCGGGTGGAGTGCCGGCCATGATCGAAATTTATCCCCGCTACGAGCAGGCTTTGCAGGGTTTGGAAGAAAACTCGCATATCTGGGTCCTGTCCTGGTTTCATCAGGCGGACCGCAAAAAACTGATTGTTATTCCACATATCAATACGGAGCTCCCTCAATACGGGGTGTTTGCCATACGGGCAGCCAGCCGGCCCAATCCCATAGCTATGTCGCTGGCCAAATTGCTCAGACGGGAGGATAATCTGTTATATCTGGAACATCTGGATGCGGCGGACGGAACTCCGGTGCTGGATATAAAACCGTATTTCGAAAATGACATCGTATTTTCTCCTCGTACTTCCTACATTCGCGGCAAGGATCGGGAATACCGGCAGAACCAGATGCTGCGCCGCGCCTTGACCCATCATCAGGAAGAATGTCTGCATCTTAAGCTGGCAATCCGAATGGCCCTGATTGCTGAGGAGGTTTTCGGGCATCTTAATACTCCGGAACTGCTGGTATCTGTTTACGGGTCAGCCTGTCTGGCTGATACGATCCAGGGCTTAAGCCGCGCCCGTCTGGCCAACCCGCCCCGCTTTGCCTTCATTCCAGCCGTCCGGCAGCAAACCGTCTGGCAGCATTCCGGCAAAGGTACCCTTACCCTGACCTGGCAGGGAAATCAGGATGTAATGGAATGTGAAGATGAAGAACTATTGATAATCGATTTCGACAAATAAAAAACCAACCGGTTTGTACTTAACAGGACTTAAACGTGAAGACTGGCAGCAATATTATTAAATGAGGTGTAATGATGATAACCAAAGAAATGGTCGAGCGTATAAATGAACTGGCGAGGAAAAAGAAAACGGCAGGTTTGACGGCAGAAGAGCTGGCCGAACAGAAGCAGCTTTACAAAAAATACCTGGAATCAGTGCGGAAGCAGGTGACTACGCAGCTGGAAAATGCCGGCATCCACAAAAAAGGCTCTGAGCACCATGTTTGCCGGGACGGCTGCTGTGAACACCATCATCACGACCAGGATCATGATCAGCACTGACAAACGGAAGCAATAAATAGGTCTGCCAACTTCTTGACAAGCAAAAGCCGCTTTTATAGCGGCTTTAAGTAATTATTTTACCAATACAACATTAACGGCTTTGATCAGGGCGGTGACTTTGCTGCCCACTTTAAATCCGGCTTCTTTAAGTGAATCGATAGTCATCACCGAAGTTACTACATGTTCTCCTGCTTGAACGATGACTTCAGCCATTAAAGTACCTTGTTTGATTTCAATAATTTCCCCGGCAAATTGATTGCGTACTCCAGCTTTCATAATTTTTGCCTCCTTTATGTTTGTTATGCATAACATATCTGCATAATCGACAATTGATTAATTTCATTATAATTTATTATTACCTTAATTTACATATTAAATATAAAAATAAGTAGAAAATATAAATTTATATTATAATAAAGTGTTTCATTTTGTTTATCTTAAACTCCAGGCAGATTGCTTCTGGTATTAACAATGACAGCTTAAGCATATTTTTACGTAGGATATGTTATTAAGAGAGGATATTTATTGGGAGGGAATTATAATGAAACGCCTGCTTCAAGTGCTGGCAAATCTATGGCAGCGGGCATTAAAAACTGTCGCCCGCTTTCCGCTGACTGTAGTCAGCCTGATTTGTGCCGTCAGCCTGATTTTTTATATGATTTCCCATGACCAGGCAAGTCAAAGCCCGGAAACGATGGTGGAAAAACTGATGTTTACTTTCCTTCTGGGAGCATTTTTGGGGGTTGCTGCCCAATTTTTGTGTGAACGCTTCCCGGCTGTATCAAGGCGGCGCTTACTTGTATATCTGGTTTCAGTACTGCTTACCGGCGGTTATTATCTCATTCTGTACCCGGCTGCCGGTATCAGCTTTGAAGTTTCGGTCCGCACTTTGGTAGCTGTATTTGCGATGTTTTGCGCTTTTATCTGGCTGCCTTCCTTTAGGGAAAAATTTGATTTCAATATCGCTGCCCTGATCCACTTGAAAGCCGCCTTTGTAGCCGTGCTTTATTCCGCTGTCCTGAGCATGGGCTGTTCAGCGATCATTGCTGGCATTAACATCTTGCTGTTTAAAATCAACAATGATGCTTATGCTTATGTAATGACACTTATCTGGGTCTTTTTTGCCCCGGTTTACTACTTGTCGCTTTTACCGCGTTTTAATTCGGAAGCAGAAGCCGACCGGGAAGAAACTATAGAGGCCAGCCTTTATCCCAAATTCCTCGAGGTTTTGGTATCCTATATCGCCATCCCTCTGGCAGCGATCTATACCCTGGTTTTTGCCGCGTATTTTTGCAAGATCCTGGTTACCCTTAACTGGCCTTCCGGTCAGTTAGGCGGCATGGTATTAGCCTATGCGGCAGCCGGGCTATTCATCTATATTCTGGCCAGCCCGATTGAAAATCGCTTTACTGCTGTTTATCGCCGCCTGTTTCCAATATTTCTTATTCCTATTGTAATAATGCAGCTTATCTCAGTGGGGATACGGCTCAATGCTTACGGCATTACGGAATCCCGCTACTATGTGGCCGGATTTGGTGTATTTTCCATAGTCTGTGCTGTCTCGCTGATTTTAAAGCCGGTCAAAAGAAACGGCATTATCGCTGTCCTGGCAGCAATGCTGGCGATTATTTCTGTGATGCCGCCGGTGGATGCTTTTACCGTATCCCGGATAAGCCAGATCGACCGGCTGGAAAAGATGTTGATTTCCGAAGGAGTGCTGGCCGACGGCAGAATCCAGGTAAAAGACAATGTACCGCTCAAGGTCAGAGAGGAAACTACCAACATCCTCAACTATCTGAATAATCGCGATTATATCAAATATGTCACCTGGCTTCCCGAAGATTTCAATGCTTACAATGATATGAACAAAATCCTGGGGTTTGAACCTGCTTATCCGCAGGCAGAGGAGTATGAGGAAAAAGAATACTTTTATCTTAGCAGTGATATGCAGGAACCATATATAATCAGCGGTTATGATATAATTTATGACAGCTATTCAGACAGATGGGCGAAAGATTATGCTGAGGAATATGATTTAACAGTTCGCGGCAAGCCATACAAACTCGTTTTTGAACGGATTTCAGAGATGGAATTGCAGATAAAAGTAATGGATGCTGCCGGGCAGGAAGTGATCAGCACCGGTCTGTATGAGTTTGTTAAAACGTTGCCGCTGCATAGCAGCCCGAATGGCAAAGGTAATATAGAGGCTGAAAAAATGACCCTTGAAGTGGAGAACGACGGTTATAAATTACGGGTCATGCTGCAGAATATCAATGGCTTTTCAGGAGAAGGTCAGGATAAGGGTATTGACTATGATTTTATTGTGATGTTTGGCGCACCGGAATAGAACAGCCATTTTTTAAGCCAGCGTTGTTTACCGCTGGCTTTAATAATTAATTTGTTACGGGTTCTCTCTGCAGCCATTTCCTGCGCCGGTAAATGACTGTAAATACTATTGCCCGCAGCAGCCAGTCGGAAACGAATACCATCCAGGCAAATTGAATGGGCAATTGGAGGACGCGGATAACCAGATACAGCATAGGCAGGCGGTATACCCAGGTTGCCAGTACCGTAATTATCATAGGAGTTCGTGTATTGCCAGCGCCTCTAAGAATTCCTCCCAAAACCATGGCAATGGCGATAGTCAACTGCTCCAATGCGGCGATCCGCAGCAAGAGGCCGGCGATGGCGATTATTTCCCGGTCAGTGGTGAAAAGCGAGGCTACATTATACGGAAACAGCGCAAAGACCAGGCCGAAACATCCCATTACCAGCAGGGCAAACTCCATCGTGCCCCTGGCCATTCGCTGTGCCTCACCGTAATCCCGGGCTCCGATGCTCTTTCCCACCAGGGCAGTAGCCGCGATGGCGACGCCGATACCGGGCATGAAAGAAAGAGACTCGACGGTGACTCCGACCTGGTGGGAGGCAAAAGCCAGCGTACCTGCTGATACCAATAAGTATACCGATATGATAGTGCTGAAATTGTTAAAAAAATGTTCGGCCAGGCTGGGCACACCCAGGGAAAAAATTTTCCTGATGACCTTTAAATCAAAACCACTAAGCAGGTCCCGGGGGATTTTTAGTTGTCCCTTGCCGCGCAGCAAAAAGGTTACTGCTATTATAAAACCCACTACATGTGCGGCTGCTGTTGCCCAGGCGGCCCCTGCCACTCCCAGTTGGGGGAAGCCCAGTTTGCCGTACACCAGAATATAATCGCCGACACAGTTGATTATATTGACAACCAGGGCGATGTACATAGGGATCTCAGTTCTTCCCCAACCCCGGTAAACGGTGCAGATCATGTAAAAGGTCAAGGCCAGCGGAGCTACCCAGAAAGTAATGCGCATATAGGCTGCTGCCTGTGAAAATACTGCCGGCTCCACATCGAACAAGCCGACGATAGCTTCGGTAAAAATAAGCCCCAATGCTCCAGCTATAATTCCTATTATCAATCCCAGCATAACAGTCTGGCCGGCGATCCGGTCTGCTGCTTCGAAACGTTCTGCGCCTTTGGCCTGGGCGACCAGGACGGCCGAGCCGATCCCCAGAGCCTCCAAAATCAGCACCGATCCAAAAAATATTTCTGCTCCCAGCCCCACAGCTGCCAATGGGGCAGCACCTAAACGACCCACAATGGCCACATCTACTATGCCTATCAGCATATAGAGGATCATCTCCATCATCGCCGGCAACGCGGTGCGAAAGATAGTTAAACGAAGTTGTTTGTCCTGTAGAATCAACATAAAGCTCTTCCTTTTTTAAATTTATAATGAAACATAGTAAGTATAGCAGCAAAAACAGAGGATATATATCCCCTGCCTTGTGCTGATCGTATTTTGCTTCCGGCCAATAAGCACCTGTAAGTCGAAACCTGACCCGTGAAAACAGTTAACTAATGTAAAAGTATTATCTAACCAGTTACAAGCGGTTAAAAAGGCCGGATACTTTAAAAGCAGCCGGCCTTTTTAAGGAAGCGCTTCGTTAATTGCGGATCAGCAGTACCGGGCAATAGGCATGATGGCTTACAACATTGCTTACGCTGCCCAGCAGAATTTCGCTCAGCCCGGTTAAACCGCGGCTGGCTATTACAATTGAATCATAGCCCTGTTTGGATCTTTCAATAATTTCGGAAGCGGGATTGCCCATAGTTACTTCGCTGGTTATGACGACATTGCCCTTATCAGCCATATCCTTAAGGCTGTTTTCAAAGTTACTGATAATTTCACCGGCGCTTTTTTGTATCAAATCCAAAATATCAATTCCGGTAAAAGAGTAATCAGAAGGACGAATAACATGCAGCAGATGGATCCTGCCCTCGTGTATTGCAGCTAATTCCACAGCAATTTCCGCGCTGTGCAGGGATTCATCTGAACCGTCGACCGGAACCAGAATGTTTTTAAACATAATATACCTCCTCGTATTCAACTTGTTCCGTCAGGGGAGTCTGGCCTGAGCATTTTAATATTATGAAAATGGAATTTCTAACTAAATTATACTGAATATAAAGGATTTGTACCAGCTTTATACTTATGAAGATCGCGTCAAGATACTTTATAACTGATAAGAAGATTCGAAATTACGTCTGATAATAACAATGCCAATTATTATATGCTATAATATATCAAACTGAAATTTACAGCCGGAAACAGTACATGATTGGAATATAGCGCATTGTAGGGGGTGAAGTGGATTAATGCGCTTTCCGTCCACAAGAAGCAACAGGAAAACGTTAATTAAATTATAAAAAATTTATATGGAATTGAGGGGGACTCAGTTCTGAATTGGGGGAAAAAATAATGGCGTCTAATTTTGCTTATTTGAACACTCGTGATTTTGAATTTATAGCCCAGGAATGGCTGCCCACTGATCAGGTATTTGCTTATAAGGAATTTGCTGATTACTACTCCAAAGACGATGTCAAATCAATCCTGGAACCTTTCCGCAAGATGGTCAAAGAAGTCATCGAACCCACCAACGAAGATGGCAATTCCAATCCCTGCTCTTTTGCCAACGGCAAAGTAACTACTCCGCCTTCCTTTGGCCCGCTGTTCCACAAACTGCAGGAAGATGGCTGGGGAACTGCCAATATCGGCTATGGCGAAGATGCTATGACCATGCCTGCATTTCTCTTTGCCTTTTGCACAGAGATGATTGCGGCTGCCAACCCAGCTTTCATGCCTTATATCGGCTTGACCAGCGGCTCCGCTGAATTGATCGAGGCCTTTGCTGCTGAAGAGCTGAAGGAAAAGTTCCTGCCCAAGATGATGGACGGGACCTGGGCTGGAACCATGTGTTTAACTGAAGCTACTGCCGGGTCTGATGTTGGCGATATCCTTTCCAAGGCTTATCCGACTGATGAACCTGGTATTTATAAAATCAAGGGCAACAAGATATTTATAACCGGTGGTGACAATGATTTCACCGAAAACATCATCCATCTGTACCTGGCCAGGATCGAAGGCGCCCGGGAAGGCACCGGCGGAATATCACTGTTTATCGTTCCGAAATATTGGGTGGAAGAAGACGGCAGCTTAAGTGATAATGATGTTCAATGCACCGGTATCGAACATAAAATGGGACAATTCGGTTCGGCTACGGCTTCTCTGGCCATGGGTGAAAATAACAACTGCCGCGCTTATCTGATCGGAGATCCTCCGGGAGAAGACGGCAAAGGCCAGGGCATGGCACAGATGTTCCAATGCATGAACTTTGCCCGCCTGGGAACTGGTCTGCTGGGTCTGGCTTGCTCCGCAAATGCGGTTTACAATGCTCGTGAATATACCAAAGATCGTATCCAGGGACGTCCTCTGACTGATATGAGAGGCCCCCGTATTCCAATCATTCAACATCCGGATATCCGCCGCTCTCTGTTAAACGGCAAAGCTCTGGTCGAGGTAATGCGGGCTATGATCATGAAGACTTTCTTCATGTTTGATATCCGCGCCAAGGATCCGGATCCGGAAAAGAGACAGGCAGCCAACGATTTCATCGAAATCGTTACACCAATGACCAAGGCTTATCCTACCGATGAAGTTTGGAATCTGTGCTGTGAAGCCATCCAGTCTTATGGCGGATACGGCTTCTGTGAAGAGTATCCGGTTTCCCAGATCGCCCGTGATTGCAAAATCTACTCCATCTGGGAAGGAACCAACTATATTCAGTCCTTAGACTTTATTGGCCGCAAATGGACCATGAAGAAAGGTTCCGTATATGCGAAATGGTATGCAGAAGTTAAAGCATTCGCAGATGCCAATAAGAATGCCGCCGGATTCGAAAAGGAATTCGAGAAATTTGGCAAAGCAGTTGATGCCCTGGCAGAACTGCAGGGAGCTGTTATCGGATTCATGGGTGCAGGAAAAATAGATATGATGCCTCTGTATGCCCGCCGGATTCTTACTGCCAGTTCCATCGTATATGGCGCATGGTGTATTCTGGAACAAGCCATGATTGCTAAAAAACGGGCTGAAGAAGTTGGACCCGAACATTACGATTACGACTTCTATATCGGGAAAGTATACTCAGCAAGATACTATTTATATAATGTGGTTCCTCAGGTTTGGACCATCGCTGACATCTTAAAAGAAGGCGACGCTTCCGCACTGGAAATTCCTGCTGGAGCATTTGATTACTAAAATTGATTTATGGATATTAAAAAAATTGCTGGCCTTCATGGTCAGCATTTTTTTTAGTCAGCAATTGACTTTTAATATCGGAAAGCTTATTGCGAAACCTATTTTTCATGGAGCTGAATTTTCAGTGCCGTTATGTATACTTATTGAAAATTTAGCTTGAACTAAGTTATAGTATGTTAAAATATTATGAATATAACAGTTGCGTGGGCAGAGCGATTCCAAAGGCGCAGCGAAGGAGGGCAGAACGTGGTTGAGATAATGAGGAAAGAGACGCTGGCGGAAGGGATCAAACTCTTTGAAGTTTCAGCGCCTGAAATAGCAGCCAAAGCCAGACCCGGGCAGTTTATCATCCTGCGCACCGATGAACAGGGCGAAAGGATCCCGCTCACTATAGCGGATTTTGATCGGGAGCAAGGTACATTGACCCTGATTTTCCAGGAAGTTGGAAGAAGCACAACAGATATGGGCAGAATGGAAGCGGGCGACAGGATACTTGACATGGTAGGGCCGTTAGGAAGAGCTTCCGAAATAGAAAAATACGGGCGGGTAGTCTGTATAGGCGGAGGTGTGGGGATAGCTCCGGTATATCCGATTACCAGAGCTTTAAAAGCAATCGGCAATGAAGTTATTTCTATAATCGGAGCTCGTACAGCCGAGCAGCTGATACTGAAAGATGAAATGAAGGCGGTCAGCGACCAAATTTATATAACCAGTGATGACGGAACTATTGGAGAAAAAGGTTTTGTAACCGAGGTGTTGCAGAAACTGCTGGCGGAAGGAGCCAAAGTTGACTTGATAGTAGCCATAGGACCGCTGCCGATGATGAAAGCAGTATCTGAGACCAGCAAACCTTATGGAGTAAAAACCACTGTCAGCATGAACCCCATAATGGTTGACGGGACCGGGATGTGCGGAGCCTGCAGGGTAGCAGTAGGAAATGAGACCAAATTTGCCTGTGTAGACGGGCCCGAGTTTGACGGGCATCAGGTCGACTGGAACTTAGCCCGGAACCGAAGCCGTATGTTCCTGGGAGAAGAAAGAGTTGCCAGAGAGCACAGTTGTTCAGGAGGTGAATGCCAGTGCCAAAAGAAAAAGTCAGAGTAGAAAGGCAGGCCATGCCCCATCAGCAAGCAGCAGCAAGGGTAGAAAACTTCAGCGAAGTAGCTCTGGGGTTCAGCGAGGAACTGGCACTGCTGGAAGCATCCCGCTGCCTGGACTGTAAGAAACCGACGTGTATGGAAGGCTGCCCGGTAGAGATAGAAATACCTGAATTTATCAAACATATAAAAGCCCGGGAATATCAGCTGGCTATTGATACCATCAAAAAGAAAAATAATCTGCCGGCCATTTGCGGGCGGGTATGCCCCCAGGAAAATCAATGCGAAAAGTACTGCGTGCTGGGCAAAAAGTTCGCACCGGTTGCAATAGGACGACTGGAAAGATTTGCTGCCGACTGGGAGATGAAGCAGCCGCTTAAGACAAAAACAACCGGCATGAGCACAAGCGGGAAAAAAGTTGCCATCGTCGGAGCAGGACCGGCCGGACTCACAGCTGCTGCTGATCTGGCTATGCTGGGGCATGAGGTGGTAGTTTTTGAAGCACTGCATACGGCAGGAGGCGTATTGGTTTACGGCATCCCGGAGTTTCGCTTGCCCAAAGCCATAGTGGAGAGAGAAATAGAAGGGATAAAACAATTAGGTGTGCAAATAAAAACCAATATGGTCGTCGGAGCGGTCAATACAGTCGACGAACTGCTGGCGCAGGGGTTTGATGCCGTATTCATCGGAACCGGAGCCGGGCTGCCATATTTTATGGACATACCCGGGGAAAATTTTAATGGTGTATATTCAGCCAATGAGTTCCTGACCCGGACCAATTTAATGAAAGGCTATCTGTTCCCCGAATACCTTACTCCCATAAGGATCGGCAAAAAGGTGGCGGTAATAGGAGCCGGCAATGTCGCTATGGACAGCGCCCGTACTGCATTAAGGCTGGGAGCCGAGGAATCATATATAGTGTACCGCCGTTCAGAAAAAGAGATGCCAGCCCGGCAGGAAGAAATCGAACATGCCCGCGAGGAGGGGGTACAATTCAGGTTGCTCACCAGCCCGGTTGAAATAACCGGCGATGAGAACGGCTGGGTAAAAACCTTGATTTGCCAGAAATTTGAACTGGGGGAACCGGATGATTCGGGAAGGCGCAGGCCAGTTGCCATAGCCGGATCAGAATATGAAATGGAAATGGATACAGTAGTAATGGCAATCGGGCAAGGGCCTAATCCGTTGGTCCCCCGGACCACCCCGGACTTAAAATTAAACCGTAACGGTAATATAATAGCAGATGAAGTAAGTGGTCTGACCAGCAAAAAAGGAGTATTTGCCGGAGGAGACATAGTAACCGGTGCTGCGACTGTCATACAGGCAATGGGAGCCGGCAAGAAAGCGGCCCGTGCTATTAATGAATACCTGAATAACGCTTTTTAAAGAAAAACAAATACCATCCTCTTTGCTTAGGGGATGGTATTTTTATGGATATGTAACCTGTGCTAAATGTTAAAGAAATTCCCTCTTACACTTTTAATTTCATCGGTTTGCCGCAGCATACCAGCTGACCTTTGCCTTCTTCTAAAACCTGGACTACATTACCGCATATTTCGCATTCATAGACTTCTGATACTTTAGTCATAAAAAACCTCCTTTTTATATTCAGTCGATTAATCCGTCTTGATTATAACAAATTTTAAGGTTCGGTAATAGAACTGTTGCTCCCGCTTACAGTATGCCTTTTTCAGCCAGTTCAAGACTGTGTTCGGCCAGAAACAGGGCATAATTTTCAGCAGCTTGTTGCTTTACGGCATTTTTATAACTGATTTCGCTGTTTAGAAGCGTAAGTTTTGAAATCTGCCCTAGCTCGTAGCGCTTTTTATCCCAGGTGTATTGCTGCTGAGCATTCTGGCAGCTGAGTTGGGCTGTTTTATAGTCTTGCTGCTGTACGGCTATTTCATAAATTAGATTATCAACTGACTGGCTAAGTTCCAGTTCCAGATCCTGTAAGGCCAGCTTTTTTTCCTGAATTTCAAGAGTCAGGATCATGCTGCTGTAGAAATCATCAGTATCTTCTAACTCATCTTCGGCATCTTCAATAGCCTGTTTAGCATCTTTAAGAGCCTGGTAACGGGAGAGTGCCTTATCAAGCAGGGTGCTGTATTCCAGAGTATTGAGGGTCGATGTCCAGACAAAATCGGCCAGTTCCAAATCTGCGTCATAATCACGCCCCATTATATCGTTTAAAGTTCCCTTGGCAGATCTTATGTTCTGCTCAATACTGGTAATATTCTGCTCGCAATCGGTTAAACTCCGGCTTTTTTCATATACAGTGCTTTGGGTACTGCTGCCCAGTTTAAGACGGGTATTTTCCATCTGTAGTTCAATTTCAGCAACCTGCTGCTGCAATTCTGCCGTTTCCAGACTTATGATCTGGTTTAAGACAGAAGTATATAATTTTTCCACTTCATAATCCAGTTTCTTTTTGTAATTAGCTTCGGAGATTTCCTTATCCTCATAATTATTTTCACTGTCTTCCACAGAATCGTTGGCAGAGGAGATACTATCAATTTGCGAGTCAATACTTTCTTCCAGTTTATCAAGCTGCTCCTCAAGTTCGCTGATAGCCTGAGTGTTATCGCCTTCAGCTTCCTGTAAATCTGCTATCTGTTGCTTTATATCCTGATATTGATCAAGTATACTGTCCAATATACTGCTGGTTTCTGTCTGCTGCTGTTCAAGCTGATCGATTTGGTAGGACGCTTTTTTAGTATTCAGCTGGTATTGGGCTAAAGTGCGGCTGTTAGAACTGGCCAGCGCTTTAGCCTGGTCAATTGTAATAACTTCAGCTTGAGCGGGCAGGCTGTAAAGCCCCGCTATAATAAACCCCATAGCCATTAAAACTGTTATTTTTTTTAAAAAACTCATTTCCTTTACCTCCCGGTTATTCATAGCGCAAGGCTTCAATGGGATCAAGTTCTGCCGCCTTCAGGGCCGGATAAAATCCGAAGAAAACTCCGGTAACTACTGAGAAAACAACTCCTAAAATCACTCCGTTAACTGACGCCTGGGAAGGCAGGTCAAAATATTCCAAAAGAGGCATGGCACAAAAACCCGCAACTACTCCAATCAAACCTCCGGCCAGGCTGATAACCACCGCTTCCATAAGGAACTGGCTTAAGACTTCGCGCTTTTTAGCGCCGATAGCGCGCAGTATGCCGATTTCACGGGTTCGCTCTTTGACAGTCACAAACATAACATTCATAATGCCGATACCGCTTACTATAAGGACTACAACTGCCACCGAAAGCAGCAACATGGAAAGGGTACTGGCTGATTCCTGGGCAGCCACCAAACTGCTGCCGGCATCCATGATGCGAAACTGGTCAGAGCCCCCTGCCCGGTGGGTATCGTCCAGAATATACTCGATATCAGTCATGGCGGCTTCAACACTGTCAAGGTCTTTGGCCTGCACTACTATAGTGGGATTGGCCCGGGTACCCAGGAGGTATTTTTCAGCTACCGAATAGGAGATAAGTGCAGCATTGTCATAACCCATCATGGAAGCACTGTCGCCTCTGCGCTCATTCACTCCTACTACTTCAAATTTACGCCGGCTGATAGTAATGTTTTTGCCCACGATTTCCAAAGGATTTCCGTCAGTTAAAGTATTGGCCAATTCATAGCCCAGTACTGCTACCTTGTTCTTTTCAGTCTCATCTGCTGCTTCCAGTCCGCGGCCTTCCTGGACCGTCAGATGGTTTACAGTCTGGTAATCGGAGCTGACAGCTGAATAATTGCCTTGAGTAGAATAGTTTTCATAGGTTATATCTCCCATGCCCTGCAAAACCGGGAAAGCATATTCAATATAATCGCTTTCCAGGAATTGAGCTGCATCTTCAGCAGTCAACGGGTCAGCAGCAGTACCCCGGGAAAAGGCGCCAACTATTATGGTGCCGACATTTAACTGCGAGTACTGTTCATTTACCTGCTCCTCGGCCCCGGTTCCTATGGCGACAACCAGAAAAATGGTGGCAGTGCCGACGATAACGCCCAGGGTAGTTAAAAAGGTACGCACTTTATTTTGATAAATATTGGTTATGACCAATTTGATCAGTTGTTTGATCTGCACAGTTCCACCTACTTCTTTGTGTAAACTATAGTTTCATTTAAGTCAAGGCCTTGTATTACCTCGACATCAGTGCCGTCACTGAAGCCGGTTACAATTTCCTTATCAGTCTTTTGACCGTTTTCACCTGTTACAGTGACCAGCTGTTTGCCGTTTTCCATCCGTACTGCCTGGTAAGGTATTAAGAGGCAATCGGTCACTTCTTTATTAACAAAAGTTATGGTACAGGTCATTCCGTCCCGCAGTTCAGCCGGAGGATCATCTATCTGGACTTCCACCGCATAATTGACCAGCCCGGTGGAGCCACTTACCGGCAAGGCATCAACAGCAGTGACATGACCGGTAAATTGCTGCTCTTCCAATGCTTCAGCAGTTACATATACCTTCTGGCCGACTTCGATCTGGCCGATATCATATTCGATAACATTGGTAGCTGCCTTGACGACGTTATTTTCATGAATTACAGCAAAGTCTTGGTCTTCTGATACACGCTCCCCAACTTTATTGGCCAGGCTTAAAACTACGCCGTCGGCCGGAGCAGTCAAAACTGTATCCTGTAAATCTTCCAAAGCCATCTTGACTGAAAGCTCATCCTGGGTGAGAGATTTGTTCTGCTCGATCTGGAACTTGTTCTGTAAATTTTTGAATTCCAGCTCTTTGTTTTCCAGTTCCAGTTTCTCTAAGCGTAATTCATTTGCCGGGTAAGCGTCAGGCAGGGACTCCATTTCCTGGTATGTATCACGCAGTTTCTGCAGTTCCATCTCGGCACTTTTAAGTTTCAGCTCCTGGTCCAGCAAACTCGTTACCTGAGACTGCTGGGCATCGCTGAGGTCAGCAACGCTCAGTTCATACTTGTCGCGGTAATCGCTGTCTTCCAGGCGGGCTATAATATCACCGGCTTTAACTTCGTCACCAGCGGCAACCAGGATCTCAGCAATGGTGCCGTCAACCCCGAATCCCAGGTTGACCGTGGAATAACTGATGTTGCCGTCTGATTCAAAACCTATCATTATATTTCCGCTGGTTACACGCGCATTCAATTCAGTGCTGGTTTCCACCAGCTGGCTGTTGTGTTTGAAATGCCACAGGCTGCCGCCTGCAGCAGCCAAAAGAACAATTAAAACTATAACAGGCCATTTTTTATTCATAAGCTTATTCTTCAGGTCTTTAGTTTTCATATACTTTACCATCCCTTATATAGATTACCTTACCTGTCTGCCTGGCTATATCCTGATCGTGGGTTATGACTACAATGGTATGACCCTGATCATGCAGTTCATGCAGGATTTTCATGACCTCCTGGCTGGACTTGCTGTCCAAGTTGCCGGTAGGCTCATCAGCCAGTAAAAGATGAGGATCAGTTACCATAGCCCGGGCAATAGCCACTCGCTGCTGCTGCCCCCCGGAAAGTTCATTGGGATGGTGCTTCAGTCGATCCTCCAGGCCCAGCCGGCTTAAAGTTTCCCTGGCTTTTTGCAGGCTGTCCTTTTCACTTATCCCCCGGTACAGCAGGGGCAGGCTGACATTCTGCAGCGCACTTAAGCGGGGCAGCAGATTGAACTGCTGAAAAACAAAACCAATTTTATAATTGCGGATCTCAGCCAGTTCATCATCTTTCGCCTCCAGCACATTAAGGCTATCCAGATAATATTCACCGCTGCTGGGTTTATCCAGGCATCCGAGAATATTCATCAAAGTTGACTTGCCTGAACCGGAAGGGCCGAGAATGGCCATGAAGTCTCCCGGATAAACCTTTATACTTACATCATTTAATACGGTCAGTTCTTCAGCACCATTCTGGTAAATCTTATACAGGTTGCGGGTATCAATAACGTAATTATTTTCAGCCATATTAACGTCACCACCTATAAACCCTGGGTTATTCCTGAACCGCCGCCCATGCCGGGAGGACCACCACCGCCCATGTCAGGACCGCCAGGCATCATCTGTTCGTTTTCGGTTTCGGTTTCTCGGGTTTGGGTGGCCTGACCTCCCATTATCTGTACCATGGTGATGGTATCACCGGTTTTCCATACCTTTATCATTGATCCAGTGCTGATATCAGAGAGAGAAAGCAGGGAAGCGCCTTCCTGACCTGTACTCATACCAACGATCTGTGCACCGGCAGGAATAAGAAAAGTCGTAGTCTCCTCCGTTGCTTCAGTGACTGGCACATCAGTCAAAGAGGCTCCCTCCTGCACGGCAGAATCGGTTTCAGTTCTTACTGATTCTGCAGTTACCTCATCCAAAGGTTTTTCTCTGACCGGGGGAGCAACCTGGTTATTGCCGGGGATGGCAGGGCTGCTTTTATCCTGGGCATCCATCCGATTATCAACAGGAGCAGTCATTTCATAAATAGTTACTTCGTTGCCGGTGATTTCTTTTACTCTGCCGGTCAGAGCAGGTTCTTCGCTGGGGATAGCGACTGTCTCTGCGGCTGTATTGACGGTGCTGCTGGCTGTTTCTGCCGTCTGATCGCAGCCCGCCGGCAGCAACAGAAAAGTTAACAGCAGAAACAAAGCTGGTATCTTTTTATGCATATATACACCTGCTTTTCATTTTGTATTTTATTAATCATATAAGAAAAAGATGGAGAAAATGTGAAAGGAATATGAACAATTAGTGAAGTCTGGCAGGAGGGGAACAATTTGGACAAAGTTTCTGCCAATGGTTTAGTTGGCTGGTTCTGTATTTACGGCATCCAGTTCGAACCAGAAAGATACACCACCGCTTAAGTTATCAACTCCGTAAAGATTACCGCCTTTTTCCTGAATAGCCCTTACTACGGCCAGACCAAGGCCGCTGCCTCCGTCGCTTCTGGTACGGGCCTGATCGACTTTATAGAAACTGGCAAATACCTTGTCGAGTGCATCGTCCGGAATATTATTACCGGAATTAAACAGGGAAACACGTACTTTATCCTCCCGGGAGGCTATGGTCAGCTTAAGCTGTTTTTGGTCATCCAGGTGGGTAAGAGCATTGTTCAGATAGTTGGTCAGGAGTTGCTCGGTGCGTATGGTATCTGCATTTACCAGCACTTTTTCCGGTTTAATGATTTCCGGCTGAACTTGTTTTTCATCGAAAAGAGGCTTATACTTAGCGGCTACTTTATCCACCAGCATTGCCAAATCGAAAGGGGTTTTTTCCAAACGGAAAATACCGGCTTCCACCTGGGAAAGGTCCAATAATTCCTTGACCAGGTTATTCATTTTATTAGCTTCGTCAATGATGACGCTGCAATAAAAATCCTTTTCACTTTCATCCTGAACCACATTGACTTTCAAACCTTCTGCATAACCCTGGATCAGAGCAATGGGGGTTTTCAACTCATGGGATACATTGGAAATGAATTGCTTGCGCATCTCATCTATCTGCCGCTCTTTTTCAATATCTTCCCGCAGCCTGGCATTGGCGTCCTGCAGCTCTTCAATTGCTTTGCTGAGCTGAACTGACATGGAATTGATACTTTGACCCAAATCACCCAGTTCATCCCTGGTGGTGACAGCATAGGTTTGGGAAAAATCCAGGTGAGCCATATGCTGGGCTATATTCTTCAGTTCCAGTATCGGACGGGTAAAGCGGCGGCTGAAAGCAAATACGAACAGGATAGCCAGAAGCAAAGTGGCAATGCCGGTATACAGGAAAAAATTATTGGCAATAGAGGCACTTTCCTGGATAGGAGCCAGAGGAGTACTTAAAATCAGATAATTGCCGTTTTTCAAGCGAAGGGCCAGATCCAGCGAACGATTGTCACTAAACGGATCGATACTGATTTCTTCCACAGAATCACTGCTGCCCAGCTGTTTTATACGGTCCAGAACCATTTCAACACGAAGATTTGGGCCCCGCCGGCTGAAGGTGGCATATTGAAGCTCCAGAGAACTATTTAAGAACAGGATACTGATATTTTCATAGCGCTCCATCAATTCCAGCTCCAGGTACAGGTCATCCGGCTGATCGTTAAACAGAGTTCCGATTTCCTCAGCATTATCACGCAGCTGGGAACTCTTTTGCGATAAATAATAGCTTTCCAGGTAATTGGTGTTAAGTATCCAGGAAAAGACTACAAAGAAAATAATCAAAAGACTAATACTCAAAAAAAGTTTTTGCCGGATGGAATGTATCATTATTTAACCTCAAATCTGTAGCCTATACCGCGCACAGTCTGGATGTATTCACCCCGGGACCCCATTTTCAGACGCAACTTTTTTATATGGGTGTCAACAGTGCGCGGGTCACCATAAAAGTTATAATCCCACACTGCATTTAATATCTGGTCGCGGCTGAGAGCCCGGCCTTCATTTTCTGTCAGGTAAACCAGCAGTTCAAATTCTTTCAGACTTAAAGTAATCAGCTCTCCATCTGCCCATACATGCCTGGCGTCAGAGTCGATTTCCAAACCCGGCCAGGACTGCAGTATGCGTCCGACAGCATTGCTTCTGCGTAATAAAGCATTTACCCGTGCCACTAAAATCTGGGGACTGAATGGTTTACTTATATATTCATCAACACCCAGTTCGAAACCAAATAGTTCATCGGTCTCTTCACCCCGGGCGGTAAGCATGATGACCGGCAGTGCAGAGTTTTTGCGGATCTCCCGGCAGACAGCCCAGCCGTCATATTCCGGCATCATTACATCAAGTATTACCAGACAGATCGACGGGTCTGATTCTATGGCACTCAAAGCTTCACGGCCATTGGATGCTTCCAAAGTCAGATAGCCTTCTTTTTTCAGGAAATCGCAGACCAGTTTGCGCATACGTTCTTCATCATCAGCTACCAGTATCTTCTTCATTGACCTGTACTCCTTTTATAAAACACTACAATTATTATAATCAAAATATATAATAAAAACATTCAAAATGGCTATTTGCCCATTTTGTGAATGTCTTGCAGCAAAATAAATAAAGCTCTTCAATTATCAATTAAGGCCTTGGAGTTTGTTCAAGGCCTTAATTAATAGAAAAGAGGAGATGTAGTTAAAGAAGAGGCTTATTATGTTTTGTATTGTCAGTTTAAATAACAATTATGTTCGTTTTGTGTTCAAAAAGTGAAACCTGCGTGGAATCGATATGAAATTTTTAAAAAATTTATTTCATCAGTTCACATATATGATTTGTGAATTCTACCGGGTCTTCAAGCGGCAGCCCTTCGATCAGGAGAGCCTGGTTATATAGCAGACTGGTATAAAGGTCGAGTTTGCTTTTATTATTTTCCAATGCATCTTTTAGAGCATTAAATACATCATGTTTGGTATTGATCTCCAACACTTTGTCTGCTTTGACATCCTGCTCCACCGGCATGGCATTGAGCACTTTTTCCATTTCGATGGTGATTGCACCTTCATTGGATAAACAGACCGGATGGGTTTTTAGTCTTTTGGAAGCCCGCACATCCTTTACTTTACCTGCCAGTTTTTCTTTCATATAGGTAAACAACTCCTGGTTTTCAGCCTTCTCTTCAGCAGGTTCGGTTTCTTCAGTTTCGATTCCCAGATCGCCGCTGGAGACGGATTTAAATTCTTTGTCTTTATAATTCATCAGGATGTTGATGGCAAATTCATCAACATCGTCAGTCAGGTAAAGAATTTCATAGCCCTTTTCCGCTACCAGTTCGGTCTGGGGCATTTTGGCAATTCTTTCGTTGGTTTCGCCGCTGGCATAATAAATGAATTTTTGCTCTTCCGGCATTCTGGCTATATATTCATCCAGGGTCACCGGTTTTTTCTCAGTTGAAGAGTAGAAAAGCAACAGATCCTGCAATATATCTTTATCCATGCCATAATTGTCATAAACCCCGAATTTTAACTGGCGTCCGAAAGATTTATAAAACGTTTCATATAGTTCTCTTTCGTCATTAAGCAGAGCAAGCAGTTCGTTTTTTATTTTAGTCTTGATATTTTTGGCGATTATTTTCAGCTGCCGGTCATGCTGCAGCATTTCGCGGGATATATTTAAGGACAGATCCTCCGAGTCCACAGTGCCTTTAATAAAACTAAAATAATCAGGCAGCAGATCGGGACATTTATTCATGATCAGGACTCCATTGGAGTAAAGCTCCAGGCCCTTTTCATATTCCCGGGTGTAATAATCAAAAGGTATCTTTTCCGGGATGAATAATATGGCGTTATAGCTTACAGCCCCGGCTGTGCTTACATGAATATATTTAATGGGCTTATCAAACCCGAAACGTTTCTCCATATAAAAGTTTTCATAGTCTTCCTGGGTCAGTTCATTTTTATTTTTGCGCCAGATAGGGACCATGCTGTTGATGGTTTTTTCTTCGGTATAATCTTCGTATTCATCTTCACTGCCTTCTTGCAGCCGGGAACTGGTAGTGTCCATCCTGATGGGGTAGCGAATGAAATCAGAATATTTTTTGATGAGAGTGCGCAGACGGTACTCTTCCAGGTATTGGTCAAAGTTTTCCTCATCGCCGGATTCCTTGATTTTGATTATTATATCTGTCCCGGTCGCATCTTTTTCACAGGCTTCGATAGTATATCCATCCGGGCCTTTTGACTCCCATTTGTAAGCTTCATCGCTGCCCAGGGCTTTGCTGATAACGGTTACCTTGTCTGCCACCATAAAAGCCGAATAGAATCCGACTCCAAACTGCCCTATGAGGTCGTAATCTTCATCCATTTCAGTCTCTTTTCTAAAAGTCAGGGAACCGCTGCGGGCAATAACACCGAGATTATCTTCCAGTTCTGTTTTGGTCATGCCAATGCCGGTATCAGATATAGTTAAAGTGCGGTTTTCTTTATCCGGGGTCACTTTTATATAATAGCTTTCCTTGTTGAAACTCATATTTTCATCAGTAAGGGCGCGGTAATATACTTTGTCAATTGCATCACTGGCATTGGAAATAAGTTCCCTTAAAAAAATCTCTTTATTAGTGTAGATCGAATTGATCATCAGGTCCAAAAGCCTTTTGGATTCAGCTTTAAACTGTTTTTTTGTCATTTGAAATTACCTCCGCATCATTTATTGTATATACCATTGTATTTTAGCACTCATGACCTGCGAGTGCTAATTATTATCTATATATAATAATTAAATTTTTATGTCAACCCCCCCTGTAACGAAAACTCGGGCAGGTATAGAAAATTTTTTATTATAAGCGGCCTTTCAAATCGTTAATAAACTGACGGGCGCTGCGGCCGGAACGTCCGTGATATCTTAGTTCCCACTGCAGTGCCAGGCGGTCGAGCAGTTCCTGTTCTATTTCAAGGCCCTCTTTTCTGGCCATTTCATTAACCATTTGCAGATATTCATCTTTAAGCGGGGATGTATAGGTCAAGGTCAGGCCGAAACGGTCGGCAAATGAAAGTTTTTCCTGCTGGGCTTCGCGTTGGTGTACTTCACCGGCATGATTGCGCTCATCCCAGGTTTCCCTGATCATATGGCGACGGTTAGAAGTTACGTATAGCCTTGCATTTTCGGTCGGAGCCTGCAGGCTGCCTTCGATATGACTCTTTAAATATTTATATTCCACTTCAAAATCTTCGAAAGACAAATCATCTATAAATATGATATAGGAACCGCTGCGCCTGCGCACTAAATCAATAATGCGGTTTAAGTCCGCCAGTTGCCGGCGCTGCAATTCGATGATACGCAGGTTTTCTTCAGCATATTCATGCAGAAGAGCTTTTATGGAGGAAGATTTGCCGGTACCTTTATCACCAAACAGGAGAACATGGTTACCGCCGCGCCGCGCTAAAAAAGCTTCAGTATTTTCCTTCAGGGACTGTTTCTGGCTCTCATAACCGATCAAATCTCTTAAACGCACGGGATCCGGACAGGCTATCCCGACCAGAGCGCCATCCCAGCGAAAGGCCCGGTAGACTGCTATATCCCCGCAGGCATAGCGGTGATAAAAGGAGAAAAACAATGACGGAAGGTCTTCAGCCTCATTGAATCTTAACGCCAGTTCCTGCAAAGCCGAGGCATAGACCCGGTCTACATCACCGCTGCCGTTATTATTCAGACGGGGCACAAACCAGGATTCAGCAGGAAGATCCAGTAACTTTCCCTGGGCAGTCCAGTCAAAACAAAAAAGATGTCTGAGCAAGTTGAGATCATACCCGCCCGCTTCCAGCAGAGCAGGCCTGATGCTGCTCAATTCTTCCCGCTCACAGGCTAAAGCAAAAGGGTTTTCGTCAGCGATTATTTTGCCGAGGATATAATTCTGCCACAGGTTATCCAGTACCGGCATCCGGTCGTAATAATCAAAAAGATGATAACATGCTGCACAGTATAATTCAGTTTTTCTATTATCAGGTATCCCGCATTCTATTTCCCGGCAAAGCGAAATCACCGGGTCATTCAACAGTTGGCGGAAAAGAATCAACTGGTCTGAGATTTTAAAAGTTTTATGCAAAAAAATCACGCTCCTCATTGCATACGCTAAAAATACTTTACATCAATTTTTTGCTGCTGAGAAGCAAAACCCGGAGGATATGCTTTTAACACAACAATAAACAAAAATTCATGATAGCAAAATAAAAAATGTTATGGTGATTGTAATATTATGGATTTATCATATCAATGGGATGAAACAGGCAGGTATATTTTGGTATTTGTTGAAGTACACCTATAAGCAAAAAAGGAGGAAATAAAATGCTGACCTATTTTTATAATATGGCAAAAAAAATTGACAAACTGTTGGAGGCCATAATAGAAATGAATCGTAAATACGATTTGCTGCTGGAGAAACTTGATAAAATAGAAGAACTGATGAGGGAAAAAAAATAACCTGCAGAGGCATGTTCAAAAAGGAGGTCTTAAAATGGCGGACATCAAATTTGAAGTCAAAAGGGAATTGGGAGTTTTGTCGGAAGGCTCCAAAGGCTGGAAAAAAGAAATCAATCTGATCAGTTGGAATGAACGTAAACCCAAAATCGATATTCGCGATTGGGACGGGGAACATGTTAAGATGGGCAAAGGAATAACCCTGAACCAGGATGAACTGCTGAAACTGAAAGAGATTTTAAACAGCATCGATCTGGAAGAAATTGAAATGGAGTAGTTTTTTGGCCGGAGCAGTATGATTTTACTAAATGCAAAGGAGAACTATACGGATGATAAGCAAAGAGATGCTGGAATTACTCTTCCGCCCGGCCAGTATCCAGCGCTGGAATGATCATATCAGGCCTCATACCGGTTTCAGCGAACTGGACAAACAGGCGCATAAGATGGTTTTTGCCTATGTATTAGCTCGTACAGAAGAGGATGAACCGGGGAATGTGATCGATTGGCAGCAGTTGATCGAAGGAGGATTGTTCGAATTCCTGCAGCGCAGTATCCTGACGGATCTTAAGCCAGATATCTTTCATCAGTTGATGGAACAAAAAAGCTATGAACTTAATGCCTGGGTCATTGAGCAGCTTCAGCCCAGTGTTGAAAGTATCAAGGGGGATTTCTGGCAGAAACTGAATGACTACTTCGGTACTCCTGAATACTCAGCAAAGGAAAAGCGAATATTAAAAGCTGCCCATTACCTGGCTACCAGTTGGGAGTTCAATATTATTCAGCATATGAATAAGGGTATTTATGGCCTGGAGGAGACCCGCAGCAATATTGCCAATGAAGTGGAGGAGTTTTATGATTTATCCGGTGTACAGAAGTATGTGCTGGGCATGAAAAACCGCAATTTTATGGATCTGGTCGGACAGCTGCGTTTCCAGCAGAGATGGGCTCAGTCACCCCGGGTACCGCAAACTTCTGTTTTAGGCCATATGTTGATAGTGGCTGTTTTAACCTACTTATTTTCACTGGAAACGGAAGCTTGCAGGAGTAGGATCTATAACAATTATTTTGCCGGGCTGTTTCACGATTTGCCGGAAGTTTTGACCCGGGATATCGTTTCTCCGGTAAAGCGGGCGGTGGAAGGGCTTGAAGCAATTATAAAAGAAATTGAAAAAATCCAGTTCGATGAAAAAATTCTGCCCCTTTTACCCCGGGAGTGGCATCAGGAGATGATGTATTTTCTGCAGGATGAATTTCAGAATAAAATGATAGTGGACGGGAAGGTGCAGATTTGTTCTGCGGAAGGGATCAGTCGGGAATATAATCAGGATTGGTATTCTCCGCTGGATGGCGAATTGGTACGGGCCTGTGACCAATTGGCGGCTTATATAGAGGCTTCGCTGTCCATAATTTATGGAATTAAGGCACCTGATTTATTGCGGGGCAAAGAGCAGATCTATTCCCGTTATGCAGATACAAAGTTTTTGGGAATAGACTTTAAAACCTATTTTGACTATTTCCGGACAGATTAAACAGGTATTAACGGGCTGGACCAAAAGTTTGAAAAAGGGGGCTTCTTTGCCAGAAGCCCCCTTAATATGCTTTTCTTATGCAAAAGCTGCCTGCAGAGAGGCGCGGATAACATCATCGGGCAGGGGATAGAATAATCCGGAAGGATCAAATTTTATCGCCCAATACATCAATTCTATGGTGCCATCATCCAAAGTCTGTTCAAACTTCTGATTGACGCCGCAGAGCTTCTGTAAGTCGCGAACCCGATCAGCTGCAATGGCAATAATTTCTTCAGCGGTTTTTCCCTGACTTGAGAAACCGAAAGCATCAGCCAGGACTTCGGCACTGTTTGAATAATGCTTGGGGAATTTATCCATCAGGATCGGAATCAATATTGCATTGGCTTCTCCATGTGCAATACGCAGTTGCCCTCCAACTGCATGGGCAACGTTATGGATGGGATAAAAGAGGCCGGACATGGAAAAAGCCATGATAGCCATATTGCTGGCTACCAGCATTTTAGTGCGGGCTTCAAGATTTTTACTGTCCGCAACTGCAAGCGGCAGGTATTTAAAAATAAGTTTTACGGACTGAATGGCGATAGCGTCGATCATGCAGTTGGCTCCTGGTGAACTGATGGCTTCGATGGCATGTGACAGAGCATCAAAGCCGGTAAAAGCCGTCATCTTAGGCGGCAGTCCTACGGTATAGTCCGGATCCAAAAAGGCATAATCCGCCGGCAGATATGGGTGAAGAAGGTCGCCTTTTATTTTAGCCTCGGCATTATATATAACGGCTATGGGTGATGATTCTGAGCCGGTGCCGG
Source organism: Syntrophomonadaceae bacterium (assembly GCA_035353375.1). Lineage (GTDB taxonomy): Bacteria > Bacillota > Syntrophomonadia > Syntrophomonadales > Syntrophomonadaceae > UBA1368. The sequence continues at coordinate 29,154 of DAOPZM010000005.1, forward strand.
CGGTGGTGGGTACAGCAATATGCGGTATATTAAGCGGTTTACCCATGGGATGCATATAGGGGCCGATATTACCGGGCATAATTTCAGTTATATCGGTAATTCCCATCCCCAGCATGGCTTTTACCCCTTTTACCGAATCAAGCACGCTGCCGCCGCCTACGGCCAGCAGCCCATCAACTGCCAGTTCCCTACACCAGCGGGCACAATCGTTGATCCTGGTGTTGACTGCATCCGGTTCAATCTGATCATAAATGCCGGCAATTTTAGGACGGGACTGCAGTTCAAAAATAGTTTTGATATCATCGATCAGTCCTGCATTAACGATGCCTTTATCAGTAATAAGAGCGATCCGTTTGCAGCCCATATCCACAAATCTTTGGGGGATAAAGGTGCGACATCCTGCCCCTGCTTCTACAATGCTCCTGTAATCCCACAGGAAATATTTCGGTATAGTCATAGTATAGCCTCCCTTTCTCTCCCTTTATTTATTGGAACCGATAAGTAGATTCATCAGTTTGTCATTGCCGTCCGGGGTCAGATCCTGGCAAATATGTTTTACTTCACTGTAAGCCAATAATGAGTGATAGCAGCACTCCCGGCCATAACCGCTTTGCTTGTAGCCGCCAAAAGGTGCATCAGGACGCAGTACATGCCAGGTATTTATCCAGACGGTACCAGTGCGCAAACGTCCGGCGACACGCTGAGCGCGGGCCACATTTTTGCTACAGACACCGCCGCCCAGGCCGTAAGAGCTGTCATTGGCAATGGCGATCGCTTCTTCCTCATCATCATAAGGGATAACACATTGTACCGGGCCGAAGATTTCCTCCCGCACCTGGGTCATCTGGTTATTGCAGTTGACGAAGATAGTGGGTTCAAAGAAGAAGCCTTTTTCATAAATGCCCTCGGTCAGACGATTACCGCCGTATGCGAGCTGAGCCCCTTCATCTTTACCTATCTGGACATAATTCATAATGGTTTTCAGCTGTTCATTACTGGCTATGGGGCCTAAATCAGTAGCCAGATCCATTTGATCCCCGATGATCATTTTCTTGATTTTTTTGATCATAAGCTCAACCAGTTCATCCTGCATATGACGGGGAACCAGGAGCCGGGTTCCGGATTCGCATACCTGGCCGGAGTGGAATAAAAAGCCTAACAAACACATGTTGGCAGCTACTTCCATATCAGCATCATCCAATACCAGTATAGGAGATTTACCGCCCAGTTCCAGAGTGGTCCGCTTGATAGAATCGGCAGCCAGGTGAGCAATCGATTTGCCTACCACGGTAGAACCGGTAAAGGCGATTTTGTCAACTTCAGGGTGCCCGGCCATATAATTGCCCATTGAAGAACCGGGACCGGTAATTACATTGAATACTCCGGCAGGGACTCCGGCATCAAAAAGCAGTTTGCCCAGTTCCAGAGTAGTTACCGGGGTTATGCTGGCCGGTTTCATTACCAGGCTGTTGCCCATTACCAGAGCCGGAGCAATTTTAAAAATAGCTAAAATCAAAGGAAAGTTCCAAGGGGTAATACCGGCGCAGACTCCTACCGGTTCACGTTTCCAAAAGGTGTGCATCGGTGCAACCCAGGGAGGGGAGAAAAAGGAATGTTCCACCATGGGCAGTTCCTTGGCTATCATACCTGTCAGCAGCAGGGTAGCTGATACTTCCGCGGCATCGACCGTAGTTGTGCGGCGCATAGTAGCTCCGGAGGTAATTGATTCCAGATAAGCCAGCCTGTCCTTGTTGGCTACTGCGAGCATGGCAGCATTCATCAGCACAGCAGCCCGCTCTTCGATAGGTTTGTTCGACCATACACCTGATTCAAAAGTTTCCCGGGCATAACCCAAAGCATCGTCCACGTCTTCCCGGGATCCCAGGGGAACGGTAGCTACCACCTCCTGGGTACAAGGGTTTATGACTTTCATCATTTCGCCTGTGTGTCCCGGTGTCCATTGACCATTAATAAACATCTGGTATTCCATGATCTGACTCATAATCAATGATACCTCCTTTTAAAAAATTTTAAGCAAAAGGGGATATCACATGTTTGGATATCCCCTGGGGAAAATAAGCTGTAATGTTTACCGAAGCAACATATAATGCTGTATTACATATATTCGTATTGTATTTTTATATTCCTTGTTTAATTATACAATATTCTTTTTTTTATTGCTCTGGCTGGCTTTCAGGGCAGCAAATATGGCCGGCAGCATACTGGCAAAGAGAATGCCGAAAATGCATAAAGTGAAATTCTTTTCCACCTGGGGTATATTGCCGAAAGTATAGCCGCCCAGCAAAAATACCAGTACCCAGCATATACTTCCTGCTCCATTAAAGATTGAAAAGGTGTGTTTGTTCATTTCCCCGATTCCGGCTACGAAAGGGGCAAAGGTTCTGATTATGGGGAAGAAACGGGCGATAAAAATAGTTTTGTTGCCGTACCGGGCGAAAAAATCCCGGGTGCGATACAAGTATTCTTTTTTTAAGCAGCGAATGTTTTTTTCAAAAACTATTGGTCCTAAATATCGGCCGATACGGAAATTGACTTCATTGCCCAATACTGCCGCAGCCATCATCAGCGATGCTATTGCCAAAAGATTTATTTCACCGCTGGCACCCAGGGCGCCGATAATAAAAATCATCGAATCACCCGGTAAAAAAGGGAGGACGACCAGGCCTGTCTCACAAAAAATTATCAGAAAAATAATGAGATAAGCGATATTCCCATAATTCTGTATTAATAAAATCAGGTAATCATTCAGATGCAATATTATATCCCAAATTAAGGGCCAGGTTATTTCCAATGGTATTTCCTCACATAAAAAGTTTTCTTATAGTATAGCATACAATAAATTTAGCGGCTGCAGGAGAATAAAGCAGTTCAGTGGGCCGGATTTATTTGGCCAAACATGTGTATGTTTGCTGGCAAAATGTCAAATGATATTAAGTATATCAGGTACTTAAGCAAAACAAACAGTAATAAGAAGAAGGAGGATTATTATGGCCTTGCTCGGGAACCCCTTTATAGCCAATGTACCAAGACAAATGAACAACAGCGAATTGATTCAGGCTCTGCGGGTTGATATTGTCGGAGAAATGGAAGCCATCATAGGCTACGAAGCCCATGCCCAAGCTACCCAGGATGAAAGAGTAAAGAAAACCCTTTATCATATTGCTGATGAAGAAAGGCGCCATGTCGGAGAACTGCAGCAGCTGCTGTTTATGCTCAATCCCACTGATCAACAGTTTTTTGATCAGGGGCTGCAGAAGATCCAGCAGCAGATCAATCAGAACTTCCAGCAGCCATTGCAGTAATCTAAAGCGATAAAAACGGCCAATCATTGCGTTAACACGAAAGTACCGCTCCAATCGATGTACCTTATGTACATCTCGATCGCGATCCTTTCATGCTGTGCCTTACATTCTTGCTAAGACCAGCAGCATCAAAAGGTAATGGCAGGCGCTGCCAGCCAGGACAAACAGATGAAAGACTTCATGAAAGCCGAAGCCGGGCAGGTCAATTATGGCAGGCTTGACCCCGTAAATAATTGCTCCGACTGTATAGAAAAGCCCCCCGGTAAGCAGCCAGACAAAACCAGCCACGGGCAAAGTATGGCTCAGCGGGATGATAGCCGCCAAAGCCAGCCAGCCCATAAAGATATAGATACCGGTAGTCAGCCAGCGGGGAGCGGAAAAATAGAAAAGAGTCAAGAGGATCCCGCCGATGGCGATGGCCCAGACTCCTGCCAACAGAGTGGTTCTCCATCCTCCTGACAGGCCAATAAGGCAGATAGGAGTATAGGTTCCGGCTATAAGCACATATATCATGGCGTGGTCAAGCTTACGCAGGGCCAGAATGCCTTTTTCACTTATTCTAAGCCAATGATAAAGGGTGCTGGCCAGGTAGAGCAAAATCATTGAAGCTCCGTATATCCCAAAAGCTGTTGCGAACAATATTCCGCCTGCCTTATAGCCTGTCGGCAGCAGATATATGGTGCCGATAACTGCCAGCAGCAAGCCTGCCAAATGGGTGACTGCCGACCAGAGGTCACGGGCTGTCCAGTCCCAAACATAATGATTCCGAATCATAAAAAAATCTACCTTTCTGCAAAAAAAATTGGCTGCTGATAAATAGCTATTTCAGTTTAACCTAAAAGAACGGTATTGTCCTGAGTCTTTTTGCCAATTATTTTTCCCATCTTGACTTACACAACAAAAGTAATTATCATAATAGAACAAATGTTCTGCACAGGAGGGAGTCCTGAAACGATGGAGCGGGTTATTTTGCATGCGGATCTTAATAACTTTTATGCTTCAGTAGAATGTCTGTATCGTCCGGAGATTCGCAATAAGCCGGTGGCGGTTTGCGGTGATCCGGAGGCGCGGCACGGAATCGTCCTGGCCAAAAATTATCCTGCCAGGGCGACCGGCATCAAAACTGGTGAAGCCATATGGCAGGCTAAACAAAAATGTCCCGGTCTTATTGTGGTCATGCCCAATTTTGCTCTTTATCTGCGTTTTGCCCGTCTGGCCCGGGGGATTTATGCTGATTATACCGACCAGATCGAACCTTTTGGCCTGGATGAAGCCTGGCTTGATGTAGCCCGCAGCAGCATATGCGGCAGCGGCATACAGATCGCTGATGAAATCAGGGAGCGGATCAAGGCGGAGATGGGAGTAACTGCATCAGTGGGGGTCAGCTATAATAAAATATTTGCCAAGCTGGGCAGTGATATGAAAAAACCTGATGCTACCACTGTCATCACCCGGGATAATTATAAAGATGTCGTATGGCTCCTGCCTGCCGAAGATCTGCTTTATGTGGGCCGTGCCACCAAACGTAAGCTTTGGCGTTATGGTATCAATACTATCGGCGATATCGCCAATGCCAACCCTGAGTTTCTGCGCTCCAGGCTGGGCAAGTGGGGGGAAGTCTTATGGTCTTTTGCCAATGGGCAGGACGATTCCCCGGTTACCCGCCTGGGGGAAGAAGGGCTGATAAAAAGCGTGGGCAACAGCATCACAACTCCCCGCGACTTAAACACCAATGACGATGTGCAGATGATTTTTTATGTCTTGAGTGAAAGCGTAGCGGCGCGTATGCGGGAACATGGATTCAAGTGCCGCACTGTCCAGATCCATATCCGGGACAATACGCTGTTCAGTTTTGAAGCCCAGGGCAAATTTCTTAAACCGACTAATGTATCCACAACTTTGGCGGAAAAGGCGATGCAGATTTTTTCAGCCAAATATGCCTGGGACAAACCGATTCGCAGCGTGGGGGTGCGCGGGTGTGATTTGATCGCTGCCCACAGCCAGGAGCAGCTTTCGCTGTTTGAAGATGAAGAAAGGCGGATGAAACAGGAAAAGCTGGAAGAAACGGTCGACATCTTGCGACGCCGTTTCGGCCATTTTTCGGTTCAGCGGGCAGTCCTGTTAAAGGATGCTGATTTAGGCATCATAAATCCCAAAGAAGAACATGTTATCCACCCAACGGCATTTTTTAAGGGAGGCAAATTACCGTAATGAAGGAAAAAAGCTATAATAATCCTAATAAAATATACCTGAGCGTTAAGGCAGTTTTTTATCCCGATGGCGGATTTAAACCTGTTTCCCTGGTATGGGAAGATGGACGGGAGTATGAAATAGAACGGGTTACGGATATCCGCCGGGCAGCCAGCCTGAAAGCGGGAGGAACTGGTATACGTTATACCTGTAAAGTAAGCGGCAACGAGGTCTATCTTTTCCTGGAGGAAGACCGTTGGTTTATGGAAAGGAAAGGTGGTTAAAATGTGCGGCCGTTATTTGATTTCTGTTGAGGAAGAAATTATTGAAATGCGGGAAATCATACACGAGATCAATCGCCGTTATGCCGGCCAACCTGAACTGGGACAAATGAAAAGCGGCGAAATCTTTCCCACTGATATCGTTCCGGTCATTGCTCTGGAGGCAGAACAACTGCGGCCGTATTTATTTAGCTGGGGCTTCCCGCGCTGGCAGGAGAGCGGGGTAATAATAAATGCCCGCAGTGAAACGGCGGAAGAAAAGGGGATGTTCCGCCAGGCCCTGCAGAAGCGGCGCTGTATAATACCTGCCAGCGGTTTTTATGAATGGCGTCATGAGGGGAACAAGAAGCACAAGGATAAATATATCTTCAGCCGAACTGAAACACCGGTGCTCTATATGGCCGGAATATATACTTTCTATAAAAAGGAAGGTTTTGAACTGCCGGCCTTTGTTATTCTTACCACTGCCGCCAACCGCTCGGTGCAGCCGGTGCATAACCGAATGCCGGTCATCATTGCCGGGGATGAACAGGAAATGTGGCTTAAGGACGAAGTTTTTGCCCGACATGTACTGGAGCGAGAAGGCCCACCTCTTAAAATGATAAGCTGTCTGTGAGCGGGCCGAAAAGATAGCTGCCAGGTATAAAAATAAAAAGTCTCAAAAAGTCCTTACCGGTTGATTCCTGAGCAAATTATTCCTGATTGTTTTTAAAGTCTGCGGCACTGTTATTAAAAGCAGGATTTAAGGCACGTTGCTTTTTAATTGCTTATAAAGTGACCTGGTCTCGGCCGGGTCTTTGAAATTTAATATAACTGCTTACGCTTCATTTTGTCGTTCAATAATGATTACCGGGCCTTGTTTGGAACTCAGGAAAACTAATGATTTACTGCCGTCGGCCAATTTAAAATGGCCCTTGGCAATTGGCCCCAGTGACACACCATTAGTTCGCAAATTGAATTCAGGTATTTCATCTTTAAGCTCAAGTCCGGTAATTTCATGGTATTTAATATCCACTCCATAGGCGCCTGCAATTTTTAACTGCTCACTTTCCAAACTGAATTCAGGCGGCATAGCTGTCCACGCAACTGCAGCAATAACTGCCACAGTAATGATTATTGAAAATAATACACCAAATTTGGCCCGGTTATTCCTGACATGGGGCGGAATAAATTTATTGGTTTTGACGGCCGTATATAAGGCCATTATTGCCAACAACCCGAAACCGGTTTCCACTCCCCATATAAACCCGGCCTTTTTCAGCAGATAACCCAGCAAAGGCATTACTGACATAACCATCAACTGCCGGCCCGAGAAATCCCCCAGGCTTTTCGCATCGACCTGCGCTTTTACTTCTTCCGGCAAAGTGTTATAACCGGAAATCAAATTATAAATCTTAAAATATTTTATTAGGGCACCCAGACCAAACAGCAGAACTGTAATAAAAATAACTATCAGAAGCTCTTCCAAAAGCCTTCGCTCCTTTCCTGGTCAAACTTTAAAGACCATAACTTCCGTTAATTTTAGTTTAAAAATGCTTCAGATGCAAACAAAACAGGGAGTCGTATGGAAGCAGTTCTTTTTTACGGTATGCTGCTTTAATTCATGGGCTGAAAATTTAACCGGCAGTTTTAACCGTATACTTATTAAGCATCAGCACAAGCTATAATAATACAAATTTGCTGTGCAAGGAGGGAAATAATGGATTCAGATGTATATGGATTTAAGAGCGGTACCGAACCATACTGGCTCGATTCGGTCAAAGTAAATGAATTTCCTCAGCTCAAGGAAGATATAAAGGCTGATGTTGCTATAGTTGGCGGTGGAATGGCCGGGATAACAGCAGCATTTCTTTTAAAAATGCAAGGCTTAAAGGTAGTGATAGTCGAAGCTGACCGTATACTGCAAGGAACTACCGGCCATACTACCGCAAAAATAACTTCGCAGCATTCTTTGATCTATGCCCGGATAAAAAAAGAAATGGGGGAAGAATTGGCTCATCAATATGCTGATGCCAATGAAAGCGCTGTTCATATGATTGCCAGCCTGATCGAGGAGCATGGTATTGACTGCGATTTTTCCTGGCAATCTGCCTATTTGTACACTAATGACGATAAATATATAAAAGACCTGGAAGATGAATATCAGGCAGCCTCAGGTTTTGGCATCAGAGCTTCCCTGGAACCCAAGCTTGCTATGCCTTTCCCGGTAAAATTGGCTTTGAAGTTTGACCGGCAGGCTCAGTTCCATCCTCTAAAATATCTGAAAGTACTGGCTGAAAAAATACCGGGTGAGGGCAGTTTTATTTTTGAAAATACTGCTGCAGTAAATATTAACGGAAAGTCGAACCAGGTCATTACCCGGCACGGATATACCATTACTGCAGACAAAATAATAATTGCCAGTCACTATCCTTTCTTTGATGGGGGCGGTTTATATTTTTCCCGGATCTATGTTGATAAATCATATATTATTGGAGTAAAAGCCGCAGAAAAGTTCCCCGGGGGAATGTATATAAACGCTGAAAGTCCTACCAGATCACTGCGCTCACAGTACTATAAGGACGGGGAAATGATACTGATCGGCGGAGAACACCATAAAACCGGCGACGGAACTGATTTAAACCGTCATTATCAGAATCTGATTGATTTCGCCAACTACAATTATGAGGTTCAGGAAATTTTATACCGCTGGTCTGCCCAGGATTGTATGACTGCTGACGGGGTACCTTATACAGGCATTTTGACCCAGAAATACCCCAATATATATGTAGCGACCGGATTTAGCAAATGGGGCATGACCAATTCAACTGCTGCAGCCATGATAATAAGCGATTTGATTACCACAGGAGACAGTCCCTGGGCTCCGGTTTATAATCCCAGCAGGTCTAATCTGGCAGCATTTAAAAGTGTTGTCATTGAAAGTGTAGACGTAGCTAAAGAATATATAACCGGAAAACTGGGAGATCTGCCAGAAGATGTGGAACTGGCTGAAGGTGAAGCCAAAGAGGTCCTGATTAATGGGCAAAGAGTTGGGGCATACCGCGATGATCAAGGTGAACTCCACATGGTGGATATAACCTGCACTCATTTAGGATGTGAGCTGAAGTGGAATGACGCTGAAATATCCTGGGATTGTCCCTGCCACGGTTCCAGATTCAGCCCTGACGGTGATATAATCGAAGGGCCGGCTTTCAATCATTTGCAGGAACCAGGCAGCAATAATCATATAGAAGCCCGCATTTTTAAGTAAGACCGATTACCGGCATACAAAGTAAAATAAAGGATTTTATCTGTGCTGAAGCGAATATGTCTGGAAAATCGGAATTATAAAAAGCGGGGAGCATAATGAATTACTGGTGGCAGTTAAAATATATCCGCCGGCGCCGTGAAATTGTCAAAACCTTTGTCCGCCATGGACTGGGCTTTTTTGTGCAAAGAGCAGGATTGGGCGACCCGGCTATTACCGCTCTGGGCAGTACTTTGCGACAGGAAAAAACTGACAGTTATCTTTTGGCGGTAAACCTGCGCGAAGCATTAATGGAACTGGGGCCGACTTTTGTCAAACTTGGCCAGCTCTTAAGCACCCGTTCTGATATTTTGCCGCCCATATTCATTGAAGAACTGGAAAAGCTTCAGGATAAAGTAACTCCTATCAGTTACGAAGAAATATCGAAGGTTATAACTGAGGAATTAGGCTCGCTGGACGCTGTTTTTTCATATTTTGATCCTGAACCATTGGCTGCCGCTTCTATCGGACAGGTTCATCGTGCCTGCCTGAAGAGCGGGGAAGATGTAATAGTCAAGGTTCAGCGTCCTGCCATTGAGGAGATTGTCAGAAATGACCTGGAGATCATCAAGGGTCTGGCACGTATATCCGAGCGCCGCTCTGCTGAAGCAAGACAGATCGGCGTTAATGCTGTAGTAGAAGATTTTGCCAAAACTCTGCTGCGGGAACTTGACTATGAGCGGGAAGCCCGTAATACTGAGCAGGTATTCAATAATTTTGCCGATGACAAAAGGGTCATGATTCCTCGTATATATAAGCGATACAGTACTCCGCGGGTTCTGATTGAAGATTATATTGAGGGTTATAAGCTCAGTGACATTGAAAATATAGATCGACTGGGCTGGAGCCGGTATAAACTGTCAAAGTTAGGGACGGAAGCTTTTCTGTCCCAGATTTTATTGCACGGTTTTTTCCAGGCCGATCCTCATCCGGGCAATATCCTGGCGGTCAACGAACATACTATCGCTTTTATCGATTTCGGCGAAATAGGCTATCTGGGTGAAAGACGGCTGATGTTTATCGGTGAATTGCTGATGGCAATCAGCAAAAAAGACCCTTATCGTGCGACCTCGGTTCTAAGAGATATGGGCATTCTGGAAAACATTGATGACATCGAAGCTTTTTCTGAAGATCTGGGAGAACTGCTGGATGGATTGATGAACCGTACTATCGGGAATATTGATATTAAAACTATGCGTACTGACATAATGGATCTGGCTTACCGTTATCAGCTTAAAATGCCTCCTTATCTTACTTCGTTAATGAAGGCCCTGATCACTGTGGAAGGGTTAGGTAAAAAACTCGATTCCAATTTTGATTTCAGCGAAGTAGCAGGTCCGCTGGCCAAAAAAGTATATGCTGAGCGCCTGAAACCGAATAGCATTGCCCGCTATATTAAGAATCACTATTACCAGGATATCAAACCACTGACTGACCTGCCCATGAATTTTAATAAGCTGTTAAAAAAGACTGGTGACGGCAGGTTAAGTGTAAATCTTCAGATGGAGTTCACTCCCAGGGCTAACCGCAAGATAACCCAGCTGGTAAGCCGTCTGGGTTTTGCGGTGATAACTACCGGGGCTTTGATAGGTTCGGCACTGGTATTGCAGACTAATCATTCCCCGGCAGTTGATGAATTCGCGTTTCTTGGAATCATAGGATTTTCTGCAGGAATTATAGGGTTAATTGTGTTTTTAATCAGTTCCTTAAGAAATTAAAATTATCATTTTTTCATTTGCTGGCTATATTAAGTACCGCTTTAATTTTGCCTAAGACTCCTTTACCTACCATCTGCTCGGCAGTTTCCAAAATGCGTCTTATCAGCAGCAGAATATCTTCCTCTCCTGCCCAGTGCTTTAAAATCAATTCCGGATCAGTTTCATTGAGCAGGATGTTTAATACCAGGGCACTTATTATCAGGTCATCAGTAAAGCCCAAAGGGCCAAGCAGCATCTCGGGGATAATATCTATCGGGCTTATAAAATAGGCAAGGGCGATACCTAATTTGGCTTTGTTCTTTACCGGCATTTCAGGATCCGAGATCAGTTTTGCCAATAGATAAAACATGTCCGGTACGATCAATATATATTCCAACCATTTATTTTTCTGACCTTCGGGTGATGCTGCCCACTTCACAACTCTTTGGCGCAGATTATGATAATACCCTATATTGTTGTCATCCATAATAATACCCCCTTACTTTGTAGTAGTGGTTATTTTATAATACTTATTTTTCTTAAATTTTGCCAATCTATGCAGGGCTATCAGGTTTAAGCCATTAGTATTGCTATATTATTATACATTTTTAATGGCCCGCAGACACTAAATATGGTTTAATTATGGGAAAGTAACATTTAGCCGGCAGCCAATAAAGGGGTGAAGTCATGCACATAACCAAAGAACGGGAAATAAGAGTTTATGATCAGGGTAAATGGTCGGTTGTTAAAGACTATCTGGTGACCGAAGAAAATCTGCAGATTATATTAAATGGGGTTGAGCTGGTCAATATTGCCTGTTCTCCGGAGAACACCACCCAACTGGCGGTTGGATATCTGCTCAGTGAAGGTTATATAAAAATACCCGGGGATATAAGATCGATCAATGCGGACAATCCTTGCTGCATTAAAATAGAAACGGAGTCTCATCAAGATTTAGCTGCTGCTTCGATCAGAATAAACACCTGCCTGGGGCGGGGGCGGGCTGGTTTGCCTTTGCTGCCATTGCCTGCAGGGGATGACTGTGTGCATTATACTCCCGCCCATATGCTGAAGGTTATAAATGAACTGGACGCTGCCTCCTATACTTTTCAGCGTACCGGCGGAGTTCATAGTGCCGGGTTGGCAGATAACCGGCAATTGCTGTTCCGTTTTGAAGACATCGGCCGCCATAATGCAGTTGAAAAAGTCATCGGCCAGGCATTTTTGCAGCAGATCGACCTTAGTGATAAATGCCTGCTGCTCAGCGGACGTATAGCAGCAGAAATTTTAATAAAAACCGCCCGCAACGGGATCCCCTTTGTTTTATCACGTTCTGCGCCTACCCTGATGGCAGTGGAAACAGCTGAAAAATTGGGTTTAACAGTAGTTGGGTTTGCGCGGGGAGGGCGTTTTAATCTTTACTGTCATGGTGAACGTATTTTGATTGATCAATGATTTAAAAATATCAGCAATCATTGATGGTGGAATAAGGAGAATTTATGAAAGCTTTAGTTTTAGCGGAAAAACCAAGCGTTGCCCGTGAAATTGCCCGGGTATTAAACTGCCAGGCCAAAAACAAAGGCTATATTGAAGGGCCTGAATATATAGTTACCTGGGCTTTGGGCCATTTGGTAACATTATGTGAACCGCATGAATATGATGAGAAGTACAAGCAGTGGCGCCTGGAAGATTTGCCGATGCTGCCGGAAAAGATGAAACTGAAAACTATCAAACCAACCAGTCACCAATACCGGGTAGTCAAAGATCTGATGGGCCGAAAAGATGTAAATGAATTAATTATTGCCACCGATGCCGGCCGGGAAGGTGAGCTGGTAGCCCGCTGGATAATTGAAAAAGCCAATTGCCGGAAACCTGCTAAACGTCTGTGGATTTCCTCCCAAACTGACGGTGCCATAAAGGAAGGCTTTTCCAGGCTTAAGCCCGGTGCTGAATACAATAATTTATATGCGGCAGCCGTCTGCCGGGCGGAGGCTGATTGGCTTATCGGATTAAATGTAACCCGGGCTTTAGCCTGCAAATATAATGCCCAGCTGACTGCCGGGCGGGTCCAGACACCTACCCTGGCCATGATCGTTAACCGGGAAAAAGAAATACAGGTCTTTAAGCCGGTTGACTACTGGACACTGCGAGCTGACTTTGGCGATTATTTTGGTGACTGGCGGGATAAAAAAGGGCAGGGCCGTATTTTCGATGAGGCCAGGGCCAGGGAAATTGCCGCCCGCTTACAGGGAAAAACCGGGCTTATCAGTGAGCTTAAAATAAGCAGCAAAAGTGAAGCTCCGCCGCTGGCATATGATTTGACCGAACTGCAAAGGGATGCTAACCGGAGCCTTGATTTTTCCGCCCAAAAGACATTATCGGTTCTGCAGGATCTATATGAACGACATAAATTAGTAAGCTATCCCCGTACTGATTCCCGCTATATCAGTTCTGATATTGTACCGACTTTGCCGGCGCGTTTAAAAGCTATGGGAGTTGGGCCTTATGCTGAATTTGCCAGGGCACTGCTGCAGAAAAAATTGAATCCTGGTAAACGTTTGGTGGACAACAGCAAAGTCAGTGACCATCATGCTATAATTCCAACGGAACAACCTTTGAATCTGGCTGCACTATCGGCAGAAGAGAAAAAACTGTATGATCTGATCGCCAGAAGATTTTTGGCAGTCTTGTATCCGCCGCATATTTATGAACAGGTGACCCTGATTACAGTTGTTAATGAAGAAGAATTTCATTCCCGGGGCAAGCGCACCATGGATTTGGGCTGGAAAGCAGTGACCAGGGTGATTGCGGAAAAAAACGAAACTGATGCGGAAGAAATACCGGAACAAAATTTAACTGCTCAGCAAAAGGGCGCCCGCAAAGAACTTAAGTCTGTCAGAATAAACAAAGCTAAAACTGCACCTCCGCCTCGTTTTACTGAGGCATCTCTGCTGACAGCCATGGAATCACCAGGGAAGTATATAGAGGATGAAGAACTGCGCGAAACTATTAAAGGAAGAGGCTTGGGAACACCAGCTACCAGGGCTGAAATAATAGAAAAGCTGGTCAATTCTTTTTATATCGAACGCCATGGAAAAACCCTGATACCTACTGACAAGGGTATCCAATTAATAGCTCTGGCTCCGGATTCGCTGCGTTCGCCGGAAATGACTGCCGAGTGGGAACAGCGTTTGAATAACATTGCCAGCGGCAAAGGCAGCAGCAGTGAATTTATTGCCGGTATCCGCCATAGTACATTGGAAATGGTACAAAAGGTAATTGCCGATGATGCCAGTTATAAGGCCACTAATGTCAGCCGCAGCAAATGCCCCGCCTGCGGTAAAAATATGCTGCTGGTGAATGGCAAAAAAGGTAAGATGCTGGTTTGTCCGGATAGGAACTGCGGGCACCGTCAACCGGAAAAGAACGAAGATACAGATATTTTTAAAAAGGGCCGGGGTGCCAGTCACTACGAGCAAAAACTTATTGCCCAATATAGCGATAAAGAAGAAATAAGAACTAATTTAAGCGATGCATTTAAAGAAGCACTGGCTAAGAAAGAAAATAAATCCAAAGATAAAAAATAGCCAACTGCTTGAACGTTACAGCAGTTGGCTTTTGGTAATAATTTAATTATTTTTTAGCCCCCATGTTACCTTTACGTACTGAATACTTGCTGATGCAAATATTCTTCTCGTCCAAATAAGCTATTTCCGGGCTGAAATTTTTTGATTTGTCACCTGAGGAACGGGATATTTTATCAGCAATACGGATTTGGCTGGGGGCCAGATTTAAGGCAAAAACTACGCTGTCTTCCCGGCCGAAACACCCGGCATGGGCAATCCCTGCCAGCTTGCCAAGTACAATTATGTCACCGCCTGCAGTTATTTCAGCGCTTTCGTTAACATCTCCCCAAATAACCAGGGAGCCGTCAGCATGGACTTTTTGTCCGCTGCGGATATGACGGTTGAGAAAAACATCCTGCCCGGCCGGCGGCGTTGGCACTGTTTTCTCCCGAACCGTTTCATTTTTGAGGGCAATTTTTTCCGGCTCATTATTATTTAAAAGCAGGCCGTTTTCCAGACATAATTTCTGCAGGGCAGCTATTTCCTGATGAGAAAGATTTTTGAGCCCGTCACCTTTGAAATAAACCGAAGAGCCGGCAAAAAGAGCATTGTTTTGGGCTAAATGACTGGAGAGATACGTAAGGTATTCAGCGCAGGTTCCCGGCCCAAAAACAAAAACCAAATTACCGTTGACCCCTTTTATTTTTATCATGCAGCAAATTACCTCCCTTTAATAGGGATATTTATATCAAGGGCGGCATGACGACCTTCAGTGATCAGGTTAACTTCAGGCGATCCTTCGATATCAAAATGACGGGCAATGACTTCAATTATTTCTATTTTCAAATCATTTAATACCTGGGAAGATACATTCATCCGGTCATGGGTCAAAACTACGCGTAAACGTTCGTTAGCTTGATTGCGGCTGGAAGTCTGGGATTGGGAAAATATTTTCTTAATTAATTCTAACATGTTCTTACCCCCTTACATTTTGGTAAAAAAGCTTTTCAGCTTATGCCAGACAGATTCTTCTTCGACAGCAGGAAAAGCAACTTCCTCACCTCTTAAGCGCAGGGCAATATTGTTAAAGGCATTAGAAGCAGCAGATTTTCCATTTAGTATAATGGGTTCACCCTTATTGGTTGAAATTATAACGCTTTTATCTTCAGGTACGATTCCTAATAGTTCTATACATAAATGTTCCACCAAATCGTCAATGGAAAGCATATTTCCCTCTTTTACCATTTCCGGACGGATACGGTTTACTATTAAAGAAATGTCATTAAACTGGGCTGACTCCAGCATGCCGATTATCCTGTCGGCGTCACGGACTGCTGAAACTTCCGGATTAGTCACTACTATTGCCTTGTTGGCAGCAGCGATGGCATTCTTAAAGCCTTGTTCAATTCCAGCCGGACAGTCAATAAATATAAAATCATAATCAGGTTTAAGCTGCGCACAAACCTCTTTTACCTGTTCAGGGGTAATATCATCTTTATTCCTGGTCTGTGCCGCCGGAAGCATATGTAAACAAGGAAAACGTTTATCCTTTACCAGAGCCTGTTTTAATGTACATTCTCCTTCAATTACCTGAACAATATCGTATACTACCCGGTTTTCCAGGCCGAGCAGCAGATCAAGTTTTTTTAGCCCGATATCCAGATCCATTACTGCTATTTTGTAACCAAGCCTAGCCAAAGCAGAACTTACATTGGCAACAGTAGTAGTTTTGCCGACCCCCCCCTTACCTGATGTTACAACAATAACTTTACTTTCCGGCAACCTTTTCTCCATTTTTTATAATCCTCCCCAAATTCTATTAAAAAATTTGTGTTTGATATATAGCAGGACAAAATCAGACATCTATTTTTTATATTGTAAAGCAAATACCATTCTTAATAAACTGCTATTTTAGGTAAAATAAGAATCAGTTTAAGAAAATTCCCAGAAACTAAACATGAGCCCGGGGTGGGCTCATGTGGAGAGGGAATGTGATGGAATATTAACTATATGTTGGGGGTGAAGGTTAATATTATTATGCCATGCAAAATTCATTTTGGCAATAGTCTGAATATTAAAAATATAATAGAATTGCAAAATATTTGAGACAAAATACGACAGAAGTATGCAGATATAATAAACTCATTGATTGATTTATAGTTAAACTGGAGATTAACGGCACCAATTGTCATAATCAAAGTAAGAATTATTTAAACTGAGACTTGTAAAATATGGTGAAAGAGTAATACTGTTTATAATGCAAAAAAATAAAAGCGGTCAAGAGGTTATTTTATGAAGCAAATCCTTAATAAAATCGGTACCATTTTGGGTGGTATTATTTTATTTTTTATCTTTTTCATGGTTGGAGCAACAATCACGGATGCTACACCAAAAATACTCCTCTATGCAACCGGCATTAACAACTGGGAGTACCAGCCGCGCGGGCAGACAGTTGTTTATTACAGCGACGGGCAGGAGATGACCCGGCTTGGTTATCAGCGTATCTTCAGTGAAGAATTTCCCCAATTTATTAAAGATGCGGTTGTTGCAGTTGAAGACCGGCGTTTTTATGAACATGCCGGTTTTGACGCCAAGGGGATCGGGCGTGCTATATGGGTCAATATCAAAGCTGGTTCCAAAGCGGAAGGCGGCAGTACCATAACCCAGCAACTGGCCAGAACAATGTTTTTAGGTAATGAAAAAACCTACACCCGCAAGATAAAAGAAGTGCTGATAGCAAGTGCTATTGAAGAAAAGTACAGTAAAGATGCTATTTTGAATATGTATCTTAATGAAGTTTTTATGGGACGCGGTTCATCAGGAATCGCTACCGGGGCAAGGATTTATTTCAATAAGGATGTAACGGGCTTGGATGAAGCAGAAATGTCGCTGCTGGTTGGGATGATCCAGGCGCCTGAGTTTTATTCGCCGGATACTAATTATACAGGTTTGAAAAAGCGGCAGGCAGTGGTTATCGATACCCTTATCGGGCAGGGTATAATAGATAGTGCCAGGGGTGAGGCTATCAAAGCGCAAACCGTTTATTTTCGCTCCTATAAGCCGGATTTTAGCCAACACCCTTATCTGGTGACATACTTAACCTACCTGCTGGAAGAGCAATTGGGGGCAAAATATTTATATATGGGAGGCTTAAGTATTCATACGTCAATAAACCGAAATATGCAGTCTGCTGCAGAAAATACTGTTGCATCGCAGGTAAGATCCCTGAGCAGCCGCGGAATCAATGCGCAGGATGCAGCTCTGGTCTCCGTTGAACCTGCTACTGGTGCCATAAGAGCTTATGTTGGCGGGGCTGATTTTAACCGCAACCAGATCAATATGGCTAACCAGCCGCGTCAGCCAGGGTCGGCCATTAAACCTTTATATTACGCCGGGGCTTTAAATGAAGGCAAGATCTATCCTGATACCAAACTTAACAATAAACCACGCCAGTTTGGAGAGTTCCGCCCGGAAAACAATTCGGCTTCTTCCCCGGAAACGACCGATGTGCGGGAAGCCCTGATCAACTCTTATAATGTTGCTTCAGTTGAAGTTTTAAACCTCCTCGGGCTTGAAGAAGGGGTGGATTATATTGAAAAGTTTGGTGTGACTACTATAGCTGAGGCAGATAAAAACCTGGCTTTAGCCCTGGGAGGTATGAGCAAGGGTATATCTCCATTGCAGATGGCGGCTGCATTTGCCGTATTTCCCAATCAAGGCGTTTACCAGGAACCTTATATAATAAAAACTATAACGGATGTTAACGGCAAAATCATTTATGACCGTCAGCCGCAGAGCCATATAGTCATTACCAGAACGGTTGCCGGACTTATGAACGAAATCCTGCAGCAGGCAGTACGTTATGGCACCGGGAGCAGTGCCGCAATTGCTGTTGCCAGTGCCGGTAAAACAGGAACTACCACTGACAGCCGGGATTTATGGTATGTAGGTTATATCGATGAACTGGCGACGGCGGTTTGGGTCGGCAACAGCGACAATACGGCGGTTACTGGTTACAGAACCTATGGCGGTGCTGTTGCAGCTCCAATCTGGCGTGATTATATGAATAAACTCTATTACAATTACTGGCTGGAGCAAAAACCTGTGCCGCAGGAAGTTACAGAACCGCTGCCCGAAGAGAATGAAGAGCCGGAAGAAAACCCGGAAGAAACAAATGAAGAAACCAACCCGGAGAACCCGGAAGAAACACCGGATAACACCGAACCTGAACTGCCAGGTATGCCCGATGAGTCAGAAACAACAGCGCCCCCTGCCGAAACAGAGCAAACCACTAATCTGCCTGCCCCGGAACCAATTATTCCCCGAGAGGCGGCGGGATTTTAAAATCATGTTTCAGGCGGCAGTATTTGCTATAATCTAAAAGAAACAGGGGAAAAGTGAGGTAGATAATCCATATGCGCTATGAAGGCAACATATTCAGACCATTCAGTGAAGCCAACAGCTATTTGCTGCAATGTACCATCGGTTGCTCACATAATAAATGTACCTTTTGCGGTATGTATAAAGATAAAAAATACCGTGTGCGCAGTTTCGCCGAAATCAAAGAAGATATAAAAATGGCAGGCGAATATTATCACGATGTGGAAAAAGTATTTCTCTGTGATGGAGATGCTATAGCTATTGAAACCGAGATGCTGCTTAACATACTGGCAGAATTATTCGGCACTTTTCCTTCCCTCCGCCATGTTGGTACTTATGTCGGGCCGAGCAGCACCTTGAGCAAAAGCATATCAGAATTAACTGCCCTTAGAGCTGCCGGACTAACTAAAGCTTATCTGGGCGTGGAGACCGGAGATGAGCAGTTACTGAAGGAAATAAGAAAGGGAGTAAATTACGGTCAAATGCTTAAGGCCGGGCAAAATCTGATTATGGCCGGCATGAATTTATCAGCTATGGTATTGCTGGGACTGGCAGGGCCCGGGGAAAGGTCGGCAGAACATGCTTGGGCTACTGCAAAAATATGCAATGAAATGAAACCGCAATATCTGGCGGCGCTCACTGTAACACCGGTGCCGGGAACAAAACTATTCCAGCAGGTGCAAAACGGTGAATTTAAAGTATTGAATCCTTTGGAAACATTGGCGGAAATGAAAATATTACTGGAAAACATCGATGTTGATAAGCTGAAATTTGTGGGCACCCATGCTTCGAACTACCTGCCTTTAACAGGGGAAATACCAAAAGACAGACAGAAGATGCTGGATCAGATTGAATACGCAATAAGGACAAAAGATCCACGCCTGCTGAGAAATGAAAAAATGCGAGGACTATAATCAAGTAGGGATCGAACTCACATTTTATCCCACCAGTTGGTATTATTAAATAAGAATACACCAATAACAGTGGCGATTAAACCTACACCCAGGCATATTAATAAGACTAATGCTAAGATGTCACTTTCCTGCATAATAATTCACCTCATAGTTCCCCCATTTATAATAATAGCTAAATTGAGCCCGTTGGTCAATTTTAAAATCAGCAGCTTCAAAAGTCATGTGATGGTGATTGATACCCGTATATTTTTCTGCCGGCCAGGAAACAAATCATTTGCTCCTGCTTAATATAGAGCAGAGAGAGGTGATGTTATGAAATTATTTGGTCATGGTATCGGAGCAGTTTATAAGCATACCCTGTCGGAAAAGCAGTGGGCACCGCCGGGGGTATCATTAATAGCCGCACGTAAAATGTGGCCGGTTACAAGTGGAGAAAACTGTGTAGTGGCAGTGCTGGATACCGGAATCGATTATACTCACCCTGATTTAGCCGGAAATATTATAGGTGGTATAAGTATGATTGCAGGTGAAAAAGATTATCGTGATGAAAATGGACATGGTACTCATGTGGCAGGCACTATTGCTGCCAATGGGAAACTGCTGGGAGTTGCGCCCCAGGCTAAACTACTCGCAGTCAAAGTACTGGATAAAGATGGTTCCGGCAGTTATGCCAGTATTAGTCAGGGTATAGCCTGGGCACGCAAATGGCAGGGACCCGGAGGAGAAAAGGTAAATGTTATTAATATGAGCCTGGGAGGTCCGGTACCCAATAACAGCTTGCATAAAGAAATAACCCTGGCTGTCCAGGCTGGAATATCGGTAGTTTGTGCGGCAGGTAATGCGGGTGACGGTGATCCCGACACCCCGGAACTGTCTTTCCCGGCTTATTATGAGGAAAGTCTGTCAGTGGGAGCTATCGATTTGCAGGTTGGGCTTGCCAACTTCAGCAATTCCAACGAGCGTATCGATATAGTAGCCCCAGGGGTAGATACTTATTCCACCTATCCTGATAACAGGTATGTCGAACTTTCAGGAACATCAATGGCTGCACCCCATATAAGCGGTGCCCTGGCCCTGATTTATTCCCGCTGTTACAAAAGATTTGGCGTTTATCCGACTCCTGAACAGATAAGAAAATTACTTCATTACCAGGCTATAGATTTGGGAGAAACAGGTTTTGACAACTTGGCTGGCTTCGGTTTATTTAGTTTTAATATTGATGGCGGCAAATCAATTAAGCTTTATATAAATCAGAAGGTTTATAAGGTCAATGCTCAGGAAAAAAGCCTGGCCAATGCCCCTTTTATGCAAAATTCCATAGCTTGTGGTTCTATTGAGGAAATAAGCGATCTGCTGTCAACAGATACATTGTATGTGCCGACTGATCAACAACAAGAGGGAGCGATTCTGATCTGGAGTTAATCATTTCCTGTCCCGTCTGCCGAAAAAAAAAGGAAATGTATTTGTAGTTGTAGAATAATTATTTTAGATACATTGGATATAAATAGCTTCAGTAGAGGGGATGGTTTTTATGGCTGATAAATTACACATATTTGCTGTATCTGACTCAGTGGGGGAAACTGCGGAAAAAATAGCAGTTGCATCAGTATTACAATTTACCATAGCAAGAAGTATCACTCGTTTTTCCCGGGTTACTAAAGAAGAACAAATATTGAAGATCGTCGAGCAGGCTGTTGAGGAAGATGCAATAATTATCTATACGATCGTTAAGCCTGAATTAAGCAGATTCTTAGATGAAAAAGCCAAAGAAAAAGGAGTAGTTCCGGTCAATGTTATGGCTCCTTTATTTAATGCTATTCAAGAAAAAACCGGCTTGAAACCAGAAGGTATTACTGGTCTTACTCATAAAATGGATGAACAGTATTTTAACCGTATGCAAGCCATTGAATTTACCCTGGAGCATGATAATGGACAGAATCTTGATACTATCAATGAAGCGGATCTGATTATATTTGGGTTGCCCCGTACCTCCAAAACACCGTTATCGATGCATCTGGCTAATCTGGGAATTAAAGTGGCCAATTACCCGATTATGCTGAATACCGAAATACCGGACCAAATAATGGCTCTGCAGGGTAAAGTTCCTATGGTAGGCTTGACTATTGATATCGAGACCTTGCTCAATTTGAGACGGGAAAGATTGCGCAGTTTCGATGTGCCAGAGGAATTTGAAACTATAGATGATTTGGTTGCAGAAGAAATAGATAATGCGTACCGGATCTACGCCAAGCTTAAATGCCTGGTTATCGATGTTACCCTGGAAAATATTGAAGAGATCGGCAATACTATAACGCATAAGTTTAATCTGCCGCTCAGGGTGACCCATCACAGATTTTAAATGTCTTATATAAAGATGAAACGGGGCTGGACCCCGTTTTCAGACCGCCAAAAAAAGCGAATCTCATTGTTGCATCACAAGCCCCGCTCAGTCGCCGTACCTCAGTACGCCTCAATCGCGGGGCTTGCTCGTGCCTCGATATTCACTTTTTTTCTTCGGTCTGCCAACTTATTTGACAAACTGGCAACGGGGCTGAACCCCGTTTTTTCTGTTTATATAGCTTGAAGGAGGAGCAACATGCCTTATGTCTATATTTTAAAATGCAGTGATAATACTTTATATACCGGTTATGCGCTTGATGTGCAGAGAAGGATCGAACAGCATAATCTGGGACTGGCCAGCAAATATACCCGGGCCCGACTGCCGGTCAAACTCGTCTATCAGGAAGAAAAAAATACGGTCAGTGAAGCTTTGAAAAGAGAAATCGCAATAAAAAAGATGACCAGAGAACAGAAGCTCAATTTGATTAAAAGTTGTGGATAAACTTTTACATAAAAGACTATATAGCGGGGAAAATAAAATAACTCGGTATATAGGAGGTAATATAAATTGCAAGTCAAAAAAGGACAAATTGTTGATAAAAGTGCGATCATCAAACAAGGCGAATTCAGCAAAGAAGAATATGAAGGATTGATAGCGGCATCTGACAGTGAAAACGGCATCTATAATATTGCCTTACAATTAAGCGAAAATACAGTATTGATAGTAGATCAGACAAACGACAGCGATGTACATGACCGTTATCATCAGATAGCTCCCCATATTCAGGACATGAAAAAGCAGCAGCAGAGTAATCACGAGAGTTTGAAATATATATAGGAGGAAGCAAAAACATGGGTGATAGAGTCAGCTATGAAACTCCTGTAATGAGTATGGACGAATTTAATATCGGATTACTGGAAAAGGACCAGATACCTGGACTGATGATTCGCTCCGATGAAAATGGTTATTATCAGATCGGCATTCAAATCAATGATACCGAAGTGGTAAAAGTTGATTCGGCTGCTGAAGATGATGCAGTCAAAAAAATTCAATACTGGGCTGAAAAAGTTTCAGCCATTCAGGACAGATATAAAGAGCGAGAACCGAAGCTTAAGCTGTTTGGGGGGGGATAGGCCCCCTTTTTATTTTCAAATAGGCATAACTGACCTTCTTTATTATATAATTATTCTTAAGGAGGGATTTTAGTTATGGACTTGGCTGCGTTTTTAAAATTTCCCCTGTCAGATAAAGACTGGGTCAAAAAAATAATAATAGGCTGCGTAATTACCCTGGTCCCGGTATTAAATCTGCTTACATTGGGATATTTGCTGAACTGTTTACAATTAGGCATGCAGGGCCGGGCAGAATTACCTGAATGGCAGGATTGGGGAGAGCTGATTAAAGATGGTTTTTTTGTACTGCTGATAATTATTGTCTACCTGCTGATACCATTGATCCTTTTTCCCTTATTAAGCTTTATACCGATTATTGGCACAATAATAGCTTCGATATTGTTATTGCTGGCCGGGTTATTGCTGCCTGCGGCATTGGCCAGCTATAGTATAAAGCGCGATTTAACAGATGCTTTGCAAGTTAAGGTTATATATGAGCAGACCACGGCAGTAATGCAGTATTATCTGCCGGCATATGTAGCCATGGTAGTCGTTTGTTCATTTTGTTTTTTGATTACAGGCTTCATTCCCTTAGTATCGTTCATAGGTGTTTTATTGCTTTTTTACGCATCAGTCGTTTTTTTCAATCTGATCGGACAATTGTTTTATGGATCAAGATATAACTGATGAATGATATTTATTTATTGATTATCGGGTGATTTTTTGCTATTATATTACATGCGTGTCGGGATGTAGCGCAGCTTGGTAGCGCGTCTGGTTCGGGACCAGAAGGCCGCAGGTTCAAATCCTGTCATCCCGACCATTTAATTTTGAAAAAATCTTAATACTGAAGGACATTACTTACATGCTTGATCCAATCTATCGCTAATTTTCAAAGAAACATATTAATTACGGCTATTAACTATAGACGTGGTATGTTATGCATTTGAATAATGGTGAATAGCGGATAAGTTGTGTGGCAATGCCTTATTGCATCTACACACTGTTTTGGTGTGTTTTTGTATTCATACAACTTCAAAAACCACAATTCATACTAAATTGAGGAAATGAGGTTTTATGATGTTTGATATTAGAAAAATCCAGGAGCAGGTAATTTTCAGTGCCATAAAAGCTGCCAGCGATGATGAAACAGCAACAAAAATTGTATATGGAGAACACCAACTGTCTTCATCAGAGGATAATGCGATATGGGTTAAATCCACTATGAACAGACTAGGAAACCATTTTGACAAGTCTGCCGTTAAGCAAATCAGAATGAACTGTCAATGTGGATATGGGATGGACGAAAAATTAGCGCTGGTGAAAGAGCTGGTTGAATCATCGTCTGATTTAGAAGAATTCGCTAACCAGGATAAAGCAAAGGCAGCCGGCCTGTCTTGTACAAATGGGGAACTCTATCTGCAATTTCCGTTTTGCCCTTGTCCTATGCTTGCCGAGGTGGATAAGTTAGATACGGATACCTGGTGTCAATGCACTATAGGGTACAGTAAAGTCCTTTTCGAGAAAGCCTTCGGCTGTGAGGTCGATGTGGAATTATTGAAAAGTATAAAAATGGGCGATGATATATGTCATCAGAAAATCATTCCTGGTGATTCTATTTGGAAATAAGCAAATAAGTTGCGTTATTTAAAATTCATTTTATCGCGTACTATGTATTTCAAAGCGGTCTGAATCAGGCCGCTTTTTCTATCATAGATAAAACCTTTATGTTTCCGGAACAGGAGATTATGATACTCTGCAGTTAAAACTTTTTATAAGAATGACGCGGTACATCCCTCATAAATCCTCGCCATATATCCGCGGGTATCTCTTTTCTTCAAATTTACCGCGGAGGCAGGTTTGTGCTTATTCGGTTGGGCAAACTTATGGTTTAAGTCACACTATTGTTAAAAAATATATTTGACAAACATTCGGTTATTGGAATAGAATTTAAAAATGATAAATGCCATGACCGGGAAGTAGTAAGTCTGCAGAAGCCTTTTAAGAGAGTTGGCGGAAGGTGCGAGGCCGATAAGGATAAGCATTCTGAATTCATCCCGAGAGCAGCACGCTGAAATCATGTTTGAGTAGGCAGTGACGGTTTCGCCCGTTATAGCGATAGGGTATAAGCAGTTGCCGTACCCGATGAGGATGCTTTTCGCAAGAGGGCATTAAAATAAGGTGGTACCACGGGAAGTAGTATATACAGCCCGTCCTTTGTGTAACAGAGGACAGGGCTTTTTTTATTGTCTGGTCCTCGAAAAATTTAATTAATGGAGGTAAAAGCAAGAATGAAAACAAGACCAATAGAACACAGAATTTATAATCCCCAAATTGAATGTATGAACCGTGATGCATTACGCGAATTACAAACCAAAAGACTTCGTGAGACAGTAAAGCTTGAGTATGAGAATGTACCGGTTTATCGTGCACGTATGGATGCCAGGGGAGTTAAACCAGAGGATATTCAGACATTAGAAGATCTGAAATTTTTACCGTTCATTGAAAAAACCGATTTGCGTGATGAGTTTCCATTCGGGTTACTTGCAGCACCAAAATCAGAAATTGTTCGTATACAGGGGTCATCCGGATCTACAGGCAAACCAATTGTATCGGGATATACACAAAATGATGTCGATATATGGACAGAGATGGTAGCACGAGCCATTACTGCAGCCGGAGGCGGAAAGGATGATATTATTCAAGTTGCATATGGATATGGATTATTTACTGGTGGTCTGGGTGCACATCAGGGAGCAACAAAAGTTGGTGCCATGGTTGTACCACTGTCCAGCGGAAACACGCAGCGCCAGATTCTGATGATGAAAGAACTTGGAGTAACCATGCTTTGCTGTACACCTTCTTATGCCACGTTCCTGGGAGAGACGGTTCGGGAGATGGGGATCAAACCGGAGGAATTGAAATTGAAATCAGGCTGTTTCGGAGCTGAGCCATGGTCGGAAGAGATGAGAACCAATTTAGAGGGACTTTTAGAAATAGATGCATGTGATATTTATGGTTTGACAGAAATCTGTGGGCCTGGGGTCGCATTTGAATGTCTGGAGAAGAATGGGATGCATGTCAATGAAGATAATGTTATTGTAGAGATAATAGATCCTGTAACTGAAGAACCACTGCCATACGGAGAATCAGGAGAGCTTGTATTTACAACCATTACGAAAACAGGCATGCCGATGCTTCGATATAGAACCCGTGATATTTGCAGGCTGAATGTTGCTCCATGTCAATGTGGACGTACTCATGTCCGGATGGGAAGAATTACCGGGCGTACCGATGACATGCTGGTTATACGCGGAGTCAATGTATTCCCCAGTCAGATTGAATCTGTATTGGTCGGTTTGGATGGCGTTTCTCCGCACTATATGCTGATTGTAGACCGGGTGAAATCTACGGATAAATTAGAGGTGCAAGTGGAACTTACGGAAGCAATGTTCTCTGATACAGTAGCAGAAATAGAAAAATTAAGAGACGGGATCAAAGAAAGAATTAAATCAGTGGTTGGAATTGCTGCCAAAATACAGCTGGTACCGCCCAAATCCATTCCCAGATCTGAAGGAAAAGCGAAAAGAATCATTGACAAGAGAAATATTTAAAAAGGAGGCATCGATATGTTTATTACACAAATTTCCGTATATTTAGAGAATGCCAGAGGAACATTGAGAGAAATGACCAAATTATTGGCAGAAAATGAGATTGACATTATGGCTCTTTCTATAGCAGATACGTCAAACTTTGGCATTGTTAGAATGATTATCAGGGAAGCATGTATAGACAAGGCTGTAAATTGTATGAAAAACGCTGGTTTCATGGTTAAGAAAACGAAGGTATTATGCGTTGGGGTGCCAAACAAGCCAGGAGCCCTGGATAATATTTTAGCGGTTATTGAAGAGACCGATATTTCAATCGAATATCTCTATTCTTTTAACTATAGTGTTGATGGTGATGCCTTATTTGTTATACGTTTATTGGACAGCGAAAGAGTCATAGAACTTTTTAAAGCAAGAAATATCAGGTTGTACTCACAGGAGGAAATCAACAGGCTATAGATGTTTTAAATATGAAGCATTTTTGCATTTCAGAAAATGAAAGAGGCACAGATGTAAAAGGAGCATTCATTAGGAAGCTCCTTTTTGCATCCGAGATTTATAGGCTTTAATCGCACTAATGACAAAAGATCAAATTAAAATAACTGGCAGATAAATAAATTTAGAAACAGATGATTATTTTGGTAATAGATTTGGGATATGCTATACTTATATATGAAGATGGTACCAAAGACAAATATTATAAGGAGGTTTTTTTATGCAGCTAAGTGCTCGTAATGCCTTAAAAGGGAAAATTGTAAAAGTAGTTGAAGGTACAGTTAATTCTGAAATTCATATCCAGCTATCTGGCGGGGAGACCATAGTATCTGTTATTACCAAGGAATCTGCTGAAAAGATGGGACTGGCAGCAGGCAAAGAAGCATATGCAGTGATTAAAGCTTCCAGTGTTATGGTAGCAATCGACTAGGTAAATAATAAAGCGGGATCATTGATGAACTGTGGCTGAATAGCTTAAAGTTCAATCAATATCCCGCTTTTTTTATCTGAATATATTATTGCGCATCTTTCCGGTTTTTACGTTTGTTCCTTATATAACGGACTGCATAATAGATAACTGCCAGAACTATCAGCCAGGGCAGGATGGTTACTAAAAATACGACCAGATCACTACCAAAATCGATCAGATTATTTATGCTGTTTATCAGTCCCTGCCAGGCTTTCCCTGTTGTGCCCTGGGGGGCTTTTATCTGGCCTGCCGCAGTCTGTTTTAAGTCTATGTTGATAGTGCTGTAGGAGGTGGAATTGGTCAGGTACTGCAGACGGCCTTTGATGACTTCAATTTCACTGCGAACATTTCCCAGTTCATTTTCGACAGCAACGATATCCGGGATATTGGCAGCTTTATCCAGCAAGGCTATCAGCCTGGCTTCTTTTGCTTCGAGAACTTTTAACCGGGCCTGGGAGTCATAATACTCTTCAGTTACATCTTCGGTAGAGGTATCATTATTAGTCACTTCACCAAAATCACTGATAGTATTTACAGTATCGTTTAACTTTTCTTGTGGTATTTTCACCGTGAGTGAGGCTCTGTAGCTGTCTTCCTGCTTGTAAATACTGCTGCTGACTATATAACCATCATTTTGACTGGTAAGCGAGATAATTTTATCCATCACCGTCTGGACATCATCAACCATAATGCAAAGATTGACATTCTGAATGATCTTTCTTTCAATATTGCTGGGGGTGACCGGCAGGCTCAGTTTCATTTCACTGGTTTGATCTCTGACAGCTTCAGATTTACCGGTGCTCTCATAAGCAGCATTGTCTGCTGTATTCTGGCTGCTGCCGCACCCTGATACCATTTGCATCGTCAGGATCAGGATAAATAACAAAATAAAGAACCGCAGTCTGTTTTGTTTTAAAAACAAGCTTTTAGTAATCATTAAGCAATCATCCCCTTTAAAATATAATCAATTTTATGCGCATGGCGGCGTTTGAATAAATACTTATCATTTATACAGTAATAGAACAGTTATTCTTACAGATCAACATAATAATAAACATCCCAAAACATTGCTTAAAAGTACTTGCCAGAATTTCAAGAATTGTTGAAATTTTATCAATATTCAAGATATACTAAATATAATAATTATAAAGAACATAAATTTGCGGGGGTAGCCGAATGGAAATGAAGTGGTATGGAACTGCTGCTATTTCTTTGACCACTGCTGATGAAACAATAATTTTTGATCCATTTCTTTCATTTAATGATGCAGAAAAGCATATCTCACTGCAGGAAATAGCGAATATTGAGCATATTTTTATTACTCACGGCCATTTTGATCATACCATGCATATCCCGGAACTGCTGGAAGCATCACTGGCAAGAGTTTACTGTCATGAAACTGTAGCTGCCGTGCTTCAGAAGAAGGGAGTTGCTGCTAAACGGATAGTCTGTATTAAACCGGGCGATGTCATTAACCTGGATAATTTTGAAATTAAAGTCTTAAGAGGTGAGCACATATCATTCGATTGGCGTCTTATAATGAAGACTATATTCTGCCGCCGGGTTTTAAAATGGCTGAAAAACACAGGCAAGATAATAAATGGATTTATTAAATACCCTAAAGGACAGGTTTTGATCTATCATATTAAGGCGGAAGGACAGCAAATCCTACACATGGGAAGTATGGGAATGTGCTTTGACGAAGATTACCCAAGCGATATAGAAATTCTGACCTTGCCTTTTCAGGGCCGGTCGGATATAGATGATTTCGCCATGCATTTTATCAGACGCATAAATCCTAAGGCAGTATTTCTCCATCATTTTGATGATTCTTTTCCTCCCATATCAAACGAGATTGACATAACCGGATTCCTGCACAGAATAGTTCACTTGTTTCCAAATGTTAAAGTCATCAAACCCGATCATCTTAAAAAACACAGTATTGCTTGAGGAATGTAAAGGCTTAATGGGTTGAAAAATCAAAGCTGCTATAACTCTTCCGAATAAATAGAGCGTAAGAGTTATACGATGATTTCAGGTTATTTTTTGGCGTATTCTCCTGAAAATGTTAAGATAGATATAATTATGTTTAGTGGAAGGGTGGACTTTTTTATGTGGGAAACATGTAAATTTGAAGTTAAGGAAAATGGAATAGCTATTTTGACTTTTAACCGGCCCAAACAGCTTAATTCAATTATCCCGTTACTGACTAAGGAAGTACCTGCTATATGCAGGATGGTCAGGGAGGATCCTGATATTAAGGTCTTGATCATTACCGGTGCCGGGTCTGCGTGGTCGGCAGGCGGTGATGTTTCAACGCTGGCCGGGATGAACAGCCCGATAAACTCCAAGGCTACATTTGATATTTCAACTGATATTGTAAAAGCAGTTTATGAACTGGAAAAACCGGTTATTGCTGCCGTTAACGGACCTGTTGCCGGGGCTTCTACTGCCACTATGATGGCTTGTGATTTGATCGTTGCTGCTGATACAGCCAAATTCGGTTTTAATTTTATCAACCTTGCTTTTACTCCTGACAGTGGCTGTTCATATTTTTTGACCCAAAAAGTTGGCTACCACAAAGCTTTGGAAATACTATGGTTTGGTCAGGTTCTGGACAGCCGGCAGGCTCTGGAGTATGGTCTGGTAAATAAAGTAGTACCTGCGGAAGAAGTTATGGCTGCTGCAGAAAAATGGGCGGAAAAATTGCTGAAAGCACCGCTTTACACGGTGTGGATGGATAAAAAACTGGTGCGTGCCGCCTTGAAAAATGATTTTTTGCATCAGGCGGAACTGGAGAGCCTGGATCAGGTTCTGGCCTGGTCATCGGATGATTTTAAAGAAGGGGTTGCAGCTTTTAGTGAAAAGAGGCGACCGGAATTTAAAGGCAGATAAAGGAATTTTTAAAGGCCATCTGGTTAAATATCAGGTGGCTTTTTAAATATTAATTACAGGGAGTAGAATTATAAAAATGGATCTTGTATAATACCCTTATAGGGTATAATGAATTGGCAAAGGAGGGATATTATGACGGCGTTGCAAATCAAAGATGATATTTTTTATGTAGGAGTACAGAACCCGGACTTAAGAATATTTGATATTGTCATGGTTACTGAATATGGAACAAGTTATAATGCTTATTTAGTTAAAGGCAAAGATAAAACTGCGCTGATCGAAACAGTCAAGGAAATGTTTTTTGACGAGTATCTGCAAAAAATTCAGGAAGTGGTTAATCTAAGTGAGATCGATTATTTAATCATGAATCATACCGAACCTGATCATGCCGGTTCGGTGGAAAAGCTGTTAGGCAAGATACCCGGACTGACAGTCCTGGGCAGCGCTACTGCGCTGGATTTTCTCAAAGAGATTGCTAACCGTTCTTTTAAATCACGGGCGGTTGAACATGGAGAAGAACTTGATCTGGGCGGCAAAACGCTGCGTTTTATCAGTGCCCCTTTCCTGCACTGGCCTGATTCCATGTATACTTATGCGGTGGAAGATCATATTCTGTTTACCTGTGATTCATTTGGCAGCCATTATGCTGATGAGCGGGTATTCAATGACATAATCGGCGGCGATTTCTATGATGCTTACAAATATTACTTCGATAATATTATGGGGCCATTCAAACCGTACGTGCTGGAAGCGCTTGACAAGATAAAAGATCTGCCGATCGATATTATATGTCCCGGTCATGGGCCGGTCTTACGGGAAAAGCTGGATTACTACATGAATTTATACCGGGAGTGGTCAACTCCCCCGGCAGCGGCCCACGATAAACCGCTGTTAGTAATGGCCTTTGTAAGTGCTTACGGGTACACTGAGACATTGGCAGACAGTATCGCTGAAGGTATAACTGCTATGGGCGAATTCGAGCTCAAAAAGTATGACCTGGTTTACACACCGGTGGAGGAAGTGCTGCAGGAAATATTATATGCGGATGGATTATTGGTCGGTTCACCTACCATCAACGGTGATGCCCTGCCGCCGGTATGGCAGTTGATAACCTCCCTTTCTCCCATAGTTCATGCCGGTAAAACAGCCATGGCTTTTGGGGCTTATGGCTGGAGCGGGGAAGCAGTACCGGCGATTGAAAATCGCCTGCGGGCTCTGCGCATGCAGGTGCTGCCTGGTTTGAGAGTGAGGTTTAAACCTTCACAGCGAAGTTTGGACGATGCCTTTGCGGCTGGCAATGATTTTGCCCGGGCGATACTGGATAAAAAGCAGGATAAATCCAGAAAAAAATGGAAATGCCTGATTTGCGGTTATGAACATACCGGAGAGGAACCACCGGAAGTTTGCCCGGCCTGCGGGGTCGGCAAAGAAAACTTTGTCCCGGTATTGGCGGAAGACGAATTTATCAACGATACTACTGAAAAATTTGTTATCATCGGCAGCGGTATTGCTGCTCTTTCGGCTGCTGAAGCTATTCGTAAACGTAATCGCAGCGGAGAGATCACCATGCTGACCGAGGAAGAGTACCTGCCTTACTTCAGGCCGGCATTATCTGATTTCCTCAGTGAGGATCTAAGCGATGAACGCCTTTATGTACATCCTGCCCGGTGGTATGAAGAACAAAAGATCAAAGTGAAGACTGCCTGCAAAGTAACGGCAGTTGATACAAAAGAAAAACTGGTCAAAGCCGGCAGTGAAGCATATAAATATGATAAACTGATCATTGCCAGCGGGGCGCGCAGCAATATACCCCCGATTCCCGGAGCGGAAAAGGCAGGTGTTTATGCTTTGAGAAATATGCAGGATGCTATCGCTCTGAAGGCAGCCATCAAGAAAGCTAAAAAAGCTGTGGTAATAGGCGGCGGAGTACTGGGACTGGAAGCGGTATGGGAAATGGTGAGCACAGGTTTGAAGGTTTCCGTAATAGAGCATAACGACCGCCTTATGCCCAGGCAACTTGATGCATCTTCTTCACAGCGCCTGCAGGATATAATCCTCTCAAAAGGGGTAGAACTGTTATTGGGAGAATCAACGGAAGAAATTACAGGTGCTGATAAGGCTGAAGGGGTAAAGCTTAAAAGCGGGAAATCAGTGGCAGGGGATTTGATTTTGCTTTCCACCGGAGTTAAGCCTAATCTGGAATTAGCAGTGGAAGCTGGGCTGGAGATCAAACAGGGTATCGCAGTAGACAGCCAGATGAGGACCAGTATTTCTGACATTTACGCTGCGGGGGACAGTGCGCAGTTTGGGGAAAGATTGATCGGCTTGTGGCCGGTTTCCACTGAAATGGGACGGATCGCCGGAGCTGCTGCTGCCGGTGACTGGATCGAATATTCTCCTCCGGCTCTTACTACCATGCTGGTAGCCTTTGATCAGGAAATATTCTCTATGGGGGATGTAAATGTCGATCCCGATGAATGCCGGGTAACTGAAGTTATCGATCCGCCGCAGGGCTATTACAAAAAGAGCTTTGTCAAAGACGGCGTCCTGGTGGGGGAAATAGTGATTGCCAATAAGATCGATACCAGCAGTACTATAGAAAAAATCGGACGTGACCCGGAAGGCAATAAACGCTATAATAAATGGCAGTGCCGGGTTTGCGGATATATTCATGAAGGGCCGGAACCGCCGGATGAATGTCCGGTATGCGGCGCAGCAAAAGATATGTTTGACCCTGTCGAATAGATGTATTGATAACTTCCGGCAGAGTTGAACTGCCGGAAGTTATTTTTTTTGGTAGGATAAAGTATGACAGTTTTACTGAGTATAATTATTGGTATATTAGCAGGAATTTTAGGAGCAATTTTAGGCATTGGCGGCGGTGTAATAATGCTGCCCATGTCGGGTTTATTACTGGGATTTGAACCGGCTGTCGCAGTGGGAACGACTCTTTTTGCCGTATTTTTTACGGCTGTTTCCGGTGCTTACGGGCATTATAAAAACGGTAATGTAAGAATCAAAGACGGGTTGTTAATCGGAGCAGGAGGCGTTATCGGACTTCTGCCGGCTTCCTGGCTGTTCAAGCACTATTTGAGTACTGATACAGAGCTGCTGGAAGCTTTACTGGGTCTTTTATTTTTGTTTTTTACTTTCAGAATGGCTGCGGACCTTGTGAAAGAATGGCAGGGGAAATCTGATCCACGGGGGGAAATAGCGCAACAGCAGTATAATTATATAAAACCTGTTTTATTGGGGAGCATCACCGGGGCGTTTTCAGGTATCCTTGGTATAGGCGGGGGATTTATTATGGTTCCCGGTTTATTGCTACTTATAGGCAGTACACCTATACAGGCAGTTGGTACTTCATTATTTGCCATGATAGCGATAAGCGGTATAGGCGGGCTGATAAAACTAAACCAGGGTTTTGTTGTTTTGCCGGTGGGAATACTATTAGGAGCGGGAACAATTATTGGAGCTCAGATAGGTGTGAGAATTTCAAATCGGATAAGACCGGTTATATTTAAAGGATTGTTTACTCTGCTGTTTTTATGCTTAGCGGTCACTTACCTTATCTAAACAAAATTGAAGTAGTTTATTAATCTTATAAAAAAGGAGAAAAAACTATGATTCCACTGCGGGACAGTACCCCGGGGCAATCTTTCCCGTTAGTTACCGTAACCATAATCGCGATTAACCTGGTAATATTCTTTTACATTTCACAGCTTAACGAAGCAGGAGCCCAGCAGCTTTTTTATACGCTTGGTCTGGTTCCGGGATATTATTCGGAATATGAAACAGTTCTGCTGGATTATTTGCCCTTTTTATCTTCCATGTTCTTACACGGCAGTTGGATGCATGTCATAAGCAATATGTGGATATTGTGGCTGTTTGGCGATAATGTTGAAGACCATATGGGTAAATTGAAATTTTTGTTGTTTTATCTTCTGTGCGGTATTATAGCGGCTTTAACTCATTTTATCATTTATCCATATTCCAACGTTCCGGTAGTTGGAGCTTCCGGAGCAGTAGCCGGTATTATGGGAGCTTATTTCATTATGTTCAGGCATGCTTCGGTGCTGACCTTTATTCCGCCTTTCTTCTTATTTAATATACCGGCCTGGGTCTATCTGGGATTCTGGATAATATCACAATTTTGGGGAGGAACAGTAGATTTATTTATTACCGAGTCATCTGAGCAAATAGCCTTCTGGGCTCATGTTGGCGGATTTGCTGCTGGTGCCTTACTATATCGTTTTTTCCTCAGGCCCCAGCCTGCACTTCCGCAAAATGATGATTAGCTTTTAACAGCATTATGTTTATGATAATCAGTATTAAGCAGGTTATTTACCTGTTCACTTAATTGACCAGTATCAACTCCTTCTTTACGCAATAAATGAATAGTGTTTTCGATCCGTATCTGGCTTTCTTTTATTTCTGCCCAGTGACGTTCTTCTTCGTAAAGATTCATACATTCCTGGATTTCACAGGCTCTGCCGGTTTCCAAATAATATTTAAATAAGATCAATGAATCAAAATTTTGATAGTCTGTATGAACGTAAGATTTGTTTAAAATATTTCTATATATGACTAAACCTGCCTTGGCTGTTTTTAGTTTAGCTTCGAAAGCAGCTATATCCTCAAAACACTTGTCAGTTAAATTCCACTTATGGTTATTCCAATCAGCCAGTACCTTTTTAAAGCGCTCCAGCGATTTTTCGAATTCCCGGTAACGAATCAAATAAACTTTGGTATCATGGCTAAAGTGCCCAAAAGTTTCGGTATATTTCTTTCTCCAGGTGCCTGGCAATATAAAATCGACCAGATTATTGTTATCGCTGGGGGGAAAAATCATTTTTTCCGGTTTTTCCGGTTGGTTATCCGGTTCCTGAGGATAGAAGTCTTCCTGTTCTACGATCTGGTAACGTTGCTTAAGGCATTTTTCAAGATAACTGATATGCTTTTCCAGTTTTTCGATTTCAGTAAGTGCTGACATGCACATGGAAATATCTTTTATAAGTTCTTCAATACTTCTTTGCTTTTTAGAATCCCGCCGATTTTTCGAATAACTTAGTATATCGCGGCTGATTGGCAGGGCAGTACCCAACTCAATAAGCAGGCTGATATCAGCAGCAGTGATAATTTCTGACGGCAGAGAAGATTTGGTAAAATAAAAACGGCTGTTGGTACCAGGATAGTAATAAGGGCCGATGGTATGTAAAAATTTTGATTCAGCCAGAGCTGAAATGTCAGCTGTTATCTCCAGTTGTTCGTCAAAAAGCTCCAGCCAGGCAAAAAGAGGTGCTTCCAGCTGCCGTTCTTTTTTAGCCATCTGGTTTAATTCATGGTAAACTGCCAAAGAAATCTTGAGGTAGGAATTATAATAATAGAATAAAACCTGTTCCGGATAATAAGCCAATATTGTACTTAAATCAATAAAGTGCCACTCTGCTTTATTTATGAAAGTTTTAAACATATCAATAACCGACCTCCTATAAAATGTTGTCATTATATCTTCTATAAATTTCCAGAAAATCCTGCTATTATTAAATTAAATAAATATAGACTTTCTTTTAGTTGAAAATCGGGTTAATATTTTATTCAATGTTAACTAGCTAAAAAATTTGAATAAATTAAATGGAGAAAGAATGTTTAAGGCAGTTTTATTTGATTTGGACGGTACTTTACTGAATATTGATATGCAGCAGTTTATACCACGTTATTTTCACCAGATGATGATTATGGCAAGGGAAGAAGGTATTCCTGACAGCGGCAGGTTAGTTGAGCAGGTTTATAAATCTACCGGGGTCATGATTGCTGACAAAGACCCTGACACAACCAATGAACAAGTTTTTATGAGCGATTTCTTGGCTCAAACCGGTTGGGAAGAGGCGCCGATGCTGGATTTCTTTAATAAGTTTTATGCCATTGGGTTTCCCCGCCTGAAAAATCACAGCAAGCCTTTTGCAGGTATTCCAAAAATGATGGAGACTGTTTTAGCTCAGGATATCAAAGTAGTGATCGCTACTAATGCGGTGTTTCCTCTTACAGCGCTGGAACAAAGATTAGCCTGGGCGGGACTTGAAGATTTTGATTTTGAATTGATAACCTCATATGAAATCATGCATTTTTGTAAACCGCATCGGGAATATTATGAGGAAATTGCCCGGATAATAAATATCAAACCGGAGGATTGCCTGATGGTTGGCAATGATGTGGGAGAAGACCTTCCAGCCGGAACTATAGGCATGAAAACTTTTTTAGTGGAAAATATGCTGATCGATAATGGAGCAGCTTTTAAGCCCGACTGGCGCGGTGATTTACAGGAATTTTACCGCTTTGTCAAAAGCTTTGAATAATAGAATGCTGCTTAAGCGGGCAAAGTAAGGAAAATATTTATGGGAGGTTTCCTTAATTTGAAGTCTGCATACGGGCAAAAGCGTCAAAAATCAAAGGTGCTTACGGAAAAGGATTTATTGAAAATAGAAATAGTTCAGGAACTGGGCTTATGGGAACAAGTCGAAAAGGAAGGATGGGGTTCTCTGACTAATGAAGCCTGCGGGAGGGTTGGAGGTTTGCTCAATAAAAGGCTGAAAGAAAACCGGGGAATCATACATCAATAAACTTATTTAAATGTAATCGGTCTTTTAAAGGACCGATTTTTTTTATTCAGCAGATAAAGCGGCAGAATAAAGTTATAATAAAGGGGATGAATTTTTTGCAAGAGAGGTCATAGCGGTGGATAAAATTGAAAAAGTAAGGAAGTATTTAAAGAGCAAAAATCCGGAGCTTAAAATCATTGTTCTGGAGGACGATACCAGCACTTCATTTTTAGCTGCCCAGGCTTTAGGTACTGAAGTTGGGCAAATAGCCAAATCTATTTTGTTTAAAACCAAAGATGAAAATTTTATGATGATAGTTTCTGCCGGTGACGCAAGAATTGACAATAAAGCTGTTAAGGAGCTTACTGGTTCGCGGGTACGAATGGCTAATGCTGAAGAAGTCGAACAAGTAACAGGTTTTAGTATTGGCGGGGTCTGCCCCTTTGCCTTGCAGCAGGAAGTGCCTATATTTTTAGATGAAAGTCTGAAACGTTATGATGTGGTATATGCGGCTGCCGGTACTGCCAACACTGCTTTGCCGATCAGTTTTGAAGAACTTTGCCGTATAACGGGTGGCCAACCCTGTCGGGTATCATTGACTGCTTGATTTTGGCAGAATTTTAATACAGAGGAGAAAAGTATGGCTCAGTGTTTCGTACATTTACATAACCATTCAGAATACAGCCTGTTGGATGGTGCCTGCCGTATTGAGGGAATGGCTGCACATTGTGCTGAACAAGGAATGCCGGCAGTTGCTGTTACTGACCATGGGGTTTTGTATGGGGTGATAGATTTTTTCCGGTGCGCGAAAAAAAGAGGCATAAAACCGATTATAGGCTGTGAAGTGTATATAGCGCCGCGCAGTCGTTTCGATAAACAACCTAAAATAGATGATAACCTGGCTCATTTTATTTTATTGGCTAAAGATGAGCAGGGTTATCAGAATTTAGTTAAGATCGTAAGTTATGCTTTTTTAGAAGGATTTTATTATAAACCTCGGGTTGACAGGGAGCTACTGGAAAAATACCATGATGGTTTAATAGCCATGTCCAGCTGCCTGGCCGGAGAAATACCCCAGTTGCTGCTGGCAGGCAATTATACTGCAGCAGTTGAAACTGCCCGCTATTATGATAATCTGTTTGGACGGGGAAATTTTTATCTGGAATTACAGGATCATGGGATCCCTGAGGAAAAAAGCGTGTGCCTGCAGTTGTGCAAGATCAGCGATGAAACCGGGATACCGGTAGTGGCAGCCAATGATGCTCATTATATCAATCAAAGCGATGCGGCGGTGCACGATGTCCTGTTATGTATTCAGACCGGAACAGTAGTATCCAATGAACAGAGGATGCGCTTTCCCGGCAATCAGTTTTATCTGAAAAGTGCGGCCGAAATGTCGGAGCTCTTTAACTGGCGTCCGGATGCGATAACTAATAGTTTGGTGATTGCTGAGCAGTGCAATGTGGATTTTGACTTCAGTAAATTTTATCTGCCATATTTTAATCTGCCGGCTGGGGATACAGAAGAAGCTTATCTGCGCCGGTTGGCAGAGGAAAAATTTGTTTTGAAATATCCGGATCCGACACCGGAAGTTAAAGCCAGACTGGATTATGAATTGCAGATTATTATAAATATGGGCTTTGCTGCTTACTTTTTAATTGTATGGGATTTAGTTCGCTGGGCTAAGGAGAATAAAGTGCCGGTCGGCCCAGGGCGGGGTTCTGCAGCGGGCAGCCTGGTTTCCTATCTGCTGGGCATAACTGCTATTGATCCTTTGAAATATAATTTATTGTTTGAACGCTTTCTTAATCCGGAAAGAGTTAGTATGCCCGACATAGATATAGATTTTTGCTTTGAAAAAAGAGACCGGGTGATTGAATATATTATTGAGACGTACGGCAGTGACAAAGTTGCCCAGATCATTACTTTCGGTACCTTGGCAGCTCGGGCTGCCATTCGTGATGTTGGCCGGGCGCTGGATATCCCATACGGTGAAGTTGATAAAATTGCCAAGATGATTCCTGAGCAAATCGGGGTTACTATCGATAATTCACTGAAAATATC
Organism: Syntrophomonadaceae bacterium; assembly: GCA_035353375.1. Lineage (GTDB taxonomy): Bacteria > Bacillota > Syntrophomonadia > Syntrophomonadales > Syntrophomonadaceae > UBA1368. Next base: position 68,374 of record DAOPZM010000005.1, read on the forward strand.
TGCAGAGTTAAATGATTTTTACCAGAAAGATTATAACGCCCGAAAAATAATTGACATAGCCCGGGCTATTGAAGGTATGCCCCGCCATTCATCCATACATGCTGCCGGGGTGGTAATAGGACAGGAAGCATTGACTAATCTGCTGCCTTTGGCAAAAACAGCTGATGGTCATGTTATTACCCAGTTCACCAAAGAGACAGTTGAAGATATCGGCCTGTTAAAGATGGATATACTAGGTCTGCGCACTTTAACAGTGATCGATCGTGCAGTTGATATAATATCCAAAAGCCGAAGCATAAACATTGACATTGACAACTTGCCGCTTAATGATAAAGCGGTATATGAACTGCTGTCAGCAGGCGATACCGTCGGTGTCTTCCAGTTGGAAAGTGAAGGGCTGCGCCGTATATTAAGTGAGATGAAACCGAGCTGTTTTGAAGACATAATTGCTGTTATTGCCTTATATCGCCCCGGCCCTTTAGGCAGCGGCATGGTGGAGGATTTTATCAGTCGTAAACATGGAAAACAGACTATTGAATATGGGCATCCTTCCCTGGAATCCATCTTAAAAGAAACTTACGGGGTAATTTTATATCAGGAACAGGTAATGAGCATAGCCAGTGTCATAGCGTCTTTTACCATGGGTGAGGCGGATGTCCTGCGCCGGGCAATGGGCAAGAAAAAGCCCCAGGAACTGATTGCCCAGCGGGATAAATTTATCAACGGGGCTGAAAAGAATAATGTAGACGCTGGTGTAAGTGCCAGGCTGTTTGATTTAATGGAAAGTTTTGCTGGCTACGGATTTAATAAGAGCCATTCAGCTGCTTATGCCATGATTTCTTACCAGACTGCCTGGTTGAAAGCACATTTCCCGGCTGAATATATGTGTGCCTTTTTAACCAGCGTAATTGATAATCAGGACAAAGTAGTATTTTACCTGCGTGAATGTCAGCGTTTGGGGATAGAATTCATGCCTCCTGATATAAATGAAAGCTTTGAAAATTTCACTGTTGCCAGTCAAGGCATTCGCTTTGGCCTGGGTGCTATAAAAAACGTGGGCTTAGCCGCAGTTAAAACTATTGTACGGGAAAGAAAAACTGATCCCTTTAAATCCCTGTTTGATTTTTGCTGCCGGGTCGACCTGACCCAAATAAATAAGCGGGTAATGGAAAACCTGATTTTGGCTGGCTGTTTTGATTTGCTTGGCATGACCCGTAAACAATGTTTATCGGTCATGGATGAATGTATAAACCTGGCTATGCAGATAAAAATTAATGAAAACAGCAATCAATTGTCGCTGTTCGGTGATAATGAAACTATGATCGAAGCACCTGTTCCCGGCGTTGCAGGAGAAATGGATATTGCAGATTTGCTGCGGCTGGAAAAAGAAGTCTTGGGATTTTACGTTTCGGCTGACCCCCTGGATGAATTTAAACAAGTATTGCCTTTGGTAACTACCTGTCAGTTTAATGATCTGAATTTGGCTGCCGATGAAGTCTACGTTAGAGTGGCAGGAACCGTTATAAATCTGGAAAAGAAACGCAGCCGCAAAGGTGACTCCTATGCCCGTTTCTGGCTGGAAGACAGCGGAGGCAGAATGGAAATGATACTTTTCCCGTCGGCGTTCAGCAATAATATTGATTTACTGCAATCTGAACGGGCAGTTATCATCGAAGGATATTATGATAACCGGGAAGAGCAGCCAAAAATAGTTGTACGCAAAATATTTCCTCTGAACAAGAGCATTGAAGAACTTCACATTCGCTTAACTGATAACTGGAACAACCAAGACCGTGGCAAAATGCTGCAGGTTTTGAAGAAACACCCGGGTGAGGTGGATGTGATATTACATTTGCCGGATAGAAGGACTATCGTTCTGAATGATGAATATAAAGTGGAAGCGGCAATAATTCTGAAAAATGAACTGAGTACCAGATTGGGCAAACATAATATATGGTTCAATTAAATTTAAGAGGTGTATATTTGCATGATTGACAGTTATTTAGGAGAAGACTATATAACATAATAGCCGGTTAAGTTTCAGTGATGTTTTACCGGCAGCAGGAGGAAAAAGTGAAGAAAGTAGCAGTATTGACCAGCGGCGGAGATGCGCCGGGCATGAACGCAGCCATAAGGGCAGTAGTGAGAACTGGTATTTACAGAGACATGCAGGTTTTTGGTGTAAGTCAGGGGTTCGAAGGACTAATTGCCGGACAGCTTTCGAAAATGTCACTTGGTTCTGTGGCAGATATTATTCATCGTGGGGGTACTGTTTTGAAAACTTCCCGCTCTCAGGCATTTATGACTGACAGCGGGCGCCAGGCAGCTTTGGAAAACCTGCAAAAAAAAGATATTGGGAATCTGGTAGTTATTGGCGGCAATGGCAGCATAAAAGGAGCTTATGAATTTTCCAAGCTGGGTATAAATACAATTGCTATCCCGGCTACTATTGATAATGATATAGTCTATACTAAAGCTATAGGTTTTGACACTGCAGTGAACACTGCTCTGGAAGCAATCAATCGTATTCGCGATACTGCAACCAGCCATGGGCGGATTTTTATTATCGAAGTGATGGGACGTGACTGCGGAGAAATTGCCCTTTCTGCTGGAGTAGCCGGCGGAGCGGAATCAATCCTGATTCCTGAAATCGAGCCTGATTTGAATCAAGTTATAGAAAAAATAGAAATGGGAATAGGCCGGGGAAAACTACATAGTATTATAATCTTAGCCGAAGGGGTCTATCCGGTTATGGAACTCAAGGAATTTATTGAGGAACGCACTGGACATGAAACACGTATAAGCATTCTTGGGCATATGCAAAGAGGAGGTATGCCAACTGCTGTTGATCGTATTTTAGCCTCCTGTATGGGTAAAGCGGCTATTGATCACATAGCAGAAGGCAGGAGCAATGCTATGATGTCCGGGTTTGATATCAGGATAAGGCCGATCCCACTGCAGGAAATAATTCATGGCAATAAAACTTTGGAATTGGATCTTTTTGAAATAGCCCGTATACTGGCAAGATAGCAAGAAAGGTGAAAAATGAGAAAAACTAAAATAATTTGCACAATAGGCCCGGCCAGTGAAAAACCGGAAGTCCTGGATAAAATGATTGAGGCAGGAATGAATGTAGCCCGCTTGAACTTTTCACATGGCACATATGAAGAACACCTGATGCGGATAAAAAATCTTCGTCAGGCTGCAGCCAGAAAGGGCAGGCCACTGGCTCTCATGCTTGATACTAAAGGACCGGAAATACGGACTGGGCTCTTAAAAGACGGTAAAGTTTTATTGCAGACCGGACAGCGATTTATACTGACCACCCGGACAGTCCCGGGTGATGACAAAGAAGTCTTTATTAACTATCCTGATTTGCCCCGGGAAGTTAAAAAAGGTATTACAATATTGCTGGCTGACGGCTTATTAAGCTTGATGGTGGAGGATACTACAGATACTGACATTATATGTTCTGTTATAAATAGCGGTGAGCTAGGCGAAAAAAAGGGGATAAATGTTCCGGGCGTGAGGACCAATATGCCATTCTTAAGCCAGAAGGATATAGATGATATAAATTTTGGTATCGACAATAAAGTTGATTTTATTGCAGCATCTTTTGCTACCACTGCCGAGGATATTTTAGATATAAGGCGTCTGCTGGAAAATCGTCACGCTGATATCGAAATAATAGCCAAGATAGAAAGCCAGGCGGGAGTAGATAATCTGGATGATATGATTAAAATTGCCGATGGGATTATGGTAGCCAGGGGAGATTTAGGTGTAGAAATTCCCGCAGAAGATGTTCCTTTGGTGCAGAAAATCATTGTGGATAAGTGTCACCCGACTGGCAAAATGGTGATCATTGCCACCCAGATGTTGGATTCGATGATTGTAAATCCCCGCCCCACACGGGCTGAAGTGTCTGATGTGGCCAATGCTATATTTGATGGTGCTGATGCCATAATGTTGTCCGGTGAAACAGCAGCCGGTAAATATCCGGTGGAGGTGGTGCAGACTATGGCGCGTATTGCTAAACGGGCTGAAGAAGCACTTCCATATGAAGAAATTTTGCGCAAGAAAAGAACCCGGGGCAACTTGTCAGTAACAGATGCCATCAGTTATGCTACCTGCGCTACTGCTATGAGTCTGGAAGCGGCAGCTATTATTTCTGCCACCCGTTCAGGTTATACAGCTAAGATGGTGGCTAAATACAGGCCTTTGTCTACCATAATTGCTGCTACTCCTGACGCCAGAATCTATAATAAGCTTTCGCTGGTCTGGGGGGTATATCCGGTAATTATTCCCGATACTCCAGGGACGGATGAACTATTTGACGTGTCGGTGCAAAGTGCGGTAGGGTCGGGGTATATAAAAAATGGTGATCTGGTTGTGCTTACCGCAGGGGTCCCGACAGGGTTTTCCGGAGCAACCAATTTGTTAAAGGTACATGTAGTGGGAAAAATTTTGGTCAGAGGAATGGGAATCGGTTTAGAACCGGTTTCCGGACGGGTCAGGATAATAAAAGATGTGGATGATCTGGAGAAAATAATGCCGGGAGAAATTATAGTTACCCGGGGTGCTGACCGGAGTTTAGCACCATATCTGCAAAAAATTACTGCTATAATAGCAGAAGAAGGTGGGCTTACTTCTGATGCTGCTATAATGGGGCTTAATGCTAATATTCCGGTTATAGTAGGGGCTAAAGAGGCTACCAGCCTGATGGCTGATGACATGGAAATAACTTTGGATACCCAGCGCGGAATTGTTTATGAAGGTAAAGCCATGGTACGCTGATTCTTTGTGCCGGCAACGTTATTAGTTTGCAAAGCGAACATCGGGAGTGCCCCGGAGTAACCTTTTTAGTTCGCTCTGTTTTTTAAAAAATATAAGGAGGGCTTTTGCCCCCCTTTTATTTTTGATAAGTATTTTCTCAAGACTTAAACCATTAAGTATGAGAATTCAGTGCAGGATAAGTGAGTGGTTATCCCTGGCCATACTAATGTCATTAAGTCTGATAAAACCAAAATTAGAATTGGGTAAATGTAGCTTTTCTTTTTTCTATAAAAGCATACATGCCTTCCTTCTGGTCAGGGCCTGAGAACAGCATCGACCAGGCTTTTTGCTCTGCCCGGCTGCCGGATTTGATATCAACATTCATGGAATTATTAATGTTCTGTTTAGCATACCTCATAGCCACTGGCGATTTGCGGGCTAATTTTTTAGCCATTTTGCGAGCCTGATCCATTACTTCTGCCGGAGGCACTACCATGTTGATGAGGCCCATCTTTTCAGCAATAGCGGCTCCAAAGAATTCACCGGTGAAGATATATTGTTTGGCCTGGCAAATCGATGCATTGCGTGGGAATCTTTGGGTTCCGCCTGCACCCGGGAATATGCCGAGATTAATTTCCGGCATGCCGAAGGTAGCTGCATCTCCAGCAATTCTGATATCACAAGCCATGACCAGTTCAAGGCCGCCGCCCAGTGCCAGCCCATTAATAGCAGCAACGATCGGTTTGCTGTTATCCTCGAGCATAAATATGACTTTATGAACTTTGTCAAGATAAGCATGCGCCTGGAAAGCGTTAAGATCTTTAACTGCCATGATGTCAGCACCGGCAGCAAAAGCATTGTCATTACCGGTAATAATGATTGCTCTGACTTCCTGGTCAAGATCCATGCCTTCGAGGACCTCATAAGTTTCATCCAAAAGTGTTTCATTGACTGCGTTGAATGCTTTGGGGCGATTGATTTGGATGAGACCAATATTTGGTTCTTCGAAAGTAACGATAATCGTTTTGTACTCTTTATCTCTATATGACATACCCTTTATCCCCCTTATACACAATTATTTTTTACTGTAATCATAAAATCCGCGGCCGGTTTTTCTTCCCAGCCAGCCAGCCCGATAGTATTGTTTAAGAATTCCAGCCGGGCGATACTTGGGATCCCCAGTTTCTCTGAAAAGAACATTACAGACTTCCAAGCCGATATCAATACCTACCATGTCACAGAGTGTGAAGGGGCCCATCGGCCAGCCGGCACCCAGTTTCATAGCTTTATCGATATCTTCTACTGTGGCAAGGCCTTCCATTAATATAAAGGCAGCCTCATTCATTCCCGGAATCAGGATTCTGTTTACAACAAATCCCGGACCTTCTTTGACCTTAATAGGTTTCTTGCCTAAGGCTTTTGAAAGTTCCATAACCGTTTCTGCTGTTTCTTCTGAAGTCTGGACAGCCGGGATAACTTCAATCAACGGCATGACCATCGCCGGGTTGAAGAAATGCATACCAACTACCTTGCCTGGGTCAGTATAAACAGCAGCAATTTCTGTAACAGAAAGTGAAGATGTGTTGGAAGCCACAATTACTTCCGGTTTGAGTACTTTTGCCAGATTGGCATAGACTTGTTTTTTGATATCCATATTTTCAACTACGGACTCAATTACGAAATCAACATCAGCCAGGTCTTCCATTTTTTCAGTTCCGGAAATTTTACCCAGAACGAAATCTTTAGCACCCGCGGGGGCCTGTCCTTTTTCTTCGGCTCTTGCAAGTCCTTTGCCTATACGGGCTATAGTTTTATCAACTATTTCCTGTTTGATATCATAAAGTATTACTTCTTTACCTGCACCGGCAACTGCCCAGGCAATACCCATGCCCATTGTTCCTGCACCAAGAACTGCAATTTTATTAATTTCCATTTTTATGCCTCCTGTCAAGTTATTAGTTGATATATACTGCTGCGACTGTAATTCCTGAAATGTTTTCCCTATACCACCTCCCCAAAAATCTGAACAGTAACCTTCACCGAATTAATTATTTGCTATGCAATATTTTGTGGTTACTTTATTCCAATTCTATATATTACTAAGTAATTTAACTTCTGCATACAAAAATCCTCTTTCCAAAAAAAAATATCCTGTCCAATAATTTATTTTAGGATATCGAACAAGATATGCTGTATAAGCATGTAAAAAAAGTACTAATTTTTGGTATCCTTGATTATACTAACATCGGTTGATTTAAAAACCGCAAAGACTTCATCACCTTTGTGTAAATTTAATGCCTCAGCTGCACCTACTGTAATAGTTGCTGTAACCGGACGGTCACCAATATCTAATATTACTTCAGCCATATCCTGTCCGGATTTAATTTCCATTACTTTGCCCACCAATTTATTAGGATCACTGATTCTCATAGAATTGCCCCCTTTCATTGGTATAGGTTTTACAATTCTAAAAAAAATATTACAAAATGTCTTTTAGTAAATCGGACTGCCAAAGACTTTTAGCTGATTAAACTATTCATATATTAGTTATCGGCACCTGTTAACTTTTTTTGTTCCAGCATTTCGATAAACTGCTCAATTAAATAAGGGTCAAACTGGATGCCGGCACATCTTTTAAGTTCTGCTACAGCATCATCATGAGACATCGCCTTACGATAGGGACGATTACTGGTCATAGCATCATAAGCATCGGCAACAGCTAATATTCTGCATTCCAGGGGGATGTCGTACTGCGCCAGGCCTAAAGGATAACCGGAACCATTCCACCATTCATGGTGTTTTAAAATCCAGTCAGCAATATGGACTAAATCCGGTGAGGATAAAGCAATCCGATGCCCCATTTCAGAATGCCGCTGCATTTCCTTTCTTTCCTCAGGAGTTAATGCTTCTGGTTTAAATAGTATTCTGTCCGGCAAACCAACTTTGCCGATATCATGGAATTGGGCAAAAAGCCGTAAATCAACAATATTTCTCCCTGACAGCCCTAACTTGACCCCTAAATCACCGACCATCACCTGCAGCCTTTCTGCATGGCCTTCAGTGATAAAGTCCCGTGCTTCAAGAGCTTTCATTAAAGTCTGGACAATGGCGCTGCGGGCACTTTGACTGCGGTATAACTTCTGGCGGTACATATTATTATCAGCCTCTTTATAAATGTCAGTTAAGGGAACAGAGGGATTGGTGCGTATAGCTGTACCAATTGACAAACTTAAGGGTATCCCCTGCCAGGATAACTCGGATTGATTAGCTGACTGTTGTAACCGGTTATATGTACTTTCCAGTATTTCCGGAGTACAATTGGGAAGCAGTATGGAAAATTCGTCTCCTCCTACCCTGGCAACTACATCATTGGAACGGAAACAACTTTTGATTATATTGGCAGTGGCCAGCAATAAAGAATCGCCGTTATCATGCCCCATGGAATCATTGATCAACTTCAGACCATCAACATCACACATTATAATGCCGACGTTACCAGTTCTTTCAAATGACAGACGCCGCATCTCTTCCTCAAAATATGTACGGTTATACAAACCGGTTAACGCATCGTGCAAACTAAAGTAAGCCATTTTTTCTTCTGCGGCTTTCCTTTCAATAACTTCAGCCTGCAATTCTTCATTGGCAGCTGCCAGATCAGCGGTTCTTTCGATTACGCGCTGCTCCATCTCATTTTTTTGCTGCTCAACAGTTTTTCGTGATACGAAATCACGAACCCGCAAACGGTAAAAAACCAACGAAATAGAATAGGCTACAAGCACTGAAATAGTACCATTTATGTATTGAGCAACCAGCCTTTCAAAATCAGATTGAAAATAAGCTATTCCAAGTAAAAAGAATGTCAGTGATATGGCATAGGCGGCCAGAAATTGCAGAGGTGAAAATCGGGTTGCAACTGCTGCTGCATAGCAAACCATCATATAAACAATTATATCTCCGTGAATCAACTGATCTACTGATGATATAGATGCTGCCCAGCAAAGCAGGAAAGTCATTTCGAGCATCAAAGCAGCTTTGTGAATAAAAGTAAATCTATTAACCATAGCTTTGTTCTGCCAGCGGCAAAAAAGCAAGAATATGACTTGTACTGGAATCAATATATAATACAAATAATTACGATATAGATAGCCAAGGTGTAACTGCTCACTTGAAGGAGATGATTTCCATAAACTTATAAGAATAAGACCAGATAACACTAAAAGACCGGCAAATACTTGTAAGATTAGCAGGCTGGCGTTATACTGTTCCTGCTTAAAATCCTCCTTATTCATTTTATATAATTCATTTTTTTCTGAAGCCCAAAAACTAAATATGTTCATTGCTATTTCTCCCACTATTTCAAAAAGTTCAATCAATTTTGTTGTTGTTAGTCAAACCTGATTTATCGTAACTTATAAACTCAACAAACTCCATATACTTTAATACTTTAACCAAATAGGGTATATCCGGTTTCGGCCATTTAAAACCCAACATATGCAAATATTTTTTTGTTTTTGTTGAAACAATCATGGGGGATTCAGACATACCGATTGTCCTATTGATATTGACATCATTGATTATTCCGGTTAAATAATCCCTTTTTACCGGGTCGAGAAAGATCTTCTGTACATACTTGTCATATGACCTGCCCTTTTTAATTTTCAGCCTATATCCGCATATTTCGGCTGCTTTGATTAATTGTGGCAGTTTGATAATGTTGTGATTATAAAGGTGAAATATTTGCCCCTGCTCAAAGTTGATACCCGATAACAGAACTATAGCTTTACTACAATAGTCTATAGGGGTCAACTCAATTTCCATATCTATAAAATCCTGGGGTATTACTTCGGTCAGAATAATTGATCTGATCCGGTTATACATCGCATTATCCTTGATATTCATCTGGAAATGGCCATCGGAATATCGACCAGCTAATACACCCAGCCTGTATATTGCAGCCCTTAATCCCAGTTGTATAGCTTTCAGGATAAGGTTTTCCGCTTCAAACTTACTGCGTACATATACATTATCATAAAAATGCTGTCCGATATAGAAGTCATTTTCGCTGAATATGGAATTTTCTCTGTCCTGTATGACTAAATATTTACCGGAAACACTGATTGAAGATATATAGTGGAGCATTTTATCATTATTAAGACAAAAGCCTATTATTTTTTGCGTGGCCCAAACATTAACTTTTTCAAATTCACTGTAACTACCATAATGCGATACTTTAGCTGCTGTATGAAAAACGGTGTCGATTATTTTTTGCAGCTGATTATATTTTTTAACCGACAACCCCCACATTTCTAAGTTAATATCACCATGAACGATTTTTATACGTTTGCCGATTTCATCAGACAGTTGATCGGGAAAGTGGAAATCAAGCACCTTTTTCAGGCGTGTTCTGGCATTAGCTGCAGAACTGCCTCGAACAATACAATAAATATTGGCATCAGTATCCAGCAGTAAATCTTTAAGCAGATGAGCGCCAAGGAAACCGGTTGCTCCGGTTAAAAGAATATTATGCATATTATTAACTGTGCATTCAGATAATTTACGCTGCATTTTAACGGAATTCGGTATAACAGCGATATCCTTCTTTAAATAATCTTCTTCCTTGTAGCTGTCGATTCCACCTTTTATCTTTTCTGATAATTTTCTTATGGTCTGGTATTTATAAAAATCACGTGCAGTCAAATCCCATTTATGAGGAAGAAGGGCAACCAATATTCTAACGATTTTCAGAGAATCGCCGCCTAAATCGAAAAAGTTATCATCTATGCCTATATTATCCCGATTAAGGATTTTGCTCCATTCAGCGGCCAAAATAAATTCTTCTTCATTGCGCGGTTCAACAAAGATGGTTTGCACTGACATAAATTCATCATTATTTATAGCTGCCAAATGGCGGCGATCAATTTTCCCATTTGCATTAAGGGGCATTTCCTCCATAAAAATATAAGCAGTTGGAATCATATATTCGGGAAGGATTCTGCCGGCAAAAAAACGTATATCACTTATATTCAGATCGCCATTGACCTTAAGATAAGCACACAGATACTGATCATGATTTTCATCTTCCCGGTCGATAACCACAGCTTCTGTTATCTGTTCATGCTGCATAAGGATACTTTCAATTTCACCCAGCTCAATGCGATAACCGCGAATTTTTACCTGGTAATCAGCGCGTCCTAAAAATTCGATTTCCCCATCGCTGTTCCATTTAGCCAGATCGCCAGTGCGGTATATCCTCTGGCTGGGATCGAGAGGAGAGGGGATAAACCTTTCCCCGGTCAATTCCTCCTGATTAAGGTACCCGCGGGCCAACCCGGCACCGCCGATATATAGTTCACCTATTATATTGGCAGGTAGCAGATTGTGATTTTTATCCATTATATAGGCCCGGGTATTGGCAACTGGTTTGCCGATAGTTATTTTGTTCCCATCGGTTAAATCTTTAAAAGTGGAATATACCGTAGCTTCGGTAGGGCCATAACCATTTATAATACGGGCATTGGTGATTTTTTTCAGCTGTTCTAAAAGGCTCAGCGGGAAAGCCTCGCCTCCCAGTATGATATCGGTAATATCAGCAAAAGAAGGGCGCAAACTGTCGTCCAGCAGCAATAACTGCATACGTGAAGGTGTAGTCTGAATAATGTTGATCCTTTTTTCCATAATTAAGCGACATAATTCCCCGGGGTTCAACTGCTGGTTCTTATCGGCAATGATGACCGTATTGCCATTTACCATGGGATAGAAAAATTCAAAGACAAAAATATCAAAACAAACTGTGGTTACAGATAAGACCCGCTTGTTTTGCAAATCAACCTGTCGGGCCATGGCGGTAAAAAAGTTGCAGACTGATTTATGTTCGATCATCACTCCCTTGGGTTTTCCGGTAGAGCCGGAAGTATAAATTACATAAGCCAAATCAGAGGAAGTTTGTTGTACAGACAGATTAGTGTCTTTGAAAGAGTCAGTGATTATTTTATCTGCCAGGAGGCAGGTATAACCTTTAACTTTTTCTTGCAGGGATTCGCTGGTTAAGACCAACAGAGAATTACTGTCTTCTAAAATATACTTGATCCTGTCAGATGGATAATCAGGATCAAGCGGCAGATAAGCACCGCCTGCTTTTAAAACTGCCCATATACTTATTGGCAGATCACAGGAACGTTCGAGCAGTAAGCTTACAATGCTGCCGGGTTTCACCCCTTGTGCCTGAAGACAGCGGGCTAAACGGTTGGCTTTTTCATTTAATTCCTTATAGGTGAGTTTTTGTTCATTGAACTCGATTGCAATGGCATCAGGTGTTTTTATGACTTGTTCTTCAAACAGGGCATGTACCAAGGTATTGTCGCGATAACTGATTTTAGTGTTATTCAAAGTGTTTAGCACATATTCTTTTTCCTTATTGCTTATAAGAGGAATGTTAGCAATAATTTCGGCAGGATTTCTCAGAGCAGTATCAATGATGGCAAAAATACAGCTGTACAAAGACTCTATTTCCGCTTCTTCGAATAAAGCAATTTGATAGTCAACATCAACATATAATTCGCCGATATTATCTCTGTCACTGATGTGGAAACAAATAGAATTAGCTTCACTGCCACTCGCAGAATAAAAGGTTTCAAAACCAAGATTTAAATCAAAGTGGGCATTTTGAAAGCTAAGCATAATATCGTAAAGATTGGAAATCAATTTGTGTTCTTTCCTAATATCTTCAAGCAACAGATTATAAGGATATCTGTGATTTCGCATTTCCCGCCAATCCTTTGCAACCTGAAGAATAAATGCTTCAAAAGTTAAACTGCTATCAACTTTCAGACGAACAGGTATGGTCTCAATAAACATACCCATGGTAGTCTTTTCTTTAATAGTTGGCCGGTTTAAGAGCGGAGTGCCAATTATTATATCATCGCTATCCAATATCTTTTGCAGACAGATAGTTAATGCAGAAAGGAATAAAATAAATAATGAGACACTTAAATCCTCTGAAAACTGGGTAAGCCGGATAGTAAATTCCCGTGAAATAGTAAACGTTTTTCGATTTGCCTCGCAGGAACCGAATGCTTGTTTATTAGGACGCAAGGTAGTTAATTCAGGAACAGTATTAAACCTGTCATTCCAGAAGCGGCGGTTTTCTTCAAAAATTGCCGAAGTGCAAAACTTTTGCTCGCTTTCTATATAATCTATATAAGATGAATAATAAGATGCGATAGGTTCGGTGCCTTTCAATAATCTAAAGTAATAATCATTAATTTGATTGCCTATCAATATCATCGTCCAGGCATCTGATATTATATGATGGGTTTTAAGAAAAAAGCCTCCATCACATTTTCCCAGTTTAAAGATAACAAACTCAAATAAATCTGAATTATTAGCTGGAATCGGAATGCGTCTTTCTTTATCTACCCAGTTGAAGAAACTGGTTATACTATCATCTGCATTACTAAAATCAAGCATTCTGATTTCATGTTCGAAATGATCCGCTACATATTGCACGGGTCCGGTGGGCAATTCGCAAATTCTAATACGCATGCTGTCATTGTTAGCAATAATATAGTTTATAGCTTCTTTCAAGACATCAAAATCTAAGCCTTCGTTAAGACGCATAACACCAATAATATTAGCAATACCTGTACTTGGGTAGAATTTTTCCGTATACCATATTCCTTTTTGCGGATGTGTTAGAGGATAAAATGTCTTGCTTTTCACAATATACCTCGTCTTGTTGGGAAATATTGATATCCAGTTTTAAATTCTACATCAGGTAATATAATCCTTCAATTGTGCAACAAATAATATAGAATTCCGACAAAAACGTTCATGAAAAGATAAACATTCTTATTAAATTTTCAGAATTTATTATATTGATATGCGGGGCAAAACTTTTTTCCCGGGCGCAGACTGCCAATTTATAGTTATCGTGCAGAGCGTAATTTCTGAAATAAAACTTATTCGGTTTATCGGTCAACAATTGCGGATATCCTGTTTTGCCTTCTAATTGAACACTGAAAGAAGTCAAATCTGCCGATAACCCTTGACCAGTCATTTTAATATAGCTTTCCTTCAGAGTCCATATCCGAAAAAAACCATCGAGCTGCAAAGCTGGAGGAAGACTGTTTAAATACCGGTTTTCATAAGAAGAAAAGAAATGCTCTGCGATAGAGAGATCGAGCGGAACAATCTGTTCAATATCTATTCCGACTTCATATGTTGAGATCGCCATAACTACCCAATTGCCGGAATGCGATAAGTTGAAATGAAAATCTTTCTTATGAAGCAGGGAGGGCTTACCATAATCATTGTAACAAAATTCAATTTCATTGTTTCTCCAGCCCAGTTTGTCACAGACAACAGCTCGTGCCAATAAATCGCTGGACAGAACCTGTCTGGCTGAAACCGGATCTTTTATTTTTTCAAGTCTTAATTGTTTTTCGGGTGCCAGTAAGTAACTCATTTGATCCAACCGTGATGTATCAGTAATATTTAAGGCGAAAACTTCAACCATAGTTATTAACCTCCGAAATTAATACGGCCTGATTATAAAACACTGAATACTCATAATAATATTATATTAATTTTTTATTACATGGTAAAAAACAGGGCAGGTTACCTTAATTATTCCAGTTAAACGGTCTGAGGATTAACTTGAAAGCAATAGCTGGCGATTAAGCAAGCGGTATTACGGACAGCGTTAAATAATGTTTTAAGCATAACTTAGTTCATAAAGGAGGAGTAAGGTTGATCTTACTCCTTTTCTTGTGCCTTAGCTCGATAACAGAAGGTCCTTTTTTGTCTTATGTTTATATAATCTAATCAAATCCACAACCTGAAAATTCTCTGCCTGTCTGGATGGATCTACTAATTTTTTTCATGCCTGATTTAGAAGATAATACCAAAAAATTTCCAAAAATTAGGTAAGTTTATGTTACTATATTATCATTATATGAATCCTGTTATCAGTTTAAAGAGGGGGGATAAATCATTGCTGCAGTGTTGATGCAATTAAATAATGTTTCCCGCACTTACTTGATGGGCGAGGTCAAAGTACAGGCGCTGTTCCCGGTCAATTTGGAAATTTATCAGGGAGAACTACTGGTCATCCTGGGACCAAGTGGCTCAGGAAAAAGTACAATGCTTAATATATTGGGGGGAATGGATACACCTGACAGCGGCTGTGCCATATTTAAAGGATTGGATCTGGCCAAAGCCAATGATAACATACTGACTGAATATCGCCGCCGGGAGGTTGGGTTTGTATTTCAGTTTTACAATTTGATTCCCGATTTGACCGCCCGGGAAAATGTTGAGCTGGCTGCCAATCTGGTTGAAAATCCTTTACCAGCAGCAAAGGTTTTGGAACAATTTGGTCTGGGGGACAGAATGGATCATTTCCCGTCACAGATGAGCGGCGGTGAACAGCAGCGTGTGTCGATCGCCCGGGCGCTAGTGAAGAATCCGAAACTGTTGCTTTGTGATGAACCAACCGGAGCGCTGGATTTTGAAACCGGCAAAAATGTCCTGTCACTTCTGGAAATGGTCAATCGGGAATGGGATACTACAGTAGTCATAGTGACCCATAATACGCCTTTGGCTGATATGGCAGGCCGGGTGATCAAAATGCGCAGTGGCACGATTATCGATATTACCAGGAATCAGGTGCCGCTAAGTCCCGAGTTGATAGAATGGTAAACCAGGCACTGTTTTATAAACTGATGCGAACCATATGGAATACCCGCGGACAATTTATTTCGCTGGGGTTAGTAGTGTCTTTGGGTATTATGACTTATATCTGTATGTCTGCTACTTATTTTAACCTGGAGAATAACATGGCCAGATTCTACCGCGAATGTAATTTTGCCGACTACTATTTCCAGGTAGCCAGTGCCCCGGAGCAAATTATAAACCAGATCAGGACAGTTCCGGGCGTTGCAGCGGTTAACGGCAGAGTGATTAAGGATATTAAAGTGATCAAAAGAAAACAAGAGCAGGCGACTGTTCGTATAGTGGGATACCCGGTAAATGCAGGTACAGTGATCAACCGATTGCATTTGTATGGGGGCCGGATGTTTGAAGATGATTCTTTCTCGAATGGAATGGAGACCATTCTTGATCCTCAATTTTCGGAGGTAAACCGGCTGACTACCGGATCCGAAATAATGGTGGTTGCCAACGGTAAAGAGGTGCCGCTTACTGTTCGGGGGACTGCCACCACTCCGGAATTCTCTTATCCGGTAAAAAATATTACTACGATGCTCAATGATCCCACCAGCTTTGGCGTTGCAATAATACCTCAATATCAAGCCCAAAAATTATTGAATATGGGAGGACAGATCAATAGTATCATTATCAAAATAGCCCCGGGCAGTAATGAAAGGTATATCAAGGAAGAAATCAAAGCTATTTTAAAACCTTACGGTTATCAGGGGGACTATCCTAAAAAAGACCAAAACAGCAATTCCTTTCTCAGGGATCAGTTACGGCAATTGAGAGCAGAGACCCGGGTGATACCAACCATATTTCTGCTGGCAGCAATCGCAATTCAGTTCGTTATGCTGGGGCGGATGATCAAGAGCCAGCGGCTGCAGATCGGAATCATGAAAGCACTGGGTTACAAAAGCAATCAAATCATTTGGCATTATACCAGCTATGCTCTTATTATTGGACTTTCCGGGACGTTAATTTGGATATTAGCAGGACTTTTCCTCTCGGAATACTTGACCGATTTGTACTTATCTTTTTATAATCTGCCCCATTATACAAACAAAATCAGCGGCGAGGTAATACTTATCTCTTTAATGCTGGGAATTGGGGTCGGATTATTATCCGGATGGCTTGCTGCCAGGCGTATCGTATTTATTAATCCCTCCGAATCCATGCGGCCGGAACCGCCGATTCAGGGAAGAAAAATTTTCTTTGAAAATTGGACTGCCTTATGGAGCAGGATAAATTCTTCCTGGAAAATGTCCCTGCGTGGAATTGGCCGCCATCCTACCCGATTCTGGGTGACGGTAATGGGGGTGGCCTTTGCAGCCGCCCTGCTGGTAGTGTCAATGTTTTTTCACGATTCCATCGGATACATCGAAAAAAAAGCTTATTATATCGATCAAAAATTTGACTTACTGGCTCAGTTTAATACTCCACAGGATATAAATAACAGCGATTTGATCACCGGAATCAAAGGAGTCATTCTTACTGAACCGATCATTGAAGTTCCGATAAAGATCAGCCGTGATCAGAAGTCTTCCAATGTTATTTTGCAGGGGTTCCCCGCAGACAGCCGGATGAAAACGGTGGAAGGTACGCATGGCCAATCATTACCTATACCCACTGAAGGGATCATAGTAGGTCTTAAAACTGCCGAAAAGTTAAATATACAGGTGGGGGATCTGGTGAAGATCGAAACAGAACTGGGGATAGGATCCAATCAGGAATCTGTTATCCGGGTAGTAGGGATTTCACGTCAGGTTGCCGGCAAAAATTCCTTTGCATCAATAGCAACGGTCAATGATTTATTAAGAGAACATAATCTCATTACCGGGGTGATGATGAAAGTTGATCCGGTTTTTTCTCAGGCAGCAGAAGTCGAATTGATTGAAATGCCAGGTGTGGCTGATATTTTGAGCAGGGAGAAAGAAGTTGAAAACTTTAACCGGAATATGGACAGTCTTGAAGTAGCCATGCAGGTCTTAACTTTATTTGCCATTATGCTGGGATGCGCTATTTCCTATAACTCATCGGTAATTAGTTTTGGAGAGAGGCTCAGAGAATTTGCCACGTTAAGAGTGATTGGTATGAAAAACTCCGAAATTGCCGGAATACTTGGGAAAGAGACCATTTTACAGGGGGTATTGGGATTATGCCTGGGACTGCCTTTAGGCAGGCTGTTGGCCGGAGGAGTGGCTGGAATGGTCAGCAGTGAAGTTTACGAATTTAGAGCCATTGTTTATCCCGAAACGTATTTGACCAGCATATTACTTACGGCATTTTTTGTTCTGGCCGGATATCTTATTGCTATCCGTGGCATAAGCAGGTTGAATCATTTGGAAATTTTGAAAAACCGAGATTAACGGGGGTGGAAATTTTGAAGTGGAACAAAAAAAACATATGGCGCGGATCAGTAATTGCAGCATTGCTAATTGGAGGTGTAATGTCCTTAGGCTTGATGAACAGACCATCAGTGGAAGTCCATCAGGTAGGGGAGGAAAACTTGGTATCTGCCGTTGAGGAGACAGGAGTAGTCAGGGCGTCTAACAGCTCGGACATATATGCGCTGCTCTCAGGTCGCATTATTGAAGTGCCAGTTAAGGTAGGGCAGGTAGTTGAACAGGGACAGGTACTGATAACTATGGAAAGTATTGATCTGCAAATAGAAATGGAGAATATCCGTTCACAAATGGCACAGGCCAGCGCAGCTGCCAATGGGGTGCGTGAAGTAATGGTTAATACCAGATACGAAATTGAACAAGCGCAAAACGACTTGGAACGAAAAATTGCTTTGTATGATGCGGGGGCAGCATCAGCCGCTGAAGTTGATAACGCCAAGGCACGGCTCAATGCAGCGCAGAAGATGCTCAGCCAGCAAAATACCAGTCTGGAAAGCTACAATGCACAAATCTCCAGCGCAGGCAGTTTGATGAACCAGCTGGTCAGAAAAGATGATCAATTAAGTCAGGTTAGTCCGGTTTCAGGCATGGTGCTTGATCTTCAGGTTAAAACTAATCAGGTTGCAGCTTTTGGCACTCGCCTTTGCTCAGTGGGCGATCCTGAATTCATGGAAATCAGGGCTGAAATAATAGAAGACGATATGCGTGACATAAAAGTTGGTCAGAAAGTGGTTATTACTTCTCCGGTTTTGGAACAGGATTATCTAAAGGGAAAGGTTAAGGAGATTTACCCCCAGGCGGAAGAAACCGCTTCGACCTTGGGAGTTGTGCAGCGTAGAGTTCCTGTAATAATCGGCCTGGAGAATCGCGGTAATCTTAAACCGGGTTACGAGGTAAGGGTAGCGATCGAAACCATGCGGCAAAATAACGTAATGGTGCTTCCGGCGGAAGCCATTCGAACTTTGGAAAATGGGGATAAACAGGTCGCTGTGGTAGAAAATGGCCGAATTCGATTCAGTAAAATTGAGACTGGAATAAGCGGCAAATATCAGGTTGAAGTCATCAAAGGTTTAAAAGTCGGCGACATCGTCGTACGGGATGCCAGTCAAAATATTGCTGATGGGCAAAGGGTCAGAGTAAAATAGTATGGCGGTCGTTACAGACTAAACATTGCTGAGTTGGGATGATACTCTCAGCAAAGTTTTTTCCAGGCGACCACCATAGGCCAGCTTTTTTGCCATGCCCATAATCAGGTCAATATGATCTGTACTGCCGATTATACCTAAGAAGAAGGGTATGTTTTCCATGCCTATAGGTAACCCGAAGATGTTTGTAGTCACAAAACCGCCTCCGGTAAACTGTTCTAAAGGAATTATCCCCACATTTGAAATAATACCTGAATTTCTGTAAAGCCCGGTGTTGTGTTTGGCTTTGATTTCTTTTTTAAGTGAATTTTCAATAATTGCAAGAGGGAAATATCTTACTAACCGGTCACACCAGTAAAGCATACCATCACTTTTTTTTGCCAACTGGGTTTTTAAATCCTCGGTAATGGTTTCAGGTGTTGAACGGGGTGTCACATCCAGATAAATAAGATTGCTTAAATTTCCTGTAGAATGTATGTTATTGCCACGGGGCCGCATATTGACCGGAACTGCAAACCTGACCGGGCAGTCCGGGTAGTTAGACAACCAAATTTCGTTGGCCAGGATCCATGCGACCTTGGGGAGGATTTGGCGGATTTTGCCGTTCACAGTAACCCGGAGCCATCGCCAGCCTGCTTCATCGCCAACCGTCTTACCAGTTATAGCGGGGAAATGATGCGGGGCAGGAGTGCGTCCGTGCTTTTGAAAACTTTTGGCCAGACGGTATTCCGTTAATCTGGAAGGATATCCTACCAGAGTTTGCCCTCTTAAAGCTCTGAATATATCCTGCATCCATAAAATTGTTCCCATTCCATCCATGACGGCATGATGAGACCGGAAGGCGATTCTTAATGGCTTGCCTTTAATAAGAACTACTTCACACGTCGGGCCTTTTTCAGCATACAGTGGTTTTAGCATAAAAGGTGCATTTTCTGGAGAATACCCCGACCACGATGAACCATCCACTTCTGTTAATCCTGGAGGTCTGCCCGAGTCTACCCAATGACCAAAACATAGCGAACCTTTCATTACTAATCTGGAACCGGGGTTAACCTCCCCCACTTTGCTGATGGCAGCGAACCATTCCTTTTTGTCCAACTCACCGGTTCCCTCCAGAATAAATTGATTAACACACGGCGGCGAGACATGATCACTGGCTATATATATCTTTTCAGTTGAAGTAAGTTGGCGGGTAAATGCCATATTAAGCCCTCCTTAGCAATTTTTTAATTTAGTAGTTAAGTGATTGGCAACAGAATTTAACCTGCCACCTGTTGCCAGCATCTTGGGAGCTGCAATCATTAAAGATATTTCATTATAATAACCGGCTAAGACCATAGAAAATGGAGCATACTCAATACTGGGCGGTATGGCCCAAACTTTTTTTATTTCGAATTCATTGTTGGGGAATTTCTCAAGAGGGATTATGCCGAGATTTGATATAAAACCGGAAATACTATAAAAACCGCGTACATGTCTGGCATTGATCATTTTTCGCGCCTGATGGCTGATAACTTTTATAGGGACAAAACTATAAAACTGATCTTCCCAGGAGAGCATGCCCTCTCGTTTCTCCCTGAGTTGTATTGCAATATCTTCAGATATCAATTCCGCGGTCGTTCTCTGATTAACTTCAAGATATATACAATATGACAGGTTAGCAGTTGAGGTCAGATCAGGCCGGTGTCGCCGCATATCGACCGGAATACCAAAAAGGAGGGGCCCTTCAGCATAAGTCCAGGCTTCCTCAGCTAAAATCATCACAATTTGCGCCAAAATTTTAGGGATAGATCCCGCAATTTCAAATCTGAGCCATGTCATGCCTGGTTCGTCACCAATCGCTTTTCCGGTTGGAGCTATAAATTTTTTATTTATTGGTTGGCGAAGTTTCTTCTGAAAACTACGTGCCAGCTCAGAATCTGTAATATTTGATGAAGAGCCAATCGGAGCCAGGCCTGCAAGAACCCTTAAAATATCCTCCATCCAAAATAGGGTACCTCGTCCATCCATAACCGCATGATGAGTTCTGAAAACTATGCGCAATCGGCTGCCATTCTCGGTCGGATTGCCGCGTACCAGGAGAACTTCACAGGTCGGCCCATTTCGAGGGCTCAGAAAAGTATTCAAAAAGGGAGCTCCTTCAGGGCTGTAACCATCCCAATTTGAACCGTCAACTACTCTGACCGGCGGACTAATTTTAGAATCCAGCCAATGACATGAGCCTAATAATCCCTTAAGGACCAGACGACTTCCAGGATTTGCCTGGGATGCCTGATCAACCGCAGATTGCCACGCGGCCAAATGGTCTGCCCCCGTTCCTTCGATTATAAACTGGTTTGTCACCGGATAAAATTCATCCAAAGCCAAAAATGTTCTTTCATTCACAGAAAGCTTGCGTTGGTAAACACCTTTCATATCATAACGTCCTTTGCATGCTGATTTGATTAAACCATATACAAGAGATCAATCCATATTTGCCAGCCCCGTAATAAAGTAACTAAGAATTTCTCCCAAACTGCTTTATCCTTTTATAATCGGGTCTTCCCGGTTTTGGGACCAGAGTTGTTCATCATTTTCAAATATTTATTTAAGGCCATCATAAATTGTTCATCATTCTACTATATTTATTTGACTGGATTAAAATAGGAGATGATTATAAAAAAATACAATAAATGGAAAAAATATGAGATAATTTATTAAAAATAAATCAAATCGTTCGTGGAAGTTTATTTTGCGATTAGGGGATCAGTAAATCGAATTGTAAAATATTGGTTATGAATAATTTTATTTTAAATTTAGGAATCTTGGTCATACAAGTTCATATTAACAATTTGCTTTCTCACCGGTTACTTTTACGAAATGCGGAAAGGAGAGTAATTGAAGAAGTACAAATGGCTTATGCTAATGTACCCTATTACCGTTTGAAATATGATGAGTACGGGGTAGACATTAAGAGCATTAAGACTCTGGCAGATTTGCAGAAGCTGCCGGTAATTACCAAGGATGAAATACGCGAGCAATTTCCCGATGGGATAGTATCAAAAAAATATGATATCAATAAGTGCCATTACTCTGCAACAACTGGTTCAACGGGACGATCTTTGCCTTTCATTTTCAGTGAGTCAACTTTTGCTTTTTACATTGCAACAGGTGTTCGTATGTATACCATGATTGGCTACCGGCCGTGGCACAAGCTGGTATATATAAAATATACCCCTTTGGATTATCCACGGTTGGGCCCGTTTTTCCGCACAGAACATATACCTTCAACTATTACGGTAGATGAGCAGATTACAATGCTGCGAAGAATGAAACCTGATTTGTTGATCGGGTATGCATCTCTGATTTTTGAAATTGCTCTGAGAATGACTCCGGAAGATTTGAAATTGATCAGGCCAAAATTTATTGGATTAAACTCGGAATTATCGAATAAAGATCAGCGAGACTTGATTTCCCATGTTTTTAATTGTCCGGTTTATGATGAATATTCTACAGAGGAGACCTGGATGGTCGCATCACAATGCAAGCATGGCAAGTACCATGTTTTTATCGACAACGTATGGGTAGAGTATCTGGATATAAACGGGAACCCGGTCAAACCAGGGGAAGAAGGAGAAATTTATCTCACAACTACCAGAAGCCCGGCCATGCCATTCATACGCTATCGTATTGGAGATCTGGGCAGAGAAAGCTTGGGGACCTGCTCATGTGGTTTGAAATATCCAATAATAGAGGAGTTTAACGGCAGGGCTGATGATAGTTTCATCCTACCCAGCGGCAAGTATTTATCTTCTTTGAAAATTTTGAATACATTTACCAAGAATATTAAGAAGCATCTGCATTTGATGGAAGAATTCAAAGTGATTCAGCAAGAACCCGGTTTGATTGTGATCGAGTTTATCAAAGGCAAAGAATACAGCAACCAGCATCTTGATGAG
Source organism: Syntrophomonadaceae bacterium (assembly GCA_035353375.1). GTDB lineage: Bacteria > Bacillota > Syntrophomonadia > Syntrophomonadales > Syntrophomonadaceae > UBA1368. The sequence goes on from DAOPZM010000005.1 coordinate 91,342, forward strand.
TTGGTTGATGCACTCAAAAAGGTTCTTGGGGAACCGGTTACTATCAGGGTCGACTTTGTTGATCAAATTGCCAGTAACAGTATAAAACGCAAAGCTATCGAATCTCGGGTAGGTAAAAAACAAGTTGGATAAATTAATTACAGTCCATGAAATTTCAGACCATGAAGTGAAACCCAGGAAGGGAAAAAACATATTATCAAAGTTGATTCCCTGGGTTATCGGCAGTTCAGTTTTGGTTTACTTGATTTGGCGTATAGAACCCCAACCATTGATTGAAGCACTCTCATGTGCCCGGCTGATGATATATATTCCGGCTTTAATAGGTTTTGTTTATTTCTCTTTTTTGATAGATACTCAAAATCTTCAAGCCCTAATGAATAACTTTGGTCATGTATTTTCATTTGCCGAAAGTATAGTCATCAGAGGTGCATCTTACCTTATTTTAGTGGTTGATTATACCCTGGGGATGGGCAGCGTTATCTATTTCCTGAAAGAAACCAGGCAAATACCATTAATGCACGGTACTGCAATCATGATCTATTACAACTATATAAACCAGATTGCGTTGCTGCTTTTAGCAGCTGCAGGGTACCCGTTGCTGGGATTGTCTCTGCCCTGGCTGATTCAGGGCATAATTGTATGTACTGTGTTGGTTTGCATTACCTTTATGGTCATTGGACTCCTGAAACATTCGGATAACAGTTTGGTAATAAAAATCAGAGAGACTGCTCTGGTACAATCATTTATCGAGTCCTCCCTGAAGGTATACTTGCTGAACATTATCTGCCGAACCGGGTACTATTTTTCTTACATTCTGTTTTTTTATGCAGCTGTCCGGGCCTTTGATATGAATATTCCTTTTACTGCGTTAATTGCTTATGTACCTATAATTTTACTGGTCATAAGTATCCCGGTTTCCCCCTTCGGTTTGGGGACTTCGCAGGCAACCATGCTTTTCCTTTTTAAGGATTTCGGGACACAACCCCAAATTCTTGCTTTCAGTTTGGCCTATTCAGTATCTGTCCTTATGCTTCGTGCACTTATTGGCGCTTATTATTATTGGGTCATTGCAGGAAGGATCACTTTGAATAAAGGATTGGGTGAGGGGGGTTATAAGACTGAAAGAAAAGCCGATTGTTAAAGAACTTGAAAAAAAGCTGGGAGAACTCATTCCATTAAAGCATTTCCTCGTAACTGCCTTTGCGAGAAATGCATTTTTTCTTCTCATTAAAGCATTTGGCTGGGAGAAACCTGCTGAAATAATAATCCCTGCTTATACTTGTCCCGTAATTAAACATACAGTTGAGGCGGCAAATGTAATTCCAGTCCCGGTCGATGCAGAAAAAGCCGGACTGAATATTGATCCGGATTTGCTTGAAAAGGCTGTTACTAAATATACGAAGGCTGTATATGTTGTTCACACTTACGGAACTCAAGCGCAGATCGATAGAATTTGCAGCATTGCCAGGGAAAAAAATTTAGTTGTAATTGAAGATTTGGCCCATTCTCTTTTTACCACCTATAAAGGGAATCAGCTTGGAACTTACGGTGATTTTGCGGTCTTAAGCTTTACCAAGCAAATAGTTGATTTTGAGGGTGGGGCCATAGCCACAAACAATACCGCCATCTATCAGAAAATGCTGGAACTAAGGGAACAATATCAACAGGAGGGCAATTTTTCATTTAGCAGTCTGATCGACAGTTATGTCCGCATGGTTGGTTCATGGTGGGAATCTGGTTTTTCTTTACCAGCTTTATGCTTTATGAAGTTTAACGACTGGATAAACAATGTTATTTATAAAGGTTCATATGGTATCCGGATTGATTTTTCCAAGTTCTATATAAGTAATATGGGCAGCCATTTAGCATTATTGCAATTGGAGAGACTCTATAAAAGGAAGAAAAAGTTAAGTTCAAGCTGGAGTGATACTGGGAAGTTTTTTATTGATAGCGGTATTAAGGATCATTCTATTGCAGTATCGCCCTACAATACCAGATTGACTTCAGACCAGGATATTCTCAGCAGACAGCTTTCGTTTCGGACCTGGCACAATCCAAACCAGATTGCGCTTTATCCCAGATCAGACTGTCTTTACCGGCAGCTAAGGATTTTCTCAAGATCAAGATCTCATTTTCGGGAACAATCAAAAGTAATTCCCGAAATTCAACAATAAGATACAAGGAGGAGTTAAGTATAGTGGGTTATGTAAGAAATCAAACAACACAAATCCCGATTATTGCAAAAGAAAACTTGATTGTAACTAATAAGGGTTTTAATTATTACGCCGTCGATTTCAGGCAGGTCAATGTCCAGCAGGTTTATGATATAATCGCGGGGCTGGAGGCGGTTGAGAAAGATACCTGGATAGCTCAGGAAGATTTTTGGCAATACATAAGGAAGTGTGACTTTGTAGTATATGCCGAAAAAAATGGTCAGATTGTTGGTTTTAATCTGGTTTCCATAATGTATAAGAATGAATTCTGTATCTACACTATTGACGAAGCCATGGTACTCAGAGCATTTCAGGGCAATAACATTGCCCGTAATGTAGTGATTATTGGTTTATGGTGGTTTATGAAAATGAATTGGTTGGACGATAGGATAAGAAGATTCGTTTTAGTCTCAACATCATGCAATCCAAAAGTAGTAAACAACTATTTTAAGAATAAGTATGTTACAAAGATCATGGATAATTCATTTAAACCTTCACAAGAATTAATCGCAGTACATAATGAATACGTGAAAAAGTATAATTATGAACTGGTTGACAAAGATTATCCCTTTTGCCTGAAAAATATGTTTCCGGGATCTAATCAGTTCGAAAAATATGATAAAATTCCACAGTATCTTAATGAAGTAAGAAGTAAAATGCCTCCGGAATTTGATTATGTTCAACGCGGAGATGCCTGGGCTTTTATGGTTAATACCAGCAAAATGACATATTATATGTTTGCGGTGGCCACGTCGCTGACGTTTATTGGCAGCAAAGCCTTGCTTAATAAAAAAATCGGTTTGCTCAAAAGGAAAAAACCTGATGCCATTTGGGAGCCTACCCAAGTTCCTGAGCGATTGACTGGTTATTTTTCTGCCAAGGACGTTTTGAACTGAACAGTCAGGGATTTTGTAATCGGCAGTAGAAACGACAGTTTGTTAATCTAATGAAACCTAAAATAACTAAAGGGGCCGTATAGCCCCTATTTTTCTTGCTTGGTCAGAGGTGGGAATTAAACCCGCACTCCCAAGTCATAAGATTTTGAGATTTGTCTGCAAAACTCACAGGAGGGCAGGTTTTTCTTTCTTCTGTAAAGATTAAATTAGGATTACATTATATTATTTTTATATATATGTAGGGAATCTCAAATAAATAGCGAAGTTTAAGTGAGAAACTGGAAACCAATGGAGGAAACTTCGTGTCCGATTTTATTTATCAGGAAGCACCTGCAAAAGAAGCTATGATTCCTATTGTTATCGGGGTTACAGGTCACCGGGATCTGCGTGCAGAAGATGCTGAAAACTTGGGCGGGGCATTAGATAAAATTTTTAAGGAATTCAGGAAGTTGTACCCTGCCACTCCTTTTATATTGCTTACTTCCCTGAGTGAGGGAGCCGACCAGTTAGCAGCCAAGGTTGCTATTGAAAATGGTGCTTCGGTCATCGTAATTCTCCCTTTTCCAGTAGATGAATATAAGAAAGATTTTACAACCAGGGCTTCTATCGAAGAATTTGATGAAATTCTGAATATTACCCGGAATTGGTTTGTGGTGCCGCCCGGGGCTGGAGCTATGGATGATGCTTATGGTATGGCAGAACGAGTGGAAGGTTATACCCGGGCGAGTCAATATATTGCTGGTCACTGTCAGGTATTAATAGCCTTATGGGATGGTGAGGAGAAAGGCTTAAGGGGCGGAACCGCCTACACCGTTAAGTGCAAGTTGGATGGAAACTTCGAAAAATCCGGCCATATTTACGAATTGCTGAGTTGGACTGATCAAGGCCCGGTATATCACATTGTTACACCCAGAATAAGCAATCCTTCACCTGAACAAACTGCCTTTACACAAAACAGATATTTCCCTGCCAGTTGGGACGATTCGAAAGCTGAAGAGTTCAGCAATCTGGTATTGGGTAACATAAATTCATTTAACCAGAAACTGATCGACCTTTTCCCGACCATAGAAGATCAGATAAAGACCAGTAAATCATTTATAATTCCTCCGGATGACCTGCGCTTAGTACCTGCTCATCTGCTGTTTCTTCGTGAAGTATATGCTGCTTCAGATATCATGGCGCTTTGGTTTCAAAAAAGGAGAAAACACACCATGATCAGTCTGTTTGTTCTGGGTGTTTGTTCCCTGTTGTTTTTTGAGTTATATGCACATGCATTTTCCAATCTGCCCTGGGTACTCGCATTTTACCCGGCTACCCTGGGTATTGCCTGCCTTTTGTTGGCGCGGGCCAAACGTAATCATTATCAAGACCGGCATCTTGATTACCGCACTCTGGCTGAAGGACTGCGGGTTCAGCTGTATTGGCAAATAGCAAGGTTGAATGAGAGCGTTTCTGATTGCTACCTCCCAAGACACCAGGGTGAACTGGTATGGCTTCGTTATGCTTTGAGAAACTGCGGCCTCTCAACTGCTGGTACCGAAGATTTTACTTATAAACCTACCTTTGATGATTTAGGGTTTGTTAAAAATAATTGGGTGAAAGATCAAGCCCAATTTTTTAGTAAGGCCTACTCTCGGGATAACGCCCTGCATGATCGACAAAAAAAATGGGCCATGGCCATGTTTTCAGGCGGTTTGCTTCTGGCCATTGTATTTATTTTTATGAGCAGCCTTGGGCCTCACAATCATTTTATCGAAACCATGCATGCTCCGCTGATTATTATCATAGTCCTCTCCGCTGCCATTGCAGCTGCCATTGAAGGGTATGCGGAGAAAATGGCTGTTTCAGAGCAGGCCAAGCAATATCACCGGATGAACACCTTGTTTAACGATGCCCTGGAGAAGCTTAATTATTTGTTGGAGCAAAATAATTTGATTGGTGCTCAAATACTCATCAGGGAACTTGGACAGGAAGCCCTTAGAGAAAACGGCGACTGGCTGTTGATGCACCGGGAACGCCCAATGAAAGTACAGATAAACGGTTAAGACACGTGATGCCGGTGAAATGAAAAATCAATAAGAAAGATTGGGCGGAGAAAATTATCGAGGAGGACACAAGGCTTTTTAAGTAACGTAACCGATGAAAACATGCCTTTAAAAGTGTGAACCATGATATTTTCAATGGGTACATAAGACTTCTGAGAAAGGGGATTAGACATGGAAGTATATAGGGTTTTTATCAGCTACTCGCATAATGACATGGCTGAGGTTAAAAAGATCGTTGACGTTTTGACAAAGAATGGCTTAAAACCGATGTGGGATGAGAACTTTGCTTTTGGTTTCGGTTTTCATGAACAGATCCAGACCTTTATAACCCATGCCCATGTTTTTATGCCATATATAACCAAAGATTCCAGCTCGCGAGGTTGGGTACATCAGGAGATAGGCTATGCCATGGCACTTAACATCCCAGTGCTGCCGGTTACCAGAAATATGGTACCGGGGGAAATGCTGCAGCGGCTTCATGCAGTTTGTTTCGGAGAAGAATTAAACGATTTAGAGAACCGGTTATCCTGGCAAATGTTTGATAACCTTATTAACGATTTTCAGAAGACGGAATTGGCACTTTACAAATGTGCTGAACATGCCGATGATCGAACCATGATGATGGTCAATTATGCCAACAACATATTAAAATTAAAAGAGTATGGCTATGTAAGGCAAAAAGGCGGGCTCAGTTCCTTTAACATTCCTGATAAAGTCGTTGGGAATCCAGTATGGAGGGAACGGTATTATCCTGAAACACGATCGGATTTCCATTGCCGGAATCAATTGGAAGAACGTATTGCTCTGCAGAAACATGTGGAAGCCAAAGGCTGCCGATTGATTATAAATCCCATCATACAATCAGATCAAAGAAGTGCCAGGGCTCAAATAGTGAGGCTGCGAACCTTGCTGGATTTCCTGCAGTCTATGCCCGATGATAAGATGCAAATAGTATTCAACTATGAGATGCCTATCCAGGAAAGCCTGACAATAGTCGGCGATTGGTTTGCTGCCGAATCGGTTTCCGGATCGGTAAACCAGGGATTTAAGCAAACCATCTTCACCTGCCATGCCCCCAGTATGCGGAGCCGGATTGAACTGTTTGACTGGGAATTCGATGAACTATTGCAGAGGGCTGGCTGGACTAAGGATACATGCCAATCAGCAGCGATTGAAAAAATTCAACAGATAATTACTAGTTTACAAAACAACCTTTGAGTTCAGTATTAAGCAGATTTAAGGAGGCGAAAAAATGGCAGGGAAATCCCCAGGCAAAAAAGTGATCGTAGTTACTGGAGATGTGACTATAGACTGGAATATCGCCCGTTTAAAAAGGGAGAAAGATACGGGCAAGGCATGGAATGACAGCGACATGGTGCAAATAGGTTTTAAACCGGGCGGGGCAGCCATGCTGGGATGTGTTATTCAGAATTTGGTGAACAAAATGGATACTATTACCGGAGGATCTTATGCGGTTAAACAGGTCTCCCTTGCCGGGGATGAGATAAATGCTGCTGACTGCAGGTTTACGCGTTCGCATACTATGTGGAAGCCTTTTCCGAAGAGTACTGGATCCAAAGAGCAGGTATGGAGGGTAGAGGAATTTTTAGGTCTGGATACAGCGGCTCCATCAGAGCAGACTGTAAAGGATTTAATGCCGGACGATCCCAGGAAAGCTGATATAATGATTCTTGACGACGCTGGGTTGGGATTCAGAGACAACCGCCAATTTTGGCCCCAAACCATGCTTAAACCTGAGGGGTGTGACTGGATTATAATAAAGATGGCCAGCCCCGTAGCGGACGGTCCTCTTTGGGAGCACCTGGTCAGTTTCCGTCCTGATCGGACCATTGCCCTCATGACAGTAAATGACCTTAGACGGACCGAAGCCCACATCAGCCGTGGGTTATCTTGGGAAAAGACCGGTCAGGATCTTTACTGGGAACTGGTATATAACCCGGTGCTCAAAGCCGTTTCTGCCTGTGCCCATGTAATTGTTTCTCTGGGTACATCGGGAGCCCTGCTGTTGTCAAAACCTGAAAAGAATATGCATAAGTGGGAATGCACCCTCTTCTTTGATCCACAATTTTCAGAGGGGAATTGGGAACATGATTATCCCGGCGGTATGATCGGATATACAACCTGCCTTACAGCAGCAATTGCCCGCCAGCTTATGGTCGATCCTCAACAGCCCAGATTAGATTTGGCTATTCAAACGGGGATTCATGCTATGCGTTGTTTGCATATACAAGGATTCGGCGGCCAAAAGCCTAATGAGGCCCTTATGCCCCCGATATTCCCAATAAACCAGGTTATCGATGCGATCTGCAGTGATAAACAGCCTCTATACACAGCCAAAGTTAAAGACCCGGTTGGCTTTATTCCTGATAGCCTTAAACCAGAATTTTGGACCATTCTTGATGATATCTCGTCAGTCCCAACTGACAATCGGCAATCGTTATCAGAACGAGCCAAAAGAATCGTTGAATATGGCAACGATATTGGACTACAGGGACTGCCTTTAGGCAAGTTTGGCAACTTGACCACCGCTGACCGGCATGAAATAGAGGGATTTAGCAGCATCCAAACCCTTATTATGGAATACTGCCGCCGTTCCAAGGATAAACCACTCAACCTCGCAGTTTTCGGGCCGCCTGGTTCAGGCAAATCCTTTGGAGTGAAACAGGTTGCAAAATCCATTCCCGATGTTGAGATCAAGGATTGCACTTTTAACTTGTCTCAGTTCACCAGTGCCCGGGATTTAAATGATGCATTCCACCAGGTAAGAGACATATCTCTTTCCGGGAAGATGCCCCTGGTTTTCTGGGATGAATTTGACACCAGGTTCGAAGGGCAAAACAACGGTTGGCTGAGGTATTTTCTCGCTCCCATGCAGGACGGGGAGTTTCAGGATGGACAGATAACCCATCATATCGGCCGGGCCATATTCGTATTTGCCGGTGGGACCTGCGCCACCTTCAAGAAGTTTGACCGCCATTATGACCAGGAAGATCTGTTAGCTTTGGAAGAAAGCAAGAGGGATGAAGCCAGGCAGATATCAGATAAGTTCAAAGAGGTAAAAGGACCGGACTTTGTCAGCCGGCTGCAAGGATTTGTCAATATTATGGGGCCCAACCGGCTACAGGGAGTCCTGCCCGTAGAGGACAAGCATTTCTTGATTCGCCGGGCCATCGTTCTGCGCAGCTTGCTTGAGAACAATGCGCCATGTTTGTTTGCAGAGCCCAAAGGCAAAGGCCGGCTCTATATTGATGCCGGGGTTTTACGGGCATTTCTGCAGGTATCCAGATATAAACATGGGGTAAGATCAATGGAGGCAATCATTAATATGAGCAGTCTCGCCGGACGCAGCAGCTTTGAACGTTCTTGCCTGCCACCCAGGGAACAGCTTAACATGCATGTAAACGGGCTGGAATGTTTATCATTGGTACAGCAACCGGATTTTAATGATCCTGATCTGCTGGATAAGCTGGCCCGGGCCAATCACGAAGTGTACACTGTCAGCCTCAAGGATAAGAAAGATGCACCCCGGGAGGCACTTTTAACCTTTGACGAGCTGAGCCCTGATCTGCAGCTGCAGAATATCGAAAGTGTAAGGGACATACCCAACAAACTCAGCGTGATCGGGCACATTATTATCGCGGCCCGGAGCGGAGCCCCGGCATTTATTTTCCCGGGATCCTATTTGGAAATGTTGTCAGAGATGGAGCACGAAAGATATTTAGAGGCCAAGGCAGCAGCCGGATGGAAGTATGGACCGAAAAAGGATCCTGGAAAGAAGGAAAATCCATCCTTGCGCCCCTGGCGAAAATTAACTGAACAACAGCTTGCCGAGCTGCCTCCGGCAGTAGCTGCTGCTATTCAGAATGAAGAACTGCCGGAAAATGAAAAAGACAAGGATAGGGAAATCGTAAAAGGGATGCCGGAGCTGCTGCGAAAAGTAGGTTTTACTATTGTTGATATGAATAAATCTTAATTATTGCTCTTTATTATACTCCAAACCTTGGGATATTGGTCCGTATTTTATGCACCGATCTTCGTGTTTGCTTATTTTCTTTTGTCTCCACATATATTCAAGGTAGGCCCGGGTATCTGCCCATGAAACTCGCATTTCCTGCAGTACCCTGGCACGGACATTGATGGTCTGGCATAGTTCAGGCAGGGTGAAATCCCTCTGCAGCAAGTTCAGAACCTTGTTTAGCCTTCGTTGGAAAAGGTTTTCTATTTCCACTATGCGGGATGGAATACCTTCGAAAATTGGGCCGTGTGCGGTCAACACCACACCTGGATCCTTTTTGGCCAGTTCCCGCAGTGCATTTAGCTGCACTTCCAGTGGATTATCAAGCACCGAATATGGCCAGTCGCTGATTTGGGATACCCGGTCAAACAGCATACTGTCTCCTGACAGAACCCTTTTCTGGTTGAGCCCAACATACATGACGTGCCCGTCTGAATGACCTGGTACCAGAATAAATTCATACTGGTCATCCCCCATCCGGAAAAGCTGTTCTGATTCCAGAGGCAGGACCTCAGCCAGAGGCCATGAGAATTGTTTTATGATCTCAATATCTTTAACAAAGGAAGTTATAAGATCAACGGGAATGCCATATGGCTTCATATCCTGGAGCAGCACATCCAGCTGTTCCTGCTGCGGCAAGCTGTATTTTCTTTGGGTGTTAATATCGGCGGATGACATGTGGACTATTGCGCCCGATTGGTGCTGCAGCCAGCCGGCCAGCCCATAATGGTCGGGATGATTGTGGGTAAGAAAGATGTGTTTTATATCTTTAAAACCAATACCGATACGTCTCAATCCGGCTGTCCAGATCTCCTGGGCCTGATCAGTTCTTACTCCACAATCGACTATCGTCCAGCCGTCATCTCCTTCGCCCAGATAGCAACGGGTATCCCCAGTCGGGAATATGGATGGGACCATTATTGTGTAAAGCCCTGCCTTTTCGGGTAAATCGACCTCTTTTATCATCAGTTAATTCTCCGATGCCTTATTAATTTAGTATTGGATTCTCCTTGCAGTTATTTACCATTATTTACTTTAAAAAATTAATGTAGTAATCTTCTGGAATTTATTATTAATCCCTTTAATTTTTCGATTAAATTTTAGCAAAGGATTAAAATTGACTCAGAAAAGGAAGAAGTCAGAGCAAAAATTTGCCCTGACTACATAATGCATAGTATTGGTGCCAGAGGTGGGACTCGAACCCACACGCCAAAGGCACACGATTTTGAGTCGCGCTCGTCTGCCAATTCCGACACTCTGGCTAAAAATCAGCTAAAGTAAGCAAACATAATTATAAATAGCAGTGGGTTAATTGTCAAGACTAGCGATGACGACAAGGAGACGGATCACGATGATGGCAACAGTACTAATTTAATGCAACAGTGCTATAAAAAGGCGACAGGAAAACAAAAGGATTTTGATATTATAATAGCGAATTATTTTTAATGATTGTCAAACAATATTTAATGAAAGGAGATCTGACTTCACAGCAGGGGAGAGAATTTTTATGCTTGCCGAAGAAATACTGGTAAAGCAAAGTCTTCAGGGAGATACAATAGCTTTTGAAGAACTGATTTTGCCTTATCAAAATAAAATATATGCTTTAGCTTATCGATATATGGGAAATGAAGAAGATGCATATGATATGACCCAGGAAGCTTTTTTAAAAGCTTTCAGGTCCTTGCGAACATTTAAAGGGGATTCGAGTTTCGGGACCTGGATTTACCGGGTGGCGACTAATGTATGTCTGGATGAACTCAGGAGGCGAAAGCGAAGAATTGTGCCGCTATCGCTTGATGAACCGCTGGCTACCAGGGATGGTGATTCAGTAGATAAAGAAATAGCCGATATGCAACCGACTCAGGACATAATTATCGAACAACAGGAGTTAGCCCAATACATACAGAACCTGGTAGGTCAAATGAAACCCGAACATAAAAATGTAATAATTTTAAGAGATATGATGCAATTATCATACGAAGAAATCGCAGAGGTTCTGGATACTTCTATAGGAACGGTAAAATCGCGTCTGAGCAGGGCACGAAATATATTGAGAAAAAAATTAGACAACAGGGAACATTTACCTTAAGCTGCTCGTCTAAGCAAACAAGAGGAGGTATGGTGTTATGAGATGTGAGCAAGTACGCGAATTGCTTTCGCCGTATGTTGATCAAATGACTGACGCAAAAGAGAATAATGCTATCATTGCTCACTTAGCAACATGCCCAAATTGTTGTGAGGAACTAAAAAAGCTTGAAGCTATGACGGGAATGATGCATGGTCTTTATACTCCGCAGCTTCCGGATACTTTTGCCCTGGATCTCAGACAGCGTCTCAACGATGAAAAAATAAGTATTCTTAAACCCAAAGAGTTAAAAACGCCAAGTAAAGCAGGCTGGATTGCTGCTGCTGTAGCTGTAGTAGCATTGGGTGCAGGTGTTTTCACCAGCAATTATTTGCCGGTGGATAATATAATTGCTTTTCATGATAACCAGCAAACCGAAGATAAAACGCAAAAGCCGTCGATGTCGGTGGAAGATATCCTTAACCAGCTCAATATCTGGGACGATAAAGAAGCCGATGATGTACAAGTTGATGTAGCAGAAAACGCAACTGACACTAAAACACCAGGTCAGGATACTTCAGTATCTTCATCTGATGTTGAAGAGACACCTGCTGTATCAGCAGAATCTGGTTCTGACGCGAGAATTGCTGACATTTATTCTGCGCAAGTAAAGGTAGACAGTACCGAGAAAGCAGTTGATAAAATAATCCAGATTGCCCAGGCAAATCAGGCTGAGTATGATTTGAATGCTGCCAGCAGTATAGTTCAAGCTTTTTCCGCCGGCAGTTCTCAGATGGTGGAAATGAAAGTTGCTCCTGATAAGGTTGACGGGATTATAAAAGAATTGGAATCTATGGGTATGATTGCTGCACCGATGCATGATGAAACAGTTCTGACTGATGAGTATGCAGAGGCTCTTGAACAAATAAAGGTTTTAAACGAAAAAATAGCAGCAGCCAAGGCCAATAATGATGAGGAACAGCTTAAACAGTTAAATCAGGATCTTTATACCTGGACTTCCACAAAATCTGTTATAGATGAGGAAATAAAACTGGCAACGATCAGGGTTTATTTGGTCGAGGAAATAAAACCTTAATGCCAATAAAAATATAAATAAAGTATAGAATAATCAGCAGGAGCATATCCTGCTTTTTTGTTTAATAAATGCCTGATAGAGTTATCTTCATGTTATTATTATAAGAATAAAAACTATTATAAACATTGGGTGGTTGATTATGTTTGATTTAAATCAAAAGCTTATGCTGGTGGATGGCAACAGCTTGTTATACAGGGCTTTCTATGCGCTGCCATTACTTCATACCAGAGAAGGCATTTACACTAATGGGGTTTATGGTTTTCAGACCATGATAAACCGGGCTTTGGAAAATGAAAAGCCAACTCATTTGATCGTTGCTTTTGATATGGACAGAAAGACTTTTCGTAACGAGCTCTATACAGAATATAAAGCCAATCGCTCTGCTCCTCCAGATGAATTATGCGGACAATTTGGCCTGCTGCGCGAACTGCTGCAGGCGCAGAATATAGATTATCTCGAATTCTCCGGTTATGAAGCAGATGATATTATCGGTACCTTAAGCCAACTGGCAGAAAATGATGGGATACCGGTTATTATATTAACTGGTGACGGAGATGCGTTGCAGTTGGTGTCTGAGACTACCAGAGTATTAATGACCAAAAAAGGTATCTCTGAAATAGAAATCTATGATACAAAAAAAGTTAAAGAGAAATGGGAAGTAAACCCAAAGCAGATGGTGGAAATTAAGGCATTGATGGGTGATGCTTCTGATAATATCCCCGGGGTTCCAGGTGTTGGGCCAAAAACAGCAGTCAAACTGATCAAACAGTTTAATGATATAGACAACCTATACAGTAATGTCGAAGCAGTGGAAAGTCAAAAACTTAAGGAAAAGTTGATTGAATACCGGGATTTAGCTTTTATGAGCCGGGAACTGGCAACTATTGACCGCCATATGGAGATACCCTGTAAGATAAATGATTTTAGCCGGAAAGAACCGCAGCGGGAGAAATTGGTTGATTTGTACAGGCGACTGGAGTTCAATAATTTTCTCCAGGCTTTGCAAGTTCAGAAATCCGGAGCAAGCGAAACCGCGGAGGCAGAAATACTGATTAACCCGTTATCGACCGAAGATGAGACTGCTGCATTTATTATGGGGCTGGATCCAAATGTACCAACAGCACTTTATTTGGATGCTGATTATCGTCACCCTATGTGGGCCAAGTTAAGAGGTATCTATCTCGAAGCACAAAATGAAGTTTATTATTTGCCGGTCAGAGATACATCCAGTTTCAAACTGGAATGGATCAGGCCTTTTCTGGAAGCTGATCATTATAAAAAATATCTTCATAATGCCAAGTTTGCCCAGGTAGTCCTGCTCCGCTACGGAATTGAACTGCGGGGAATAGCGGGCGACACGCTGTTACTCACGTATGTAAACGATCCATCCTTCGAAGGAGAAGAAATAAATAAACTGATGTTTAAGTATTTAAACATTAATATTGACCGAAATAATTATGCGATGCTGGCAGCTAACCTCAATAAGCTTTACACAAATCTCTGGCAGCAGACTCCGGAAGAACTGAAGAACTTGTGTCAGGAAGTTGAACTACCCCTTTCCAACGTATTAGCCCGTATGGAATTCTGTGGGATACAAGTGGAAAAACCAGTGTTATCAGTTATTTCAGCCGAGTTAGCGCAGCGTATTGCTAAAGACGAAGCGGAAATTTATCATTTGGCGAAGCAAGATTTTAATATTAATTCTCCCCGACAATTAGGTAAAGTTCTTTTTGAAGATTTAGGCCTGCGTACTGTCAAAAAAACCAAAACCGGTTATGCTACCGGTATTGAGGTATTGGAAGAGTTATACGATGAGCATCAAATTATTCCGTTGATTATGGATTACCGGCAATTGACCAAATTGAAATCAACCTATGTAGATGCTTTACAGGAATTGATCCATCCCGATACCGGAAGAGTGCATACTATATTTAAACAAGCCCAGACTTCTACCGGCAGGCTTTCCAGCGTGGAACCCAACCTGCAGAATATTCCGATCAAAGACGAAGAAGGACGCCGTATTCGTAAAGCTTTTACTGCCCGTAATAAAAAATATTATCTGGTTTCCGCGGACTATTCCCAGATAGATTTAAGATCTCTGGCCCATATAAGCAAGGATGATACTTTGATCGATACTTTTCAGCAGGGGATCGATATTCATACCCGAACTGCGGCGGAAATTTTTAAAGTGCCGCTGGACAAAGTGGACAGCAAGCTGCGTGGCCGCGCGAAGGCAGTGAATTTTGGCATAATTTACGGTATCAGCGATTTCGGCCTGGCCAGGGATACCGGGGTGTCACGCAAAGAGGCGCGCCAGTATATAGATAACTATTTGGACAGTTACCCGGGTGTACGACAGTATATGCATGACATAGTTGAATTCGGTAAAGCAGCCGGTTATGTTGAGACAATATTACAACGGCGCCGATATTTGCCGGACTTGAATGCTAAAAATAAAATGGTGCAGGCCTTTGCAGTGCGTATGGCCTTAAACACTCCTATTCAAGGCACATCTGCTGATATTATAAAATTGGCCATGCTGAAAGTGTTTGATCAGCTAAAGAAGCGGGAACTGAGAGCGGAAATGTTGCTGCAGGTTCATGACGAACTGGTTTTGGAAGTGCCGGCGGCAGAACTGGAGGAAGTAATAGAGTTACTTAAAGATTGCATGGAAAATTGTTATCAGTTGATAGTGCCTCTGGAAGTATCGATAAAATATGGCCGTGATTGGTATGATATGTCGCCGTGGGTCAAACAGACAGAATTATTTTAGCGGAGAGGAAGAGGAATTTATTTGCCTGAATTGCCGGAAATTGAAACAGTCAAGAATTCACTTGTGGCCAATCAAGGAGCCAAAATTGAAGCAATAGAATTAAGACGCATCGATATAGTGCGCAGGCAGGATTTTCCCATAGAGCAATTAAACTATAAAAATATAAAAGACTTTACCCGGCGGGGGAAATACCTGATATTAGTTCTGGGGCACAGTTATAATCTGATAGTCCACCTGGGTATGAGCGGCAGGTTTTATCAGCTTAATGCGGAAGAAGAGATTACTGCCAAACATGTACATGCAGTTTTCTCTCTTGATAACGGAAAAAAACTGGTGTATGAGGATCCGCGCCGTTTCGGCGGCATATATCTGGTAAAAAACCGCAAACAATTTTTTGCCCGGATGGGAGTTGAACCGCTTTCAGAGCAATTTACTCCTGAGTATTTGAATAAAATTACCCGAAACAGGAAAATTGCCATAAAGAGCTTGCTGCTTTGTCAGGACCAGGTTTGCGGGATCGGAAATATTTATGCTGACGAAGCTTTATATGCTGCCGGTATAAGGCCGGATCGACCGGCCGGTTGCTTAACTGCCGGCGAGAACAAAAAATTGTGCCGGGCTATCAAACAGGTTTTGCAGCAAAGTATCGACTTACACGGTACTACATTCCGTGATTACCGCGACGGTTTTAATCAGCGGGGCAACTTTCAGGACTTCCTGAAAGTATATGGAAAAGAAAAGGAGAAATGCCCTCACTGCGGGCAATTTATAACTAAAGCAACTATAGGGGGAAGGGGAAGTCACTTCTGCGAAAAGTGCCAGAAGTAGGATAACCAGTACTATTAAGGCTGGGCACATTTCACGATTTCTATCCATATAGTAGGTATATAACTACGAATTAAGGATAGGAAAACATTTTGCAAGTATTACCGGTACTTTTCTTTGCCCTGGCAGTAAGTTCGGATGGTTTTATTGCCGGTTTGGCTTACGGAATAAATAAAATCCGCATTGCCTTTTTACCCATGTTGGTTATCGCAGCAGCTTCCGCATTGGCAGTCAGTTGCTCAATGTTGCTGGGACAGGGAATTGCGGCCATATTGCCTGCCGGCAGTGCCGGCAAGGCAGGTGCCATATTATTGATTTTAATGGGCTTGTTTTTTTTGCTTAAAGCTTCGCGTGACCTGCTTAATAATTTACCGGCCAATGAAAATGAACCATTGGTGACCCTTAACTTAAAATCGCTGGGTATAGTAATTAAAATATTAAAAGAACCGGCTGCTGCGGATATGGACGCTTCAGGAGAAATTAACTGGCAGGAAGCTTTCTTTTTAGGTTTGGCTTTAGCAGTAGATGCTATGGGAGCTGGAATTGGAATTGCCATGGCTGGTTATAATATTTTGTTTACAGCCCTTACAGTTGGTGTGTTAAAATTTATATTAGTTAACAGCGGCATTAAATTAGGAAAACGCATGAAAAATGAGGCCATACGCGGTATAGCATCATTTATTCCCGGCATTATTTTCCTTGTTATTGCTATTTCAGAATTTCTATAGGTCGGTGATTGAAGTGAAAATTATTGGTTTGACGGGCGGCATTGCAAGTGGTAAAAGCACAGTTACCAGAACCCTTGAAAATCTGGGTGCGGTAATCATTGACTCCGATAAACTGGCTCATAGTATTATGTGTCCGTATAAACCAGCCTGGAATGATATTGTCAAACTCTTTGGCTCCGAGATTTTAAACAGCGACGAAACTATCAACCGCGACCGTCTGGGACAAATTGTTTTCGATAACCATAATAAACTTAAGGAACTTAATCAAATTACCCACTGGCGGATAGCAGAAAGATATAAAGAAGACCTGCGGGTTTTAAAAAAAGAGAATCCGGATGCAGTGGTGGTGATGGAAATACCGTTGCTTTATGAGACCCATGCGGAAAGAATATGCGATGAGGTTTGGGTAGTTTGGGTAGACCGGGAGACCCAGATTGAAAGGCTGATGAAGCGCGACAATATAAGTCAGGAAGATGCCATTAAAAGAATTGAAGCCCAAATGGATCTGGATGAAAAAGCCAGGCTGGCTGATATTGTAATCGACAATCGCCACAGTATCGAGGCTACTATTGAAACAGCAACCAAAAATTACATCGAAAGAATACAAACATAACCCACATATATATTTAATAGCTTACTGCTGGGGGTTTTTGACTTGGTATTAATAACTAGAAAAAAACTTATAAAAATAGCCTGGTTATTTATACTGGTCTTTCTTCTTATCGTAGTAACCTTTCCCAAGTGGATAACAGTATTTTATCCGCAGCCACATCGGGACCTAACTATAAATGCTGCCTGCGAAAATGATGTTGATCCCTATCTGGTTTTCGCTATCATCAGGGCAGAAAGCAAGTACCAGACTACTGCTGAATCACCTTTGGGGGCAAAGGGACTTATGCAGATCATGCCCGAAACAGGGGCCTGGATTGCTGAGCAACGGGGGGTAGAAAATTTTAGTCCGGATATGCTCCACGATCCGGATACCAATATTCAATTCGGCTGCTGGTACCTGAATAATCTAAGCAAGGAATTTGAAGGGCGTCTGCCGATTATTATTGCAGCATATAATGCCGGGAGAGGGCAGGTTAAGCAATGGATGATCGATGGTACCTGGGACGGGACCTACGAACAGCTTGATAACGTACCCTTTGAAGAAACAAAAATATACACGCGAAATGTTATGAGAAACTACGAGGCTTATCTGGCTATATACGATTAGAACAGACGCGGGCAAAAAGCCCGCTCAGACCGATAAAAAAAGCGAATCTCTTTGTTACTTCACAAGTCCCACTCAATCGACGTTATATACGGGGACATTCCCTTTAAGGGTGTGTTTCCATACCTCTATTTAGCCTCAATTGTGGGGCTTGCTCGTGCCTCGGCCTCCACTTTTTTTCTTTAAGTCTGCCAACTTCTTTGACAAACGGTGCGGGCAAAAAGCCCGCTGTTTTTTACTGTTTTGTTTTGCACTCTCCCTTAAGCAACATCAGGAATATATTTGGTGCCTGTCTAATATAACTAAATGGAACAGTTATTAAACAGGGAGGGGTTGGAGTGTATTTGACTTTCCGCAAGATAGCATTGACAGGATCCATAATAGGGTTGCTTATTCTGATTGCCATCCTTATATATATGTACAATCTGGCTGTCTACACTGCCAGTATTGATACCCGGGTTTTCAAGGCCGGGCTGACAGGTTCCATCACTGCTTTTGATCCTGCCCTGATAACCGGACATGAAGAAAAGCTCATTGCCTCTGCGTTGTATGAAGGACTGGTATATTTTGATGAGAAAAGCGGCGAGATAAAACCACTGCTGGCAAAAAGCTGGAAATTCTCCAATGATGGTAAAACTTTGACTATAAAAATTAAGAAAAATGTCATGTTTCACAATAACCAAAAAGTAACTGCGCAAAAGGTAAAAGACGCCTGGGAAAGAAGCTTATCCTCCGCCAAGGATTGGAGTATGATCAATTTATTTCTGTCTATTGAAGGTGTCACTGAGAGGCTAAATGGCAGTCAGAAGATGATTACGGGTATTCAGGCAGTAAATGATTCTACTCTTGAAATCACCTTTACAAAACCAAACTCGGCTTTTCCCTGCATGCTGTGCAATTCAATATTCTGGGTTTATGACGTTGGGCAGGAACCTGAAAAACTGTATTCCGGAACCGGGCCATTCACCTTGGCAGAGAACAAAGATAACCGACAGATTTTATTAACCAGTAACACAAATTATCATCGCGGGACACCACACCTTTCAGCCATAGAATTTAACCTTTTTGAAGATGAGAGCACCGCCTGGCAAAGCTATCAGGAGGGTAAACTGGATTACCTGGATGCAGTACCCCTGGCAGAGATTACAAATATTAAGACCAGCCAGCAGTTAAAGAGCCTGTTTATTGAAAAACCTTTGCTGGAAATATATGCGCTGGGGTTCAACATGAACAAAGAACCCTTTAATGGTCAATATATGCTGCGCCGTGCTTTTAACTACGCTATTGACCGCAGTCAGATAATTGAAAATGTTTTTGGTGAAGGTTATCGTACCAACAAAGCTATAATACCTCCGGAAGTGAAAGGTTATAATCGCGACATGCCCGGCTATATTTTTGATGCTGATAAAGCTGCGCAGCTGTTGGAGAAAGCAGGGTATCCGGAAGGAAAAGGCCTTAAAACCATCACCTTAAGCTATAACAGTGATGAAGGACACCAAATGGCAGCAGAAAATATTGCCGCGCAGCTGTTACCCCTGGGAATAAACATACAACTACAGCCTATGCACTGGGAATACTATAAAAAGCAAATGGAGCAGCAAGCACTAACTTGCTTCAGAATAGGGTGGGCGGCTGATTATCCCGATGCCGACAGCTTCTTATACGGATTATTCCACAGTTCCATGGCCGGGCGCGGTAATTACACCGGATATAATAATCCCCAGGTCGATAAGATCCTGGATGCTGCCCGGGCTGAAACAAAAAGTAATGAAAAGAGGCTTGAACTGCTTGGAAAAGCCGAAGAAATAATTGTTGATGATGCTCCCTTCGTATGGCTGCTTCAGAAAAAAACTGCTGCTATAACCGGAAGTCAAACCAGAGAGATAAATATTAACAGAATGGGAATGATCGACTGGTTTGCAGCAGAGCTGGTGAAACCTGAATTTACCGAAGAAAATATCAGCCAGTAACGGAGAGGATTGCTGCGCCGCACGCCGCCGTAATGCAATTGACATCGCTCAGACAACTATTGTATAATTCCTATTGTCGGATGTGGACTGGTCAGTCTGACATAATTATATGCGGCGGTGGTGGAACAGGCAGACACGTACGTTTGAGGGGCGTATCCGCGAGGGTGGGGGTTCAAGTCCCCCCCGCCGCACCATAAAAAAATTAAGTCTTTGCAGAAATACAAAGACTTTT
>DAOPZM010000006.1:0-108953 GCA_035353375.1 Syntrophomonadaceae bacterium
AAAAGGCAGATTTGGCTGGGATTTCATTCATTCCCCTGAACGTCTTACTACGCCATTGATCAGAGAAAATGGTGAATTGCGTCCGGCTTCCTGGGAGGAAGCGCTCAGCTATACTGTTGATAAAATGAAAAATATCAAAGAAAAATATGGTTCCGATGCTCTGGCAATGTTTACTTCAGCTCGGGTCACCAATGAAGAAAATTATCTGGCGCAAAAATTCATGAGGACCGCAATTGGGACAAATAATGTCGACCATTGTGCGCGTCTCTGACACTCCGTTACTGTCGCCGGTCTGGGGGCAGCATTCGGAAGTGGTGCGATGACTAACTCAATTAATGAATTAGAAAATGATGCCACTTGTATCTTTTTAATCGGGACAAACACCACCGAAAATCATCCAGTCATTGGTTATAAAATCAGAAAAAATGTACGCAAGAACGGAGCAAAACTGATTGTTGCGGATCCGCGCGAAACTGATCTGGCAAAATTAGCCGATATTTATATGCGCTTTAGGCCGGGTACTGATGTAGCCCTGATCAATGGTATGATGAATGTCATAATCAGTGAAAACCTGGCAGCTGATGAATTCATCAAAAACCGGACCGAAGGGTATGAAAAGATGGCTGAAACCGTCGAGAAATATACACCTGAGGTTGTAGCGGAAATTACTGGTGTACCGTCAGAGCAAATCAGAAAAGCCGCCCGCATGTATGCAGAAGCTGAAGCAGGATCGATTTGTTATGCTATGGGCCTGACCCAGCATAGCACTGGCACCGACAATGTTAAATCATCATGTAACCTGGCAATGCTGACAGGAAATATTGGCCGCCCCGGAACCGGTGTTAATCCCCTCAGAGGTCAGAATAATGTGCAGGGAGCCTGCGACATGGGTGGATTGCCCAACGTTTATCCTGCTTATCAGCAAGTAAGCAATGAAGCTGTCAAGGAAAAATTTGAAAAAGCATGGGGAGTGCCTTTATCAGGCAAAAATGGCTGTACATTAACCGAGGCTATCGGCCTTGCTCATCATGGAGAACTTAAAGCTTTATATGTTCTGGGAGAAAATCCTATGATGAGTGATCCCGATTTACATCATGTGGAAGAAGCCCTTGATAATCTGGAATTCCTTTTAGTCCAGGATATTTTCCTGACGGAAACTGCTCAACTGGCTGATGTTGTCTTGCCAGGCGTTACTTTCGCGGAGAAAGAAGGAACTTTCAGTAATACTGAAAGACGGGTGCAAAGAGTACGGCAAGCCATTAGTCCTATTGGTGATGCCCGTCCTGACTGGCAGATCATCTGCGAACTTTCAACGCGTTGCGGGTATCCTATGAGCTATAATTCCGTCGAAGAGATATTCGAAGAAATCAGAACGGTTGCGCCTTCATACGCAGGGATTAATTATGAGAGAATTGATGTTACCGGCATACCATGGCCTTGCCCAACAGTCGAACATCCGGGCACACCTATTTTGCATAAGGAACAGTTTAGCCGTGGGTTGGGATTATTCCACGCTATAGAATTCAAAGATCCTGTAGAAATGCCGAGTGAAGAATACCCATTGATTTTGACCACAGGCAGAAACTTGTTCCATTACCATACCGGGACTATGACCAGACGTGCTTCTGCTCTTGACGCACACCGACCAACTAATGAAGTTGAAATCAATCCTAATACAGCAGAGCAAATGGGAATTGTCAACGGTGAAATGGTTAAAATCAGCACCCGAAGGGGCAGTATAATACTCAGAGCTCATGTCAGTGAAATAGTAAACGAGAATGTAATATTCACTACTTTCCATTATAAAGAAGCAGCAGCCAATATACTTACTAACGCTGATTCCTTAGATCCTACCGCCAAGATTCCTGAATATAAGGTCTCTGCTGCCAAACTGGAGAAAATTTAATTTATAACTGAAAATGCCCCTCTTATAAAGGGGGGCATTTTTTTAACCAAAATTGTGATCTGCTTATTATATAGTATGTTCATGTGTCAATAACTGTGAAGTTAATCATTGTGATTAGTATATCCTTTTTCCTGGGCCAGCATGTCCAAATAAATCGTTTCTATATCAGCGATAAACAAATCAGTAATTTCTTCTTTTTGCCTTTCATCATAAGTTTTTAAATATCCCTGGCATTTGTCACAGAGATAAAGCTGATACGCATCATCATTTTCAACACTCAAATATTTTATGGTTGTAGGTTCGTCATTCCCGCAATGTACACATTGCAGAAACCGGGTTTCCCATTCACTGAAACAACGGTCACAAAACATGAAACGACGATTGTCAGCAGATCTAATGTGGCTGAAGTTTGATTTACTGCCGCAGACCGGGCAGATATTGGGGAAAGGCCATAATGGGCTATCATCTTTTAATAGTGTCTCAAGGTATGGTGCCGAATAAATGCGCAAAAAAGGTCTAATGGCATGATCAAAGACAAATATTAATAATTCCTGTGTTAAGGACATATCTTCTGCTAATTTCTTAAAAAAGTCGTCAGTATCAAAAGTAATTAACTTTGAAATGATTTGCTCGAGATCCAAGCTATCTATTTCAAGTTCCAATTTTTCCATAGATACTTTAGCATCCGGGCGGTTTTGCTTCATAAAATTAATTACATTGATTAAGACAGATTTATAATCATCTGCATCAATAGCAATGCCTTTTTGCTCTATGATCGGTTTATTACCGGAAGCAAAAAGCCTTTTAATATCAAAGGTTTCAAACTGACTGGATTTTGCCAGCAATATCTGTTGTTCATTTTGCATGTTTTCCAGGTTAACATAGAATTCAACATATCCTTCCGGAAGTTCGACGGGGGGTTGTCTTTTCAAAAAATCACCTTCTTCTGATTACTTACCTATCAAACAGTATGGCAAACTCACGGAGACTTGTAAAGTAAAAAAGAGGGAGAATAATTTATTCTCCCTCTTTTTATTAATATCACTAATGGATTTGTTTAGGCTTCTTCTTTTTCTTCCGCATCTTTCTGGCTGTAAGTCTCTGCATACCATGTAGCATGGTGATGTTTGGCCCAATCTTCCCTGACAGTGCCTTTCCACATTCCCCAGAAGGATTCACCGGAACCGGGATGGAAAGAACCCAGGTAACCGTGCATGCATACCATACAGGTTGCCAGGACCATAGCTATATCATGAGTCGGATAAGCGGCTATAACCAGCCACTTGGGGAAGATAGTCGGAAACCACATGATATAACCGCTCAAGACTAACAGGATGACCATAGTCGGCGTTACCATGGAATTGCCTTTTTCACCGCCGTTAAATTTAGTCTGCGGCGGGATGTCTACTTTGAAGCCTAAAAATTCCGCGGGGAATTTTAGTACAAAGAGGATATCGTTCATACCGAAACGCAAGATGTCCTTGACCCAGTTGATCAGTACTTTGAAGTTGAACAGTACAAAGATACCTATCACGATGGTCATCAATACAGCGGAAATCCTATGGACTATTCCGGCACCGACATATCCTCCAAAAATGGCGGCTAACCAGTCTACGCCATCAAAAAACAAGGCTAAACCGGTAAAGAGGCACAGTATAAATGTTACTGTGTGTCCCCAGTGAGTAAAACGGGATAAGAAATTAAATCTCTCCACGCGGGGTACATCAGCTTTATATTCAGGAACCCATTGCATTATTCATGACCTCCTTCCTCGTGTCCTTTTTCTTTGTTGGCTATCAGCCGGGAAGTAATGAAGCTGGTGCCCGATGCAACCAGAAATACTGGTATCAGCCAGCTTGCATAAGGCTGTACATAATTCTGCCAGAAGGTAACCGCTGGCACTTTGGGATCTACCGGCAAATCAAATTTGTCAGGGGTGTCAGTTAAAACATACAGCTTGTTCAGTCCGCCCAATTCGAGTTTCCCGTAAATAGTAGCATTGGGGAAACCGTTGGCCTGCAGATATTTGGCCCGGTCTTCGGCTTTCTGCAGCAGTTCGTCCCGGTCACCAAAAGTCAGTGCTCCGGTCGGGCACGTCCTGGCACAAGCCGGGGTCAGACCCTCTTCGACTCGGTCAACACAAAGGGTGCACTTGGTAATTTTGTCCACTCGCTTCAGGTATTTGGGTATATCAAATGGACAAGCTGTTGCACAATACTGACAGCCTATGCACTTATCAGGGTCGTGAATGGTAGCGCCCCAAGACGTTTTGCTATATGCCCCTTTGGGACATACTTTAACACAGTTGGCATCCAGGCAATGCATGCACTGCCGTTTGATAAAGTTCCAGCTTACACCATCGACCGGATCTTCGGACTCGAAAAACTTGATTATGGTATAAGTCTCACCATTTGTATCTTCATGAGTCTGATAATTACCTTTAAAAGGTTCGATCACAGCCGGAAGTTGGTTCCAATCCTTGCAGGCTACCTGGCAACCACGGCAGGCTGTACATTTGCTAACATCGTAAAGATTTGTTAAATTAGCCATCGTTAAGCCCTCCTTATGTCGCATAGCCATGCTTTATATTCCGGAATAGTAGTATTGGCATCGCCAATATGCGGTGTGAGCCAATTGGCTGTGTCTCCGGTTGAATAACCCTTATAGCCATATTGCCATATCAAACCTACTTCATGTACTTGCTCGCCGTTTACATTGAATGGTTTAAAGCGTTTGGTTACACAAGCAACTGCTTTTACATCGCCGCGGGTCGTCGAAATAATAACATCATGCCCGTTTTTGATTCCTTTTGCTTTGGCAAGCTCTTCACTTAACTCCACAAACATATTAGGCATAAGTTCAGCCAGCCAGGGCAGGTTACGGGTCAAAGCTCCGGTCTGCCAGTGCTCAGATACGCGATAAGTTGTACCAATAATCGGATATTTGTCAGACGTACCCTGCATATCTGGTTCAAATACCTTAGTGGCAGGATTGAGGTTATGACTGTTCATCTTGTTAGTAGAAGGACTTTCCCAAGGTTCATAGTGTTCAGGGAAAGGACCATCTTTCATAGCACTGGTTGGAGCAAATAAGCGTCCGTAACCATCGGGCTGCATGATAAATGGTTTAGTAAAGGCTGGTTTGTCAGGGCTGGTCGTTGCGATAAAGTCTGGTACATCAACGCCTACCCATTTGCCCAATACTTCTGGTTTGGTAGGATCAGCTACAATTGTAGGATCCCAGTGCACCAGCTGACGTTCAGCATCGCCCGGCCAGGGAGTAATCCCGTCAGGTTGAACCGAGCAACGGTTGTAGATTATTCTGCGATTTACCGGCCAGGCCCATCCCCATTCCGGGAAGATACCCAGACCACTTGGGTCATCTTTTTTGCGCAATTGCGGTTTATAGATCCATTTGCCGTCTTTCAGGGTTGTCCCTCCGCAGTATATCCAGTTTCCGCTAGCAGTAGTGCCATCATCTTTTAGTTTAGCAAAACCTTCGACCGGCTTTCCGTCTACTGTACTGTATCCGCATAGCTCATTGGCAACTTTTAAGACATCGTCTTCACCGTGTTCATTGTCATAGTCCCAGGTCATGTTGACGATCGGTTCATCTTCAGGACGCTGGCTGCCTTCATACAACTTCTTCAGCTTTTTGCCCAGTTCATTGTAGATCCATAAATCAGCTTTGGATTCTCCGACCGGATCTGCGCCTTTCCAGCGGAATTGTACTACACGTCCGGTCTGGGCTGCGGTACCTTCTTTTTCATATACAGCAGCGGCCGGCAGGAAGAATACCTCGGTTGGAATGTCTTCCGGCTGAAAATGTTCCACTTTATCATTATGAGTTGGTCTTTCCCAGGCTGGATAGGTCCAAAAGTCTGCGGTTTCATTTAACCACAAATCAATAGAAACCATCCATTTCAGTTTTGTCAGGGCCTCCTGTTCTTTATTAGCATTGGGACCGCCAACTACCGGATTGGTGCCATTGACAAAGAGACCATCTATTTCACCTTTATACATGGCTTCAAACATTGCTATATGAGAATAATTTTTCTTTTCGTCCCGTTTGGGCAGGTAATGATATGCAAATTCATTACTTTCGATGGCCGCATCACCATACCAGGCTTTGAGCAGACTTACGACCCATTTGGAACTATGAATTTTCCAGCCCGAGTTGGGGAAGCCTTCCTTAACCAAAGCCCGAAATTCTTCCAGATTATTAAACTGCAGCTTGGCTGCGCCAGGAGTTATATTTCTAATATACGAAAGCAGGTTTTTATTGCTGGCCGAATTCATTGGTGAAGAAATATAGCCTGGGATTATATGGTATAACAGTGCCATGTCCGTAGCACCCTGTACATTGTTCTCGCCCCGCAGAGCATTAACACCGCCTCCCGGTCTGCCCATGTTACCCAGCAACAATTGAACTATCGATAAAGCACGGACGTTCTGACTGCCTACTGTATGCTGGGTTATACCCATGGCATACATAACAGTACCGGTCTTATTCGGAGCACCGGTAGCGCAAAACGTTTCTAAGACTTCCAGGTATTTGTTTTTAGGAGTGCCGGTTATTTTACACACGGCATCAATATCATAACGTTCGTAATGTTTTTTCATTAATTGGAAAACACAGCGCGGATTTTGCAGGGTAGGATCAGTTAACGGCAGCCCTGCTTCATCCTTCTGGTAATCCCAACTGGTGACATCATATTTGCGCTCAGCCTCATTATATCCGGAGAAAAGCCCGTCTTCAAACCCGAATTCAGCATTTATCAAACAAGCTGCGTTAGTATAATTTACTACATAATCCTTATGATAAAGTTCGTTATCAATGATATATTTGATCATGCCGCCCAAGAAAGCAATATCAGTTCCGGATCTCATAGGAGCATAAACATCAGCACGCGCTGATGTCCTGGTAAAGCGCGGATCCACGTGAATAAGTTTGGCGCCGCGATTTTCCCGCGCCTTCAATAACCATTTCATGGTTATAGGATGATTCTCTGCACAATTGCTGCCCATAATTAGTGCGCAATCTGTGTTTTTAAGGTCAATAACACTGTTCGTCATTGCACCCCGGCCAAATGAAGGTGACAGTCCTGCCACCGTCGCGGAGTGTCAGATACGGGCCTGGGTTTCTAAATACACTACTCCCAGGGAACGCATCATCTTTGAAAGCAAGTAGCACTCTTCGTTATCCAGCCCCGAACCTCCAATGGAAGCAAGTTTTTCAGTCCGGTTAACTATTACTTCACTGCCGTCAGCAATTTTTTCTTTATGGATAAAGCTGTTGTCTCGTGTTTCTTTAATTCTCTCGGCAATTTTATCCAGCATCCAATCCCATTCTTTTTCTTCCCATTTGGTAGATCCGGGAGCACGGTAAAGCGGTTTTTGCACTCTTTTTGGGTTAATTATCTGTTCACCGGTTTCAGGATCGTAAATTTCCCTGAGATTGAACATGGCAGCACCTTTGCTGCAAGCCCCCCCCATGTTGATAGGATTATCAGGATCTCCATGCACACTCAAGAGTCTGACAAACTTACCTTCGCTGTCACGTTCTGCATAAACAACCAAACCGCAGCCGGATGCACAATAAGGGCAAACTGTCGGCGTTGGCGTAATATTTTTTATTCTTAGTTGTTTGATTGCAGATGCCGTAGCCTCAAAGTTAAAACCGAGTTCTGCAGCCGAAAATACAACAGCAGTAGCTCCGGTCAATTTGAGGAATTGTCTACGGGATACTCTCATAAACCCACACTCTCCTTCCTCACTTACTTTAGTTAAAGTATGATTTTCCCCTTGTCCCAATTATAGCACTTAATAGCACTTAAAAAGAAACAAATTCACCTCCTCGAACCTGCAAATTATGCCATCTAAGTTGATAACTGTTGAAGATGCTTTATTGCCATACGCAAAAACCATTAACAATATATTATCAATTAAATTGTCCAGGATTCATATTTCAAGTGATGTTGACAAATTTCATCATATTAAAATTCGACACAAGAGAAAATAATCCTTGCCTATCAAAAGGATAAACAGTTATATAAAAAAAATTAATTGAACTATTACTAATTATTTGTTTTTAACCATGATTATTTGCCCGGTTAAATCAATGTTATAACCACCGATGGCCATGATCCGTTCTTTGAATTCATCGCTGGCAATAGCTGAAGTCAGTCGTTCCATGTTTATTGCGCTTAATAATTGCGGCAAAAGACAAATATCGTATTGCTCCCGGGTAATCGGAATAAAATCCAGATCCAAAGCCCTGGCGCTGGCATAAATGCCTAAACCGGTATCAGATGCATCATTTTTTACAGAAGCAGCAACTGCCAGGTGAGTGTATTCCTCACGGTTATATCCGTTGATATCCTGGGGTTCAATATTTTCGAGCCGGAGAAGATAATCGAGCAGGATTCTGGTCCCCGCGCCGTTTTGGCGATTGATATACCTGATCTGCGGATTTTTAAGGTCTTTTAATGAAGTTATATTTAAGGGGTTGTTTTTCTTAATAATCAATCCCTGGTCGCGCTTGACCAGGTTCATTAAAATCAATTCATGGTCAGGCAGATATTTTTCCACATAACTTAAGTTGTAGGCGCCGGTTTCATAATCCAACAGATGTATACCTGCAAAGTGGGTTTCTTCACGGCGCAGAGAAAAGATACCTCCCATACTGCCGGCATTTATTGAGATAAGTCTTAAGCCATACCGTTTATGCAACATATCTGCCAATATATCAATGGAAAGGTCATGACTGCCAATTGTAATGATAGATTCATCAATAATACTTAGAGGCCTTCTTAAGGAAACAATACATGTATCTCCGGCTTGTAAACCTTCATTGCCGCGCTTGATGCATAACATTCCGTCAGATTTGACCAGACTGGTGCTTACTCCGGCACCTTTGGCCTGGGGAAAACAAAGATAGCGCTCAGCAATTTTAACAATACTGACATTAATAAAATCATCTACTCCCATAGGTGAAGGCATTTTACGCGCTGTATTACAAGCCAATTGCGAATTCAGTGGAAGATTTAGCCCTTGTTTTTTATATATTAAAGGCTTGGCAAAGAGAGTAAAAATTAAATTAGCAGAAACTGGATAACCGGGTATGCCTATAAATGGCTTTTGCTCGATTATACCTAAAATTGCAGGTTTGCCCGGGCGAATAGCCAGCCCGTGGATTATCAGTTCCCCCATTTCCTCCAGCAGGGCGGAAGTATAATCTTCCCGGCCGGCTGAAGAACCGGAACAAACGATTATTATATCTGCCTGAGGGATTATTTCTTTAATAGCCTGCCGTATATGTTCTTTGTCATCAATAACGATTTCATGACGTAAGGCATGCGCGCCCCATTCTTCGCAAAGTGATATGAGCATACGGCTGTTTGATTCCACAATTTGCCCGGGTGGCATTTCTTCACTGCCTTGATCGACTAATTCAGTGCCGGTAGGAATAATACCGACTATTGGTTTTTTTACTGCTTCCAGTTTATTTATCCCGGCAGTTATAAGTGAAGCCACTTCGTAAGGTCCGATGCGAGTAAAACTAGGTATCAGCATGTCATTGGCAACGATGTCTTCACCTACTGAGCGTATATGCTGCCAGGGGACTGCTGCTTTTATAATCTGCGCGGTTTCACCAATAAAATTAACTTCTTCGATCATGATTACCGCATCAAATTGAGGAGGAATATAATCGCCGGTATCAACTTCAAAAAATTCACCAGCTTCAAGAATAACCGGAGCCACTTCAGTTGCTCCTTCGGTTGCGGTTGCTTTAACCGCTATTCCATCCATAGCGGAAGAAATGTAATGAGGTGAGGAGCGCCGGGCATAGACAGGACAAGCAGTAATGTGGTTTAAACATTTTAACGTTTCGATATTTTCAGTTTTAATATTATAACAGCCTGCTTCCTGCAGACGCTGCCCAAAAAGCGTTAAAGCTTTTTCCAGCGGCATATTTTCTATATATATATTTCGTTCCATTTTATCTCCCTGACAATAAATTTCTTATATTTTAACCTAAAATAATATATCAAAACAGTAGTTTGCATGTCGGCAAAATATTCTCTTGATTTTGCATTGGCATAAGCTTGCAGTATAATTTAGGAAATATAAAGGCAAAGGAAATATGTTAATGAAAGAATTCTTTAAAGTTGTGCATTTTGAAGAGGCATTGGAAAAACTAATGGCCGCCCGCCCACCACAAATTTCTCAGTCAATCGGTTTGTTTGAAGCAGTTAACCGTATTACGGCGGAGGCTATAAGCAGTGAAGAGAATCTGCCGGCTTTTAATCGCTCTACTGTTGATGGATATGCCCTTAGTGCAGAAGATATTTACGGATGCAGTGAATCTTCCCCAGGATTTTTGGATTATGCGGGCGAAATAAAAATGGGGCAGAGTGCTGAGATTGGACTAGCTAAAGGACAGTGCTGCTGGATACCTACCGGCGGGATGCTGCCAGTTGGTGCCAATGCTGTTGTCATGGTGGAATATACTGAAAAGCTGGATGAAAAGATGATCCTTACTTTTAAGCCGGTGGCGCCTTTTGAAAATGTTATGCAGACTGGTGAAGATGTAACTGCCGGTCAGGTAATGTTAGAAAAGGGATGTATGATAAGGCCGGCTGACATAGGATTGTTGGCATCTTTAGGAATAAAATCCCTTGAAGTAATCAAACCATACCAGGTGGGGATAATTTCTACGGGAGATGAAATCGTGCCCCCGGAACAAAAACTATCCCCCGGTGAAATAAGAGATGTTAATTCTTATGCTTTATATGCTGCGGTTTATTCCTGTGGTGCTGTTCCCGCCGTTTATCCACCGGTTAAAGACCAGTTTACAGCCTTGCGGCAGATAGTCTCTGCTGGGCTGGCAGAAAATGATATATTGCTCCTTTCCGGCGGGAGTTCTGTTGGAATGATGGATGTCACCATGGAGGTTTTAATGACATTTCCTAATGCCCGGATGCTTTTTCACGGCATAGCAGTCAAACCTGGCAAACCTACTCTAGCCGTACAAATAGATGAGAAATTAGTAATAGGCTTACCGGGACATCCGGTTTCGGCATTGACTGTGTTTTATATACTGGCAGCACCGCTGCTCAGGCCTGAAAATGTTCTGAATAGTTGTGAAGGATATTTGAGCGTAAATTTATCATCCCAGGCTGGCCGGGATGATTTTATACCGGCAGCAGTGGAAGAGCAGGAAGGCAGGAAGATCATTCAACCCCTGCTGGGCAAATCCGGCCTGATGAGTATTTTGAGCCGGGCGCATGGTTTCATCCACATTCCTTATGAAAAGCAAGGAATGAAAGCCGGGGAAAAACTTGAAGTTATAATCTATTAAAAAGAGGTTTCTTATGTCGGAAAAACCTATTAGCCTTGAAACAGCTTTGGACAGATGCCTGCCATATATAAAACCTGGATATAAGGAAATAATTCCAATCGAGTATGCGTATAAAAGAGTTGCAGCAGAAGATATCTTCACGCCGGTTAACATTCCGCTTTTCGCGCATTCTATGGTAGACGGTTTTGCCTTGCATGCAGCAGATATTAATAAACTGCAGCAGGAAAAAGAAATTAAGCTGGCAATAGCAGGTACGATGGCGGCCGGTGATAAGGAACGACAGTCTCTGGCTGCCGGGCAGACTATAAGAATCATGACTGGTGCTATGTTGCCTGACGGTACTGCTGCAGTAGTCAAAAAGGAAACAGTCAGGGAAGCTTATGAACAAGTGTATTTTAATCAGCAGATAAAGCCGGGACTTAATATACAAAACTGTGGCGATCGGGTTAAAAGGGGAGAACCGATTGCTTTTGCCGGTGAAGTGTTTGGAATTAATGAAACGGAAACAATAGCATCTTCTGGAACAGCAAGGGTTGCAGTTTTTGAAATCCCGCCGGTTTATGTGATAAACACCGGCAGTGAATTGGTTCTGCCCGGCGAACATCGGCTTGACGGGCAAATTTTTGCCAGTAATAAAACTTTTTATTTTAGTCTCTTAACAGCTGCCGGCTGTCATCCTCTGAGCGGGAAAGGTCCGGTAAATGATGAAATTGATGCTATTGCTCAGGAACTGCACAACGGAATTAATATGAGCAGATTAGTTATAATCAGCGGCGGCACCGCAGTAGGACAGTATGACCTGGTTATGGCAGCTTTTAAACAAATCGGCGCCGAAATAATTTTTGCCGGCCTTGAATTAAAGCCGGGACGGCATTCAGCAGCAGCAGCTAAAGATGGGGTGTTGCTGTTCAATTTGCCCGGTAACCCGGGAGCGGGGTATATTATTTTTGAAATACTGGTTAAACCGCTGCTGCGAAAACTTAGCGGGATAAGTGCTTATCAGAATCACTGGTTTGAGTTGGTGGTCAGTGACCATGACAGCTCGGAATCAACCCAGCGTATAATGGTAAAAGGCGGAGCGGAGATTAATAACGGGCAGTTGTGTGCCCGGATACTCAATAAATCTGAAAAATCAGGGAGTCTGATCAAGTTGATCATCGATATAAATCAAGCCGGCTCCGGAAAAAGGGGACTAATTGTCGACTGAGCAATCTATTTTAAGGCTGCCGGTCAGTTCTGCGCATAAAGCGGTTCTGAATTGTGTTATCCCGGCAAAATCCATCTGGGGAGTATAAAAAGCTTCCAGTTCATCATGCAATGTTTTAGCCCGGCTGATAAAATGAACTGCCGCTTCGATTCCTTTTGTACAGCGCTCTTTTGCCTTATGAAAATAATCTGTATGATCAGTCTTGTTTTGCATCAATAAATCAAAATCAAGCCGCCGCTTAAATTTTCCCGGTAACAGCGGGGTATAATCAACTACATTGCCTGAAATATCTATGATAACACTTTTAGCCTGAGGAAATAAAATAAAATCAATGTCATCAGGTATTAAAGGGTTATGGAATATCTCAGCTTCAAAGGAGTTGAGTTCAATTTGCTGCAGCAGGTAGGAAAAAAGCTTTTGCAGGCCGCAGCCGGGACTGCCGGAAACAGCATATATGCTGTAATCTGAATCAAATAAACTGTCATGTTTGGTTATCAAGCCACTGGGAGTGATAGCAGCAGCAAAAAGATGACGAGGTTTTTTAGCATTATATATACCAGTTGCCATGAAATCCTGGCCTAAAGCTAAAATATTTTTATTGACTGATGGCCAGTGCATGGATTTATCAATATAAAACTGCATTTCCTGCCAGGCAATACTGGATTCATGCAAGCGTAAGTAAGCCAGCTTAAAATAATTGCTGATAGTTTCTGTCAGACTGATTATCGACTGACGATTCTCCAGGATTTTTTCCCGGTTCCAGAAACTGCCCAGATTTACTATTTCATCAACTGCGCCAGGATGTTTTGGATCGATTATATGAGGGCTGGTACCGTCCAATAAACAGAATTTCTCGTCGCCGATTACAATTCCATCCAGAGAATCAGGGTCAGATGAACACCAGTGATATTCCAGATCATATCCTGAAGCTGCAAAGTATTCTCCGATCTCATGCATGAAGCTGGATTTTCCTACACCGGGGCCGCCTTTTAGTACCAGTTTTCTTTCAACTTTTTCACTGACCATAGTGTGATAGAAATGATAAAAACCCTGACTGGTGTTGCCGCCGGAATATACATGCCTATTTTTACCCACTGTCTGAAGCCTCCTTAATAGTTTTATTTGTCTCCCATATTTATATGTTTTAATCAGTTAAAACTTGAAAATTTATATTTAAGAAAAAATACTCGGGCAACAAAAATGTGAGAGGATAATCCGGCAGAAAAAATAAAAAGAGCAGAATTATTGCATCTGCTCAAATAATTTTCAGTTGATATTAATTTTGTTTATGAAGGAGGCCGGCTTCTTCCAATTGTTTTTTGACCCGCGATCTTACGAATTCCAGATATTTGATATGCAATTCTTGCTGTTCATCTGCTTCTTCGCTGGTGAGACCTTCAGTCCCTTTTTTCCGGGTCAATTGGATAATACGTTCCAGTTCATCTTTTTTCATGACTAAAACTCCTTTCCCGGACATGATTATTAAAACAATTTAATGGACCAGGATAGTTTATAATGTGCTCTGATTACATTATACTATTTTTTAGCAATACTTAAATGACGATGAAAGCAGGATAAACAATGATAGCCGGGAAAAATTGGATATTTGAAGAAATTGCCGCCGGCAGCCTGAAGCTGCAGGAAGAATTGAATATATCGTCAATAACTGCTGGATTATTATATAAAAGAGGAATTGACAACAAAGCAAAAGCGCAGAAATTTTTATACGGATCCTTGCAGGAGCTGACTGATCCCTGGTTGCTTAAAGGTATGCAGCAGGCAGTCGACCGCATAGTCAAAGCGATTGCCCAGCGGGAAAAGATAATTATTTATGGTGATTACGATGTCGATGGTGTATGCAGTATCGTTATTCTGAAAGAATGTATTGAGGGGCTGGGAGGGATAGTTGATTATTATGTGCCGGACCGCTTTGATGAAGGCTATGGAATTAATATGCCGGCGATTGAAAGTTTGGTCAGACAGCAGTATAAATTGCTGATAAGTGTGGACTGCGGAATAACTTCAGCAGAAGAAGCCAGCTATGCTGCAGCAGCAGGTATGGAAGTGATCATTACCGACCATCATACCCCCGGGGCAATACTTCCCCCGGCAGTTGCAGTAGTAAACCCTAAAATAGGTGGCAATGAGGATAACCAGTATTTGTGTGGGGCCGGGATAGCTTATTATCTGGTTCTGGCACTACAGCAAAAACTGCCGGGAAATTTAAACAATGATAAGTGGCTGGAGCTGGCAGCGCTGGCAACTGTAGCTGACATAGTGCCATTATTAGGGGATAATCATATTTTAGTCAGGTACGGATTACAGCTTTTGTCCAGGACGGAAAGAATCGGACTTAAAGCTTTACTGAAAATATCCGGCCTGGAAAATAAAAATCTTACCGCCGGGCAGGTCGGTTTTGTGATTGCCCCGCGCCTGAATGCGGCAGGACGGCTTGACAGTGCCCGGAAAAGTGTGGAATTGCTTCTGGCCTGCGAGGAAAAAGTTGCTCATGGCCTGGCCGTTTATATGAATATGATAAATGATGAGCGCCGCCAGATAGAAGAAAATATTTTTGAACAGGCCTTGGATCAGATAATAGCCAATAAGCGCGATGAAGATAATGTAATAGTGGCAGCAGGTGACAATTGGCATAAAGGGGTGATTGGCATTGTTGCCTCCCGGTTGTGCGAAAAATTTTACCGCCCGTCTATAGTAATAAGTTGGGAGGGCAATACTGGCAAGGGCTCAGGGCGAAGCATAAAGGGTTTTAATCTTTATACGGCTTTGGATTGCTGTAAAGAATACCTTAAACAGTTCGGCGGGCATCAGATGGCGGCAGGTATTACTATTGAACGGCGGCAATACGATGCTTTTGCTGCTGCACTTAATGATTACAGCCAGATCGAGATGACAGAAAATTTACTGTCTAAAACCTGCCGGACTGATGGTGAAATTGACTTACAAGAGATAAATTATAATTTAATAGAAGAACTTAAAGCCCTGGAACCTTTTGGAGAAGGTAATCCACAGCCGGTATTCATTATGAGAAATATGCCTATTAATTCACTACGGGCGGTCGGCAGTACCAAAGAACATATCAGCTTTGATTTTTCCCGGTCTGATTTGCAGGGTATTGCTTTCAGAAAACCTGAATATATGGATTTTCCTTATCGGGAATGTTGGCATGATGTCATTGGCGAAATAAGTGAAAACGACTACCGGGGGAAAAAGTCTCTGCAAATAAGGGTAAAAGAAATGAAAATGAGCTTCGTTCCGGATAATTTAAATAGTTTTGCCGGAATGGATAACATACCCTACCGGCAGTTAATGCAGATGATAACTGAAATCAGGGCGGGAAGGCCGGTAATTGTTTTATTTCCCACGGTTCGCTGTCTGTTAAAATATAGACCGGGCCTGGAAAATTGTATCAGAAGCAGTTTCTTGCACAATCTGCACGGCCAAATGCGGGCGGATGAACTTGCTGATGAAAGTAGCTTTTTATTAAGGGGCAGGGCAGGAGTATATTTAACCACGACAGCCTATTTTACATATTTGACCGCCGGAAATTGTCTGCCGGAAGCTTTAAAGTATATTTTGCCGGTAGGGGCGGAAGAACCGGTAGCGGGCAGGACCAGCCCGGATTATATATATGAAAGAATTCTATTCAGTTTTAATGCGGAACAGATAGTAAAATCAGTACATAAGAAGCTGGATTTGAATAACCTAAAAAGGAATTTGATATACAGTAACCGCAATACCACTGTAACTGAAATAACAGCACAAATCCCTGCTGTTATCTGTGAAGCAGCCTTGGCGGATCGGAGCAAACGCCGAGCTTTGCGCCGCCAATTTGAACAGTTGGCAGCTGGTTCCTTTATAACTGACGGAAACTATAACATCGGCGATGAATTCAATAATATTGACGATGTGATCCTGGCTGATCTGCCTTTCAGCATGTGTGAAACCATGTTCATACTGGATCAGGTCAAAACCGGCGATGAACTTAAGATCACGCTGGCTGCAGGGGGAAAACAGCTGGAGCAAAATTCGGCCTATTTGCAGCAAAGGTATCCTGAAGAGTCCGAAGTATACAAGATATTGAACTGGCTACAGGGCATAAACGGCGGCGTAATAAGGCAGGAATTAAATAATTTGGTGCATTTGATACAGGAAAAACATGGTGCCGGTATTTCCAGACTGAAACTGCTTTCAATACTGCAGATACTTACAGATTCAGGCTTGTGTCGAATCAGCAAACAAGGTAGTATTATGGAAATACGGTATCATTCCGGAGTTAAGAGTGGATTGGATTTAGATAAATCTGCCGCTTATCGGGAAGGAATAAACGAGAGAAAGGCTTGGAGGGATTTTGCTTCAAACCTGAATATATAATAAACTGGTGATTTTATGGAACTGAATAACGTAGTAGAGCAGATAAAAAAATATGACCCCAATGCTGATTTCGAGCTGATCGAGAAAGCTTACGAATATGCTCAGACGGCTCACGAAGGGCAAAAGAGGATATCCGGGGAAGCATATATTATTCACCCGGTAGAAGTTGCTTATATTCTTACCGAGATAGAAATGGATACGGCTTCGATTTGCGCTGCGTTGCTGCATGATGTTCTTGAAGATACCATTTTGACTTATGAAGAGATCACCAGGGAATTTGGCGAAGAGATAGCCTTGCTGGTCGATGGAGTTACCAAACTCAGCCGAATCGAATTTAAATCCAAGCAGGATGCCCAGGCAGAGAATTTGCGGCGCATGTTTATTGCCATGGCTAATGATATCAGGGTCATTTTGATCAAGCTGGCCGATCGTCTCCATAATATGCGTACCTTAAACTACCAGCCGGAATATAAACAAAAAGAGATTGCCCAGGAGACCATGGAGATATTTGCTCCTCTGGCCCATCGCTTAGGGATATTTAAGTTTAAATGGGAATTGGAAGACCTGGCTTTCTTTTTTTTAGACCCGGATATGTATTACCAAATAGCTAAAAAACTTAAACAGAAGCGCAAAGAAAGGGAGGAATATGTAAATGATCTGATTGCGCAGATCAGAAATGGGATTGAGCAAATAGGCATTGAAGCCGATATCAAAGGACGCCCCAAAAATATCTACAGCATCTATAAAAAAATGATTAAGCAAATGAAAGATATTGACGAGATTTATGATAAAATAGCTATTCGCGTGATAGTGAACGATGTGCATGAGTGCTATGGGGTACTGGGTATTATCCATACTATGTGGAAGCCTTTGCCGGGCAGGTTTAAAGATTATATTGCCACACCCAAACCTAATATGTATCAGTCTCTGCATACTACTTTTATAGGCAAGGGCGGAGAACCTTTTGAAGTTCAGATCCGTACAGGGGAAATGCATCAGACGGCTGAATCAGGTATAGCTGCCCACTGGCGATATAAGGAAGGAACCAGCCCCAAAGACAAGAAATATGACCAGAAGCTGGCCTGGCTGCGGCAAATTTTAGAATGGCAGCAGGACATTAAAGATACTGATGAATTTATGGAATCTCTCAAGATAGATTTATTTGATGATACGGTATTTGTGTTTACCCCGAAAGGGGCAGTAATAGAACTGCCCAAAGGAGCCTGCCCGGTTGATTTTGCTTACCGGGTGCATACGGAAGTAGGTCACCAGTGCACCGGGGCCAAGGTTAACGGCAGAATTGTTCCTCTGGATTACTCCTTGAGCAATGGTGATATAGTTGAAATCATTACATCGAAGAATTCCTTGGGTCCCAGCCGTGACTGGCTGAATTTTGTCAAGACTTCTTCGGCCAAGAGCAGAATCCGGCAATGGTTTAACCGCGGCAAACGAGCTGATAATATTATTAAAGGCCATGATATATTAGAAAAAGAATTAAAGAAAATGCATTTAATCCCTAAAGAATTTTTGAAAAATGAGAAATTAACTGAAGTAGCCAGGCGGCTTGGTTATAACTCAGCGGAAGACCTGTTTGCAGCTGTCGGTGATGGAGCTATCTCTCCCCAGCATGTTATTTTACGGCAGAAGGAAATATATTTTCAGGATGCTGTTGTCGAAGATATTTTAAATGTTCCGCTGATGCCCAAAAACATTTTGCAGCGGGAGAAAGAAACTTCGGCCGTGAGAGTTAAGGGAGTTGATGACGTAGCTATAAAACTTAGTCGTTGTTGTAATCCGTTACCGGGAGATAATGTTTTAGGCTATATAACCAGAGGACGTGGGGTTTCCGTTCATCGCCGGGATTGTCCCAATATGCAGAATTATTTGAGGACAGAGAAAGACAGGATACTGGAAGTGGAATGGGCAGATGACCGCGGCATTTATTTTCTGGAACTGGAAGTAAAAGCCTTTGATCGTGCACGTTTGACTTCTGACATTTTAAATGTGATAGCTGATTTGCGCATTCAGATAAATTCAGTATTTTCACGAGTGACAAAAAATAATTTTGCCGTTATGAATCTGAAGCTGGAAATTAAGGATATCAGCCAGGTACATGCTGTAATGCAGCGTATTCAACAAGTAAAAGATATACTGGAAGTGCGGCGGGTGCTTCCGGGTGAAGACCGGGGTGAGTAGTTTTGCGGGCAGTGGTGCAAAGAAGTTTATACAGCAGTGTTACAATTGATGGAGAAGTAACAGCTGAAATTGGACCGGGTTTAACGGTGTTGCTGGGAATAAAAAAAGGCGACCGGGAAAAAGATGCTGACTACTTAATGGATAAAATATTGAACTTAAGAATTTTTGCTGATGAAGCTGGCCGGATGAACCGTTCTCTGCTGGATGTGCAAGGCGAAATTATGCTTATCAGTCAGTTTACACTTTACGGAGATGTTAAACACGGCAGAAGGCCTGGCTTTACTGATGCCGAAGACCCGCAAGCTGCAGAGCCGCTTTTTCAGTATTGCATCAAAAATATAAAAAATACGGGAATAAACATTAAGACCGGTATATTTGGTGCCCATATGAAAATTACTTTAGCAAATGATGGGCCGTGCACTTTCATGATTGACAGTGAAAAGATTATTTAAAGGGGGAAAAAAGATTGATTCTAAAAGGATTGGAAATCAGCAGCATGGGGGTAAACTGCTATATAGTCGGCTGTGAAGAAACTAAAGAAGTAGCAGTTATTGATCCGGGCGGCAGCCCCAAAGCAATAATTAAAATGCTGGAAGCTGATAACTTAAAAGCGATATATATTATCAATACCCATGGGCACATTGACCATATCGGGGGTAATCGCGGGGTTAAAGAAGCCACTGGAGCTAAAATCCTTATTCATCAGGATGACGCTAAAATGCTTACTAATGCGGCATCAAATTTTTCCTTTTTAATGGGCAGTAAAGTAACCAGCCCGCCTGCTGACCAGTTTATTAAAGAGGGAGATATTATTAAAATCGGCAACACAGTTGAACTGCAGGTTATTCATACTCCTGGTCACAGCCCCGGAGGAGTCTGCTTAAAGACAGACAATATTATTTTTGTCGGTGATACCCTTTTTCAGGGTTCCATTGGCAGAACCGATTTCCCGGGTGGCTCATACCCACAACTGATTAAGAACATAAAAGAAAAATTGCTTTGTTATGATGACGATGTTATAGCTTATCCTGGACATGGCCCTGCAACAACTATTGGTTTTGAAAGAGTCAACAATCCTTTTTTATAAAAAGGTTGAATTTTTGATTTATATCATATAATATAAATAACAGGTTAATAACTTAAAGGCGATGAAGAAGTAAAGTAGATTTGTGGAATTAAGCAGAGAGAAGATGTCACCGGCTGCAAGCATCTTTATAAGGAAGCAAATTGAAGTTCACTTCGGAGCACCTGGCTGAAACGATTGCAAGTAGGCTAAGGCGGACCTCCTACCGTTAAAAGGGAGGGGATATCGGATAAACCTGTATCCTTAAACAAAGCGGTCTTATGACAAAAATGGGTGGTACCGCGGGTAGTGTAAACTTCTCGTCCCAAGG
This sequence comes from Syntrophomonadaceae bacterium, assembly GCA_035353375.1. GTDB lineage: Bacteria > Bacillota > Syntrophomonadia > Syntrophomonadales > Syntrophomonadaceae > UBA1368. Next base: position 20,459 of record DAOPZM010000006.1, read on the forward strand.
GATGAGGGGTTTTTTTGTTTAAGAGGGGGTATCTTTTGTATCCTTAAAAGAGCCGGGCTTTTGCCAATCAGGGTGGTAACGCGGGATGGTTGTACCTCTCGTCCCTATTCAAGGGATGAGAGGTTTTTATTTTCAGGTTAATTATAAAAAGGAGGAGGAAAAATATGAACGTTTTAGCTGAAAAAATAAGTAAAATGCTGGTATCTAAAGAGAGTCATCCTGATATGACCGAAGTAAATGTCAAAGGTTGTATTATCGGCGGGGAACAACTTATTATAATTGCCGGTCCCTGTGCCATTGAGAGTGAAGAACTTTTAAAGGAAACTGCTTTCAAGGTCCGCGGAGCAGGAGCGGGTATGTTAAGAGGCGGAGCCTTCAAACCCCGTACTTCACCTTACAGTTTCCAGGGCATGGGGACAGCAGGTCTGGAAACTTTGGCTAAAATTGGAGAAGCTATGAACATGCCGGTAATAACTGAAGTAATGGATAGTGACGACATTCCGGCCGTAGCAGAATATTCTGATATTCTCCAGGTGGGAGCACGTAATATGCACAATTTCTCCTTACTAAAAAAACTGGGGCGGATTGATAAACCGGTATTATTAAAAAGGGGTATGGCGGCAACTGTAGAAGAATGGTTGCTGGCAGCAGAGTACGTATTATCTGGCGGCAACGCTCAGGTAGTATTATGCGAAAGAGGTACCCGCAGTGCGGAAAAGTGGACGCGCAATACCCTGGACTTGTCTGCGGTTGCTCTGGCCAAAGAGCTTACTCATCTGCCGGTGATAGTTGATCCCAGTCATGGTACGGGAGTAAGAAGTTTAGTTGTTCCTATGGCTAAAGCAGCTATTGCCGCCGGAGCCGACGGCTTAATAATTGAAGTTCATCCCCATCCGGAAAAAGCCTTATCAGACGGAGAACAATCATTAACTCCCAGGCAGTTCAGTATTATGATGCGGGAAATAGAGCCAGTGGCAAAAGCTATGGGCAGGAGGATCAGATGATGGCTTATGCGGTTTTGGGTCCCAGCGGGACTTTCAGTGAAGAAGCAGCCCGCTTATATGCGGGCTGCAATATTGATATTCGGGTGACAGAAGATATTACTGAATTATTTGCTTTGGTGGAAAGCGGGCAGGTAAGTGATGGCCTGGTTCCCCTGGAAAATTCATCAGCAGGTATGATTGCCACTACCATGGAATGTTTAGCGGTAAGTTCGCTGAAAATAAAAGGGGCCGTGGAAGTACTTATTAAGCAGTATCTTTTGGCCAACGGCAATTTCAAACCTGACGAAGCAGAATTGTTGATCAGTCAGCCGGTAGCCCTCCAACAATGCCGCAATTATATAAAGACTAACCTTAAAGGGGCCAGAAAGGAAATAACCGACAGCACGGCACGGGCTGCCCAGTTAGTGCAGAAGGAGACCCGCCGGGCAGCGGCTATTGGCAGTGAACAATCAGGCCGGCTTTATGGTTTAAATGTTATTGCCGCAAATATCCAGGATGGATTAAACTATACCCGGTTTATTCATATAGGGCAAAATGGCTGCACAGCAGGAAAGCGGCAAAAAAGCAGCCTGATATTGTCCCTGCCGGATAAAGTGGGAGCATTGTATGAACTCCTGGGAGTCTTTGCCCGGGGCAACTTAAACTTAAGTAAAATTGATTCGCGCCCGGGCGCAAATCAGAATGATTATATTTTTTATATTGAAGTTGAACAAGGGAAAAATAATATCAGAATGGAACTCTTTTTGCATGAATTGGAGCCTTACTGCAACTGGTTAAAATATCTGGGCTCATATAGACAAAGGAGAATAAGCGATGTTGATTGCTGCTCGTCTTAAACCGGCCGGGCTTTATGAAACAGTACATGAAATCATCAGGATGGCTTACCCGGGGGGCAAGCTCACCCTAGAGCAAGATATGTGGCAGCCGGCAGAGGTCCACTTTACAATGGAACTTACCGAACAGAATGGTATATGGCATTTATACGGGCAAATTGAAAGCAATAAACCGGCTACAAACAGGACGGCAACATATAGTCCGGCAGATGGTGGTGCCGGCTCTGCCCTAAAACAACTGAAAATCGATATTAAGATTTTCTGCCTGCAGTTATTAAGAGAACACCTGGACAGCAAAATAAGCAGTTATGGAATATTGACCGGGGTCAGGCCGGTAAAAATAGTTCATCGTTGGCTGGATCAGGGTTACTCCCGCCAGCTGATCGTAAAAAACTTAAAGACTGAATTCCTGGTTGATGAAGCTAAAGCAGAACTGCTTGCTGAAGTTGCAGAAAATAACCGCAGTTACTTGCCGGTTATGCAGGAGGGAGGAGGGGATGTAAGTATCTACATCGGTATCCCCTATTGTCCTTCTCGTTGCTATTACTGCTCATTCCCCGGCGCCGTCTTAAACAACTATGTGAGCGACATAAGGCCTTTTATGGATAATTTATCCCGTGAAATGAACGCCATAGGAAACTATGTTAATGATGCGGGATTGAAGGTGCATACTGTTTATATAGGCGGCGGCACTCCCACCGTATTGGATATACGGGACTTAGGGCTGATTTTTGAAATACTTGAGAATAAATTTACCCTTTGTCAGGCTGAAGAAATAACCGTGGAGGCCGGACGACCAGACACTTTAACCCCGGACAAGCTGAATTTATTTAAAGATGCGGGGGTGACCCGTATTTGTATAAACCCTCAAACTATGAAGGAGAGTACCCTGGCTTTAATTGGCCGCAGGCATAGCGTACAGCAGGTAATGCAGGCAGCAGATCTAGTAAGACGGGTGGGGATAAAGCATATGAACATGGATCTGATCATCGGCTTGCCCGAGGAAAAAGTTAAAGATAATTTGGATTCCCTTGAACAGGTATTAAAGCTTAAACCGGATAATATTACTATTCATACTTTGGCTTTAAAGCGAGGGTCACCAATGGCTTTGGACGGAGAGGAAACAGGGCTGCCCCGGCAGGCAGCAGAAAAAGTTGAGGAATCACTGGAAAACATTTATCAGCGCCTGCGGCAGTTAAACTACCTTCCATATTATCTGTACCGGCAAAAAAATACGCAGGCTAATACAGAAAACATTGGTTACTCGCTTAAAGGCAGCTTTTGTATTTATAATATCCGGATGATTGAAGAAAGGCAGACAATTATCGGTATGGGGGGAGGCGCCGGCAGTAAGTTTATTGATTCCCGGTTGGGTACTGTAACCGGCTTCTATAATCCTAAAAACCCGGCAGTATACTGTGCGGAAGTTGACCGGCTGATCAAGAGAAAAGTTGACAACCTGCGTGCCCTAAATTAGAATTATCCAAGAATATATATAATTCGGAGGATTATATGCAGATCAAAGCTCCCCGCGGTACATATGATATTCTGCCGGAACAATCTTTAAAATGGCAGTGGATGGAAAAGATACTAAAACAAACTGCCGGCGGGTTTGGCTATCAAGAAATCCGTACCCCGATTTTTGAACACACCGAACTCTTTGAGCGAGGAGTCGGGGAGACATCAGACATCGTCAGCAAAGAGATGTACACTTTCAAGGATAAGGCTGAACGAAGCCTTACTCTGCGCCCGGAAGGAACTGCCAGTCTCACCAGAGCCTTTATTGAGCACGGCCTTTATAACAACTTGTTACCGGTAAAATGGTATTATTCAGGGCCCATGTTTCGTTATGACCGGCCCCAGACCGGCAGATTCAGACAGTTCCATCAATTTGGCGTCGAAGCCTTTGGCAGTGACAGCCCTTATTTGGATGCTGAAGTGATCATATTAATGATGGAGATATTCAGGCGCCTTAAGGTAAAGGAACCAGAGCTGCATATCAATTCGGTCGGTTGTCCGGTTTGCCGGCCTGAGCACCGCCGACAGCTGATAGACTATCTTACCCCGCGCAAAGAGTCGCTTTGCAGCGACTGCCTGCAAAGATTCGTTGTTAATCCGTTAAGGGTCTTGGATTGCAAAAATCCGGCCTGCCAGGCAGCTATTAAAGGACACCCACTCATTTCAGACAGTCTTTGCCCGGATTGTGCAGATCATTACCGGCAGGTGCAGTCAGCACTTACTGACGGGGGGATACACTTTATACATGATGACAACCTGGTAAGAGGACTCGACTACTATACCAATACAGCCTTCGAAGTTCATGTTCCCGGTTTAGGCGCTCAGAGTGCTATCGGGGGCGGGGGCAGATACAACGGTCTGGTGAAAGAATGCGGCGGCCCTGACATGCCGGGGACAGGCTTTGCCCTGGGAATGGAAAGAATACTGCTGGCGATAGACTTGAATCAGGAGCGGCAAGACATTGCAAAACCTGTGAGTGTTTATGTAATAGTTATGGAAAATAGATTTATTCAGCAGGCAATGCAGCTGACTAATGAAATAAGACGTGCAGGAATCAGTGCCGATATGGATTATAATAACCGCAGCCCGCGGGCACAGATGAAATTTGCTGATAAAATCAAGGCCAAACTGGTAATTATGATTGGGGAAGAGGAAATAGAAAAAGGCTATTATTTGGTGCGCAATATGCAAACCAGTGAACAATATCAGATTAAAAGGGAGGCTCTGATAGTAAACCTTCCCGCTATTCTGACTGGAAATGAGGAGGATAAAGGTTAATGCAAAGGACACATAGTTCAACCGAATTAAGTACTGAAAATATTGGCAAAAGGGTGGAACTGAGCGGATGGATAAATGCCCGCCGCGACCACGGCGGATTGATATTTATCGACTTGCGGGACCGCGCCGGCCTTATTCAAATCGTATTCAGCCCAGAGGTGAATGAAGAAGCATTCCATCTGGCTGAACTGGTCAGAAGTGAATATGTCATCGCTGTATCCGGTGTGGTGGCAGCACGAACTCCGGCCACGATAAACCCTAATCTGCAAACGGGTGACATTGAAGTGTATATCAATCGGATGGAGGTTTTGAGTGCTGCTAAAACTCCGCCCTTTTATATAGAAGATGGCATCGAAGTTGATGAGAACCTGAGATTAAAACACCGCTATCTTGATTTGCGGCGTCCGGAAATGCTGAAAAATATAATGCTGCGGCACAAAGTGGTTAAAGCTATCCGGGATTATTTGGATGACAACGGCTTCCTGGAAATTGAGACTCCGTTATTAACTATAAGTACCCCGGAAGGAGCCAGGGATTATCTGGTTCCCAGCCGGGTACATCCTGGTCAATTTTATGCCCTGCCCCAGTCCCCGCAAATTTTCAAACAAATACTTATGGTGGCAGGGATGGAAAGATATTTCCAGATAGCACGCTGTTTCAGGGATGAAGACTTGCGAGCTGACCGGCAGCCTGAATTCACGCAGTTGGATATGGAAATGTCCTTTATTGATGAAGAAGATATTTTTGCCCTGATAGAAAAGATGATCATCCATCTGTTTAAAATCGGTATTAACAGGGATATCGAGTCTGATTTTCCCCATATCACATATGATGAAGCCATGCGAAAATATGGCTCGGATAAGCCTGACCTGCGATTTGGCCTGGAGATAGAAGATATAACTGAGCTGGTCAGAGATGTGGAGTTTAAAGTATTCTCAAGCGCTATCACTGCCGGAGGCGCAGTGCGGGCTATAAATGTTAAAAACGGAGCATCGTTTACCCGTAAGGAAATTGACGAACTGGGTAAAATCGCAGTTGATAACGGAGCCAAAGGTATGGCCTGGATCATTGTGGCAGAAAATGAATTGCGTTCCCCGATTACAAAATTTTTCACTGAAGAGCAGATGCGGTCTGTTTTACAGGTGCTGAAGGCGGAAGAGGGTGACCTGCTGCTGTTTTGTGCCGATAACCCGGCAATTGTTGCCCGGGTATTGGGCACAGTCAGGCTGGAACTGGCACGGAGAATGAATCTGATAGACGACGGTTTGCTCAAATTTGTCTGGGTAGTTGATTTCCCGCTGTTTGAATATGACTATGAAGAAAAACGTTATGTAGCAGTACACCATATGTTTACCGCACCCCGCCAGGAGGATATCGCTTTAATTGACAGCGACCCTGCAGCGGTGAAAGCGCGTGCCTATGATCTTATCCTCAATGGAACGGAGATCGGCGGCGGCAGCATCAGAATTCACCAACGCGAATTACAGCGGAAAATCTTTTCCCTGCTGGCTATGACGCCTGAGGTGTATAATGAGAAATTTGGTTATATGTTGGAGGCTTTTGAATATGGAACTCCGCCCCATGGCGGTATTGCCTTCGGCATTGATCGTTTACTAATGATAATGGCAGGCAGAAACAGTATTCGTGATGTTATTGCTTTTCCGAAAACCCAGAGCGCAGCCTGCCCAATGACCCAGGCACCCGCAGCGGTGAGCGCCAAGCAGTTAAGAGAACTGGCTCTGAAAATTCGCGAATGATCAGTTAATTAAGGAAAATAGAAAATTATAACAAATAGAGCTTCCTTGAAAACAGCAGGTTTTTATGATATGCTTTTAGCAAGTAAAAGTTAGTAGGAATGACGATATCCCTGCTGTGTTCGTGTTTAACCGTTATGTTTTTGCCAACACAAAAACGACGGGAGCCTGACTCTGTATGTAGCTTGTATGCCTAATTATTAGGACACATCAAACATATGGGAGGGCACCCCCCTGCTGAGCAGGACAAAACTGCGGTAGTTCACGACTCGGTGGGGTTTCTTTATTGGAGGGTTAAGTGGATTACAGTACACAATATCTACAGCGATTGCAGTTACTGACTGGTATTGAAGGGATTAAAAAACTTAAAGCAGCCTCAGTAGCGGTAATAGGATTGGGGGGAGTGGGGTCGCACGCGGCAGAAGCTTTAGCTCGTTGTGGTATCGGCAATATGACTCTGGTAGATATGGATCGTATTGAGGAGAGCAATTTGAATCGACAATTGCCCGCGCTTACTTCAACAATAGGGAGATATAAAACTGATATAGCAGCCGAGCGTATTAAGGATATAAATCCCCAAATAAACATCTGCAAATTTACCTGCCGTTATGAACCAGTTACCAGTGAGAAAATCTTAACTGCAGACCTGGACTATGTAATTGATGCCATTGATTCCATTTCGGATAAAACCCATTTAATTAAAACCTGCCTTTGTAAGGGCCTTCCCATTGTCAGTTCCATGGGGATGGCAAACCGTCTTAACCCCTTGATGTTAAAAATCGGCGATATAAATGAAACCAGTGTATGCCCGGTGGCAAGAAGATTAAGGAAGGAACTGCGCAATCAAGGAATAAATACTGGAGTGCCGGTAGTATATTCTATTGAAGCACCCTTAAAAACCTTTAATGATAATGAAGGAAGTCTGGGCAGCATAATTTATTTGCCGGGTATTGCCGGATATCTTCTGGCCAGTTTAATTGTTCAAAGAATATTGGAATGATTATAATAAATAATTGAAAGATTCTAATAATTTTACTCATATGCAGGAAAAATTATGTAGGAGGTAGAATAAATGACCTATTGGGATAAAGAAAAAGAATGTATGCAGCGCAAACAACTGGAAGCTCTGCAATTCAGAAGGCTTAAAGAAACAGTCTACCGGGTTTATGCATTTGTTCCCGCCTACAAAGAAAAATTTGACCAGGCGGGGATAAAACCTGACGACATAAACAATCTGGAAGATTTAAAAAAACTTCCTTTTACGACTAAATCAGATTTGCGCGATAATTATCCCTTTAATTTATTTGCGGTCCCGATGAGTGATGTGATAAGGATACATTCTTCATCAGGAACTACCGGCAAACCTACAGTTGTTGGCTATACGAGAAAAGATCTTGACACATGGTCAGAACTGATGGCCAGGGCACTAACCAGTGCAGGAGCAGACAGATATTCAGTGATACAGAATGCATATGGCTATGGATTATTTACCGGTGGCCTTGGTGTTCATTATGGAGCCGAAAAACTTGGGGCTTCAGTTATTCCAAGTTCAGGCGGCAACACGAAACGCCAGGTAATGCTGATGCAGGATTTTGGTACTTCAGTTTTGACTTGTACGCCCAGTTATGCACTATTCATGGCAGAAGTGATGGAGGAAATGGGCGTAAAGCCAGAAGAATTAAAGCTTAGTGCCGGTATATTTGGGGCTGAGCCCTGGTCAGAAGATATGAGAAACAAGATTGAAGAGGCACTGCAAATAAAAGCCTACGATATTTATGGCTTGAGTGAGATAATCGGACCGGGTGTAGCTATAGAATGTGAATATAAAAATGGGTTGCATATAGCCGAAGATCATTTTTTGGTTGAAATAATCGATCCGGTCACCGAAGAGGTATTGCCCTATGGAACACAAGGTGAATTAGTTATTACCACCTTGACCAAAGAAGCTTTGCCGATGATCAGATATCGCACCCGTGACCTTACTACATTGAATATTGAACCATGTAACTGTGGCAGGACTCATGTCAGAATGCAGAAAGTGTTGGGGCGCTCAGATGATATGGTTATTATCCGGGGTGTAAACGTATTCCCTTCCATGGTAGAAAGTGTATTGTTGAAAATAAGAGGAGTCAGCCCTTATTACTTACTGGTAGTTGATCGTAAGGGGAACCTGGACTTTTTGGAAGTGCATGTGGAAGTATCGGAAGAAATATTCAGTGATGAAGTGAGAAAGCTGGAAGAACTGGGGGCATTAATAACCAAAGAACTGGAAAGCGCCCTGGGAATATCCGTAAAGGTAAGGTTGGTTGAACCTAAATCAATTGCAAGAAGCGAAGGCAAAGCCAAGAGAGTTATAGATAAGAGAACGATATAAAAAGGAGGCAGCTATATGGCCAAGCAAATATCAGTATTCCTGGAAAATAAAGCGGGACGCCTCTCCAACGTTACCCGGGTTTTAGGCAATGCCAGAATTAATATCAGAGCCTTGTCGATTGCGGATACCTCTGATTTTGGTATATTAAGGATCATTGTCAGTGATCCGGTAAAAGCTTATGAAATCCTCAAAGAAGCAGGTTTTACAGTTAGTGAAACCCAGGTGATAGCGGTTCGGGTTCCAGATTCACCTGGAGGGTTGGCAGATATTCTGGAACAAATGGCTGCAGAGAACCTTAATATAGAATATCTTTATGCTTTTTTAGGTAACGCCGGAAAAGATGCCCTGGTTATATTTAAAGTAGAAGATATCGAAAAAGCTGAAATGGTGTTTAAAAAGAAGGAAATTAAGTTCATTGATGAGAATCAATTATATAGTATGTAAAAAAGCAGCGAAATTTTTGCTGCTTTATGCGCATATAATTTGTTTATAATAAAATTTTATATAATTTGTTATTCTTCCTGACATAGACTGACCGATACTTATTCTTTGATCATAACTATCATTACTTTTCAGGAAAAATTTTTGGAATAATTTCAGCACTGTATTTTACTGCTCGCTGCAATGGACGAAAGACTATCCAAAGGAGGTGAATACATGAAAAAAGCTATAGGCCTTGGTTTATTAGTTGGCATCTTCTTCGCAGTCTTCGTTCTGTTACAGGAGCTTATTGGGGCTAAAGCATTTTATATGGCGGCTTTGGCAATTGCTATGTTTGCGGTAATAGGTCCTTTCGGGAATTACCTGACAACCGCAATAGCCATGATTATTGGAATAATAGTTGGACTTGTTGGTATAGCTGTTATGGCATTAGCCGTGCCGTTGCCCCCTGATAATGTTATATACGTGGCAATAGTATGCGGAGTATCATTGTTTTTAATGGTGCTTCTTTCGGTTACCGGCATGCGTATTGATGCTATGTTCTTAGGTTGGGCAACAATTTTTGCGGCATTATATGAAACGTATGTTACTAATACTACAGCCATCGCAACAGAGGCTGTACCAGCATTGGTTGGTACATGTGTAACATTAGTGGTGGGAATGGTGTTATCCCTGATTATTATTAAAATAGCTATGGCAGTAAATAAATAATGAAGGGAGGGGAATGGCTTGTTGAAAATGAGTAAATTCAAAGCTTATTTGACTTTGTTAGTAGTACTAATGCTGGTGTTTGCACCGGTTGCGACAGCACAGGGACCGGCACCGGATAAAATTCTGGATAATGAACTGGTACTATCACAGTTGGACGATAACAGCCAGATAAGCAGTATTCAGGTCTTAAACCATGTAAGAGTTTTTGGCGAAGGGCAGTATTCCATCCAGGACAGCAGCAAATACAAACTGGCTTCAGTCAGAAATTTATATGGCAGTGAAAAAATAACCCAGGATGAAAACAATAACCTGACGATTCCATTTAATATTGCCAGTGGAGAAACATTCGGTGATGTTTATTATCTTGCCGGTATTGCTGATGAAGAGATAGCCAAGATTAAAAACGAAATGCCGGTCAGTATAAAAATTGAATATTACCTGGATGATGTCAAAATGTTGCCTTCTGAATTAGCCGGAAAAAGCGGTCACTTAAAAATAGTAACCACGGCGGAAAATTTGACCGGAAAGCCAACAGAACTGAAATTTAATGATATAAATGGTCAGGAAGTAACTCAGGAATCGACCATTTATACTCCTTATGCAGTTGCTTTGAAAGACTGGGCGTTTGATAATGATAAATTTGCTAATATATCAGCCCCGGGTGTAGCAGAAGAATCACCGGAAGGAACAATTGCCAACATACAAGGAGTTACTACAGTCAGCTGGACAGTTGCCTTGATTCCTCCCTCATATCCGCCCAAACAATATGCTACTTTTGAAGCTGATGCCACCGATATTGAACTGCCTTCATTTGACATTGCAGTAATGTCAGTGGTTCCGGTACAATCATCAATTGATAACCTGGGTAAGGTCCAAAACAGTTTAGAACAGCTTTACGGCGGATTTGATCAAATCGCGAATGGCGTAGGGGAAACAAATAAAGATGCTACTTTGCTCTATGGGCTGAATGCTGTTGATGAAGGAATGGTTCAAATCAGCGGCGGCTTGGGTTCCTTATATGAAACCCTGATGAAAATCAGAGTTGGAATGAGCACTCCCGGCTTTGATGCTGCATCCTACGATTCCAGTACCGGTGCCGATGCTGCCGGCAAAACACCAGGGGTGCAGGATGCCGTAAAAATAATGAAAAAGACCATTGATTCCCAGCTGATTCCGGGCCTGATGATCCAGAAAGCTACTTTGACCAGCATGGAAACTGCTGTAGGTAAATCTGCTGACAGCGGACAGGAACCTTCCACAGCTACCAGCATCTATAACGATATTAATCAGCTGAAGGCTGCTACGGCTGGAACTCCTGCCCAGAAGATCATTGCTGATTCCATTGAGCCCAAACTCCAGAAACTGGGCAAAGATATAGCTGATTTCCGTGAAGGCAGCAGTTATCCTGCCAATGTTGCCAAGGTAGAAGCGGGAGCTCAACAGCTGTCTGCAGCCCTGGGTAAATCTGACCAAGGTTTAGCGATGATGGTGTTTGGGTTAGGAACTTTGGAAGCTGATGGCACACCAATGCCTATTATGCTGAACGGAAAACCGGGCAGCATCTTATATGCCTTAAATTATTTGCAGGATGCCATTGATGGGAAGCTGCTGCCTGGAGTTGGTCAGTTGTCAGATGGTGCCGGCAAAATCGGTACAGGAGCGGGTACTGCCAAAGAAGGTATATCAACAGGGTTATATTCCTTCCAGCAAATACCGACATTAACAGCTACATTAAAAGACAGATCCAATGAAGCCAGTAATTGGCTGGGCAAGATTGAAGGTTCCGAAACAACTTTGACCTATGTATTCCAGACTCAGCCAGTTAATCAGGACAGTAATGCAATGAAAGTTGGGGCTGGCGCAATTGGAATCGCCTTGATCGCTCTTATAGCAGCGGGACGGCCGCCAAAACTAGATGTTTCAACACCAGTTGATGCATAGATTTAAAAAAGGGGGAATTTATTGATGAAAAAAAGAATGATCGTTGTTATCTCGTTGCTCATGGTATTTGCTTTTACTGCAGGTGTAGTGGCAAATCCCGCCGTGCAGACTATTTCTGCTAATTTAGCTGCTGACTTGAAATTTGTTGTTAACGGAGAAAGCTGGCAGCCTACAGAAACTGATGGCAGCAATATGTATCCCATTATTTATAATGACCGTACTTATCTGCCGGCCAGAGCTATTGCTGAAGCATTAGGCGTAGCTGTAAGTTGGGATGAATCAACCAGAACCGTTGTTTTAGGTGATGCGCCTGCTCCAGTTGTAGAACCGGTAGTCGAACCAGTAGTTGAACCGGTAGTTGAACCGGTTGTAGAACCGGTAGTTGAACCGGTTGCTGAACTGGCTATCAGTCCTGCATCGTTTGATCTTAATAAAAACGCCGTAAATGATATTCCCATCGATGTTACCTGGGGAGCTGCCACAAAAGTTGACGGGATTACAGGTGTAGCTTTGGGTGGTGCTTTAAGCATTACTCTGGTTGAGGGAACTCATTACACTGTTGATGGCAATGTATTGACCATTAAAAAGGAATTGACCGAATTAATTCCATTACCGATTACTGCTGTTCCTGATGGAACCGTTCTGACTCTTACTATTACATTTGACCAGGGTGTAAAAACTTTTGATATCAAGGTAGTAAGCTAATAACTGACTCCTAAAATGACCGGGGGAACTCCCCGGTCATTTACCATTTTCTGACCAGATGAGATATGATATGAATAAAATATAGAAAAAATAATTTGGAGAAATCATGTACAACTATATTGGTAATATGCATATTCATTCCACATATTCGGATGGCTTCGATTCTGCGCGGCAGATAGCCCGCATCGCAGAAAAAGCAGGTCTTGACTTCATCATTATTACCGATCATTTTAATTTAAAAGCCCATGCCGATGAGGGATATTATGGCCGCCTGTTGCTCCTGGCCGGAATGGAAATAAACGAAGAGGAAAATCATTACCTGGCCATGGATATAACAGAAGCAGTCAGCAACGGAGATGCGCAGACTGTTATTAATGAAGTTAATCTGCAGCAGGGTATAGGAATAATTGCCCACCCGGATGAAAAAGGATCGCCCCTTTATGAAAATTATAAGACTTATAAATGGAACGATTGGTCGGTTAAAGGTTTCCAGGGGATAGAAGTATGGAACTATTTATCCCAATTCAAAGATGAAGTTACCGGTGTGCTAAAAGGCATATATCTGCTTTGCTTTCCCCAGGCAGCATTGAAAGGACCATACAAAGAAACAATAGCAAAACTGGATGGATATCAGAAACAGAATTTAAAAGTTTTTGCTTTTGGGGGCTCTGATGCCCATGGTATCAGAATAAAACTGGGGCCTATACGGATATTGACTATTTCTGCTTATGATTTATGTTTTGAATGTATTAATACTCATATCATTAGTGACAAAAAGTTTTCCGGAATAATAAGAACCGACAAAGAAATAGTCTATCAGGCGCTGCGGCAGGGGAGATTCTGGATCAGTTTTGATTATTATAAAAACAGTCAGGGATTCCAGTTTGAAGTCCACAGTCAGGAGGGGAAATGGCTGATGGGAGATGAGGTGCCATGGCAAAAAGATCTTTATGCTCAGATTAAAACGCCTCATAAAGCATGGGTGAAGTTCATTAAAGATGGTCAGGTCTATGCTGAAAACCACGGGCGGGTTCATCGCTTTCCTGTTAATAAAGCAGGAGTTTATAGGGTCGAAGCATATCATAAACATCATTTCGGTTACCGCTGGTGGGTTTTTTCCAATCCTATCTGGGTCAAATAAGTACACATTATACATTTGTCATAGTCTCTTTCAATGAGTTTTTTCCAATCCTATCTGGGTCAAATAATTATAAATAAATAAATGCATTAAGCAAAAAGGTCCCTTTTTATATAGGACCTTTTTCTCATTTTAAAATCCGCATATTTCTTGAATATTCTCTAAACTTGCCTTAAATTCTCGCTTTTATATGAATTATTGTGAATATTAACGAAGTATTGTACAAAAATATTTATTAACAAAAGCAGGAGAAATACTTTACTGAATAGAATTAGGTGGTGTAAAGTGGAGTAAAGTGGAACAATATCCCACAATATTACTTAAAGGGGTAATAAAAATGTTCCTGGGTGAATATCAACATTCCCTGGATACCAAAGGCCGAATAACTATACCAGCCAAGATACGCGAACAACTGGGGGATAAATTTGTAGTTACCAAAGGTTTGGAAAACTGCATTTTTCTTTACCCTTTAAAAGAATGGCAAACTATTGAAAATAAATTACGCACTCTGCCATTTACGAGGGCTGATGTCCGCTCCTTTGCCCGCTTTTTTTTCTCCGGAGCCTCAGAGCTGGAAATTGATAAACAGGGGAGAACAGTAATACCTGCCAGTCTGCGCGAGTACGCGCTGATTGATAAAGATCTGATAATAATAGGAGTAGGTTCAAGAGCTGAGATTTGGGCCGTGGAGAATTGGGAAAAATATATTGAAGGCGCTGAAGCATCATACGAAGATATTGCGGCCAGCCTGGTAGATTTAGGCATATAGGAGAGAAATAATGCATAATCCCGTCTTACTGGCAGAGACAATCTCGTTTTTGGTAACTGATCCGGGCGGGATTTACGTAGACTGTACCCTCGGCGGTGGAGGACACCTCAATTGCCTGGTGCAGAAATTAAATAATGAAGCAAAAATCATAGCTATAGATAAAGATGAAAAAATCTTAAACAGAACCCGAAAGCAGTTTGCTGATAAAGAAAACATCGCATTTGTTTATGATGATTTTAAAAACTTAAACCAAATCTTAAGTCAATATAATATAGCTGCAGTTGACGGTATCATCATTGATTTGGGAGTATCTTCATTCCAACTGGACGAAAGCTCCCGGGGGTTTTCTTATCACAATGAAGCCATTCTTGATATGAGGATGGATCTTGGTCAGGAACTGACTGCCAAATATATGGTAAATAATTATTCTGAGCAAGAGTTAAGCGATTTGATTTTTACTTATGGTGAGGAAAGATTTGCCCGCTTGATAGCTAAAAATATTGTAAAGCACCGGGCAGAGCATGAAATTGAGACAACTCTGGAATTAGCGGAAATAATTAAAACCGCTGTTCCAGCCAGATATAGAAGAGATAAACACCCGGCTCGCAAAACATTTCAGGCCTTAAGGATTGCCGTAAACGGTGAACTGGATTCCTTAAACCAGGTTTTGCCACAGACAACTACAGGTCTGAAAAGCGGTGGCCGGATTTGCATAATTACTTTTCATTCCCTGGAAGACAGAATAGTGAAGCAGTTTTTTCAGCAAAAGTCATTGGAGTGCATATGTCCGCCGGGAATGCCAGTATGTACATGCAAACATCAGCCTGAATTAAAAATATTAACCCGCAAACCGATAATTCCGGGAGATGAAGAAATTTATAACAATGCCAGAGCCAGAAGTGCAAAATTGCGAGTTGCTGAAAAAAGGTAGTTCTAAAACTAAGGGAGGTAGAATACTATGGTACAGGCGGGGTATGATTATGCAAAATGGGAAAATCAATATGTACCGGAACCAACTCGTCAAGACAGAAGGTCAGACAAAAGGATTGCCATAAAAAACAACACTAAGAAAAATGTAATGATGAAGCTTGGTATTATAGTATTTGCCTATGCCTTGCTGCTGGTCTATCTTTGTATAAAAAGTGCTACGCTTGGCTATGAAATTGTCAGCCTGGAAAATGAAATCAGCAGAGTAAATACAGAGAATAACCGTATGGAATATGTTATAGCACAAAATACTTCCCTGGATATTATTGAGCAGAAGGCCATTACAGAGTTGGGAATGATTTCTCCCAGTATGGAGATGAGTTATGCAGTCGCAGCCGCCAATGAAGAAATTAATCCCGTTTTAACGGTTAAGACAGATGACAACAATATAGCCGATGATAAGCCTTTGGCAAAACTATATGCCAGTATTATATTACTTACTGGAAAGAATAATTTATAAAGAGGTGGAATATAGTGCAGACCACCCGTTTGCTAATAAGAAAGCGTATAGCAACGCTTTTTTTCTTATTTGTCATAGGGTTTTTTGTTCTCAGCGGCAGACTAATATGGGTACAATTTGTTAAAGGCGCAGAATTAGCGGAAAAAGCAATGCAAAACCGTATGCGGGATATTCCTGTGGAATCTAAAAGAGGAGTAATTTATGACAGGAATGGCAACGAATTAGCTATTTCGATCAGTGCAGATTCAGTTTATGTTATACCGGCTGAACTTAAAAGTGCGGGCAAGGAGAAGGAAGTAGCAGCACAACTGGCTGGTATTTTGGAAATGGATGAAAATGATATTTACAAGAAAATTACTAAAAACAGTTCTTTTGAATGGATAAAGAGACAAATTGAACCGGAAAAATCGCAGAAAATAAGAGAGTTGGATTTACCGGGAATAGGAATGACTGAAGAAAGCCGGCGTTATTATCCCAAAGGAACACTTGCCAGTCATATTCTGGGTATTTCAGGAATTGACAATACCGGACTGGAAGGGATTGATCAGTATTATAATGATCTGGTGGGGGGAACCAAAGGCAGGATAATAATCGAACATGATGCTGCCAACCGGCCTATACCGGAAGCTACCCATAAATATATTGCTCCTGTCGATGGGGCAAATCTTATCTTGACTATAGACGAGACTATACAATATATAACTGAACGTGAATTGGATAAGACGTTTAAAGAACGCAATGCCAAATCAGCAGCAGCTATTGTCATGGATCCAGCTACCGGAGAAATATTGGCTATGGCTTCCCGGCCCACCTTTGACCCTAATAATTATGATGAATACCCGGCCAGCAATCGGCGGAATTTTGCAATAAATGATGTTTATGAACCGGGTTCTACCATGAAAATAACTACTGCTTCGATGGCTCTGGAGGAAAAAATAGTTACCCCTGAAACCCGTATTTATTGCCCGGGCTATGTAAAAATTGGCAAAGAGAGTATTGGCTGTTCTGGTGACAAAGCTCATGGTGACGAGACTTTTATCAAAGTAGTTGAGAATTCCTGTAATGTTGGCTTTGTAAAGGTTGGGCTGGAAGTAGGCCTTCAGACATATTATAAATATATTGATGCCTTTGGTTTTGGTAAGGTTACAGGCATTGACCTCCCGGGAGAAGCGGCCGGAATACTGGTTAATCGAAAAAATGCCAAACAAATTGATTTAGCTACTATGTCCATGGGGCAAGCTAATGCTGTAACTCCGATTCAATTAGTCACAGCAGTATCTGTAATTGCTAATGGGGGAAATTTGGTAAAACCGCATTTGGTTAAACAGGTTATTGATAACGAAGGTAAAGTAATAAAGAAAAACGAAACCCAAATTATTCGGAGGGTGATTTCCGAGGAGACAGCCAAAACCCTGGCCGGGATACTTGAAGGTGTAGTATCCAATGGTACTGGCAGCAATGCCTATATTGAAGGTTACAAAGTGGCAGGGAAAACCGGGACAGCACAAAAGGTGGCTCCCACCGGCGGATATATGTCTAATGAATATGTGGCTTCCTTTTTGGGGTTTGCACCTGCTGATAACCCCAGACTGGCCTGCATTGTTGTAGTTGATGCTCCGCAAGGATATCCTTATTATGGTGGGTGGGTGGCAGCGCCTCCTTTCCGGGAGATATTAAAAGACTCGCTTAGATATCTGGAAGTGCCGGCCCAGGATCTGACAGAAAAAGATCAAGCCACCAGTGAACAGGTGGTAGTGCCCGATGTAGTTAACTTGCCATTGGCTGAAGCAATTTCCGCCATGAATGACCGCGGTTTAAATGTTAAGGTCAGTGGCACCGGCAACATAGTGTGGCAGCAGACCCCTAAACCTCAGACAAAAATTAACCGGGGTTCACAGGTTATTATTTCATTATCACCTTTTACTGAAGGGGAACAAAACAGCGAAGTCACTGTCCCGGATTTACAAGGGAAATCCATGAAAGAAGTAGCGAAAATACTTGCTGACCTGGGATTGCATCTGTTGCCCGAAGGCTATGGTCTGGCTTATGAACAAATGCCGGAAGCCGGTAAAGTGATAACCAGCGGTTCGAGTGTTAAAGTAAAATTCCAGCCTGTTGGTGAATAAACGGGATAAAAATAGAAAAATAACTCAGCATTCAACCGGTTAAAAGGAGGAGTAACTATGATTTTAAGCGAGTTGCTGCAGGGTATTGATCCAGTTAAGATTAAAGGTGATCCAAACCATGAAATCAAGGGTATTCATTATGATTCAAGAAAAATAAAACCTGGTTTCATATTTGTTTGTATCAGCGGAATGAAGACAGATGGACATTTGTATATAAAAGAGGCGGTGAATAATGGCGCATCAGCGGTAATAGCTGAAAGAGAAAGCTTTTATATTGAGGGTGTTACATTTGTCTATGTAAATGACAGCCGGAAAGTTATGCCTTTAATAGCAGCAAATTTCTATCACCAACCTTCAAAGGAATTACGGGTTATCGGAGTTACCGGTACTAATGGCAAGACTACTGTCACCCATCTGATTAAGGCTATTCTGGAAGAAAAGGGAGAAAAAACTGCCATAATTGGTACCCTGTATGCCAAAGTTGGAGACCGGCAAAAAGATTTTGGCCATACTACTCCCGAATCGCCGGAAATCGAAGAATTTATACGCCTGAGCCTGAATGAGGGAAGTAGCTATGTCGTCATGGAAGTATCGTCGCATGCCCTTAAACTCCATCGGGTGGATAGTATTGATTTTGATGCAGCCATTTTTACTAATTTAACCCAGGATCACCTTGATTATCACCTGGATATGGAGAGTTATAAAAAGGCCAAGTTAAAATTATTTACTATGATTAAGGACAATGAAAATAAATTCAGCATAATAAATGCTGATGATAAATGGGCAGAATTTTTTATTAAAGAAGCCGGAAATAATTGTATTACTTATGGAATCAAACAACCGGCTGATGTGCAGGCTGCCAATATAAAAACCGGTTTAAAGGGCAGCAGTTTTACGGTGAAATATTTGGGTAAATCCTGGGAGGTCAAACTAAATTTGATTGGCATGTTCAGTATTTATAATGCCTTGGCTGCTTTCACTTTTGCCTTGGGTGAGAAAATCCGTCCGGAAATAATTATCAGCGCTTTAGAAAAAGTTACCGGCGTGCCGGGTAGATTTGAAACGATCGATTGTGGACAAAATTTTTCTGTAGTAGTAGATTATGCACATACACCTGACGGACTGGAGAATATTTTAACCACCGGTCAGGAAATTACAGAGAATCGTTTGATAACAGTATTTGGCTGCGGCGGGGATCGGGATCGGACTAAAAGGCCTTTAATGGGAGAAATAGCTGCCCGGTTAAGTGATTTTTGTGTTGTGACTTCTGATAATCCCCGCAGTGAAGAACCAGAAGCTATTATTGCTGATATAGTACCCGGGCTGGAAAAAGTTGATAAATGCCGTTATGCGATTATACCTGACCGCCGTGAAGCTATCAAGCATGCTATATTTTTGGCCAGAAAAGGCGATTTAGTAATAATTGCCGGCAAAGGCCATGAAACTTATCAATTGGTCAAAGGTGAAGTTCTGGATTTTGATGACCGTAAAATTGCGGCACAATTTTTAAAGGAGAAATCAGCAATTGATGAAGCTTAACATAAATTATTTATGTAAAGCAGTGCAGGGCAGTTTGCTTAACGGAGATGTGGAAGCTGATTTTATCGGTGTTTCAACCGATTCACGCTCGATCAGTACCGGGCAGGTATACTTTGCTTTGCATGGTGAAAAGCATGACGGTCATCAGTTTGTAAGTCAGGCTTTTAGTCGGGGCGCTGCTGCTGCAGTTGTTGCCAAAGTGAGCGATGACTATAAAGGGGAGCCGCTGATTCTGGTAAAGGATACCTTGAGCGCCCTGCAGCAATTTGCCCAGGCTTATCGCAGCCGGTTTAATATACCTCTGGTAGCGGTAACCGGCAGTGTAGGTAAAACTACTACCAAAGAAATTTTAGCCCGGTGCATGGAAGGTTTCTATGTGACTTTAAAAACTCCGGGTAATTTTAACAATGATATCGGTCTTCCGTTAACTTTGTTAGCTTTGGAAGAAAATCATCAAATTGGCGTGGTAGAATTAGGGATGCGCGGTCCGGGTGAAATTATGCGACTGGCTAAGATTGCTCAGCCAACTGTTGCCATCATTACTAATGTGGAACCGGTTCATTTGGAAACTATGAAGAGTCTTGAAAATATAGCCAGGGCCAAATGTGAAGTGTTATCGGTTTTAACCGGCAGCAATTTTGCTGTCATTAACGGGGATAATGAAGTGCTGCTTACAGAAGCTGAGAATTATGATTGCGTAAAATATACCTTCGGTTATAATGAAACCTGTGATTTTAAAGTGAAAAGAGTTACAGTCAATCCTGAACATATGGAGATTGAAGCTGATTTCAGGGGACAGGAAGAGTTATTATATTTCCCTTTGCCGGCAGCGCCATTAGCGCTCAATATAGTTGCTGCCGCTGCAGTTTGCTTTTTATCCGGACTGGATATGACAAAAGTAAAAGAGTCTTTGAAAAAATATAAGCCCAGCGGTAACCGGTTGAATATCATTGCTTCGGATACAGGCTGCGTATTGATTAACGACACCTACAATGCCAATCCGTTATCCATGTTTACAGCACTGGAAGTTGGCATGAATTTGAGGAAAAATGGCAGATTCATAGCTGTATTGGGAGATATGTTTGAACTAGGCAGCTTTGAAAAAGCAGGACACCTTGCAGTAGGTAAAAAAGCGGCGGAAACTGGAGTTGACCTGCTGATTACTATTGGTGAAAGAGCGCTGCTGATTGCCGAAGGGGCGAAATCGGCCGGGATGGCAACAGAAAAAATAAACAGTTTTACCGATAAAGCTGCTGCCATTGATTATATTAAACAAGCGGTAAAGCCGGAGGACACTATTTTGTTTAAAGCTTCACGGAGTATGGAACTGGAAACAGTTATTGATAAACTTGATTTATAACATTTTTTTTAGGAGGCATCTTTGATGCAGGAATATACAATAGTGATTATCATTGCAGTATTGTTAGCTGTTATTATATGCATAATCCCCGCCCCATTTATGATACCATATTTAACCCATCTTAAAATAGGACAGAATATAAGAGAAGACGGACCGCAAAGACATCTGGTCAAGGCTGGTACACCTACAATGGGCGGTATTCTAATTATAACGGCAGTGATGTTGACTACTTTTATTATGGCCGGCAGCAGCGAAGAAGCATTGGCAGCGGTACTTGTAATGTTAGCTTTTGGCGGAATCGGATTTTGGGATGATTATGTCAAGGTGGTGCTGAAACGTTCTTTGGGTTTAAGAGCCCGCGAAAAAATAGGCTTGCAACTTTTGGCAGGTCTGCTGTTTGGTTTGCTGCTGGTTTTTTATTTCGGCCGGGGTACTGCTATCGTAATCCCTTTTACCGGTCAGGAACTTGATTTGGGAGTATTGTATATTCCCTTTATTATATTTGTACTGATAGCAACAGCCAATAGTGTAAATTTAACTGATGGTCTGGACGGATTAGCGTCAGGTGTTACTATATTTTCTGCTGTTGCTTTTGGGTTTATAGCGGTAATGACTGAACATTATCTATTGGCTGTTTTCTGTGCTGCCCTGGCAGGTGCTTGTGCCGGGTTTTTAGTTTTTAACCGTTATCCGGCCCGTGTTTTTATGGGGGATACAGGCTCTATGGCACTTGGGGGTGCGCTTGCAGCAGTTGCAGCACTTACTGGAACTGAGATATTTTTAATAATTATCGGGGGAATATTTGTTATTGAAGCTTTGAGTGACATACTTCAGGTCATATCTTTTCAGGCAACGCGGAAGAGAATATTTCTCATGGCTCCAATACATCACCATTTTGAATTAAAAGGCTGGGCAGAAACTAAAGTAGTAAAATGTTTCTGGTTTATAGCTTTTTTATTTATGATTACAGGCATCCTGACGTTTTATTTCACGGGAATGGAAGTGCATTGATTTTGGATTTCAAGACTAAAAAAGTACTGGTAGTAGGCGCAGGAATAAGCGGTATAGCAGCGATAAAGGTTTTATTGTCAAGGGGAGCTGAAATAACCGTTTGTGATAAAAAGGAGCAGAATAAAATATTAGAGAGTTTGCCGCCAGGTTCTGTGGATAATGTTGCCATTTATTCAAACAGTTCGGATATAGATCTGCATGGTTATGACCTGCTTATTGTGAGCCCTGGCATTAAACCAGAGACTGAACCGATTGCCCAGGCCCTGGCCCGAAATATTCCGGTTATCAGTGAAGTGGAACTGGCTTATCTGATAAAGTCTCCGGCAGTCGAAATATATGCAGTAACCGGTACCAATGGCAAAACAACAACTACTACACTTATGCAGGAAATATTGACTGCCGCCGGCAAAACATCAGCGGCCGGAGGTAATATTGGGGTAGCATTGACTACTGTGGTTGACGAGATGAAAACTGGTATAGCCGTTGCGGA
This sequence comes from Syntrophomonadaceae bacterium, assembly GCA_035353375.1. Lineage (GTDB taxonomy): Bacteria > Bacillota > Syntrophomonadia > Syntrophomonadales > Syntrophomonadaceae > UBA1368. The sequence continues at coordinate 42,898 of DAOPZM010000006.1, forward strand.
AATTTCCAGTTTTCAATTGGAAGCCATAAAAACTTTTCGGCCCCATATCTGTGGGTTGCTGAATATAACTCCAGACCATATCGACCGGCACAAGAGCATGCAAAATTATATAAAGATCAAGAGCAGGATTTTTGAAAATCAGCAGGCGGAAGATTATGCAGTTTTTAATTATGAAGATCCGGCTTTGAGAAAAATCAGTGAGGAATGCCCAGCCCAAAAAGTATTTTTCTCCACTGAAAGGGAATTGGAATCCGGAGCTTTCATTAAGAATAATACAGTTACTGTCAGGATGCACACTCAGGAAATAACGATTTGCCGCCTTGACGAAATATTGCTGCGCGGCAAACACAACCAGGAAAATGTTCTGTGTGCCACAGCTATGGCAGCTGTTGCCGGGGTCGAGCCGGAATATATTGCAGCAGCTTTAAAAACCTTCAAGGGAGTGCGGCATCGTATGGAAGAGGTTGATGTTGTTGGAGGAGTATTATACATAAATGATTCCAAAGGGACTAATCCGGAGTCATCAATTAAAGCTATCGAAAGCTTTGATGTTCCGATAATTTTGATTGCCGGCGGGCGCAATAAAGGTTCCCGTTTTGATTTACTTGCCCAGGCTGTCAGGAGGAGTGTCAAAGAATTAATTTTATTAGGTGAAGCGAAAGAGGAAATAAAGAGTGAAGTCATGACGGCTGGGTTTGCGAATATACATGAGGTAGAGGATCTGACGGCAGCGGTTAAAAAAGCTCATCAGCTGGCCAGGGAAGGGGAAGTTGTGCTGCTTTCACCAGCTTGTGCCAGTTGGGATATGTTTGACAATTACGAGCAAAGAGGCGACTTGTTTTGTGACACAGTGCACTTGATGAAGGTGGAAAAGAATGACGGGATTTAATTTATAAGAGGAGGATTCATAAGCATGCGGCTGAAAAAAGGGCCTCCGGATTTTATTCTGTTTATTACAACTCTTGCTTTGTTGGGTATTGGATTGGTAATGGTTTTTAGTTCCAGTGCAGTAACCTCCAGCGTGAATTATGATGATGCTTACTATTATCTGAAAAAACAATTAATCTGGGCGATACTTGGCATTTTTGTAATGTCTGTTGTCATGAAAATAAATTATGCCCGCTTAAAAGACCTGGCTAAGCCCTTACTGGTTATATCGCTTGTCTGCCTGGTCTTAGTTATTACTCCGCTGGGAAATGAGGTTAAAGGTTCCAGCAGGTATCTGGGGGTGGCTCCGTTTGTTTTTACCCCCTCAGAATTAATGAAACTGGCTATGGTCATGTTCATGGCTAAAAGCTTATCTCTTAATCATGATAAAATCAGAGATTTCAAAACAGGATTGGCCCCCTATTTGGGTTTGCTGGCTTTAGTCAGCTTGCTGATTATGATGCAGCCTGATTTGGGAACTACGGTGGCTATTGCCGGTACCTTTATATTGATGATAACAATGGCAGGTGCCAATATGGCCCATTTAGGTGCCATAGCTTTAGCAGGCCTGGCGGCGGTTGGAGCAGCTATTGCTGTCGCTCCATACAGGATGGAAAGATGGTATGCTTTTTGGGATCCATGGAAATATGCCAGTGATGAAGGCTTTCAGACTATTCAATCCTTATATGCTCTGGGTTCGGGAGGCCTGTTCGGAATGGGACTGGGAAGAAGCCGGCAGAAGTTTTTCTATTTACCCGAACAATATACTGATTTTGTTTATGCAATCCTGGGAGAAGAGTTAGGGTTTATTGGAGCATTTCTGGTTTTAGTTCTATTTTTGCTCTTTGCCTGGAGGGGATTTAAAATAGCCCTTAATGCTCCGGATATATTCGGAAGTCTTCTGGCAGCAGGGATAACGGTTATGATTGTGCTGCAGGCGGCTATAAATATTGGGGTAGTATCAGGTTTGCTTCCGGTTACCGGTATTACGCTTCCTTTTATAAGTTATGGCGGCACATCACTATTGTTTACTCTGGCGGGAGTCGGGTTGCTCTTAAATGTGTCCCGCTACAGCAATATAAAATAGGAGGCTGAAATGAAAGTAATTATTACCGGCGGAGGAACCGGGGGGCATATTTATCCTGCCCTGGCCATAGCTTCTGAACTTAAAGCCAGAAAACCTGAGGCCGAAATCTTGTATGTCGGCACTGATAAAGGTATGGAAAGTACCATTGTACCTAAAGCCGGCTTTAACTTTAAAACAGTGGATATAAGCGGTCTGGATAGAAGATCAATGTTAAAAGCTACCAAAACTATAGCTAAATTCCCTAAAAGCTTCTATCAGGCCTGGGATATATTGCGTGAATTCAGTCCGGACATTGTTGTCGGGACCGGCGGGTATGTTTCCTTCCCGGTGGTTTATATCGCTACTGTTTTAGGCTGCAAAACCATCATTCACGAACAAAATGCTGTGCCGGGTCTGGCAAACCGGCATCTGGCCAAAAGAGTCGATCATACTTTGCTGACTTTTGCTGAAGCGGAAAAACATTTATCGGCTAAATCGCTGAAAGTTACCGGACTGCCGGTTCGAAAAGAGATCGGCAAGATGGATAAGGATACTGCCCGAAGAAATCTGCAGATAAAAAGTAACCAGTTTACTTTAATAGCTTTTGGCGGCAGCCAGGGTGCGGCCAGCATAAATAAGGCGGTGTTAAGTATGCTGAACAGGCCTGACCAAGCGCAGATGCAGATTATCTGGATTACGGGAGAAGCTAATTACCAGGAGATAATAGCACAAATAAAAGATGAGTCAGGAGTTCCCCCTGAAAATATTCATATTTATCCGTATATGTATAATATCGAGATCGCGCTGGCAGCAGCAGACTTGGCAGTATGCAGGGCCGGCGCCGGCACGATCAGCGAACTGGCTATATTGGGATTGCCGGCTATTTTTATTCCTTATCCATATGCAGCTGATAATCATCAGGAAAAGAATGCCAGGGCTTTAGTGGCCAAAAATGCTGCTGAATTAGTTATTGATGAGTTTTTGGATGGAGATACTTTGTTTAAACGGATTGAAAGAATTCGCCGGGATAAAACTATATTACAGGTGATGAAAGAAAATATGCTTAAAGAAGCTAAACCGGATGCATTGGAAAAGATCATGCAAGTAATACTGAATTAGATTTTTATAAACTTAAAAATGGACGAGCTTTTTAGAAGGTGTAACCACTTTTATTAATTATTCATACTATAGACTGTAACAGACCTGAAAAGGGAGATGAAAAAATGACCGCCAATTCGATAAAATGGATTCATATGGTTGGAATAGCTGGCGCAGGAATGAGCGGTATTGCAAAAGTTTTGCTGGAACAAGGGATTAAGGTGAGTGGATCGGATTTACAGTTTTCCAGTACGGTACAGAATCTGCAGCAGGCAGGCGTAATTGCCTACAGAGGGCATTCTGCCGCTAATATGGACGTTGGGATAGACCTGGCAGTTTATTCGTCAGCAGTACCGTGGGATAATGAAGAAATTCAGTGGGCAGTAAAAAATAATATTCCTGTACTCAAACGGGGAGAAATGCTGGCCAGGTTAGTTAATGACAAAAATACTGTCGCAGTAGCGGGTGCACATGGGAAGACTACCACTTCGGCTATGGTATATACTGTGCTGGAAGAATGCGGTGTTGAGCCTTCCTTTATTGTAGGGGGCGAGTTACAGGGAACTAATATTAATGCTCGTTTGGGCAATGGAGATTATTTTGTGGTAGAAGCTGATGAAAGCGATGCTTCATTTCTGGAATTAAAACCAAATATTGCAGTTATAACCAACATTGAAGATGATCATCTCGATTATTACAAATCAGTGGATAAAATAAAGGCCGCTTTCCTTCAATTCGTAAATCAGGTTAATAGAGATGGATTTGCTTTGCTTTTCAGCGGAGATGAAAACAACTGTTATATCAAAGAAAACACTGATGGCAGAGTAATTCTATACGGAGAAGATGCAGGATGTGATTACTGCTTGAAAAATTGGCTCAGCACCGGTACCGGTTCACGGTTTGATGTTTATAAGCAGGATAAAATTATTGGCCAGGCAGAGATATCAGTACCGGGTAAGCATAATGCTTATAATGCTCTGGCAGCCATTGCAGTTGCATGGGAAAAGCAACTGCCATGGGAAAGGATACAGGCAGGTATCAGGAAATACCGTGGGGCAAAAAGAAGATTTCAGGTTATTGGGAGCAGTGAAAAAGTTTTAATAGTAGATGACTATGCTCATCATCCTACTGAAATAATGGCGACTATTGAAGCAGCCCGGCATTATCACCCGGCTGGCCGTATAGTAGTAGTTTTTCAGCCTCATCGGTATTCCCGGACAAAATTATTGGGCCGGCAACTGGGTGAAGCATTTAAGCAGGCTGATGAAGTAATAATTACCGGGATTTATTCGGCAGGGGAAAAACCTCTGGAAGGAATCACCGGAGAAATTGTCTTCAATGCTGCCAGGGATAAAGGGTATCAGGCTCTTTATATTCCTGCTTTAGATGAAATAGAATCCTATCTTCTTAAAAACATGCAGGCTGATGATTTGATCATTACTATGGGAGCTGGCGACATATGGAAATTAGGCCCTGAATTGCTCAGCAAAATCAACCACTAAGCAGCCATTTTCTATTACTGTGGGGGTGTTTATTTGCATAACCTGCTGATAAGAGGCGGTAATTCTCTCAAAGGACAGGTAAAAATAAGCGGTTCAAAAAACGCTATATTACCAATAATGGCAGCCAGCATTCTTTCGGATGGTGAAATCATATTAAACGGTGTGCCGGATTTGGAAGATATAAAGGTAATGTCGGAGGTACTGGAGATATTAGGAGCCAGGGTATACCGGCAAAATGATGTTTTGATTATAAATTGTGCCAATATTGATTCCTGTGAAGTACCGGAATACATTTCCCGAAAAATGAGGGCTTCGAATCTGGTTATGGGAGCCTTGTTGTCAAGATTTGGGCGGGCTCGGGTAGCCTATCCGGGCGGATGTGCTATTGGTTCGCGGCCGATGGATCTGCACCTGAAAGGTTTCAGCAGTCTCGGTTATGAAATAACCGATGAATACGGTTATATGAGCGGCAAAAATAATTGTGCTGCCGGTAAGGAAATAATGTTGGATTTCCCCAGCGTAGGAGCTACTGAAAATATTATTATGGCTGCTGCCCTGATACCGGGCACTACTATTATCCGTAATGCAGCCCGGGAACCGGAAATAATCGACCTGCAAAACTTTCTCAATCGCATGGGGGCCAAAATCAGAGGGGCAGGCCTGGATTGTATTCGCATCGAAGGCGTGGCCCGATTGGATGGAGTCGAACATACGGTAATACCTGATCGTATTGAGGCGGGCACTTTTATGACCGCCGCAGCAATAACCCGGGGAGATATATATATAGAAAATGTGATCCATGAACATATACAGCCGGCTATTGCCAAGTTAAGAGAAACCGGAGCGGAAATAATTCTTAACAGCGCCGGCATAAGGATTATTGGCAGTAAAAAAATACGCTCCACCGACATAAAGACTATGCCCTATCCTGGATTTCCCACCGATATGCAGCCACAATTTATGGCACTGCTGTCAGTTGCCAAAGGAACCAGCATAATAGTGGAAACTATATTTGAGAATCGTTTTATGCATGTCCCGGAACTGAGACGTATGGGAGCAGATATAAAAATTGAAGGCCGGGTTGCCATTATTAAAGGCAAAAACCATTTGGAAGGCGCCGCAGCCCAAGCAACTGATTTAAGGGCCGGAGCAGCTTTGATCCTGGCCGGATTGTTTGCTGATGGCGAAACGCGGTTAAGCCATTTGGAACATGTTGAACGTGGTTACGATAACATTCATTTAAAGCTTAAAAACCTGGGAGCCGACATAGAAGATAAGCTGGACTAACAGCGGGATTTCCTTTCTTTTTCCTTATTTAAATATAATGATTTTAAATAATATATTTGCTATAATTGTCACAGTATTTTGCGACAGGAGAAGTTTTATGAAAAAAAACTTTTTCGGTAAGTTATTCCGCAATGCTCTCGTATTGCTTATAGTGTTGCTATGCATATATTCATTTATAAACAGTACATTTTTCAATATAGATAAAATATACTATACTGGCTTGAACCAAATAACGGTTGCAGAAATGAAAGACTTATCAAATATCAAGCTGGGAAGCAATATCTTTAAAATCAACTCCCGGTTTTACGGCAAGGATTTTGCTATCCATCCAATGGTAAAGCAAGCTGAAATTATAAAACATTTTCCACGCCAGATTGAGGTAAAGATAACGGAAAGAGTAGCCTGGGCAGTAATTCCTTACCAGGATAAATTCTTCTTCATAGATGATGAGGGAGTTTGCATTGACCAGGCTGTCAAACTTCAGCAGCTTGATTATCCGCTGGTTACTTTAGATGCATTACCGGAACGTATTTATTTGGGACAAACAGTGCAGGCTCAGGGGATTGACGTTGTCAGGCAGGTATGGGATCAGCTTTCGGTTACTGCCCGCCAGAATATATCAGATTTTCATTATTTAAGTAAGCAGCAGGAAATTATTATCTACACTAACAGAGGAACAGAAGTAAAGTTCGGCAATCTGGAAAGAATTGAAGAAAAAGCTGCTTTCCTGACGCAGCTTGTGAAAATGGAAGACGATTTGCATAATGAAGGCCAGGAAGTTTTGCAGTATGTTGACCTGAGGTTTGACGGTCAGCCAGTTATAAAAATGATAGATTAAAATTTTGGAAAGGTGACTATAAATGAGAAGCAAGGGAGCCCAGTTCTCAATTGCAATCGTCTGTGTTGTATTGGGTATTATGCTGGCTGTACAGTTTAAGACTACAGAACGTTACGAACAGAATAATCTCAGTACATCCAGAGTAGAAGATTTGACTCAGGAGTTGAATACTGTAACCGATGAAAGAGATACTTTGGCACAAGAAGTAGTATCTTTAAGGGCAAAACTGGAAAATGCCCGGGAAACTGACCAGGCTATGGCTGACATGCAGGAAGAGATTCAAAACGCAAATCTTAATGCCGGTCTGGTTCCGGTTAAAGGACAAGGGATAATACTGACCATAAATGACAGCAGCAGGACTTTACAAAACGATGAAAACATAAGCTCGGGTTTGATACATGATCAGGATTTATTAATTATTGTAAATGAGCTGAAAGCTTCAGGAGCTGAAGCTATTTCAGTGAACGGCGAAAGAATTGCTGCCATGTCTGAAATCAGGTGTGCAGGCACCACTATTTTAATCAATTGGAATAAGATAGCACCGCCTTTTAGCATTAAAGCAATTGGTGATCCAGATATGCTGGAAAGTGGCCTGATGATCAAAAACGGTTATCTCGAGTCATTAAAACTTTTAGGCTTCCCGGTTAATATTCAAAAAGCGGATAAGGTAGAAATACCTGCCTATAAGGGACGGGTCAAGTTTACCTATGGCTCCCCCATTATACAAAAAGAAAAGGCGGAATAAGATTATGTGGATGTTAGTATTATTCTGTTTATTGCTGGGACTTCTGATAGGTTTTCAGATGCCGGTTGTATTTCCATTAGTTTTCGCCAAATATATGTCAATAGCAGTTTTAGCAGCTTTAGACTCGGTTTTTGGCGGCATCCGATCTTACATGGAGGACGGTTTCGACAATACAATATTCTTAAGCGGCTTTATTACAAATACTCTGTTGGCTGCTGGTCTGGCCTATCTGGGCGATCGCCTGGGAGTAGAACTTTATCTGGCTGCAGTAGTTGTTTTCGGGGTCAGACTGTTCCAGAATTTGGCAATAATACGTCGATATCTCTTGAAAAAGTACTAAACAAAATTATGCTTGATTGGAGGAAATAGACAGCCTGATGTGGTATTAAAAAATATAAAGCTTATTATCTAAGGAGTGTGCGATTATTAACAACAGAAATATAGTCGTGAGTCTGGATATAGGAACTAATACTATAAAAGCTGCCTTGGCTGAAATATTTTCCGGTCAGGATATTAATATTTTAGGTATCACTCAGGTGCCGTCAATTGGTTTGCGTAAGGGCAATATTATAGATATTGAAAGTACCGCCAAAACAATTGATGAATGTTTAAATACTTTGGAAAAACTTACCGGTATTGAGATACTAAGTGCTATAGTCGGCTTTTCCGGCGTAAGCATTTCCATAATTAATAATCATGCTGTTGTAGCAGTAGGGAATCCCAGTTATGAGATAACCCAGGATGACAAAGAAAGAGTTTTGCAATCTGCACGCAATATCGGACTGCCACCGGATAAAGTTATAGTGCATACTATCGAGAGACAATATATTGTGGATGGTTATGATGGCGTTAAGGATCCCGTTGGCATGGCAGGCAGCAGGCTGGAATGCGAAGTAGCCATTATTCTGTCTGCTATGGCAGCTATACAGAATATCAGGCGCAGTACAGCCAGAATTAACCTTGAACTGGAGAGGATCATTTATAATCCGCTTTTAGCGTCTGAAGCAGTTCTGCTTTCCAACGAAAGGGAAATGGGAGTTGCTCTGGTTGATATAGGGGCAGGGGTTACAACAGTATCCTTTTTCGAAAAAGGCAGTATTTTATATACCGCAGTAATTCCAGTGGGCGGCGAATACATAACTAAAGACCTGGCGATAGTTTTACATACTTCGCTGGATGAAGCTGACCGGATAAAAATTAATAGTGGCGCAGCCAGCCCTGATATTGCTGAACATGATAAAATGATAGAGATTCATAATTATCAGGGACGCGAGTCAAAACAGGTGTCACAGGAAGTAATTGCTGATATTATTTCTGCCAGGGTTGTTGAGATTATGGAAATGGTATATGCTGAATTAAACAATTTCGGTTGTATGGACAGAATGTTTGCAGGTATCGTTTTAACTGGCGGGGGAGCTAATCTTACAGGCATAGTTCAGATGGCTGAAGATTATTTAAATATACCGGTACGATTAGGAGTCCCGGAAAACTTAAGAGGTATAGCTACAGATTTTAATAAACCTGAGAACGCAACGGTTTTGGGGGGGGTAATATATGCTGCACAATCGATTGAGACGGTGTACGCAGAAAATTCCTATCTGCCAGGATTTGTTAACAAATTGACAGGTTGGTTTAAAGATTTATTCAGATAAGGATGGAGGAGATTTATCTATGCCGTTGGATTTTGATGTCGATATGCAGCAGTTTGCCGATATCAAGGTAATAGGTATTGGCGGGGGAGGCAGTAATGCAATCAATCGCATGATCGAAGCCGGGGTTAAAGGAATCGAGTTTATTGCCGTAAATACGGATGCGCAAGCCTTGTATCTTTCCAAGGCGGAGAAAAAAATCCAGGCCGGAGAAAAGCTGACCAAAGGTTTGGGTGCCGGAGCAGATCCTGAAATCGGGAGAAAAGCTGCCGAGGAAAATACTGAGGAGATCAAAAAAGCTTTGCAGGGAGCCGATATGGTATTTGTAACTGCTGGTATGGGAGGCGGGACCGGAACCGGGGGAGCAGCAATCATAGCCAGGATTGCCAAAGAATTAGGGGCGCTTACGGTTGGTGTGGTCACTAAACCTTTTTCCTTTGAGGGACGTAAAAGAAATTCTCAGGCAGAAACAGGTATTCAGACATTACGGGAAGAAGTAGACAGTTTGATTACGATTCCCAATGACCGTTTACTGCAGGTAGTCGATAAACATACTGCCTTTAATGATGCCTTTAAGATTGCTGATGATATTTTGCGGCAGGGTGTACAGGGCATATCTGACCTGATTGCTGTGCCTGGCTTAATAAATTGTGACTTTGCTGATGTTCAGACTATAATGCAAAATACTGGTTCCGCGTTAATGGGAATTGGCAGAGCCAGTGGTGAAAGCCGGGCAGCAGAAGCGGCCCGCATGGCAATTTCCAGTCCTTTGCTGGAGACTTCCATTGAAGGAGCCCGGGGAGTTTTGTTTAATATCACCGGCGGTTCTGACCTGACTTTATTCGAAATCAACGAGGCGGCAGAAATTATACATTCGGCAGCAGATGAGGAAGCTAATATTATTTTCGGTGCCAATATCGACGAAAATCTGGGTGATGAAGTCAGAGTAACAGTTATTGCTACTGGTTTTAATAAAATGGTTCCGAAACCGCCAATAGAAAAACCTCGTTTTAAAGGAGGAGAACCACCGACTTTTCTGGATAAAAATGATATAGAAATACCTCCTTTCTTAAGGCGTAAATAGATTCACACCGTCAAAAAAATTGAATCTCATTGTTACATCACAAGCCCCGCCGGATCACCGTTATACTCAGGGACATTCCTCATCGAGGAGGGGTGTCCCTGTTCCTTATTTACGCCTTCCCAGTGGGGCTTGCTCGTGCCTCGATCTTCACTTTTCTTGCTCGGACTGACAAGCTAACCGGCCATCGGCAGATGGTCGGTTTTTTGTTTTTCAGCACCGAAAATAACGAAATCCTACGGCATTAAATAACAAATTGTGTTAACAACTGATGGTATAATCTGGAATACATGGCTGCTTTTTTATTGGCATATTTATTTAAAGATATCGACAGATATAAAGAGAACCGGGTGATAAGAATGACCGGGTATAAAGTGTATGCTGATCTGAGCCTGATAATTAATTTTATTATGGATGCTGTTATTCTATGGACTGCTGGCAGGCTGACCGGGTTGGAGTTTAAATTGACCAGAATATTAGCCGCTGCTTTGCTGGGTGCAATTTACGCAGTTGGTTTTCTCTTTTATCCTTTTAATCTGTTGTATTGTTTGCCGCTGAAGATTATGTTTTCCTTTTTATTAATTCTGCTGGCTTTTTATCCCCAAAAATGGAGCGATTTAAAAAAGGCGATACTTTATTTTTATATTATTAGTTTTGTAGCCGCCGGAGCAATTACAGGTTTGCCTTACCTGACAACAGGGATTCAGGAGGAGAGCGGCCTTAAAGTATTCTGGCTTTCCACAGGCATAGCTATTGCATTATGGCTGGGATGGCAGGGAAAAAAATATCTGTTTGCCAAGGTTATTCCGGAATTACTCAATTTCATGGTCCAAATCAGATTCGATGGGCAGGAGTTTTCAGGAACAGGTTTTTTAGATACTGGAAATATGTTGCGTGACCCTTTGACCGAACGTCCAGTGTTGATTGCCGAATATGCCTGGCTGAAAAAATACTTGCCGCTTGATTTAATTAAAGTATTTGACAACTCTTCAAATGAAGCGGAACTCTTGTCGTCGGTTGCTGATAGCAGTTGGTCGGAAAGATTAAGGATAATTCCTTTTAGTTCAGTCGGAAAACAGAATGGGATTTTATTAGGAATCTGGGCTGATGAAGTCCAATTGAATCTGGGAAATAAAAAAATATGTCATAAAAATTTGATTGTGGCAATTTATCAGGAAAAACTCAGCAGGGAAGATAATTATCATTTGTTAATACCGGCAGAAATTGTGCAGAACGGATAGGAGGTTCACATGAAAAAATTCTGGGACTTTTTAAAAAACTGGCGCTTATATTTAATGAGATTTTATTTGAAGAAGAAAAAACTGGAATATATTCATTATATAGGCTCAACGGAAGTTTTGCCCCCTCCTTTGCGTGAGTGGGAAGAATATGATTTGATCAGTAGGCTTGCTCAGGGAGATATGGCCGTAAAGGCAACTTTAATTGAACATAATCTGAGATTGGTAGTATATATAGCCAAAAAGTTTGAGAATACCGGCATAAATATTGAAGACCTGGTTTCCATCGGTACTATTGGTTTAATTAAGGCGGTAAATACTTTTGAACCCAAAAAGAATATTAAACTGGCCACATATGCTTCCCGTTGTATAGAAAATGAGATTTTGATGTATTTAAGGCGTAATATTAAGAACCGGGTGGAAGTTTCCCTGGATGAGCCGCTAAATGTTGACTGGGATGGTAATGAACTGCTCCTGTCAGATGTTTTAGGTACCGAGGGGGATATGATATATAAAACAATTGAATCGGAAGTTGAGAAAAATCTATTATGGCAGGCTATGCACAAGCTGAACAACCGGGAAAAAATTATAGTTAAATTACGTTTTGGCCTGGGAGACGGTCAGGAAAAAACCCAGAAGGAAGTTGCAGATATATTAGGTATATCTCAATCCTATATATCCCGTCTGGAAAAGAGGATATTAAAAAGACTGCAGAGGGAGATAAGGAAAATAGAATAAGTTTCAGACCGTCAAAAAAAAGAAATCTCATTGTTACATCACAAGCCCCGCCGGGTCAACGTTATACTCAGGGACATTCCTCATCGAGGAGGTGTGTCCCTGTTCCTTATTTACGCCTTCCCAGCGGGGCTTGCTCGTGCCTCGATCTTTAATTTTTTTGCTCGGTCTGTCAGCTTTTTTGACGCTGAAACCTTCCTTAAGAGGTTTTTTTTATAACCCGATTAAGCATCGCATAATTTTTTGCAGTTGAGTAAATAATTCTAATAAATGATAAAGACGGATCTCAGGCTCCTTATTTATATTTTAGCGGGGAAGGAGTAACAGTATTGATAAACAAAGTAGAAATATGCGGTGTGAATACCTCCAAACTTCCAGTGTTAAAAAATGAAGAAATGCGTACACTTTTTACCCGGTTGCAGGCTGGGCATACAGAAGCTCGGGAAACCCTTGTTAAAGGTAATCTGCGCTTAGTCTTGAGTGTAATTCAAAGGTTCTCTAACCGGGGCGAATATGTGGATGATTTATTTCAGGTGGGGTGTATTGGATTGATCAAGGCTATAGATAATTTTGATCTGAGTCAGAATGTCAGGTTTTCAACTTATGCAGTACCGATGGTTATAGGTGAAATCAGGCGTTACTTAAGAGATAATAATGCGGTAAGGGTTTCGCGTTCTTTGCGGGACATAGCTTATAAAGCTCTACAAGTCAGGGAAAAATTGGTTTCTGATAATTCTGCCGAACCTACAGTTGCGCAAATTGCTCAACAATTGGACGTACCGCAGGAAGAAGTGGTTTTTGCTCTGGATGCCATACAGGAACCGGTTTCACTTTTTGAACCGATTTATAATGACGGCGGCGACCCCATTTTAGTAATGGATCAGATTAGTGATGATAAAAACAGTGACGATTTGTGGCTGGAAGAAATAACTATCAAAGAAGCTATGAAAAAGCTGAATGATCGGGAAAAGCATATTGTTTCACTGCGATTTTTTCATGGCAAAACTCAAATGGAAGTTGCCGATGAAATTGGTATTTCACAGGCCCAGGTGTCAAGACTGGAAAAAGCAGCATTAAAAACCCTGAAAAAATATATTTGATTAAGATTGAGGGGATTTGAAATGAAACGCAGCATAACCACTGTATTTTTAATGGCGATAATTACAGCGCTTTTAATTCCTGTGGTTTTTGATTTTTTTGCCAGCGACCCGGCATTCACTTCCGATAATTTAGTTGTGCTGCAAAGACTGAATAATTGATAATAATAAATATTTTCCCTGCCGCTATAGCAGGGATTTTTTTATGTTAAAATTATTTAAGTGTTTAAGTAGAGGAGAAAACTAATGGGAGTTGGAGATAATATATTTTTGAACTGGCCTGAGAAAGAGACACTTTTAACTGATAACAAAATCGCTGCTGAAACGATAAAAGACCTGGTGTATCCTTTGCCGCAGACGGAAAAAACCCTGTTTATTCCTGAGATTACCGAGCGCCGATTCAGACCGGAGCCGGTCAACAGAAGCTTTCTGGGCGACAATTTGGAATTTATGCAGCAGTTAATGGCCCAGGGTTATGAAAATTCATTGGATTTGATTTATATTGATCCTCCCTATATGAGTTCCAGTAATTATCATGCCAAAACCATTATAGAAAGCTCAAAAGGTAAAAGGACTGTTTCCCGTCTGGCTTTTACTGATGTCTGGAACTACGATATAAAAGAATATCTTACTCACATTTATCCCCGGCTTAAAATTATGTATAGTCTTTTAAAAGAAAATGGCAGTATTTTTGTCCATCTTGACTGGCATATAAGTCATTATGTGAAAATACTGCTGGATGAAATATTTGCTCCGGAAGCTTTCATTAATGAAATAGTATGGTGCTACAGCGGCGGGAGCGGAGCAGGGAGACATTTTCAAAGAAAACATGATGTTATTTTATGGTACGCCAAAGGAAATGAGTATATTTTCAATCCACAATATCGCCCTTATACAGAAGGTACGATTCAAAGAGGGCTTACCAGGGTTAAAGGCAATAAATATCATTTAAATGAAAATGGTGCTAATTTACAGGATTGGTGGGCAGACATTAATAAAATACTCAGCCCTACTGCACGGGAAAATTTAAAATTTCCTACGCAAAAGCCTTTGGGTCTGATAAAAAGGATCATTGCTGCTGCCAGCAATCCCGGCAGTCTGGTAGCGGATTTTTATGCCGGCTCAGGAACTACCGCAGTAATTTGTGAAGAACTGAAACGACAATGGATCTGTTGTGATTCAAGCCCCTTAGCTGCAGACACTATGTTAAGCCGTTTAATCCAAAATAAAAGCCGGCCTTTTTCTTTGGAAATTAATAATAATCAAATAACACAAAGCAATTCATTCATGATAATTGAAGCTGTTAAGACTCAGACATATGATAATGAAGTCGATATCAGTATTAATATAAAAGGATTTACTCCGGAGCAAGAAGGCATTGTGAGTAATACACCAGCTGCTTTTATTAATTTTTGGGAAGTGGATTTAAATTATAATGGCACAAATTTTTGTTCTGATGTACAGGTATTAAGAAAAACAAAAAAATATGATGATTCACTTTGTCTGGATATTGTTGTAAGGATACCTGCCCGGAATGAGTTTGTTATTGCCGTCAGAATCCACGATTTATGGGGATGTATTACTACTGAAACAACGACAGTTTGCCTCTAGCCTTTTTTGATACGGCCTTGTTCCAGCAGATGAATCAAATCGGTTTCCATATCATCACCCAGAGGCAGCCAGACTTCCTCATATACATCAGCATCCATTATATCTTCGTGTTTCAGAGGTATTTTAACTTTACCATTAAAGGTTAACGGTTCAAATATCATGTATTACTTCCTCCCCGGATTAATATTTGATTCGGGATGACATTTTATAGCCCAGCATGAATATTCCTGTTATCACTACTGAATGCAATGTCCACCAGCCAGACTCCAAAAAACTGAAACTGCCCGGATCGACCTTGTCTTTTCCCATTGCTTTTTTCATCATTGAATGCTTTCTGTCCAGCATGCCTGAAAACATATTATTATCAACTCCTTCCGGTTTATTTTTTGATTTGAATTAATATTATTTTCTCCACTGATATTAAAAAATAGCTAAGTAATTTATACCAAATCAATAAGTAATAATATAACAAATATGGAACGGCGAAGAAATTAATGTTGCATATAAAGATAATTTATGCTATCAATTACCATAAGATTTTTTATATTTCGAGGTTAGTCATTATGGATAATTATGAAAAAGCAGCTCTGGTTGCGATTCACTCCATCAAAGGTATGGGGAATCGCTCTTTGTGGAGAATTAAGGAAACGTTTGGGAGTTTTCAGTCAATATTAAGTACTGACAGTGAGCAGCTTAAAGCTATCAAATTACCGGATGAAGTTATCAAAGCTGTAGCAGACTTGCGGGAATCAGGAAAACTGGAGCTGGAACTGGAAAAAATAAGTAAACAGGCAGTTAAGGTAATGACTTTTGAAGACGAAGACTATCCTCAGTTATTGCGTAATATAAGCAACCCGCCTTATGTGCTTTATGCCCAGGGCAATATCAGCCTGGCAGGTGATTTATGTCTGGCTATGGTTGGATCACGAAATGCCACGCCATATGGTAAAATGGCCGCGCGAAAATTCAGCCTGGAACTTGTGCAGAACAATATTACAGTTGTAAGCGGGATGGCACGGGGCATTGATACTGAGGCCCATTTAGGAGCATTGGAAGGCAAGGGACCTACTATTGCTGTATTAGGCAGCGGGCTTGATGTTATATATCCTCCCGAAAACCAGCGGTTGTTTAAACAGATATGTGAGAATGGCCTGGTCTTAAGTGAATTTCCTTTAAGCACAGCTCCAGAAGCTGGAAATTTCCCCGCTCGTAACCGGATTATATCAGGATTGAGCCGTGGAGTGATTGTAGTAGAAGCAATGGAAAAGAGCGGGGCTCTTATTACAGCTGACTTTGCGCTGGAACAGGGAAGGGATGTATTTGCAGTACCAGGGCCTATAAACAGCAAAACCAGTGAAGGAACCAACAATCTTATTAAACAGGGTGCCAAACTGATTACTTCTGTGGAGGACGTATTAGAAGAGTACTTTTTTCATAATAATGAAAAAGAATTATACAGTATAAAACAACCGAAACTTTTAATGCTTGATAAAAATGAAGAAATAATTGTAGAATGTATTGAATCGCAGCCAGTACATTTTGATGATATTTTAACTGTGACCGGACTTGAAATTGGTGTGCTCAGTACCATCTTGCTTAAACTTGAATTTGAAGGCATAATAAAATCTCTGCCGGGAAACAGCTATGTGAAAGTATTTTAAAGAGAATGATTAATTTTAAGAGGTGATTTATTTGGCAGAACCAACGCTTGTTATTGTCGAATCGGCAGCCAAGGCCAAAACACTGGAGAAATTTTTGGGGAAAGGCTATAAAGTAAAAGCTTCGGTTGGTCATATTAAAGATTTGCCCAAAAGCAAACTGGGAATAGATGTGGAGAATGATTTTACACCGCAATATATAACTATCAGAGGCAAAGGAGACTTGCTAAAGGAAATTAAAGAAGAATCTCAAAAAGTCTCCAAAGTATTGCTGGCAACTGACCCGGACCGGGAAGGGGAAGCCATTGCCTGGCATTTACAAAACGCTGTCAAATTACCGCCAGATGCGAGATGCCGTATCGAATTCAATGAGATAACCAAAGACGCAGTCAAAACAGCAATAAAAAACTCCCGCCAGGTTGATATTGACCGGGTCAATGCGCAGCAGGCCAGAAGGATTTTAGATCGCTTGGTAGGGTATAACCTGAGCCCTTTACTGTGGAGCAAAATCCGTAAAGGGCTCAGTGCTGGCCGGGTTCAATCGGTCGTTGTACGGGTTATTTGCGAACGGGAAATGGAAATAAATAATTTTGTTCCTGTAGAGTATTGGACGATAGAAGCAGCCTTAAGCAGTGATAATAAACAGCAATTTACTGCTAAACTGACAACTGTTAATGATAATAAACTTGAGATCAATAACAGTGAAGAAAAAGACTTAATAGAAAAATATTTGAAAAAAAGCAAACTGATAGTTGAAAAAATTGAAAGCAAAGAAAAGAGGCGCAAGTCCAGTCCGCCATTTATTACCAGTACCTTGCAGCAGGAAGCCTCCAAACAACTTAACTTTTATTCCAAAAGAACCATGAAAGTAGCGCAGGAACTTTACGAAGGTTTAGCTATCGGTCCGGAAGGAACCGTCGGTTTGATTACTTATCTGCGTACCGACTCCACACGCATTGCCCAGGAAGCCCAACGGGAAGCCCTGGATTTTATCAGACATACCTTTGGGGATAAATATGCTCCCGATATACCAAATATATTTTCCAATAATAAAGGGGCTCAGGATGCTCATGAAGCGATCCGCCCTTCCTCGGTTTTCCGTTTGCCGGAAAAAGTAAAACCTTATTTAAGCAGGGATCAGTACCGGCTTTATAAATTGATCTGGGAAAGATTTGTGGCCAGTCAAATGGCACCGGCTGTATATGATACAAAAACAGTTGATATAAAAGCAGGCATTTATGGTTTTAAAGCAAATTCTTCCACGGTTAAGTTTTTAGGTTATAAGAAAGTTTATAATGATGATAAAGAAGACGAAATAAAAAATCCGATTCCGGTGCTGAAAAAAGGACAGCAAGTAAAGCTGATAAAGACTGACAGTCAACAGCATTTTACCCAGCCGCCGCCGCGTTTTACTGAAGCCAGCCTGGTAAAATTCCTGGAAGAGAAAAATATCGGCCGGCCCAGCACTTACGCTCCTATTATTGAGACTATCATCCGGCGATATTATGTGGAAAGGCAAAACAAGCAATTTGTTCCGACTGAACTAGGATTTATAGTGACAGATTTACTTAAACAATATTTTGCCAGCATAATGGAAGTGGAATTTACTGCTCAGTTGGAAGAAGAACTTGATCAGATAGAAGAAGGGGAAATGAACTGGAAAAATGTAATAAGGGATTTTTACGTGCCTTTCGAGCAGGATTTAAATAAAGCCAAACAGGTAGTGGAAAAGATTCAGATCAAAGATGAAGAAGCCGGCAAAGATTGTCCCCATTGCGGAAAACCCCTGCTGATAAAGCACGGCCGCTTTGGTAAGTTCATGGCCTGTTCCGGTTTTCCTGATTGCCGCTATACTGAATCCATAAATGAAGATATCGGAGTAGCATGCCCGGTTTGCGGCCAACCGGTAGTAGCCCTGAAATCCAAGAAAGGGCGTCAGTTTTTTGGCTGTAAAGGATACCCGGAATGTTCTTTCCGCTCCTGGCATAAACCAACCGGGGAGAAATGTCCTGAATGTGGTGATGCTTTAGTAGTGATCCCGGTTAAATCCGGGCAAAATAAAATCGCCTGCCAGAATAAAGAATGTAAATATATACCAGAGAAGGAGACTGATTTTGTCTAAAGTAAATGTTATCGGCGGAGGTCTGGCAGGTTGCGAGGCGGCCTTCCGCATAGCCTCTGCGGGTATTCAGGTTGACTTATGGGAAATGCGCCCACAGAAGCCTACACCCGCTCATCAGACAGGCAATTTGGCCGAATTGGTTTGCAGCAATTCCCTGAAATCTGAGATGGGAAATACTGCCCAAGGATTACTTAAACAAGAAATGAGAACCTTAGGTTCTCTTTTGCTTTTTTGTGCAGAAAAAGCCAGAGTTTCAGCTGGATCAGCCCTGGCGGTTGACCGGAAGTTATTTGCTGAACTGGTTACAGAGCAGATAAATACCCATCCAAATATAAATATAATCCGCCGGGAAGCGGTTCATATTTTAAATGATGAAGTTACCCTGATAGCTACCGGCCCGCTTACTTCAGAAACTTTGAGCCGGCAAATAGCTTGGCTGGGCGGCCAGGAAAACCTGTATTTTTTTGATGCCGTAGCACCAAGTATAACAGCGGCAAGTATCGATAAGAAAAATGCTTACAAGGCCTCCCGTTACGGGAAAGGGGACGATGATTACTATAACTGCCCTTTGAATAAAGCACAATACGAAGAATTCTGTCAAAACCTTGTCGAGGCAGATACGATTGAAGGACATAGTATTGATAAAAAATCGTTTTTTAATTCCTGTGTGCCTATTGAACTAATGGCCCGCAGAGGCAAGGATACATTAAGATTTGGACCTATGCGTCCGGTAGGACTTATTAATCCGGCCACAGACGAACCCGCTTATGCAGTCCTGCAATTACGTCAGGAGGATAAAGCTGGACAGGTATATGGGCTGGTAGGTTTTCAGAGCAGACTGCGCTGGGGAGAGCAGGACCGTATTTTCCGATTGATCCCGGCCCTTAAGGAAGCTGAATTTGTAAGGTATGGAGTGATGCATCGCAACACCTATATTAATAGCCCCCAACTGCTTAATTCTGCTTTGCAGTATAAACATAATAAAGGCATTTTTTTTGCCGGACAGATTACCGGAGTGGAAGGGTACATGGAATCTGCTGCCACCGGAATAATTGCCGGTATTAATATAGTAAATCTGCTGACCGGTAAAGAACCGCTGGTATTGTCAATCAATACTATGCTGGGTGCCCTGATTAATTTCATTACTGGGGCCAGCAAAGAAAATTTTCAGCCCATGAATGCCAATTTTGGTTTATTACCTCCCCTGGACAGGCCAATCAAAAATAAAGTACAACGTTATGAAGCTTATTGTGAAAGAGCATTATCTGATATTAGGAAATATTCAGAATTGTTTATTGAGTTATTGTAAAATACTGCATATTATGCTAGGATTCTTATCAGGAGTGAAGAAAAATATGCTGTTTCGACATATTGACGGCTTTCTGAACTACTTAAGAGTGGAAAAGAATGCTTCCCGTTTAACCATAATTAGTTATAAGACTGATTTAGTTCAGTTTTTTGAATTTTTGGCCGGTAAAGAAAAACAACCGCTTGAACAGTTGGCAAAAGAAAGTTTAAATCATAAATCAGTCAGGGAATATTTGGCTCATATCCAGAACAATGGTCAAAGCAAGGCAACTGCGGCCAGGAAATTGGCGTCCCTCAGGTCTTTTGTAAAATATTTATGCCGGGAGAATATTCTTGCGGAAAATCCTATAGCAGCAGTATCCACACCCAAACAGGAGCAGAGGCTGCCCAAGTTCTTATATAGCCAGGAGATCGAGCTCTTGATGAAAGCCCCGGACTTATCTTCGCCTGCAGGAATCAGGGACAAAGCTATTCTGGAAACACTTTATGCTTCGGGCATAAGAGTAAGCGAATTAACCGGGCTCAATTTGAGAAATCTGGATTTTGCTGAAGAATATATAAAAGTAACCGGTAAGGGGGATAAAGACCGGCTGGTACCTTTAGGCAGAAAAGCTAAAGTTGCATTGTTGCTTTATATAAATAAAAGCCGGCCCACTTATCTTAAGCAGGGGAAAAAAATAAATGAAGCAGTGTTTTTAAACCGCTTCGGAGAGCGTTTATCTGCCAGATCCATCAGAAATATACTTAATAAATATGTGGAAAGCATAGCTTTAAATCAGAGAATCAGCCCACATACCTTAAGACATACATTTGCTACTCATTTGCTGAATAATGGAGCAGACTTGAGGTCAGTACAGGAGTTGTTAGGGCATGTGGAATTATCAACTACGCAAATCTATACTCATTTGACCAGAGACAATATAAAAACCATTTATAATAATACACATCCACGGAGGTAAAATTATGTTTAGAGGAACAACAATCGCAGCAGTCAGAAGAAATGATCAAACCGCTATCGCCGGAGATGGTCAGGTAACTTTTGGGCAAAATACAATTATGAAAAATAGTGCTGTAAAAATCAGAAGACTATATGATGGTAAAGTGATTGCCGGCTTTGCCGGTGCGGTTGCCGATGCTTTTACGCTGTTTTCCAAATTTGAAGATAAGCTGAAACAATCAGGCGGTAATTTGACCAAGGCAGCAGTCGACATTGCCAAAGAATGGCGCACAGACAGGACTTTACAGAAGCTGGAGGCGTTGCTCATCGTGGCCGATGGGGAAAGGATGCTGGTTATATCCGGTACGGGTGAAGTTATCGAGCCGGATGATGATATTATTGCTATTGGTTCCGGAGGGTCTTATGCCTTGGCGGCAGCTAAAGCACTCTGCAGATTCACTGATCTTTCGGCTAAGGAAATAGCCTTTGAAGCACTTAAAATAGCTTCGGAAATCTGTGTATATACCAATGATCATATTTCTTTGGAAACTATTGATGCAAATCAGGAGGATAAGCATGTATAACATAACCCCCCGTGAAGTAGTTGAGGAACTGGGCAAGCATATTGTCGGTCAGCAGGATGCTAAAAAAGCAGTGGCTATAGCACTAAGAAACCGCTATCGACGCAAACTGTTAAGTGAAGAGATAAGGGATGAAATATATCCTAAAAATATCATTATGATCGGGCCTACTGGAGTAGGAAAAACTGAAATTGCGCGTCGCCTGGCCAAGCTGGTTAAGGCGCCTTTTGTCAAAATTGAGGCTACTAAATTTACTGAAGTAGGGTACGTTGGGAGAGATGTGGATTCGATGGTTCGTGATTTGGTTGAGACATCGATCCGCATGGTGAAGATGGAAAAATATGAGGAGGTGGAAAACAAAGGCAAAGATTTAGCGGAAGAAAGGATTGTCAACTACATATTGCCTTTGCCCAGGAAAAAGAAAACTATGAAAAACCCTTTCGAAATGCTGCTGGGTTTCAGCGGAGAAGCTAATGAGAGTAATGAAGAGGAAAACGATCATCAACGTTTTCAGGAAATCCAGCAAAAAAGAGAAATCCTGAAACAAAGAGTGAAACGTCTGGAATTGGAAGATGAAATAATTGAAATTGAAATCGAAGAAAAGAACACTTCGTTTATGGAAATTTTCTCCGGCTCAGGCGTTGAAGAAATGGGCATTAATATGCAGGATATGTTTGGCAACCTGGTGCCTAAAAAGAAAAAACAGCGGAAAGTGACAGTAGCGGAAGCAAGAAAGATTTTAACTAATGAAGAAGCCCAACTATTAATTGATATGGATGAAGTATACCGAATAGCAATAAAGCGAGCGGAAGAAGACGGAATTATATTTCTGGATGAAATCGACAAAATTACCAGCCGGGACGGAGGCTATGGGCCTGATGTTTCCCGGGGCGGAGTGCAAAGGGATATTTTACCGATTGTTGAAGGTTCTACTATAGTTACAAAATATGGCCCGGTAAAAACAGATCATGTATTATTCATCGCTGCCGGGGCTTTTCATACCAGTAAACCTTCTGATCTGATCCCTGAGCTGCAGGGCAGATTCCCCATCAGAGTAGAACTGGAAAGTCTGAAAAAAGATGATTTGAAAAGGATTTTACAGGAGCCGAACAATTCACTGATTAAACAATACACTTCATTACTGGCTGCGGAAAATGTCAAAATAACTTTCAGTGATGAGGCCATTGATTATTTGGCGCAAGTTGCTTATGACGTTAATTCCAAAACTGAAAATATTGGGGCACGCCGTTTGCAGACAATTATGGAAAAAGTGTTGGAAGATCTGCTTTTTGAAGCACCGGAAATGCAGGGACAGGAAATATCAATTGATTTTGCTTATGTTAATGATAAATTACAGCAAATCATTGAAGATGATGACCTTAGCAGGTACATATTGTAGGAGGTTATTGAATGGGAAGAACTTTATTGGAAAAATCCAGATCCATTAACAAAATGCTCAAAAAGATCGGGCATTCTCCGGTCGATTATTTTGAAATGGCAGAAGTGCTGTCAGTTAATCTGGAATGCAGTGTCTTTATTGTGGGCCGCCGAGGGCAAATAGGGGGATATGCATTTAATGAAGAAGCTAAATGTAGTGCCATTGAGGACTTGATGAACCATGCAGAAAGATTCCCCGAAAGTTTTAACCAGGAGCTTACCAATATGCTGGAAACCAAAGCCAACTTCCATCTGGAAGAAGGTCGCAAGTGTTTCTTTAACCCTGACAACGTAAACTGTAACTGCTCGCGGAGGATATGGTCTGTTACTCCGGTATTTGGCGGTGCCAGAAGAGTAGGAACGCTGATTTTGATGCGGGAAAACAAAGAGTTTACTGAGGAAGAGATAGTACTGGCAGAATACGGAGCTATAGTAGTGGCTAATGAAATTATGAGGATGCGCTCTGAAAGAGTCGAAGAAGAAGCGCGGAAAAAAGCTGCAGTACAAATCGCATTAGCTACCCTGTCTTACTCGGAAAGAGAAGCAATTGAGCATATAATCGCCGAACTGGATGGCAAAGAAGGACTGCTGATCGCCAGCCGCATTGCGGATAAGGTTGGGATAACCCGTTCGGTTATTGTAAGTGCTTTAAGAAAATTTGAAAGTGCCAATGTCATTGAATCAAGGTCTTTAGGTATGAAAGGCACCTATATAAAAGTATTAAATGAGTATCTTTTTGCTGAACTGAATAAAGACAACTAGCAGCGCAGTAAAGCCAGGCTATTTATTTAGCCGGCTTTTTTCCGTCAGGATTTTCTTTGGTCCGGCCTGTATTTAAAATTCAGGGAACCGCTTAAGTGAAATAAGTTACGCAATATAATTAATTGAATAAGGGATTGATATTGCATCAGATTGATATATTATGGTATATTATGTGATGGTGATTACGCACGCAGACGGACTTCTTAAACAGTGCTAGCAATAGTTTTTAAGAAGGATGATGTTGCGGAGGAAATAAAACTGAAAGGAGGTGTTGCTGGTGTCAGTGATTACTATGAAACAGCTTCTGGAAGCAGGAGTGCATTTCGGACACCAGACACGGAGATGGAATCCCAAGATGGCCACCTATATTTATATGGAGAGGAATGGCATCTACATCATTGACCTGCAGCAGACTGTAAAGAAATTCACCGAAGCCTATGAATTTATCAAGAATGTTGCGGCCGACGGCAAAGGAGTTCTTTTTGTCGGAACCAAGAAACAAGCGCAGGAGACTATTAAGGAAGAATCCCAAAAATGTGGAATGTATTTTGTTAATCAGCGCTGGTTAGGCGGTATGTTAACCAATTACAAGACTATCCGCAAAAGGGTGAACCGTCTCAAAGAACTGGAAAAGATGGAGCAGGATGGTTATTTTGAAGTATTGACCAAGAAAGAAGCAGCCAAGCTGGCTAACGAGCGGGAAAGACTGGAAAGATTTTTAGGCGGTATCAAGGACATGGATAAACTGCCGGGCGCAGTTTTTATAGTTGATCCCCGCAAAGAGAGAATTGCAGTGGCAGAAGCGCGAAAGCTAGGTATACCAGTGGTAGCTATTGTCGATACTAATTGTGATCCTGATGAAATTGATTATGTCATCCCTGGCAATGATGATGCAATAAGAGCAGTAAAACTGATAGCATCCAAAATATCAGATGCGGTCCTGGAAGCCCGACAGGGTGTTCAGACTACGGCATAATAAAAAGCAAAGGGGTGAGATAGGAGTTCCTAAAACGCCCCTTTTTTTTCGAACATAATTGTTTGATTTAATAATTTAACAGGAGGTTATTGCCTTGGTAACAGCAGCGATGGTAAAGGAACTTCGGGAAAGAACCGGAGCAGGAATGATGGATTGTAAGAAAGCCCTGGTTGAAACTAACGGTGATATTGAAAAAGCTATAGATGAACTAAGGACCAAAGGATTGGCAAAAGCCGCAAAAAAAGCCGGCCGTACAGCCAGCGAAGGGATTGCGATTGCTTATATTCACGGCGAAGGCCGGATTGGAGTTTTGGTCGAAGTTAACTGTGAAACTGACTTTGTGGCTAAAAACGAAGAATTCAGGCAACTGGCCTATGACATAGCTATGCAGATAGCTGCTACCAACCCTGTCTATGTGAGACGTGAAGAAGTTGATGAAGATATTATCAAACGTGAAAAACAAGTCTTGAGAGCGCAGGCGTTAGAGGAAGGCAAACCGGAAAAAGTAGTTGACAAGATGGTGGAAGGCCGGATAGAAAAATATTTCAAGGAAAATTGCCTGTTGGAGCAGCCTTTTATAAAAGATCCCGATAAAACAGTACAGGAATTAATTCATGGGTTTGTCGCTATAATTGGTGAAAACATTAATGTTCGAAGATTTGCCCGTTTTGAAGTAGGGGAAGGGATTGAAAAAGAACAAACAGATTTTGCCGCCGAAGTAATGTCACAGCTAAAATAAAGGCTTATCAGCCGCTGGAGGTAATTTTTTTGGAAAACGCCAAGTACAGAAGGATTGTTTTAAAACTTAGTGGTGAAGCTTTGTCAGGTGCATCCGGTTACGGTATAGATAACACAATAATGTCCTCTATTGCCCGGCAAGTTGTAGAAGTTGTGAAAATTGGCGTTGAAGTTTCTATTGTAGTGGGCGGCGGAAATATTTGGCGGGGTGTAGCTGGCAGTGCCCAGGGTATGGATCGGGCAACGGCTGATTATATGGGAATGCTGGCTACAGTTATAAATTCTTTGGCTTTGCAGGATGCTTTGGAAAAAGAAGGCATTGAATCCCGTGTTATGTCTGCTATCGAAATGAAAGAAATAGCTGAGCCATACATAAGAAGAAGGGCTATTCGTCATTTGGAAAAAGGAAGGGTAGTAGTTTTTGCCGCTGGTACAGGAAATCCATATTTTTCGACTGATACAGCAGCGGCATTACGTTCTGCTGAAATAGAAGCAGAAGTTATTTTAATGGCTAAAAAAGTAGATGGGGTTTATGATTCTGATCCTGTATACAACCCCGATGCAATTAAATATGATGATTTGCAGTTTATTGACGTACTGAACAAGGGTTTGGGAGTCATGGATTCAACTGCGGCATCACTTTGTATGGATAACGGAATACCTATTATTGTCTTTGACCTGACAAAGAACGGCAATATTTTAAAAGCAGTTCAAGGTCAGAGTATAGGGACTTATGTAGGGAGGTAAGGCGATGATCAAAGAGATTGTTCAGGATTCTGAAGACAGAATGAAAAAAACCATTGAGCATTTAACAAGAGATTTGGCTTCACTGCGGGCCGGCAGGGCCAATCCTGGTATGCTGGATCGCATAGTAGTTGATTATTACGGCGAACCTACACCATTAAACCAACTGGCCAATATAAATGTTCCGGAGGCCAGATTATTGGTTATTCAACCCTGGGATAAACATAGTATTGCTGATATTGAAAAAGCCATATTGAAATCAGATTTAGGCATAACTCCTTCCAATGACGGTAATGTCATTCGTCTGTCAATACCGCAGTTAACCGAGGATAGACGTAAAGAAATAGTGAAGATGGTTAAGAAACGGGGAGAAGAGGCTAAAGTTGCCATAAGAAATATCCGCCGTGAAGCTAACGATATGATAAAACAAGCTGAAAAAGAAAAGCTTGTATCTGAAGATGAAAGCAAAAAAGGTATTGAAGAAGTTCAAAAAATAACTGATAAAGGTGTTAAAGATATTGACGGTATTTTACAAGCCAAGGAAAAAGATGTAATGGAGGTTTAAGATGGCTGTCAAGTGTCGGCGGTTCTTTTTATATTGGTTAAGTTAAATGCCCCCTTTTTTGGGGGTTTTGTACTTTAATAAAATAAGGAGTACAAAGATTTGAGTAGTAAAGATTACGAAAAAAAGGTGGATTTTAATAAACTGCCCGAACATATAGCTATTATTATGGATGGCAACGGACGCTGGGCTAATAAAAGGCTTATGCCCAGAACCATGGGACATAAAGCCGGCATGGAAGCTTTGCACAGGACAGTGGAAACTTGTGCTCAGATAAAAGTCCCGGTTTTATCAGTTTACGCATTTTCTACGGAAAACTGGAAAAGGCCTTTTGAAGAAGTAAATTATCTTATGCAATTGCTGGTGGAATATATTGACAAGGAAATTGCAGAATTGCATAGAAATAATATAAAAATTATGATTACCGGAGACTATGACTCCTTGCCGCTTCAGTGTGTAAGTAGTGTAGAAAAAGCACTTGAAAATACTAAAGACAATACGGGTATGATTTTTAATATCGCCTTGAATTACGGCTCCCGCAGAGAGATTCTGCGGGCGGTCAAGTTAATAGCCGAAAATGCTTTAAACGGTGCAATTGAAACGGACAATATAAATGAAGATTTAATCAGCAGTTTACTATATACTCGTAATATACCTGATCCGGATTTGCTGATCAGAACTGCAGGAGAAATGCGTATCAGTAATTTTATGTTATGGCAGATCGCTTATACGGAATTATTTGTAACTCCCTGCATGTGGCCGGATTTTGACCGGGATATACTGATGCAGGCTATATGGAGTTATCAACAAAGAGAAAGAAGATTCGGGGGCCTCAAGTAAATTACTGTTTATAGGATGATTTTTTATGCTTAAAACCAGAGTTATTAGTGCCATAGCAGGAGTAAGCTTGATTTTAGCTGTTATTTATGCCGGAGGCCTCTTCTGGCAAGGCTTGGTTGTGCTGTTGGCACTGGCTGCTTATTATGAATATGTTCAAATGATGCACTGCAATAATTCTGTATCCCTTGCTGAAACTGCAGCTGGGTATTTATTACTCATTGTGGGGCTCTTTTCCCAGCAGTTAGGGGAATGGTTTTATCCGGCCTTATTTGCTGCAATAATAATTATGGTGATGGTTGCAGTATTTAAATACCCGCAGATAAGTACTGCTGATACGGCCTTATATTTTTTGGGGGCTTGCTACATTGGCTTTCTGTTTAGTTTTGCCATGCGGATGGGAGATTTAAAGCAAGGTTCTCTGGCAATCCTGCTGGCTTTTTTATTGACCTGGGCCAGTGATACCGGTGGTTATTTCGGCGGGCGTTTCTGGGGGAAAAATAAAATGACGCCGCTGCTCAGTCCTAATAAAACCTGGGAAGGGGCTGCAGGCTGTATAGTATTAACCATTATCACGGCCATTTTATTTTTTTCAATTGCTGATATGGAAATTATCTTTGGGGCATATGTTGTATTATTAGGGATACTGGCAAGTGTTATGGCACAATTAGGCGATCTTTTTATATCCGGGATCAAACGTTTTTTCGGTGTAAAAGACACTGGGAAAATAATTCCCGGTCATGGCGGCATATTAGACCGTTTCGACAGTTTTTTACTGGTGGTCCCCCTGATATATTATTATTGGTCAATTTTTATATAAGATGAAAGCAGGTGCTGGTATGGAGCCTGAACTGCAAAAATATCTTAAGATATTAATTAAAATGTCCATCGGTGTCCTGGCTTTGTTGGCGCTTTATCTGCTGGTTATCTATGTCTTCCCTATAGTTGGAGGCCTGTTGGTTAAGCTGCCGATTTTATTGATGCCTTTTATTATAGCATTAGTGATTGCTGTCCTTATTGAGCCGCTGGTAAACTTTTTTGAAGTCAGGGTAAAATTAAGCCGGGGCTGGGCAGTAATATTCAGTCTGATTATTGCAGCCGGGGTAATATTTTATATTATTTCCCTTTTAATTGTAAAAATAATTAACGAATTGGCAGGACTGTATCCACTATTGAGTTCATTAAGTGACCAGACTGTGCAGCAAATTATTGATGCTGTAAGTGAATTCAGGTTATTTTATTTGCAAATGAACCTGCCGGCAGAAGTACAAAATGCTTTACAGGATAATCTGCAAAATGTAATAACTTTTCTGAAGTCATTTACAGAAGCGGCTGTAAACGGCATGATGCAGATATTAGCGGCGCTGCCGGACATGTTTATTTTTATACTGATTGCAATTGTAGCTACTTTCTTTATTATCAAAGACCGGGCACTGATCAGAAGTTTCATATTTAAATTTATTCCATCCACTGCTCATTCCCAGACCAGGGATGTAATTGCGCAGCTATTTACTGCCCTGGCCGGTTTTTTTAAAGCATACAGTATATTAATATCTATCACTGCAGTGCTTTCGATCATCGGCCTGAGAATATTAGGCAATGATTATTTTCTCACCATTGGCCTTTTGGCTGGCCTTTTTGATATATTGCCCATCCTGGGGCCAGGGACCATATTCGTTCCCTGGATAATCTGGGAACTGGTGGCGGGGCATATGCCAATGGGGATAGGTTTATTGATTTTATATGTAATAATTTCGGCGGTACGCCAATTTGCTGAACCTAAAATATTAGGTGACAACATCGGGTTGCATCCGCTGGTCACCTTGATGTCCCTGTATGTTGGATTAAAATTGGGAGGAATAGCAGGGATGATTGCCGGACCGGTGCTGATGGTTATTATAATTGCCTGTTACCGGGCAGGAGTTTTTAACAGCATTTTAAAAAGGAGAGTCTGATGAAATCAGAGGATAAAATAAAAGTAGTTATCTTAGGGTCAACCGGTTCAATTGGTTCTCAGGCTTTGGAAGTAATTGATCTGCACCCGGATAAATATAAGGTGACAGGCCTGGCAGCCAAAGATGAGTGGGAAAAACTTGCTGAGCAGATAAACAAGTACCAGCCTTCAGCAGTTGCAGTTGGTGATAATGAAGCATATAAGCATCTTAAAGACGTTACCGAAGGCAGTATCAATCTGTTTTCCGGTGCCTCTGGCTTAAGTGAACTGGCAGCCACAGATGAAGCAGATATAGTTTTAATAGCTTTAAGCGGGGCAATTGGAATTTTACCGACTCTGGCGGCGATCAAAGCAAGGAAGAAAATCGCGCTGGCTAATAAAGAGACTTTAGTGGCGGCCGGAGAAATAGTTATGGAAATGGCCGCTTTAAACAAAATAGAAATTATTCCGGTTGACAGTGAGCATTCAGCAGTTTTTCAATGCCTTAACGGACAGGATAAAGCGGTGGAAAATATTTGGCTTACTGCTTCAGGCGGACCCTTTAAGAACTTCAGCTGTGAGGAACTGCAAAAGGTAAGCGTGGAACAGGCGTTAAGACATCCAAACTGGGCTATGGGGCCTAAGATTACTATAGATTCTGCTACCATGATGAATAAAGGCCTGGAAGTTATTGAAGCCCACCATTTATTTAAGACCGGTTATGAACAGATTAAAGTGGTTATCCAGCCGGAAAGTATAATTCACTCAATGGTAGAGTTTTCTGACGGTTCTTTTCTGGCTCACCTGGGGGTTGCTGATATGAGGATACCAATTCAGTATGCTTTAAGCTATCCTTTAAGATATAATTCGCCAGCTGAGCATCTTAATCCCCTGGAGTTAAGCCAGATAACATTTGCGAAACCGGATTATGATAAATTTCCTTCCTTAAAGCTGGCTTATCATGCAGGTAAAACCGGAGGCACCCTGCCGGCAGTAATGAACGCTGCCAATGAAGTGGCGGTCAGCAGTTTTTTGAATAGGCGCCTTAACTTTACCCTAATACCGTTCATTGTCGAAAAAGTGATGAATAAACATGAGATTACGGGAGCCCATGATCTGGACAATATTTTACAGGCAGACAAGTGGGCACGGGATTTCAGTGAATTTCTCATTACAAAGGAGGTTAATTAAAAAATGAGTATAGTAATTACTTTGGCAATAATAGCTGTGCTGGTATTAGCCCACGAATGGGGACACTTTATTACTGCCCGCAAAATCGGCATACCCGTTCATGAATTCAGCCTGGGTTTTGGTTATAAATTGTTTTCTGTCACCCGTGACGGAGTGGAATATTCGGTGCGGATTTTCCCTTTGGGAGGTTTTGTGCGCATGGCCGGCGAGGAGATGGGCGACAATGAGGATCCAAAAGGTTTCAGCAATCGAAAACCATGGGAAAAAATATTAGTTTCTTTTTCCGGCCCTTTTATGAATTTTGTGCTGGCTTTGATAATTTTTATTTTAGTATATGCCGCTTTAGGCATTCCCAGTGCCATTGAAGATCCCATCATCGGTAAAGTAATTGCTGATAATCCTGCAGCCCAGGCAGGCATGCTGGAGGGTGACCGGGTATTAACAGTAAATGATATCGGGATTTCCACCTGGAGCGAATTTACCGACCGGATAGCTTCCAACCCGGAGGGGCAGACACTTCAGATTCAGGTTGAAAGGAACGGTCAAATTGCAGAACTGGAAGTGGTTCCGGTTAAGACCCAAGGCAATGAAAATCCAACTATTGGCGTAATCAACGCGGTCAAATATGAAAGGCAGGGTATCTTAACTTCCATAAAACTGGGGCTCATCCAGACTTATACCATGACAGTTGTACTTCTGCAGTCATTATGGATGCTGATTACCGGGGGGGCATCGGTAAATGACCTGGCCGGGCCGGTCGGCATTACCAAATTAGTTGGTGATGTTGCCAGGATAGGTTCGGTTTTTGTTTTGAACTTTGCTGCTTTTTTAAGCATCAACTTAGGTTTAATTAATTTGCTGCCCTTCCCGGCCCTGGATGGCAGTAAAATTGTTTTCTCCCTGGTAGAAGCAGTAAGAAGAAAACGGATCGATCCTGAAAAAGAAGGATTCATACACTGGATAGGTTTTATGTTTTTGATGCTGTTAATTGTTTTAGTAACCTATAATGATATCGTCCGTTTAGTAAAAGGATAAAGATATGACGAAAAGAAAATCCCGGACAATTAAAATCGGCAGTCAGCCGGTGGGAGGCGATAACCCCATTGTGGTGCAGTCGATGACCACCACTGACACCAGGAATGTGGCGGCAACCATTGCACAGATTTCAGGGCTGGAAGCAGCTGGCTGCGAAATAATCCGGGTTGCAGTTGTTGATGTTGAAGCGGCCCGGGCTATTGCTAAAATAAAAGCGGGGATCAATATTCCCCTGGTGGCAGACATTCATTTTGATTACAAACTGGCGCTGGAAAGCGTGGCTGCCGGTACTGATGCTCTCAGAATAAACCCTGGCAATATTGGCGATAAAGGCAAAGTTAGACAGGTAGTAAAAGCCTGCCAGGATCACAACATTCCTATTCGCATTGGTGTCAACAGCGGGTCGCTGGAGAAGAAACTGCTGGATAAATACGGTCATGTATGTGCCGAAGCTATGGTAGAAAGTGCTTTGGAGCATATTAAATTACTGGAAGATCTTGATTTTAAGCAGATAAAAATTTCGCTTAAATCATCTTCGGTAATACTCAGCGTGGAAGCATACCGGATGATGGCTGTAAGAGTTGATTATCCATTGCATATAGGCATAACTGAAGCCGGAACCAAAGACAGGGCGTTGATTAAATCTGCGCTGGGCATGGGAATACTGCTTAATGATGGTATCGGTGATACGGTCAGGGTTTCCCTGACTGCAGACCCACTGGAGGAAGTATGGGCAGCTTATGAAATATTAAGGAGCCTCGGACTGCGTAACCGGGGAGCGGAATTAATATCCTGCCCCACCTGTGGCCGCTGTGAAATAAATTTAATCGATCTCGCCCAGGAAGTTGATGAAAAGGTTCGTAAGCTGGACAAGCCGATAAAAGTTGCGGTAATGGGGTGTGTAGTAAACGGTCCCGGTGAAGCCCGGGAAGCTGATTTAGGTATAGCCGGCGGGTCTGGCAGCGGGTTATTATTTAAAAATGGTAAAATTATTAAAAAAGTGGCGGAAAAAGATTTAGTTAAAGAACTGATGAAAGAAATAGATAACTATTATCCAGACTAAGGGAGGTTGAGCTTTGAAAGCTTCGCTATTATTTTATCCGACTTTGCGAGCGGTGCCCAGTGAGGCGGAAATTGTCAGTCATCAACTGCTTTTAAGAGCAGGCTTTATCAGAAAGAATACCGCCGGAGTATATACCTATCTGCCTCTTGCCCGGCGGGTGCTGAGAAAAATCGAAAATATTGTCCGGGAAGAGATGGACAAGGCAGACGGGCAGGAAATTATAATGCCGGTTATCCAGCCGCGGGAGTTGTGGGAAAAATCCGGGCGCTGGTCGCTTTACGGGGATGAAATGTTCAAGCTGGCTGACCGGCATAAACGAGAATTTGCCCTGGGCCCGACTCATGAAGAACTGATTACCACCATGGTAAATGCCGATGTTCATTCCTATAAGGGACTGCCCCTTTTGCTTTATCAGATCCAGAATAAATACCGTGATGAGATCAGGCCGCGTTTCGGCTTGATGCGGGGGCGGGAATTCATTATGAAAGACCTTTATTCCTTTGATGTTGATGAGGCCGGTTTGGATGTATCCTACCAAAAGATGCACAAAGCTTATCAGCAGATTTATGATCGGCTTAATCTGGAATATAGAGTTGTACAGGCAGACAGTGGTGCAATTGGCGGTAATGAAAGCCATGAATTCATGGTTCTGGCTTCAAGCGGCGAGTCAGAAATAGTCTATTGTTCTTTATGTGATTATGCAGCCAATGTTGAAAAGGCAGTCTGTTCTGCAGGAGAAAACCTGCCTGGCGACGAAGAAGATAAGCCTTTGACTAAAGTTCATACTCCCGGGCAGAGAACTATCAATGATATTGTTGATTTTTTAGGTATTCCCAAAGCAGAGCAGATAAAAACCCTGATGTATTCTGCTGATGGTGAGCTGATCGCTGCAGTAATAAGAGGCGACCGGGAGCTTAATGAAATAAAACTCAAAAATACCCTGGGAGTAAACGAATTGTTTATGGCAGATGAAGCTATGGTTAAAGACATATGCGGGGCTGGTTTTGGTTCCCTGGGTCCGGTTGGCATGCCGGTTAAAATTTATATCGATCTGGAAGTAACCCGGATGAAAAATATTGCCTGCGGCGCCAATGAAGATGATTATCATTATACCAACGTGAATGTTGGCCGTGATTTTACAGCTTATGCAGCAGTTGACCTGCGCAATGCGGTTGCCGGGGATAAATGCCCTTGTTGTGGGGGGAGTTTAAAGGTTATACGGGGAATTGAAGTAGGGCATATTTTTAAATTGGGTACCCGTTATTCACAAGCCATGCAGGCTACCTTTTTAGATGATAAGGGACAGGAGCATTTTTTTGTGATGGGTTGCTACGGAATAGGTATCTCAAGAACAATGGCGGCAGCCGTGGAACAGAACTATGACGAGAACGGTATAATATGGCCGTTGCCGATTGCTCCTTTTCAGGTAATTATTGTGCCGGTAAATATTAATCAACCGGAACAAAAGGCATTGGCGGAGAATATTTACCAGGAACTGAAGGCAGCCGGGATTGAAGTATTGCTGGATGATCGTGATGAAAGGGCAGGAGTTAAATTTAAAGATGCAGATTTAATCGGCATTCCGCTGCGAATTACAATTGGACCCAAAGCTTTGCAGGAAAATAAGGTGGAAATGAAGAAAAGATGGGAAAAGGAATCTGTTTTAATTGATACAGGAGAAGTAATTGAAACGGTGCAAAACATCATCCTCAAATAAATAAAGCGGATGTGAAAGCTTAGATGGCAGAATACGAAATAATTATTAAACTGGCCCTGGCAGCTATACTGGGCGGATTTATCGGGCTGGAGAGGGAAAGCCTTAGCCGGCCGGCCGGCCTCAGAACCTACACACTGGTTTGTGTGGGGTCAGCTTTAGCCATGATAGTATCACTTGATATGTACTACCAGTACTATCAGACGGTCAATGCTGACCCGGGACGAATTGCTGCTCAGGTTGTCAGCGGCATTGGATTTCTGGGGGCCGGAACTATTATGCGGGAAGGAGCAACCGTAAGGGGCCTTACAACTGCTGCCGGACTTTGGGTGGTAGCCTGTATTGGGCTGGCGGTAGGAGCAGGATTATACATACCGGCTATAGTAACAACAGCTATAATATTATTTGTTCTTATTTATTTTGTGAAATTCGAGCACTATTTTACCGGTATGAGAGAATTTAAAGGTCTGGTTATGGTAGTCAAAGACCGGCCCGGGCAAGTAGGAGCGCTTGGTTCGATTCTTGGTGAGATGGGCGTATTGATTAAGAACATTCAATTGACCCAGATAGAAAATGATGACCTGGAAATCGAATTATTGATTCAGATTCCCCCTCAAATCACAATTGAAGAGGTGGTCAGTGAATTATCAGAAATTGATGGATTCAGAAGCATTGTTCGGCTTAACTAAGAGCTCCTGGAGGTATTTTAAGTGACAAAAGCGTTTGATGCCTTTTTAAGGAATAACATAAATGAAGAGCTGGCCAGCCGTTGGGAAAACTCAATAATTAAAAAAATAGAAGCATGGAATAAGGAGAAGATCTGGCGGTTATATATCGAAGTCGCAGACCTTTTGAATGGGGAAGAGATAGATAATACCGCCAGACAGATCAAGGAATGCTTCTCTTTTCTTGCCCGGGTGGAAATCTGTCAGATTCCACCGGCGCATAGTGAATGTATAGGCAAGATTATTGACAGGTGTGTGAATAACACTGAGAATTCGCTTTTTCCCCAATCAGCTAACTGGCTGGCTTTAGAATGTAAGACAGAAGATGGACGTATTGATTTGATCGCCAGTGATTCCTTAGTATATAAAGACGCTCTCAATGAAGATATCTGCACCCAACTGGCTGAATGGTTCTGGCAGCATTACCGCCTGCACCTCGTGGTCAGAATCCTTTTGGCGCAGGAAAACAATACCCCGGCTTTAAATAATAATTACATACCTGATCGACCGGTAAATGTACTGGAATACTCTCAGCCTGCTGACCGGGGCGTTAAGAGAAACAGAAAAAACAACATAAGCAAAGCGGCCATGATCAGGATTGATGAAGTACAGGAGGGTATGTCCAACGTAGTTGTTGAAGGAGAAGTTTGGGATAAAAATGTCCGCAGAATCAACGACGGGCTTTGTATAGTCACGTATTCAGTATATGATTATACCTCGACCTTGCTGATAAAATCTTTTTACAAAAAAATAAGTGAAGACACTGTTAAAATTGGGGAATGGTTTAGATTCAGCGGCGATATACGCTATGATAAATTTTCAGCTGAAGTAATGATGAACATGAATTCCTGCCAGAAGATAAAAAAGGAAAAAAGACAAGATAAAAGTGATGTAAAAAGAGTGGAATTACATGCCCATACCAAGATGAGTTCCATGGATGGACTTACTGAGGTAAATGAACTGATTGAATGTGCTGCCCGCTGGGGGCATCCGGCTATTGCCATAACTGACCATGGATGTATCCAGGCTTTCCCTGATGCTTATAAAGCCGGCAAAAAGCATGGCATTAAAATTATCTATGGCGTTGAAGCTTATCTGGCAGAAACCGACCGTAAAGAGAAACCATGGCATATAATTTTGCTGGCCATTAACCAAACCGGACTTTTCAATATTTATAAATTGATTACGGCTTCATATATTGATTCATATTATCGCCGTCCTAAAATACTGAGGAATGCATTAGCTGAGAAACGGGAAGGGATAATGATAGGTTCGGCCTGTGAAGCCGGAGAACTTTACAGTGCCGTAGCAGCAGGAGCAGCGCCGGAAGAACTGGAGCGCATAGCATCTTTTTATGATTATCTGGAAGTTATGCCGCTGAGCAATAATCAATTTTTGATAAATGATGGCCGGGTAGCTGACCTGGAGGGATTAAAGAATAACAACCGTTTGATTGTCGAGTTGGGAGAAAAACTTGGCAAACCAGTAGTAGCAACCGGAGATGTACATTTTTTAGAACCCCATCATGAAATATTCCGCAGAATTATTCAGGCCGGTCAGGGCTACGAAGATGCAGAGTCCCAGGCACCCTTATATTTCAAGACTACTGACGAGATGCTGGAGGATTTTTCCTACCTGGGAGAATTAACCGCCCGCCGGATAGTAATAGAGAATCCCAACCTGATAAACGATAGCATTGAATCATTAAAGCCGGTTATCGACGGTTTTTATCCACCCCGGGTCGAAGGTGCGGAAGAGGAAATAAAAGCTATCAGTTATGAAAATGCTTATCGGATATATGGAGATGAATTGCCGGGAATAGTAACTGCCCGGCTTGAACATGAATTGAATGCTATTATTAAACACGGTTTCAGTGTTTTATACTATATAGCTCACAAATTAGTTAAAAAATCCAATGAAGACGGATACATAGTTGGTTCACGCGGGTCGGTCGGCTCTTCACTGGTAGCTTATTTTACCGGAATTACTGAAGTTAATCCCCTGATACCCCATTATGTATGCCCCCAATGCCGCTATAGCAATTTTGATCCGGATCAGGACGCCGCCTGTGGGGTTGATTTACAGGACAGGGAGTGCCCTGAGTGCGGCAGTGCATTATTGAAAGAAGGGTTCGATATACCTTTCGAAACTTTCCTGGGTTTCGACGGCAATAAAACTCCGGATATTGACCTGAATTTCTCAGGAGAATATCAAAGCCGGGCCCATCAATATGTGGAAGAATTATTTGGCGCCGATAATGTTTTCCGTGCCGGTACTGTATCAACTATTGCCGATAAGACAGCTTATGGATTTGTCAAAAACTATTTTAAAGAAAGACAAACAGATGTAAAGGACTCTGAGGCAAACCGATTGGTAAAAGGCATATCCGGGGTAAAGAAGACTACCGGCCAGCACCCGGGCGGTCTGATAGTAGTTCCCAAAGGGCAGGACATTAATCAGTTTACCCCTTTGCAGCATCCGGCCGAGAAAAAGGATTCCGGCATAATTACCACCCATTTTGAATATCATGCCCTGGAAGATCAACTGGTAAAACTGGATATACTGGGTCATGACGATCCTACAGTTATTAAGGCGCTGGAAGATATGACCGGTATTAAAGCTTCCGCCATCAGCCTTTGTGAACCGGAAACCATGAGGTTGTTTTCAGACGTAAGCCCGTTGGGAGTTGCTGCTCAGCAAATCGGCACCAGTGTCGGGACTTATGGTATACCCGAATTTGGCACCAAATTTGTTCGTCAAATGCTGGAGACCACCAGACCTTCGACTTTTGAGGAATTGATAAGAATAAGCGGTCTTTCTCACGGGACTGATGTGTGGTCTAATAATGCGGAAAATTTGATTAAAAATAAAATAGCTGGTTTAAAAGAAGCAATCTGTATCCGGGATGATATTATGACCTACCTGATCCGTCAGGGAATGGAAAAACTACAGGCTTTTAATATTATGGAAAAAGTCCGCAAAGGCAAAGATAATCTGAATGAACAGGAAGTAGATGTAATGCTTAAGCATCAGGTCCCTGCCTGGTATATCGAATCCTGTGACAAAATAAAATATATGTTTCCCAAGGCTCATGCAGTGGCATATGTAACTATGGCTTTCAGGATTGCTTATTTCAAAGTTCATTACCCCCGGGAGTTTTATGCCAGTTTTTTCAGTATCAGAGCTGATGATTTTGAGGCAGAAGCTGCTTTACAGGGTTATGACAGAGTCCGGCTGAGGATAAAAGAAATCGAAAAAATGGGCTTTGAAGCATCCCCCAAAGACAAAAATCTATTGCCGATCTTAGAATTGGTATTGGAAATGCTGGCCCGTGGTTATGTTTTTTATCCTATTGATATTTATAAATCGGATGCCCGTAAATTTATAGTTCTGGAAAAAGGTCTGTTAATGCCTTTTTCTGCTTTGCCCAATGTTGGAGCGGCAGCGGCCCAGGGAATTGTACAAGCCAGGGAACAAGGAGAATTTTTGTCCATTAAGGATTTTCAGCAACGGACCAGGTTAAATAAAACTGGTATGGACATTTTGAGGAAATTAAATTGCTTTGGGGATTTACCGGAAGAAAGCCAAATAAGTCTATTTGGCTAAAGCAAAACTTGGCAATGCATGGGTTGTATATAATTCATTTGTTGTGTTATAATCTTAAATAAGCTTGCTAATATTGATTTCTTGTACAAGTGGGATCAGCGCCCACTTTTTCTATTGCAGGGTATATGTAAACCAAGAGCATATCGAGGTGATAGTATATAAATGGATAAAGCCAGGTTTATAGAACTGGAGAATAAAATTGAAAAAATCCTGCAGGCTGTTAATATTGAACTGGTTGCAATAGAATTTGCCCGGGATAATAAAGCTGTGATCCTCAGGATTTATATTGACAGCGAAAACGGAGTAGATATGAATCTTTGCACTCAGGCAACCCGGGCAGTTAAAGAATCGCTTGATAAAGAGGATGTTTTTTATGATTATTTGGAGGTATCTTCACCCGGGTTGGATCGGGTATTGAAAAAGGACAAGGATTTTATCCGGTACCTGGGTAATAAGGTAAAAATAAAAACCAGCAAAGAATTCAACGGACCAAGAACTATTGTGGGAGTATTGGCAGCAGTGGATGAATGTTGCCTGAAAGTTAACACCGGGGAACAAACTTTTGAAATACCGCGGCAGTATATAACCATAGCCCGGCTGAAGCCGGAAATATAAGAGGGGGAAATACTATGTCCAGTGAAATGATGCAGGCCTTAAATGAAATAGAGAAAGAACGGGGAATTCCGAAAGCGGCACTGGTGGATGCTATTAAATCAGCCTTGAATACTGCCTACAAGAAAAACTACAGCAGCAATCAAAATGTAAGTGTGGAACTTAATGATATCACTGGTGATATTAAAGTTTATGCCCAGAAGATGGTAGTAGATAAAGTTGAAGATGGGCGTATTGAAATCGAATTGTCTGAAGCTCAGGAACTTTACCCGGAATGCAGGCTGGAGGAATTGGTTTATGTAGAAGAAACCCCCTCCAATTTCGGACGCATTGCTGCACAGACCGCCAAGCAGGTTGTGATTCAGAAACTGAGAGAAGCCGAAAGAAGTTTAATTTACGAAGAATTTTTACAAAGGGAAAGTGAGATCGTCACCGGTACCATTCAGAGAATTGAAGCTAAAACTGTATATATCAGCCTGGGCAGAACTGAAGGGATCATGTTGCCCACCGACCAGGTTGGCATTGAAAGATATGAACCGGGCCAAAGGATCAAAGCTTATATTTATGAGGTGAAGAATACTACCAAGGGACCAAATATATTTGTTTCCAGAGCTCATCCTAATTTTTTGCGGCGCTTATTTGAATTGGAGGTACCGGAAATATATGATGGAATAGTTGAGATTAAATCCATAGCCCGGGAAGCCGGTTTTCGTTCCAAGATTTCCGTCCATTCACTGGATGAGAAGATCGATTCTGTAGGTGCCTGTGTTGGCCCCCGCGGCATTCGGGTACAAAATATTGTATCTGAATTGGGTGGGGAGAAAATCGACATTATAAAATATGATAAAGATCCTGAAAAATTTATTGCCAATGCGCTTAGTCCTGCTAAAGTCTTAGCGGTAAATACAGATGAGGAAGAAAAAGCAGCGCGGGTTATTGTGCCCGATTATCAACTTTCACTGGCTATTGGCAAAGAAGGGCAAAATGCCAGACTGGCAGCTAAATTGACCGGCTGGAAAGTTGATATCAAAAGTGAATCCCAATGTATGGAGGAGAATGATCTGAATGGCGAAGATTCGTAAAATTCCTCAGAGAATGTGCGTAGGCTGCAGAGAAATGAAAAATAAACGGGAACTTATTCGGATCGTAAGAACTCCGGCAGGAGTCATTGAAATGGATTTAACCGGCAAAAAGGCTGGCCGGGGCACTTATATCTGCCCGACGGTCGAATGTTTTAATGAAGCGGTCAAAGGGAAAAGACTGCAAAAGGCCCTGGAACATAATATACCTTCAGACGTACTGGAAACAGTTAAACAACAAGTAGAAGCACTTAATAAATAGCCTGGTTTAAGAGGTGACAAAGATTGAATAAAATTATGAACCTGATCGGTCTGGCGCAAAAGGCCGGCAAAGTTTCAAATGGCACCGAGTCAGCCCGAAACAGTCTGATCAAAGGTAAAGCATTTCTTTTGGTGATCAGCAATGATATTGCTGTTAATACCCGGAAGGACTTGTTGATAAGTGCTGAAAAATCAAAAATTCCATGGATAGAATCTGGTAACAAATATGAACTTGGCAACTGCGTTGGCAAGGAATATAGAGTTGCTGTTACGATAAATGATCACGGGATAGCACAAAGAATTTTAAAGGAATTTGAATTAACGGGAGCAGAGGCAAATAGTATGGGGGTGGTTTAATGGCAAAAATCAGAGTATATGATTTAGCAAAAGAACTGGAGAAGTCCAGCAAAGAAGTAGTGGATTTGCTGCAATCAATGGGTATTGAAGTCAAGAATCATATGAGTACCATGGAAGATTCGCAGGCAGCATGGGTTAAGAAACAATTAACCAAAAAACCAGGGGATGAAATTAAAGCGCAGCCGACAGCAGCGCAGAAAAATGCTGCCAAAACCCAGGAGAAGCCAGATAATAAGGCGACTATGCCCAAAAGCGAACCACGCAGGCAGGAAGAGCCACGGCGCACGATTTCCTCTGCTCAGGGAAAACCCCCGACTGCACCCGGGCCCCAAAGACCTCCGGCCAATCCTCCCCGCCAGACTACTGGGCGGGAGAAAGAAACAGAAAGAAGATATGACCGGCCACAAATGACCGACCGGCCGCAGACAACTAATCGGCCGCAGACAACTAATCGGCCGCAGACAACTGACCGGCCACAGACAACTAATCGGCCACAGACAACTAATCGGCCAACTGACCGGC
This sequence comes from Syntrophomonadaceae bacterium, assembly GCA_035353375.1. Taxonomy (GTDB): domain Bacteria; phylum Bacillota; class Syntrophomonadia; order Syntrophomonadales; family Syntrophomonadaceae; genus UBA1368. Next base: position 84,532 of record DAOPZM010000006.1, read on the forward strand.
CAACTGACCGGCCGCAGACAACTAATCGGCCGCAGACAACTAATCGGCCACAGACAACTGATCGGCCTTACAGACGTCCGGAAAGTACGGCGCCAAATACCAGTCAGAACCAACATCAGCCAAGAAGAACAGAACCTGCCGGCAAGCCGGGAACCGCAGATAGATTTACACCCGCAGTGACTAGCGGGAAACCAGCTGTAAAAAAACCGGAACCTCAGAAAAGCAGTGAGAAAAATGGTACCCACTTACCTGATAAAGCTAAAAGCAAGAAACCTTTTAATCAGCAGTTGAACAAGAAAAATGTTGAATCGCTGGTGCCAAGAAAAGATTATAGCCGGCCCAAAAAGTCCAAACATAAACGCAGAAAGGAAGAAGTAGTTCAGCAAACTCCGGAACTGATAAAAATAGGTGACTCTATCATGGTCAGGGAATTAGCTGAAAAATTAGCCAAAGGCCCTGGTGAAATAGTAAAGAAACTTATGGATTTAGGGACTATGGCTTCGATTAATCAGGTAATTGATTTTGAGACAGCTGAAATATTAGCCAGCCTTTACGAAGTCAAGGTGGCAAAAGAAGTTACCCGGGAAGAAAAGATTCTGGAAGAAATTGTTGACAATGAAGATAATTTAGTGACCAGACCACCGGTAGTAACAGTTATGGGCCATGTCGACCATGGAAAGACATCACTGCTCGATAGAATCCGCAAAGCTGATGTCGTATCCGGTGAAGCCGGGGGGATAACTCAGCATATTGGCGCTTATCAGGTCAAAGTTAAAGGCAACCGGATTACATTTATTGATACACCGGGTCATGAGGCATTCACAGCCATGCGGGCCCGTGGCGCCAACTTAACTGACATTGTTGTTTTAGTGGTAGCTGCAGACGACGGAGTAATGCCCCAGACTGTGGAAGCAATAAATCATATAAAAGCGGCAGATGTTCCCTTTATTGTTGCCATAAACAAAATGGATAAACCCGAAGCTAATCCGGATCGGATAATGCAGCAATTGACCGAATACAATATTGTGCCGGAAGAATGGGGCGGTGAAACAATATTTGTACCAGTATCAGCAAAATCAGGCGAGGGTATTGAAAACTTGCTGGAAGTAATCCTGCTGGTGGCTGAAGTAAATGAAATAAAAGCTAATGCCAACCGTGCGGCTGAAGGGGTCGTAATTGAAGGTGAACTTGATAAAGGAAAAGGTGCTGTCGCAACTGTCCTGGTGCAGAAAGGGACTTTAAATGTAGGTGACTTTTTGATCTGCGGCTATAATTTGTGTAAAATCAGAGCCATGACCGATGACCGCGGACGTAAAGCAGACAAAGCCTACCCTTCCATGCCGGTGGAAGTAACTGGTTGGGACGAAGTACCGGAGGCAGGAATGAAAATCCAGGCAGTTGATGAAAAAGTGGCCAAGGAAATCGTCAGTCTGCGTTTAGCGGATAAAAAATTAGCCGAACAAAAACAAAGCAGCCGGGTTTCACTGGATGACTTTTTTAAACAGATACAGGATGCTGAAGTTAAGGAACTGGGTCTGATTATCAAGGGAGATGTACAAGGGTCGGTAGAAGCATTAGCCCAATCTTTATTGCGTTTGTCTACCAATGAAGTAAAAATCAATGTAATCCATTCGGCAGTTGGGGCTATTACTGAAACCGATGTTATGTTGGCTTCTGCCTCCAATGCCATAATAATTGGATTTAATGTCCGTCCCGACAGCAAGGCCAGGAAATATGCAGAAGATGAACGAATAGATGTAAGATTATACCGGGTTATTTATGAAGCCATTGAAGATGTAAAGCGGGCTATGGTGGGATTGCTTGATCCGGAATACAAAGAGAAGTATTTGGGACGGGCTGAAGTAAAATTAACTTTCAAAGTACCTAATGTTGGTACGATCGGCGGCTCCTATGTAATTGACGGTAAAATACAGAGGAATGCTGAAGTCAGAGTTTTAAGAGATGGTGTAATCGTATATGAAGGAAAGCTGGCATCATTGAAACGGTTTAAGGATGATGTTAAGGAAGTACTGGAAAACTATGAATGCGGAATCGGCATAAAAGACTTTAATGATATTAAGGAAGGCGACATTATTGAAGCCTATGTTATGGAGGAAGTGCCTCGGGAACTATAAAGTTGCGTATAATGCTTTGCCTTGGAGACGATAATAAATGCAACCAGAGACTGGGGGGTTGATTATGAGCAAGCGACGCCAGGAAAGAATGGCCGTGGAGATGAAGAAGGTTCTTTCCCAGATTATCAAGGACAATATTAAGGATCCGCGCTTGGATTTTTCTGCGATTTCCATAACCAGAGTTGATGTAACCAGCGATTTAAGTCATGCCAAAGTAAATTTCAGTGTATTAGGTGATGAAGGTCAGCAAGATGAAACTATGAAAGTTCTGCAGAAAGCCAGGGGTTACTTAAGGAGTGAACTGGCGAAGGAAATACAACTTCGCCACGCACCGGAACTTGAATTTCGCCTGGATAGATCTATCGAACACGGAATAAGAATTTCTTCATTATTAGAGGAGTTGCGGGAAGGTGAAAGTCATAAAGGTGAGCAATAAAAGCAGAGAAGTTATTGCCGGGCAGCTTCTTGCCCGGGATAATTTTTTATTGCTGGGACATATTATCCCCGATGGTGATTGCATTGGCTCTATCGCAGCAATGCAGTTGGGCCTGGAAGTTTTGGGAAAAAAAGTCGAAGTCGTATTATTGGACCAGGTCCCGGAAATTTATAATTTTTTGCCGGTAACCGCCAGATTCAGGCATGAATGGCCAAGGGATTTTAAAGCGGAAAATATTATTTATCTGGATTGCTCGGATATCATGCGGGTGGGCGAGAAGATAGCAGCGGAGATAAATGGAGAAGTCACCACTTTTAATATTGATCATCATGCAACCAATGATTATTTTGCAGATTATAACTGGATCGAACCCGGTGCAGCAGCAACCGCGGAATTAGTTCTGGCTTTATTAAATACCATGCGAGTAAGTATCAGCCCTGATATGGCAACGGCACTATACAGCGGTCTGGTAATGGATACCGGCAGATTTATGTACAGTAATACTTCAGAGAGTACTTTGTCTGCGGCAGCCTTGCTATTGAAAGCAGGAGCAGATATTGACCAGATGAGGATCAATTTGTTTGAGAGCAAAACCCGGGCAGAAGTTGACCTTATTCGCCTGGCTTTGAACAATATAAGCTTGTCTGATGATGGACGTATCGCCTGGATAGCACTGCCTTACAAAAGAGTTCAGGCTATTGGTGCATTAGGAATCCATCCGGAAAGCATCATAAATTATACTCGGGAAATAAAAGGGGTAGAAGTAGGAATGCTTTTCCGCGAAATTGAGCCTGGCATGATTAAAGTCGGCTTTCGCGCCAAGGGCAAAATTGATGTAGCTATGATAGCAGGTAAAATTGGCGGGGGAGGGCATCGGCAGGCCGCCGGGGCAACTTACCATGGGAGCCTGGCCCAGGCCAAAAAAGTTGTCATTAAAATGGTCAGGGATGTGCTTGATTAAATTGCAGGGCTTTTTTAACATCTATAAACCGCCTGGATTAACGTCCTTTGATGTTATAAGGCAATTAAAAAAAAGATTTTCCCGTAAGAGTAAAATTGGCCACCTGGGCACACTGGATCCGATGGCGACCGGTGTTTTACCTGTTGCAGTAGGGAATGCCACCCGGGTTATTGAATATGTTGCTGACAGCAATAAAGCATATATTGCCGCTTTTATTTTGGGGGCAGTTTCTGACACCCAGGATGCCTGGGGCAATATAACTGTTTTGAATGATAATATCATTTGCAATGAAGCAGAATTGCGGCAGGTTATGGAACAATTCAAGGGAAGTATTGAGCAGATACCGCCAATGTATTCGGCAGTACACCATAATGGCCAGCGCCTTTATGAACTGGCCCGGCAGGGCGTGGAAGTGGAAAGAACCCCGCGGATGATAACAATTGAAGTCATAGAACTGCTGGATATCGATCAGTCAGGGAAATTTCCCCGGGTAACTATCAAAGTAACCTGTTCCAAGGGTACTTATATAAGAACCCTGGTTCATGATATAGGTGCCCGAATGGGAACCGGGGCCTATTTAACAAGCCTGGTCAGGGTCAGAACCGGAGATTTTTGTCTGGATGAAGCGGTTCCTTTGCAGGAGCTGCTTGCAGCTGAAGATATGGCCAAATATTTATTGCCGATTGATTATCCCTTAAGATACATGACAGCTTATGAGCTTGAAGAGGAACAGAGTCTGAATGTTAAACAGGGAAAGGGAATTAAAGCTGAAGGGTTTATGCACCAGCAAAAGGTCAGATTATATTTTAAGCAGCAATTAACTGCAATAGCGTACTATGACCTGGAAATGGGAGTATTGCGGCCGGAAAAAGTCTTTATATAAGGAGAGACCGATGGATCTTATTTTTGGAGTAGACAGTTATATAAAAAGTGACCAAGCGCTGTATCTGGCTTTAGGAAATTTTGATGGTATCCATATGGGGCACAAGGAATTAATCAACCAGCTGGTTAAGAAAGCGGCAAACAATAAAGGCCTTTCAGCAGCTTTTATTTTTGAACCTCATCCGATTAAAGTAATTCGTCCGGAAAAAGCTCCAAAAATGTTAGTAACTCCGGAGCGAAAAGCAAAGCTGTTGGACGAACTGGGTCTGGATATTCTTATTTATCAGGACTTTACCCGGGAAATATCCTGTTGGTCTCCGGAGCATTTTGCCAGGGAGATACTGGTGGATAAATTAGCAGTTAAAGAGGTGCTGGTTGGTTTTAATTATTCCTTTGGGCACAAAGGCCAGGGTACTCCGGAACTGCTTATAACTTTGGGGAAACAACTGGGATTTGGGGTAAATGTGATCGCTCCGGTGGAAGTTAAGGGCCACTTGGTTTCCAGCAGTTTAATCCGGCAGTTGTTAACCAGCGGTGACATACCTAATGCAGCTGCCATGCTGGGGAATGAACCAATGCTGCAGGCACAGATAATTCGAGGTGAAAACCGTGGTGCCAGTTTAGGTTTCCCTACAGCTAACCTTAAAGTAAACGAAGATTTGATAATTCCTGGTCCCGGAGTATATGCAGGAAAGATTATAATTAACAAAAAAACTTTTAAATGTGTTGTAAATATAGGCACCAAACCAACTTTCCATGATGAATATCCAATTACCGTTGAAGTTCATATAATAGATTTCAGCGGCGATATTTACGGGGAAGAAGTTGAATTGTTTTTTGCCAGCAAACTCAGAGACGAAAAAAAATTTGCCGGAATCGAACAACTGGTGGAACAAATCGGTAAGGACCGGGAACAGGCGATAAAAATAACTTCTTAATAACAGTGAATTGGTGTAAGTTTACTTTTTTATCAGCCTGTGCTACAATTTACCTTGTCTGTTTGAATGAATAAAAATTATTTATTATAAAGAGAGCGGCAGAGCCTATGGCCTGTTAAATAATACTTCAGACCCAAAGCCCTTAAAGGGCTAAGGAACCATTAGCTAGGTTTTGTGATATCACCGACTAAAAGCTTGGTTAGTGGCGATTTTAAAAATGAGGAGGTGAAACCATTGGCTTTGACACCTGAAAAAAAGCAGGAGATCATTAAGTCTTATCAAATTCATGAAAATGATACCGGATCTCCCGAAGTGCAAATTGCTATTTTAACTGATCGTATCAATTATTTGAATGAGCATTTGAAAGCAAACAAGAAAGATCATCATTCAAGAAGAGGTTTGTTGAAAATGGTTGGACAGCGACGTTCACTGCTGGACTACCTGAAGAAAAATGATTTTGAACGTTATCGTACCATTGTCACACGACTTGGTCTGCGCAGATAAGGAGCGGGAATGCCGCTCTTTAAATTTATTTATTTCTGCACATAATAGTATGAAAGGAGGAATATTTTAAGTGCGAGAATATACAATCGATATCGGCGGAAGAAAGTTGACCATTGAAATCGGCAAAGCTGCCAAGCAGGCAAACGGCGCTGCCGTAATGCGTTATGGTGATACAGTAGTATTGGTAACTGCCACTGCTTCCAAAGATCCCCGGGAAGGGATAGACTTTTTCCCTTTGACAGTTGATTTTGAAGAAAGACAATATGCAGTCGGTAAAATACCGGGGGGCTTTATTAAAAGGGAAGGAAGACCAACCGAACTGGCAACTTTGACGGCCAGAATTATAGATCGCCCGATCCGCCCGTTATTTCCCAAAGGCTTTAAAAATGATATACACATCGTTGCTACCGTTATGTCAGTGGAAAAAGACAACGCTCCGGATGTAACAGCTGTCATTGGTGCATCCGTGGCACTGGGTGTTTCCAATATTCCTTTTAACGGACCAATTGCCGGAGTAGTGGTTGGCATGATCGATGATCAGTTTATTATTAATCCAACTGTGGAACAGATGGCAAAAAGTCAAATGCATTTAACGGTAGCCGGCAGCAAAGATGCCATTATGATGGTTGAGGGCGGTGCCAATGAAATACCTGAAAAAACCATGTCAGATGCGATATTCTTTGCTCATGACGAGATTAAAAGAATAGTTGAATTTCAGGAAAAAATTTATGCTGAAGCAGCGCCGGTTAAAATGGAAGTTAAAGCCGAAGAACCTAATGAAGAATTAGAGAATCTGGTGCAGGAGTTTGCCTGGAGCAAGCTTGAAAATGCAGTAAAAAATCCTGATAAGCTGGAGAGAGAAAATCATATTGATGATGTTAAGGAGCTTACCTTCCAGCAGTTTGCTGAAAGCTACCCCGATGACAAAAAGACTATCGGGAAAAAGCTGGAAAAAATGCTGAAAGAAATAGTCCGTAAAATGATGCTGGAAGAAGGCGACAGAGTTGACGGACGTAAGTTAAATGAAATCAGAAAGGTGACCTGCGAGGTCGGATATTTACCCCGCCCGCATGGATCCGGACTCTTTACCCGGGGGCAGACTCAGGTGCTGTCTGTTACCACTCTGGGTGCGATGAGCGAAGAACAGCGCCTTGACGGACTTGGTATTGAAGAATCCAAAAGATACATTCACCATTATAATTTTCCGCCTTACAGCACTGGTGAAACGAAGCCTATGCGCGGCCCGGGCCGCAGAGAAATAGGCCACGGTGCTCTGGCAGAAAGGGCTTTGGTACCGGTAATTCCCAGTGCCGAAGAGTTCCCTTATACGATCAGAGTAGTGTCCGATGTACTGGAATCAAATGGTTCGTCCTCTATGGGCAGTGTCTGCGGCAGTACCCTTTCGCTGATGCACGCCGGCGTACCTATCAAAGCACCGGTTTCCGGCATAGCTATGGGTCTGGTGAAAGATGAAGACAGATTTGCTATTTTAAGCGATATTCAGGGGATCGAAGATGCTTTAGGGGATATGGACTTTAAAGTGGCCGGAACAGAAAACGGTGTAACTGCATTGCAGATGGACATTAAAATATCCGGGGTAAGCCGGGAAATAGTTGATAAAGCTTTAAGCCAGGCCAATGAAGGGCGTAAATTTATCCTGGGCAAGATGCTGGAAGCTATCGACAAGCCAAATACTACCCTTTCACCGTATGCTCCCCGCCTGATCAGAATGCAGATCAATCCTGACAAAATCAGAGAAGTAATAGGCCCGGGGGGCAAGACAATTCACAAGATAGTTGATGAAACCGGTTGTAAAATAGATATTGAAGATGACGGCAGCCTTTTTATCATTGCTACTGACCAGGGAGCGGCGGATCGGGCCCGGCTTCTGATTGAATCGATAATTGCAGAAGTTGAAGTGGGCAAAATATATTTGGGAACTGTAAAACGGATCATGGATTTTGGCGCCTTTGTGGAAATTGTTCCTGGTGTTCTTGGGAATCAGGGTAAAGAGGGCCTGGTACACATTTCGCAATTAGCGGAAGAACGAGTTAATAAAGTAAATGATGTAGTAAACATCGGTGATGAAATCTTGGTCAAAGTAACTGAAATAGATAAACAAGGCCGGGTAAATCTTTCCCGCAAAGCAGTTTTAAAAGATAAACCTAAAAACGATTAATTAAATTAAACTGATAAAACGCTGAATATTTTTAAGGTAAACCGAGATTTCTCGGTTTATTTTCATTTTATCTTTTTCTTTTTGACCGGCCAAAAAAACTGAATAGTAATACTCCCCGCAGAATACAAATAAATAAGCATAAACAGCAGGGGGGATATTATGAGAATATATTTTTTCGAAAAAAACAGCTTGAGCTGGGGAATGGCCGGTTTAATAATTCTTGGGCTGCTGGCTTTTGCTTTTTTAAAAATCGTCAGTCCGCAAATGGCTGCCGTACCTGCCCAGGCTGTTTATCAGGGCAACAGCGGGCAGAAGGCAGTGGCTATTTGCATTAATGTAGACTGGGGAGAAGAATACCTGCCGGATATGCTTAAAGTTTTGAAAGAGCATGAGGCTAAAGTTACGTTTTTTGTCACCGGGCAGTGGGCGGGAAAAAATCCTGAATTAATAAAACAAATGCAGCAGGAAGGACACAGCATACAAAACCACGGTTATAAACATCTGCATTTCAATAATTTGTCCGGTGAACAGGCCCGGGAGCAAATTATTAAAACCGGGCAGATTATTAAGAAATTGACCAGGCAGGAAAGCGTTTATTTTGCTCCTCCATACGGTGAATTCAATAATAATCTGGTTGCTGTTGCCGAAAACCTGAATTATAAATTGATTATGTGGAGCATTGATACTATCGATTGGGAGCTTCCTGCGGCTGATACTATAGTAAAAAGGGTTACAAACCAATTGCACAATGACGCTATCATACTTATGCATCCTACTCAGCCGACTTTAGAAGCCCTGCCGGAATTAATAGCCCAAATAAAATCATCCGGCTACCAGATATTGACTCTGGATAAAATAATCCTCATCCAGAATGAAAAGAACGATAAACATGAAAAAACCAACCTCTAAATACCTGCAGGTTGTTTTATTTGTACTATTCTGCGGTTGGTTCTTAACCCCCAACGCTGCAGCAGCACCACAGGTCAATTCCCGGTATTATTGTCTGATGGAAGGTAAAACCGGTCAGGTATTAATGGGGAAGAATCAGGATGAAAAACGTCCGGTTGCCAGTACTACTAAAATAATGACTGCGCTGGTAGCCCTTGAATATGCCGGCTTGGACGAAATTGCTACAGTCAGCCGCAATGCCCAGCTTACCCCCGAATATGCCTTCGATTTGCGTGAGGGGCAGACTTTGACGATAGAAGAACTCATCAAAGTTGCCTTAATGCGTTCAGCCAATGATGCAGCCGTGGTATTGGCAGAACATATTACCGGCGATGAAAGATTCTTTGCTCATTTGATGAGTAAAAAAGCCTGGGTTTTAGGGGCGGTTAACACTCATTTCGAAAATTCCTCCGGACTTCCGTCAGCCAATAGTTACAGTACAGCATATGATATGGCATTGATCAGCCGTTTTGCGATAAGTCATGATTATATTGCCCAGACGGTAAGCACGATCCAAAGCAGTTTCAAACATCCTTCCTATAATCAGCCTTTAACCATAACCAATAGCAATCGTTTGCTCAGTAGCTTGCAGGGAGCGGATGGGATCAAAACAGGTACCACCAATGCGGCAGGGCGCTGCCTGGCGGCCTCAGCAACCAGAGATCAGCGGCAGCTGATCGCAGTATGCCTCAAATCCGGCAATCGCTTCGGGGATGGTGCCAGGCTTTTGGAGTATGGATTCTCTGGTTATATGCCAGTAAAAGTGATTGACAGGCAGGTTCTTTTCAAAACTGTTAAAATTTTTGGCGGCGAGAACTTAAATATTGATTTGTATCCAGCCCGGACACTATATTTATGGTATGATGGAGAGCAGCCTGATATTGAAAAAAAAGTTATTTTAGATTATGCAATTAAGCTGCCGGTACAAAAAGATGAAAGTTTAGGCATGGTTTCAGTTTATGCAAATGGCAGGTATATAGACAGCATTGCTTTAGTCAGCGGGCAGACAGTAAAAAGAGGATTTTGGCCACAGTGGCTTAACAGGTTAATTAAAGGGAAAACTGACTTACTGGCAGAATAACATAATGAATAATAGTTGGAGGTATTACAGTTGACAGATTATTGGAATCTTAATAATAAAACTAAACTGGTAGTTGAAGAGATACCTTATGTTAAATCAGTGGCGATAGGGATTTATATTAAAGTTGGATCGCGGCACGAACCGTTAAATTTGACCGGTGCCAGTCATTTTATTGAACATATGTTATTTAAGGGTACTGATAAACGTTCGGCCCGGGAAATTGCGGCAAGCTTTGAACGTATCGGCGGACAGCTCAATGCCTATACCGGCAAGGAATATACCTGCCTGTATGCACGTATTTTAGACGAAAATTTGGAAATGGCTCTGGAGATCCTGCTGGACATGCTGTTTAATTCCCAGTTTACAAATAAAGAGTTTACCACTGAAAAAGGAGTTGTTCTGGAAGAAATAAATATGAGCGAAGATACTCCGGACGATTTAGTGCATGAAATCTTTGCCCGTCAATTGTGGAGCGGACATACAATGGGGCTCCCTATCCTGGGTACGGCAGAAACTGTAGCTAATTTTGACCGGCAAGCAATAATAGATTTTTACCATAAACATTATGTTCCGGCTAATATGGTAGTTTCAGTAGCGGGTAACATCAATCGGGAAAAAATCCATGACATCATAGAAACTGAGATGAATAAACATATCGTTGATTTTGAGGATTTGCCCGCAGCTGAGACTGGATATGCGGAAAACTTCGTGCAGCTGCAAGCCAAGGATACTGAACAGATGCAAATCTGCGTAGGTGTCCCTGGCATTTCTTACAATAATGATTTGAGATTTACGCAAAATGTAATGAACAGTATTTTAGGCGGGGGGATGAGTTCCAGGCTTTTTCAACATTTACGGGAAGAGATGGGACTGGCCTATTCGGTATACAGTTATGCCAGCAATTATTCTGACACAGGAAGTTTTGCTGTTTATATCGGCACCAGTCCAGGCAGGATTACTGAAACCTTTCAGGGCTTAAAGCAGCAGTTGGATGATATTTGCGAAAACGGGGTAAGCGAAGAGGAAGTATTGAGAACCAGGCAACTGATCAAGTCCAGCATGTATCTGGGGATGGAAAGTGTTGTAAACCAGATGGCCAGGATAGGAAAATCAATTGTTATGTTTGACCAGGTCATCCCTTTGGAAGAGGTGCTGGATAAAATATTAAGTGTTGACCAGAAGATGATAAAAAATCTGGCCAGCCAGTTATGGCAGCAGCAAAAAGTTTCTTTGGCTTGCGTAGGCCCGGCGGGGGTCTTGCCGCAGGCCGAAGCGGAGTTCAAAAAATGGTGGTGCTGAAATGAAAGTGGCGATAAAAAGAGTTCATTCCCATGACTTGCCCTTGCCCGGGTACATGACAGAAGGTGCCTCGGGTGTTGACTTGTATGCAGCTGTTGATAGTGAGCTTACTATTGCTGCCGGTAAACATGCTCTGATCCCTACCGGCATCGCAATAGCCATTCCCGCCGGATATGAAGCACAGATCAGGCCTCGCAGCGGCTTGGCCCTTAAATATGGCATAACTTTGTTAAATGCCCCCGGAACTATAGATGCAGATTATCGGGGAGAAATTAAGGTAATTGTTATAAATCTTGGCAGTGAAGAGTATATTTTGAAAAGAGGAGAAAGAATTGCCCAGATGGTTTTTACAAAAGTTGCCAAGGCTGAATTAATTGAGACGGCAGATTTGGATGAAACTGAGCGGGGACAAGGCGGCTTCGGTCATACGGGCAAATAAGGGGGAGCAAAATGCGTCTTAATGAACTGATCGGCAAAGAAATGGTTAATATTTTTGACGGTATGCGAATGGGGATAGTAGGGGATTCCGATATGCTGGTAGACACGGAAACTGGTCAAATTGTATCTATCATTCTTCCTAACCGGGGCAATGCTTTAAACTTTTGGGCTGACCGGCAAAAGCTGGTTATCCCCTGGGATGCCGTTAAAAAGGTTGGCAGAGAGGTTATTGTAGTTGATCTGGACCAAACCCACATGCGGCTCAAAAACCATTCTATTTAAATTATTTATTAAACTGCGTTAACAGCGCAGTTTTTTTTTGTTACGGGGTATTCTATATAGAAAAAGGAAGTGCAGCAATGCCCCATGATTATAACGAACGGAATAAAGGTTCTTTCCCTCCCTGGAGCCGGATCCCTTCACTTAAGGAAATGACCAGCGAAACGGGGATTGACCACGACCAATTTATCAGTTTGATCGCCAGTGGGCTGACAGCAGAAGAAATAGCCCGGCAAATGGAAATAAGCCAGGAAACATCCAGGGCTCTTTATGAACATTTTATGCATTATGGTATCAGCTCAGTAATAGGTGGGGATTAGATAAACAGCCTTGAAAATTTAGTTATAATAAGCTAATATAATCTAAATTTAAAAGGAGGGCCAACAAAATGAATAACAGACTTGGCAAAGAAGGTCTCACCTTTGATGATGTTCTTCTGGTCCCGGGACGATCAGAAGTTTTACCTGGTGATGTAGACATTTCTACCCGCTTAACCCGTAATATCAGGCTGGAAGTGCCGATTATGAGTGCCGGCATGGATACTGTTACAGAGACCAGTATGGCTATTGCCATTGCAAGGGAAGGCGGAGTAGGAGTTATTCATAAAAATATGACTATTGATGAGCAGGCTAAAATGGTTGACCGGGTAAAAAGGTCCGAGCATGGCATTATTACCGATCCGTTTTTTTTATCTCCGGATAATAAAATTCAGGATGCCCTTGATATCATGGAGCATTACAGGATATCAGGGGTACCAATAACCGTAGGCAGGAAACTGGTCGGGATCATAACCAACCGGGATATTCGCTTTGAAACTGATTTTGAACAGCCGATCAAAAACGTTATGACCAGTGACAAACTGGTAACTGCTCCGGTTAATACAACTATGGATCAGGCCATGCAGATCCTGCGTAAATATAAAATTGAAAAACTGCCTTTAGTGGATGATAATTATAACCTGATGGGCCTCATTACCATTAAAGATATTGAAAAAAATATTAAGTATCCTCATGCAGCCAAGGATTTGCGCGGCAGGCTTTTGGTCGGGGCAACAGTCGGCACTGCCAGGGATACTATGCAAAGAGTGGAAGCTTTGTTTAAAGCGGGAACTGATGTAGTGATAGTTGATACTGCCCATGGTCATTCAGCGGGAGTATTGGATATGGTAAGCAAAATAAAAGGCGCTTATCCCCGGTTGGATCTGATTGCCGGCAATGTTGCCACCGGGCAGGCTACCAAAGATTTGATCAAAGCTGGTGCTGATGCAGTCAAAGTAGGTATCGGGCCTGGTTCGATCTGTACTACCCGGGTGATTGCCGGGATAGGAGTGCCGCAAATAACTGCGGTTATGGATTGTGCTGAAGTTGCTGCTGAGTATGATGTTCCTGTAATTGCTGACGGTGGTATAAAATATTCCGGGGATATTTCCAAAGCCATAGCGGCTGGCGCTGATGTAGTCATGCTGGGCAATTTACTGGCCGGAACCGAAGAAAGTCCGGGAGAAACAGTGATTTTACAAGGACGCAGTTATAAAATCTATCGCGGCATGGGTTCATTGGGGGCTATGTCAGAAGGCAGCAGTGACCGTTACTTCCAGGAAGACGCTCGAAAATTAGTTCCCGAAGGAATTGAAGGACGGGTGCCCTATAAAGGCAATGTTTCTGATACAATTTTTCAATTGGTCGGCGGGTTGCGTGCCGGAATGGGATACTGCGGAGTAAAAAATATTACTGAAATGAAAACCCAAAGTAAATTTATTAAAATAACTAATGCCGGATTAATTGAGAGCCACCCCCATGATATTTCCATAACCAAAGAAGCTCCTAATTACAGGGTTTTATAAATGTGGGGCGAAGCGCTGGTTCGTATCGCTGTGGCAACTTTGGTTGGTTTGGTTTTCGGGTATTTAAGCTGGGCCAGGAATATCAGGGTATTTATTATTATTACTGTGGGGGCAACCCTGGTTACCATTACTTCAGTTGAATTTTTTAAACTGTCAGGTTTGCCCTGGGTTGCTGATCCGGGGCGTATTGCTGCCCAGATCATTGTCGCTCTCGGGTTTTTAGGGACCGGCCTGATTTGGATTTCTGAAGACAGTAAAGTTAAAGGCTTGCCGGTCGCAGGCAGTCTGCTGGTAACTGCTATAATCGGAATGTTGATCGGGCTGGGTGATGTAAGGACTTTACTGGTGGTTATTTTTTTGTTGTTGCTGTTTTATTTTCTATCCTATTTTGAATTTAATGTCAGAAGAAAGCACAGGCGGGAACAATAAAATACGGGGAGTAAAACTCCCCGCTTACTGATACAGGTTTTAAAGATTTGAATGGGTAAGACTGCGTTCGGCTCGTTCAATTGCCTTGGTAACTATATTACCGCAATCTCTTGAACTGACTGCCCCCCAGCCCTGGGATGCAACAATTTGATCAACACCCAACTCTTTTGCAATTTCGTATTTAAGTTGTTCGGACATTTTGCTGTTTCGCCTGGCCATATCAAAAAACCTCCTCGTAACCTGCATCAACTATTATTGTGCTCAGACAAACATAAAATTATGGCTGGATTATTATCGGTGTAATAACAGTCATTGACCTTTATACCTGTTGTTAGATAGACTATTAATTATTAGGAGGTTGATTTTTATGCGCTATGAAGGTAATGTTTTCCGCCCTCCCAGTGAAGCGAGGAGCTATATTTTGCAGTGTACCGTAGGCTGCACCCATAATCGCTGTACATTTTGTGCCATGTACAAGGATAAAAAATACCATGTCAGGCCTATGGCCGAGATAAAAGAAGATATAAAAATGGCCAAGCGATATTACCATGATGTGGAAAAAGTATTTTTAGCTGATGGTGATGCTTTAGCTATGGAAACTACAGATTTAATTGAAATTTTAGATGAGCTTTACAAAACCTTCCCCAGTTTAAATCATGTAGGTATCTATGCCAGCCCAGACAGTATTATTGAAAAGCAAATTGCTGAGCTGACGGCGCTGAAAGCAGCAGGGTTAACGATTGCCTATTTAGGGGTTGAAACCGGTGACCCCGACCTTTTAATAGATATCCGCAAAGGGGTAACTTATGAGGAAATGGTGGAAGCAGGAAAGAGGATACGCCGGGCGGGAATCCTGCTGTCAGTCACTGTATTACTGGGCCTGGCAGGGCGGACTCCGCAGGCAGCACAGCATGCGGTAAATACGGCTAAGATATGTAATGAAATTAACCCGGATTATATAGGGGCATTAACCCTGATGCTGGTACCACGGACCGAACTCTACAGGCGGATGGAGAGAGGAGAGTTCGAATTACCCGGGCCCTTTGAGATTTTAGATGAAATGCGCATTTTGATCGGGCATTTGGAAGTTAAAGGAACCGAATTCAGAAGTAATCATGCCTCCAATTATTTGCCCATCAAAGGACGTTTGCCGGAGGATAAAGAAAAAATGCTGGCTTTAATCAATGAAATCATCAGAAAAAATGACCGCAGTTATCTGCGTCCGGATTATCTGCGCGCTTTATAAAAACGGCAGGTACTTCAGACCGTTAAAAAAAGCGAATCTCATTGTTACTTCACAAGCCCCGCTCAATCAGCGTTATAATCAGGGACATTCCTCATTAATGAGGTGTGTCCCTGTTCCTTAGTTACGCCTCAATCGTGGGGCTTGCTCGTGCCTCGAACTGCACTTTTTTTCTTCGGTCTGCCAACTTATTTGACAAACTGGTTAGAGTCTTATTAAAGGCTCGATTTTTATTTTTAGATAATGAAATTTTGGCAATAATTTAAACAGAAGCTTTAGGTATATGAAAAGGGGAATTGAAGCATGCGCAGATTCAATATAATATTGATCTGCTGTCTTATTATAATGATTTTGGGCAGCGGTTTTGTAATTGATCTGCCTCCGGTTGAAGTGCCCAAACCGTCAACTGTTTATGATATAAATGGAAACGTCATCCGGGGACTAAGTGAGAATAATGCTATTTATATTGAACGGGAAGAAATTCCCGACAACTTTATCAATGCCATAATTGCAGTGGAGGATAAAAATTTTTATTACCATCATGGGGTGGATCCGGCCGGGATAATAAGAGCGGCAATAATTAACCTGAAAGCCGGTAAAATTATGGCTGGGGGCAGTACTATAACCCAGCAGACGGCTAAAAATCTGTTCCTCACCAATGAAAGGACCTGGCTGCGCAAATTTAAGGAATTGCTTTATGCGATCCAACTGGAAAGAGAGTACAGCAAAGATGAAATAATAACTTTTTATTGCAACAGCATCTATTTTGGTCATGGGGCTTATGGCCTTGAAGCAGCAGCGCGGACTTTTTTCACCTGCCCGGCAGGTGAATTGACATTGGCCCAGTCTGCCTTGTTAGCCGGCATTACCAATTGGCCGGCTGAATATGATCCTTATATTAACCCGGAAAAGGCGAAAGAAAGGCAAAAGATAGTACTCAGCCGGATGGTCGAAGAGAACATGATAGATGAGTCAGAACGTGACAGTGCACTGAAGGAGGAATTGTCTTATGAGAGCGCACAGTTTATCGGCGGTGATGCACCTTATTTTGTAGCTTTGGTTACTGATTATTTAAAAAAAAATTATGATGAACGCAGTATTTATCAGGAAGGTCTTAAGATATACACGACCCTGGATTTGCAGATGCAGAAGGCAGCCAATCAGGCTTATCTTAAGGGAGTAAATGATTTCCCGGCTGATTTACAGGCGGCGTTGGTAGCTGTGGATTCAGCCAATGGTTATATTAAAGCTATGATAGGCGGAAGGGATTTTAACACGGCTCCTTACAACCGTGTGTTTGCCGAGCGTCAGCCGGGCTCAACTTTTAAACCTTTTATGTACTCGCTGGGGATTGAGTCCGGGTTAACTCAGGCTGATTTGTTTTGGTGTAAAGAATATAAGTATAAGCTTGAAAACGGTGATACTTACCGGCCCACTGATTACGGGGATAAGCCTTTTCATTACCAGCGTTTTACGGTCAGGGAAGCTTTGGCTAAATCTGATAATGTGATAGCGGTAAAAATTAATGAAATGCTGGGACCGCAAGCTGTAGCTGCATATGCCGGATTGTTCGGCTTTAAGGAAGTAAAACCGGTTTTATCTTTGCCGTTAGGTTCCAATGAAGTGAAACCTTTGGATATGGCCGCTGCTTATGCAGTTTTTGCCAGTGGGGGGATATACAGCCAGCCAGTATATATCTTGAGCATTAAAGATCGTCATGGCAGGGTTCTTGAGCAAAATCAGGTCAGGCAGCAAAGAGTTATCAGCGAAGACACCTCCTATATTATTACTGATATGCTCAAAGCTGTTTTACAGCCAGGGGGCACCGGCTCCTGGCTCAGCAGTATATTTGACCGGCCTGCTGCAGGTAAAACCGGTACGACTGACAATTCTAACGATGCCTGGTTCGTCGGCTTTACTCCCGATCTTTGCTGTGCCGTCTGGGTAGGCTATGATGCCGACAAAACAGCCGATTTGACCGGCAGTTCTGCCGCGGGACCTATCTGGGCTGAATTTATGCGTCAGGCCACTGCCGGCCTGCCGGAGAAGGATTTTGTCAAACCGCTTAATGTTGAAATAATAAACGTCTGCCTGGACAGCGGCATGATAGCCGCAGAAGGCTGCACGAGAACCAGCCCGATGGCTTTCGTGAAAGGTTCAGAACCGGACGACATTTGTTATTTGCACAGCAATGAACGGCAATTGATGTTAAACGATGAAACGAATCTGCCTGATGAAGTTGAATAATTAATTCCCGCCTGCCAGATAAAAGCGCTATAATAATCATTGTATTAATTGGCGATCTTATTAAGGGGCAGGGCATGAATAAAAAAGAACTTATACAGGGAATGCGTGATTCAATACCGATTGTATTAGGATATTTCCCGCTTGGATTTGCTTTCGGGGTCCTGGCAGTTCAGGTTGGTTTAAGCATTTTTCAGTCCGTACTGATGTCGGTACTTTGTTTTACCGGAGCCGGGCAATATATAAGCATTGGAGTGATGCAGGCGGGAGGCGCGGTGATAACCGCTATTTTAGCAAATATATTAGTCAATCTGCGTTATTTTCTGTTTGCAACCTCAATGGTACCTCATTATAAGGATTTACCAACGGTTCCGGCGTCCATTTTATCATATGGATTAACTGATGAAACTTATGCGGTTGCCATCAGCCGGTACCAGACCCGTCCCGCTACTATTGCCTATATGGCAGGCTTAAATCTCACTTCGCATATTGCCTGGATCACCAGTACTTTTATCGGGGCAGCTTTAGGTATGTTGATTACCAATACGGATCAATATGGTTTTGGTTTTGCTTTGCCAGCCATGTACACTTGTCTGTTGGTACTTATGATCAATAAAAGAAGTGATGTTATAGCAGCACTTAGTGCAGCTTTGGCCTGCCTGGTTATAGGCTGGTTAATACCGGCATCGATGGCTAATATGTCAAATATTATTATTGCTACCATTTTAGGAGCAACGATAGGAGTAATAATCCATGAGCGCGACTAGTATATTTATTATGATTTTCGGCGTATCTCTGGCCAGCCTTTTACCAAGGATCCTGCCAGTCGCTTTATTATCCCGCATCTCTTTTCCGCCGGTTTTTATTCGCTGGCTTTCCTATGTGGCACCGGCAGTACTGGGGGCACTTACTGCCCTAAGTGTGCTCGCCCCTCAGGGCACCATCCATATCAGCATAAATAATATATATATCTGGGCTTTTATACCGACCTTGTTTTCGGCCATAAAAACCCGCAGCCTGTTTATAACGCTGATAGTTGGCATCGTATCAATGGCATTATTATATAATCTGTTTTAATCTTAAAGCAGGAAAATCAAATACAAAAGGCTAATTATTCTACTCAATATCATTAATGGCATCTGGTTTTTTAAAGACATAAAATAAAGTATGAGCATTTTGTTTGTATTAAAGCAAATATTGCGGCAGGTTCAAATTGGCTAAAGGTGTCAACAATATTCAAACTTAAGGAGGGTTATCCTTGAATTTAAACAAACACCGGGTAAAATTAAAAGATCTATGTAAAAAAACCAATCCGGCGGTTTTCAAATTCAATACTACGGCTGAAATTGAACCATTAAAAGGCATAATAGGACAGGAGCGGGCAGTACGTTCATTGCAGTTCGCGCTTGACATAGATATCCAGGGGTATAATGTTTATCTGGCCGGAGCATTTGGTACCGGCAAAACTACTTTAGCCTCAGAAATGGTGACGGAAAAGGCCAGGAGAGAAGCTATTCCTCCTGACTGGTGCTATGTATATAATTTTAAAAATCCTGATGCGCCTAAAGCTATTTCTCTGCCCGCCGGCAAAGGGGCAAATTTTAAAAAAGCGGTAGCTGCCAGTATTGAAAGTATAGTTAATCAAATCACCAAAGCTTTGGAAAGTCAGGAATATGAGCAGCAAAAAAATCAGATCTTAAATCAGTTTATGGAAGAGACTAATAACCGCTATCTGCAGATGGAAGAAGAAGCGCGTTCGTATGGATTCACTATTTCCCGCAATCAAACTGGTATAACCAGTGTTCCTGCAAAAAATGGGGAACCAATCAGCCAGGAAGAATATCTAAATATGTCCGATGAAGAAAGACAGCAGCTAATGGCTAACAGCACGGTAGTACAGGAAAAGCTGGCGGAAGCTCTCAGAAATTATCGGGAAGGGGAAAAAAACGTCAAAGAAAAGATCGCCAATCTGGAAAAACAAACCGCCCGTGTGGTAACCAAACCCTATTTTGATGATTTGGCAGCCCAGTTTAATGGTATTGGCGAGGTGGGGGAATACCTGGCCGAGATGCAGCAGGATCTGCTGGAAAATGTAGAGGCGTTTTTGGCCAAACCGGAAGAAAAAGGAATGAATTCCCTTTTCCGTCTCGACAGAAGGGACCCTTTGAAAAAATATCAGATCAATCTTTTCATTGATAATTCTCATCTGGAGCATGCCCCGGTCATATATGAACCTAACCCTAATTTTGCTAATTTATTCGGCCAGATATTATATGAAAATGAATTTGGCATATTGGCAACTGATTATTCGAAAGTCAAGGCCGGAACTCTGCATAGGGCTAATGGTGGTTATCTGATTTTACATGTCTGGGATCTGATCAAGAACTTTTATGTCTGGGATGGTTTAAAACGGGTATTGAAAAATGAAGAAATTACCATTGAAAGTGTAGGGCGGATGATGGGGATCACTAATACTGAGAGTCTGCAGCCCCAGCCAATTCCGGCCAAAATCAAAGTGATCCTGATCGGGGAAGCAATATATTATTATATGATTTATGCTCAGGACGAGGAATTCCAGAAGTTGTTTAAAATAAGGGCGGATTTTGATGTTGAAATGCCCCGCAGCCGCAAACATGTTTATGAATTTGCCCAATTTATAGGTTCAGTTTGTAACGATAAAAGTTTAAGGCATTTTGATGCTGAAGCAGTAGCAGCAGTAGTCGATTACAGCAGCAGAATGGCTGATGATCAGAATAAATTGTCAACCTCCTTTAATAAACTGGTCGAAATAATATATGAAGCAGATGCCTGGGCCAAAGCTGCCAACAGTTCGATTATTCGTGTTAAACATGTAAAAAAAGCTATTAATGAAAAAAGGTACCGCTCTTCCATGAGTGAAGACCGGGTGCATGAGTATATTGTCAACAACCGCCTGCTCATCGACGTAGATTCTTATAAGGCCGGGCAAATAAATGGTCTGGCAGTTTTCGAAATGGGCGATTATCATTTTGGCCGCCCGGTCAGGATCACTGCCAAAACTTATGTAGGTGAAAAAGGTCTGGTAAATATTGAACGGGAAATCAGACTCAGCGGAACTATTCACAGTAAGGGCATACTTACTTTAAGTGGTTACATGGGAGACCAATACGCTCAGAATAAACCCTTGAGCATTTCCGCCAGCCTTACTTTTGAGCAGAGTTATTCCGGTATCGACGGTGACAGCGCTTCCAGTACCGAGTTATATGCGCTGTTATCCAGTTTGGCCGAAGTCCCAATTTATCAGGGAATAGCCGTGACCGGCTCGGTTAATCAAAATGGAGAGATTCAGCCGGTTGGGGGCGTTAATCAAAAAATCGAAGGCTTTTTTAAAACTTGCCAGGCTTTAGGTTTAAATGGCAGGCAGGGGGTAATTATTCCTATACAGAATGTGTCTCAATTAATGCTGGATGATGAAGTAATTGAAGCCATAGGGCAAAAACAATTTAATCTATGGGCTATCAGCCATATTGACCAGGGCCTGGAGATTCTGACCGGGAAGGAAGCGGGCAGCAGGGATGATTACGGAAGGTTTCCGGCTGACAGCATTCATTACCTGGTAGATCAGAAGCTGCGCCAATGGAATGAACGCAGACAGAACGGAAACAACGGAACGAGGCGCCAATTTTCCGGTGAAAAAGCTCACCGGCAAAAAAGGAGGAGTAAAGTTTAGTGAAGAAAAAAGGGTTGTTGCTGCCATTGATTTTACTTATAGCGCTTGGCATCGGGGGATGCAATTTTGACATCAAAGACTACTGGGACAAAAACGGAGATTCTAAAAATCAATTAATCAAAGTGGAGATAGTTTTTACTGATGATGAAAGGCTGACTGGTTATGTGAAAAACTTAGGCATCGAAAAAGACGGTACCGTTTATGCAGGCGGTTCTTCGCTGAACTATTTATACGATAAAAACGGTAATATTACCGGCTCATTTAATTATCAGCGGGTGCTTTATATGACAATAATCAATGAAGCTAAAACGGACTGATAGTACTTCAAGGGAGGGTATTTTGTATGGGGAACATTGTTGCCAAATGTCTGCTTTGTGCAAAAGTTTATAACGTTGATGAAGAGCATAAGGATTATAAAAAGCTGGTGGAAAAAAACGAGGAAATACCAGGTTTTATTTGTGATTATTGCAGTAATAAAGTGCGTCATGAATCAGATGAAGCCAATAAGCCAAAAAAGCCTATGTGATTGGATCCCTGAAGCTTATGAAAAAAATTACCATTAATAAAGAGCAAGGCACGGTTTTAGCCGCATGGTTGAGCCTGCCTCCTGATCCGCAGTATTTAATGATTGTTTGTCACGGTTTTTTTGGTGCCAAAGAAAACCGCGGCAAAATATTTACATTTGCTGATAAATTAAATGAAAAAGGATTGGGAGTGCTGGCTTTTGATTTTACCGGATGCGGGGAAAGCAGCGGAGAATTCTCTGAAATTACCTTAAGCAGGCAAGCTGATGATTTAAATACAGTGATAAGTTTTGCCATGCAGGAATATAAATTGCCATTGCTGCTGCTGGGGCGCAGCTTTGGCGGCAGCACTATTATTGCTTTGCCGCAGCATCCTGCGGCAGTCAAAGGTTATATATTCTGGTCGGTGCCTATAGACCTTAAAAAAACCTTCAGTAAAGTATTGGACAGTCAGTATTATGAATTGGAATCCGGGGCAGCAATTACTGTTAAGGAAAATGACCAGCAATATATACTGCAGCCTGATTTTGCAGCTGATATTAAAAATATTGATCTGAAACAAGCTCTTACCAAATTGGAAAGTAAACCGGTACTGATTTGCCACGGAAAGGCTGACGAAGTGGTGGAATTCGGCAATGCGGTCAAAATGCACGAAAAATTGCCCCAATCAACCCTGGCGCTGGTTGATGATGCTGATCACACTTTTACAGATTTTACTGAATTAAGAGAAAAAATAACTTTAAAATGGCTGGACGATACTTTTTTTAAATGAGGTGAGCGGTTGGATATACTGCGATATTTCTGTCGTTATGACTGCGAGTATTATCCATGTCATGATTTATTGGAAATCAATTGCTTGTTTTGTTACTGCCCGCTTTATGAATTAACTGACTGCGGCGGTGATTACGTAATCTTAAAGAATGGCCTCAAAGACTGCAGCAAGTGCCTGCTGCCTCATAAAATAGAGAACTTCGAACATATCCTGCTTCGCTATTTAAATGATGTCTGCCCTAAGAAAGCATCCCGCCAATAAAGCATATTCTGCTTTTTGTTTTTTCATCTTTTAACCACTTCTTTTTTTTCAGACTTTCCAGACGCATAATAAGAATTGCCGCATTGAATAAGCCTGTTCAGGAAATAACTAAAAGTAGCAAGTCTTGTTAGATGAGGAGAGTCTGATGAACCTTATAATTATTCGCACATTGCTTTTATTTACGGCTACGGTTGTTTTTCTCCGCCTGATGGGGAAACGTGAAATTGGTCAGCTGCAGCCTTATGAGCTGGTGATTATTATTATGATTTCTGAATTAGCCGCTATTCCGATGCAAAACACCAGCATTCCAATTATTAATGGCCTTATTCCAATATTCATCCTTTTTGCCGCGCATGTAACATTGTCATTTTTAGCTTTAAAAAGCGAAATCGCCCGGGATGTTATATGCGGCAAACCCAGTATAATAATAGATAATTCCAGGATCATGGAAGATGAAATGCGCAAACTGCGTTATAACATCAACGATTTGCTGGAACAATTGCGGGAAAAGAATGTGCTTAATATTGCCGATGTAGAGTTTGCTGTTTTAGAAACCAACGGGGATTTAAGCGTGTTCCTGAAATCAGATAAAAGACCGCTGCAACCCTCGGATTTAGGAATTTCTCCTGTTTATGAAGGTTTACCGGTCACGCTGGTGACTGACGGGAAAGTAAATCATCAGAATCTGCAGAAAATAAACCAGGATATTAAGTGGTTGGAAGATCAGTTTAAAAATGCTGGTACCACGTATAAAAGAGTACTTTACGCCAACTATGATTCCCAGGGAAAACTTTATTTTCAGAACAAGCAATAGCATGAAAAGGAGCGGCAATGAGAATATTCATGACCATAATGATAACTATAGCAGTTTTGATCGGCATAGGCATATGGACCAATGATTCTCTGCAGGCTGCCAGTGATATATTGAGTGATCAAATTGATCTGGCATGTCAGGATATAAGGAGCGGGGAATGGGATGATGCAAAACAAAAAACCCGTCAGCTGGAATTAAAATGGCAGGACAATGCCAGGTGGTGGCCGGTTATTCTGGATCATCAGGAAATGGACAATATTGAATTTTCCCTGGCTAAAGCCAAAGAATTTGTAGCCGATGAAAATAGTGCCCTGGCGTTAGGCCAATTGGCAGAAATGAGACTAATGATCAAGCATTTGCCGGCCAAAGAAAAAGTCAATCTGAAAAATATTTTGTAAAGTTGAAAATAGCGCTTCTATTCGCTTAAAAAATATTTGTTCACACAAACAACAATTTTTTAACACATATTGTTCACCATATTGTGGCAGATTTAAAATCAGGAA
>DAOPZM010000007.1:0-45236 GCA_035353375.1 Syntrophomonadaceae bacterium
TAGCTCAACGGTAGAGCATCCGGCTGTTAACCGGAGGGTTGTAGGTTCGAATCCTACTCGGGGAGCCAAATGATTATCAGGCGGTAACCAGTATAGTTACCGCTTTTTAATTAAAACCGATATTGATGTAAGTTTACTATTGACCTTTTAACAGTTATTTTATATACTAACTCTTGCGGGGTTTTTACAGCATCCCGGGCCTATAGCTCAGTTGGTAGAGCTACCGGCTCATAACCGGTTGGTCCCAGGTTCGAGTCCTGGTAGGCCCACCATTTAATGGCCCCTTGGTCAAGCGGTCTAAGACACCGCCCTTTCACGGCGGTAACGGGGGTTCGAGTCCCCCAGGGGTCACCATTCGGGCGATTAGCTCAGTTGGGAGAGCGCCTGCCTTACAAGCAGGATGTCGGCGGTTCGAGCCCGTCATCGCCCACCATAGCAATATCAGACGAACCATTAAGTTGTTTAAAAGCAGTTTCAATGGTTCGTGTTTCTATTTTTACTAGCATTACCACTATAGTTTTAGACAACCCCTGATAATAGGGGGTTTTTCTTTCAGGCCTTCCTTATGAAAATCTTAATCTTTTTTCAAGAAATATTTATAACTTAATATATTGATTTTAGTAAAATATCATTATAAAGGCATGGCAGAAAGGAGTTTGGATAATGTGAGCTATAAGGTGCTTGTTGTTGACGATGAGCGGGAAATTGCTGATTTAGTTGAGCTTTATCTGCAAAATGAAAATTACACAGTTTACAAATATTATTCTGCAAAAGAGGCACTTGTGTGCATTAATGAAACGGATCTTGACCTTGCCATATTGGATGTAATGCTGCCCGATGGCAGCGGTTTTAAAATATGTCAGAAGATAAGGGAGAAACATAATTATCCGGTTATTATGCTGACTGCCAAAGAAGAAGAGACCGATAAAATTACGGGACTGACTCTTGGAGCAGACGATTATATAACCAAGCCGTTTAGACCGCTGGAATTAGTTGCACGTGTAAAGGCTCAGTTGCGGAGATACAAAAAATATAATTTTACGCCGGCACAGGACGAAGCAGTTATAGTTCATTCCGGCTTGGTTATCGATGTGAATACGCACGAGTGCTTATTGAACGAAAAACCTTTGGCCCTAACCCCTACGGAGTTTTCGATTTTAAAGATACTATGTGAACAAAAAGGAAATGTGGTCAGTTCGGAACGACTTTTCCATGAAATATGGGGAGATGAATACTTTTATAAAAGCAATAATACCATCACCGTACATATCCGGCATCTGCGGGAAAAAATGAACGATTCAGTGGAAAATCCAAAGTATATCAAGACGATATGGGGAGTTGGCTACAAAATTGAAAAATAAAATATTACAGGCAAAGCCCTATGCATGGCTGATTAAAAAAATGTTTTATCAAACGCTGTTCATTCTTATCGTTGCCATCGTAATGGTTTTATTTATACGTGCTGCCGGACAAGGCTACATTGGCAATATGATTACACAAATAATTTCCATGTGCTTAGGAACTGAATGGGATAATGCCAGTAATATTTATCATTATTATGTCAGAAACAATATTGATACGATCATGGTGGCGACTATTATTATTTTTTTCATAATCATTTTCCGGATTTCATTGTCATGGTTTACAAAGTATTTTGATGAAATTGTATCAGGTGTAGATCAATTGGCGGAAGAATCTCAGTATAAACTTGTTATGAGTCCGGAACTATTATTTATGGAAGAAAAGCTGAATCAAGTGAAAGACAAATTGGCAAGACGATCCAGAGAAGCACAGGAAGCTGAGCAGCGTAAAAATGACCTGGTCGTTTATCTGGCGCACGATATTAAAACACCACTTACTTCTGTAATTGGTTATTTGAGCTTGCTTGATGAAACTCCGGATATGCCAATGGAGCAAAAAGCAAAGTATGTCCATATAACACTCGATAAGGCCTATAGACTGGAAAACCTGATTAATGAGTTTTTCGAGATAACACGATATAATCTCCAAACCGTCCCGCTGAAAAAAGATAATATTGACTTGTATTATATGCTGATACAGATGGCAGACGAGGCATATCCCCAGCTCTCGGCAAGTGGCAAGGAAGTGAGTATCAATGCTGCAGAGGATATAACCGTCTTCGGTGATCCGGACAAGCTGGCAAGGGTGTTCAACAACATTTTGAAAAATGCAATCGTTTACAGCGCTGACAGCAGTCTAATCAGCATAACAGCAGAGAAACTGGAAAATGCAACTAGTATCAGATTTGAGAATGAGGGGACGATCCCTGAAGAAAAACTGGGTTCCATTTTCGAAAAATATTATCGACTGGACGAGGCCCGTTCCACTTCCACCGGCGGTGCAGGTTTAGGTCTTGCCATCGCCAGAGATATCGTGACGCTTCACGGAGGTGCAATAGAGGCAAAAAGTGATGATACCCATACAATTTTTATTGTTACGCTGCCTGATACGCTATAGAGTTGGGGGGCAGACAACCAACTCTCATTTAAAAAATCTCAAGGATTTCTCTACCTTTTCTTAATAAATTTACAACCTCATATTAATTTGTACCCTGTTACTTCGCAGTAAACTTATGCTACCGAAAGGAACAGGGTTTTTTGGAGGTTGTTGTATGGTTTATATAAAAGAGACTATGCCTTACCTTCTCCCGGGGATGGCAGTGAGTATGTTGCTTTTGGCAATATGGCGGCGAAAGAATTATGGCCCAGGGAATATTAAAGTTCTTACAATACTTATTCTGATTTCTGTTTTTATCGTGGGTTTTACGAAAACTAACCATGAAGTCCAATTTTACATAAATACTGCGAAAAACAATCCGGTTGTATCCGGGCAAACAGTAAATACTTTTGATGCAGAAGTTGCTTCCGATATCATTGCAAAAAATGTCTATTTATATAATGTTGACCAGCATACCGTATTATACGAGAAGGAAAGCGATCAACGGATCGCCCCGGCAAGTACGGCCAAAATGCTCACAGCTTTAACCGTATTGGAATGTTGCGATGATGATGAGGAAGTATTGATCGGACAGGAAATAAAACTTATAGCAAAAGATTCTTCAACAGCGGGGCTGCACACCGGAAACATATTGACCGTTCATCAATTACTGGATGCCCTTTTACTGCCGTCCGGAAATGATGCTGCCTATGCGCTGGCAGTTTTTGCAGGAAGAAAAATGTACGGGGATGACAATATTTCCATAGATGAAGCACTCAAGATCTTTATCAGGGCAATGAATGAAAAGGCCGCCGACATTGGCGCTGCTGATTCAAATTTTATTAACCCTGACGGCTATGACGCGGCCGGGCAATATACAACCGCACACGATCTGGCTTGCATTGCCGAAGAGTTTTGGAATTCAAGCATATTGCGGGATATTTCCGGCAGCTACTGCATATCTGATGTCTGGCTGAGCAATCATGAGGTAACATATTATAATACCAACGAACTGATCAATCCAGCCAGTCCATTTTATTACAAAAACGCAGCTGGAATAAAAACAGGAACAAGTGGTAATGCCGGATATTGCTTGGTATCTGCCGCGTACATAAATGACAAGCTATACCTGTGTGTGGTAATGGGCAGTTCTGAAAAGGGCCGGTTCACAGATAGCTTAACGCTGTACCATGCAATTGATCAATAATACTGTTGTATCGGTACAACCGGTATCAGCAACATCTGCAATACCATGCCAATGATGGCAGTTTAAAAAATCAGGCTGTAAAACATATGCAATACAGATGTTACCACTACCGCCGCGACCAATATCACGCCGATAAGCTTCAAGGTAGTTTTCGGGCTCAGCTCTTTAAACATCGTGAAAAAGGCAGAGACACAGGGAGTATAGAGAACCAGGAAAATGCTGGCGATAATGAACTGATGAGAGGACAGATTAAGCGGTGCCAGAAGCGCAATAGATACATCTTTTCTAAGGAAGCCCAGCAGCATGATGGGAGCTATTTCAGGAGGCAATCCCAGCACCATTTCCACAGGTTTTTTGATTGCATTAGTGACAAATTCGATCACCTTCAAATAGTCCAGGATATTCATAATTAAAACGCCGATGGCTATCATGGGGAGCACTTCTGCAAAATATTCAACAATGCGGATCCACAATTTATTGGCCATCAATTTCAGCGAAGGGATTCTGTAGGAGGGGAGTTCAGTAAAAAACTCCATCGCTTTGCCGGGTAAAATCTTGTTGATTAAAACAGTCATGCCGAAAGAGAGAATCAAAAGAGTAATAAAAATAAAAAGTACCGTGGCTGCGCCATAATTCATGCCCATTGAAACGATCATCGCGGTTTGGGGCAGGCAGGGCGCGCTCATCATGATCAACGCCGTCGTCAAAATCTTGTCACGCCGGCTGTTTAATACCCGGGTTGACAATAAAGCCGGCACCTTGCATCCCAGGCCCAACATCACGGGAATGGATGAATACCCATGGAGTCCCAGCCGGTGAAAAATATTATCCAGTACGACCGCCAGGCGGGGAAGATATCCGAAGTCTTCCAGAAAACCAAAGACAAAATAGAAAGAGATAAAATAGGGGAATACCAGTACCAGGGCAATATAAACGCCACTGGTCAAAATTCCGAAGGACTCAAGCGGATCGATGCTGTAGCCGACCAGAATGCCTTTAATAATTTCTACAGGAATATGACCACACAGCTGCATGATAAATGGAGCATAAATATTCGTATATAAGGGATCAAAAAGACCATTGATCATGCCTTCGCCCATAAAGCGAACAATTGCCAGGGTAGCCAGCAGTACGGCCATGGCAGTCACGACTCCGCCAACAGGATGAAGGGTGAAATCTTCCAACCGTTCCAGGACGCTGTGATGCCGGTGTTTCAACTTTTGTACCTTGCTTACGATGGTGCCGATTTCTTTCCAGTGATCTTCTGCATCATAGCTCAGACTGCTGACTCGGGCCTCTTCCAGCGCAGCAACCAGTTTAGCGATTCCCTCATTGCGCAAAGCACTAACTGTCACCACCGGTACATCCAGGATTTTTTCCAGTGCAGGAACATCAATCGTTATCCCATTATGCGCGGTATCATCCCAGAAGTTCAGACAGACCACCATTGGTTTTTTGAGCTGCAGTAGCTGCAGCGTCAGGTTAAGGTTTCTTTCCAGGTTGGTGGCATCAACGATGTTGATAATGATATCACTATCCCTGACAAACTGCAGGTCTGCATCATCGGCCGGGGAAAAATGCTCCAGGGAATACATGCCCGGACCATCGATCAATTCATATTCGTGATCATCGTATTTAAACTTCCCGGTCACAACCTTAACCGTGGTTCCGGCATAATTGGCAATTACTGCACCGGATCCGGTTATACGGGAAAAAATCAGGCTTTTGCCTACATTTGGATTGCCAACCAGTACAATTTTCTTCATAGATCTGGCTCCGGTTTCACAAAATTAATCTTCATCAATCGGCTCAACCATGATTCTTTGTGCCATTGAATATCCAATGGCAAACTGCGTCTCGCCTTTTTCAATGACAATCGGACCTTTCATTAAAGAAGCACTTTTCTTTATAATGATTGTTCCAGGTACGACTCCCATTACCTCAAGTTTACCGACAAACTGATGTCCTCCATTTAGTTCAATCACTTTTGCAGATCTGCCATTTCCGATCTGGGTCAAATTAATCACCAATCAACACCCCGCAGTCTTAATGGCGAAAGTATAATACAGCAACAATATTGATAATCATTCTCAAATAAAGGTTATCATTGGCATATTTTTTTGTCAATCAACTTCTGCCGGTTTGCGGGCGGCCAGCAAGACCTGATCCAGAATCAGCGCTGCACAGTATATCATCGCCTTGGTATGCAGGATGCGGGCGGAATATAAGGTGGCCAAGGTTTTTAGCCTTGCTGAGTATATACGGCTAATTAATTGCGAGCCAAGGGAGCATCAGAAGTGCCAAAGGGCGATCCGCTGCTTTGCCCGAAATGCAGTGCGAATTTGCTTTTTCCAGTTTAACTTTCGCAAAAATGCCATTCATAAATAAACCATCTGCCTTTATCCCGCATGCCGGTCACAAATAAAGAATACTGATCTCCGGTCCGGTAACAATCAAATAATTCCAAGCGGAAGATAACAGTGTTTTTATCCAGCAGCAAGTACTCAGTTTGCTCCCGGTCCCTTGGGGTAAGGATGGGTATGCTATCGGTCGGAATCAATACCAGCCGCTTATAATCTGGTTTCCACAATAAATAAGCAGATACTATCCGTGCAGATAGTGAAGAAGAAAAACCTGCTTTCTGTAAGTTCTCTTGTGTTTCCCCCGCGGTTTCTGCACTTATAAAATAGTAACCGTCTTTAAATTCCTGCGCAGCAAGATAAACATTCATTTGGGCAAAGCTCTCCGTTATGGAAGTAAAAGCTTCTGAGGCCTGCGTATCCCCGTTACTTAAGGGCAGGAAATGATCACTGTCATTGATGCCATACACCAGGCCGGGAAAAATAAACAAGCTGCTCAATATACTGATGGCTAATGACAACACTAAGGTTTTTCCAAGTGGCACATTGATACCCCCTTTGCCAAAAGTGAATCAAGTATATAATGAGGTGGTAAATATTTACAAGGGAATTTTGCCTGCTGCCTGCGACATTATAACTATTTATTTGCTTATGAAAAGTAAAAAAGTACAGACCCAAGTATTTTGAACTTAACAAAAAAAATTTGTTAAAATATAAATAGTCAAATCTATAGAATATTTAAAAAATTAATAAAAATTAAATAAAAGGGAGGGGAATACAGGCAGAAGTTAAGACGGCAATCATTTTAAAAGGGGGCAATTAATAGTGGATACTAAAATGTTGGACAACTTTTTGGAACAAGTGAAAACACTGCCGCGGATGTTTTATAATACTGTAGAGAATTTCGGCGCAAGACCTGCTCTTAAATACAAGGTCAACGGAACTTACGTAACCATGACCTACAATGAATTTGCCGATATAGTTGAAATAATGGCAAATGGTTTAATCAGTTCAGGCTTGGAAAAAGGAGACCGGGTTTGTCTGATGGCCCATACCAGTGCGCAATGGGCATGGGCTGATTTTTCCATATTGAACAGCGGCGGAGTTACAGTCACTGCTTATCCCACCCTCCCCGCCGATGATGTTGAATACCTGCTGAATCACTCCGAATTTAAATTTATGTACGTGGGTAATGAGGAAATACTTAACCGGATAAAACCTGTGGTTGAAAACAGCCCGATAGTGAAAAAAATCATCGTGCTTGATGACGCATTCCAGAATGAAAACGGAAAAATAATCAGCCTTAATACTTTAAAAAATGCCGGCAAAAAATTTGCTGGTGCCAATCCCGGCTTTTATACTGAAAACTGGCAATCGCTTAAAGGAAGTGATCCTTCAAGCATCATTTATACATCCGGAACTACCGGCAGTTTTCTGAAAGGAAGTCTTTTGACCCATGAAGACATGATCGGTTCATTGACCCGTAGCTTAAAACATATGATTATCGGCGGTACCAACTGCACTTATGAAGATACAGCATTTTCACTATTGCCGTTATCACACATCTGGGAAAGAAACAATTCTTATTTTGCCATGATTGCAGTTGGAGGGTGTATAGGATTTGCTGAAAAACCTACTACTTTGCTGCAGGATATCAGTGAAATCAAACCTACCTGGGTATTGTTCGTGCCCCGCCTGTGGGACAGGATATTTAACGGGTTGAAGGGAGCGCTGACCAGTTCTCCGCAGGGCCGTGAAACTTTTGAATGGGCTTTGGAAGTTGGCAGAAAAGTATTAAAACACCGCACCGGGACAAATGGTGCTGTTGACTTAACTGCTGACCCGACAGAAGGACTTGATGAGGAATTAAAAGCGGACTTCCTTAAAGCCAAGGCTGCCGTATTTGAT
Organism: Syntrophomonadaceae bacterium; assembly: GCA_035353375.1. GTDB lineage: Bacteria > Bacillota > Syntrophomonadia > Syntrophomonadales > Syntrophomonadaceae > UBA1368. The sequence goes on from DAOPZM010000007.1 coordinate 7,933, forward strand.
GTTTACTATAATGCTTTGGGAGGACGTTTAAAGGTTGCTTACTCAGGAGGGGGCATGCTGCCGCCTGATTTGCATGAAGCTTTTTTAAGCATCAATTTTCCGCTTTTGAATGGATGGGGGCTGACTGAAACTGCAGCGGGAATAAACCATGGTTATCCTAATGCCACAAAAATAGGCTGGCTCTCCAAAATGGTACCGGGAGTAGAAGCGAAGCTTGACGAAGATGGAGAGATACTGGTAAAAGGCATCGGGATTATTACCAGATACTTCAAGAATCCCGAGGAGGATGCTGTTTCATTTACTCCGGACGGATGGTTCAGGACTGGTGACATTGGCGAATTTGACGATGAAGGGTTTTTAAGGATTGTTGACCGCAAGAAATATATTATTGTTTTGGACACCGGCAAAAATGTTGCTCCGGCTAGAATTGAATCCAGGTTTGTCAATAATCCGGTAGTTGAACAGATAATAGTTATCGGCAACGACCGGAAGTTTTTAACCGCTGTTGTGGTCCCGGGCTATGATTATATTTTGTATTTGATGAGGGAACGGGGCATTAGTATTGATGAGAGCCAACTGGAATTTGCCGACATCAACGGAATCAATACCTGTGTACATGTGAGCAAGGATGTAGCCAATCATCCGCTGGTTCGGGAACTGGTTGATGCTGAAATCGAAAAGGTCAACAGTGATATGGATGATTATGAAAAAATTAAAAAATATATTATCTTGCCTGGTAAGTTTACTGAAGAAAATGGTATGCTGACCCCGACCTTGAAAATAAAGAATAGGGTAGTACTTGAGAAATATGCGGATGAAATAGAAGCTATGTATAAATAGTTAGTAATTTATGATGGAGGCTGGCTGACAAATGCCAGCCTTTATCTTTGTATAATGACCGCGAATAAAAATGTATACAAAACACAAAGTATGATTGGAGACACAATTATTGACAGTCATTTTTGCTTTTGCTAAGATTAATTTGCTGCTTTGACCAGTTTTTAGTATTTGAAACGCCAGGCCGCAACGGATATATAATTGTTGTTGGAGAACCGGGGGTGTATATATGTCAGCTGTAGTATTGATAGGAACACAATGGGGAGATGAAGGAAAAGGTAAAGTTACCGACTTTCTGGCTGAAAAGGCTGACTGCGTAGTAAGGTATCAGGGGGGCAGCAATGCCGGGCATACTGTCGAAGTTGCCAATGAGCAATTCAAACTGCATCTCATTCCATCCGGCATTTTATATCCCGAGACTTTATGTGTAGTCGGCAATGGAGTAGTTGTTGACATGGAGAAGATCCTGGAGGAAATAGCAGACCTGCATAACCGGGGCATCAGTACTGACAATCTCAGGATCAGCTTAAGGGCTCCGGTAGTTATTCCTTATCATAAAAAAATCGATGAACTGGAAGAACGCAGCAGTAAAATCGGTACTACTAAAAGGGGTATCGGACCAACATATGCGGATAAAATAAATCGCATTGGTTTTAGAATGAGTGATTTTGTTGAGATGACAGATAATTTCAAAGCCAGATTTAAAGCACAGGTAGAGTACAAAAACCGAATCATTGAAGAGATATATGGCGAAAAAGGTTTCGATCATCAGGAATTATTGGATCAATTATCCAGACAGGCTGAACAGCTTAAAAAATACCTGGCCGATACATCCTATTTAGTTTATAAATTTATACAGTCAGGACAAAAGGTATTATTTGAAGGAGCTCAAGGTACTTTGCTGGACATCGATCACGGGACTTATCCCTATGTAACTTCTTCCCATCCTACGGCGGGCGGAGCTTGTACTGGTGCTGGCATAGGGCCGACTTGTATAGACAGAGTAATAGGCGTGGCTAAAGCTTACACGACCCGGGTGGGAGAAGGCCCTTTCCCTACGGAGCTGTTTGATGAAGACGGAAAGGCACTGGGTGCCAGAGGAGCAGAGTTTGGCACTACTACTGGAAGACCGAGACGCTGTGGCTGGCTGGATATTGTGATCCTGCGCTATGCAGCCAGAATCAATGGCTTAACAGACCTGGCAATTACTAAACTTGACGTTTTGGATACTTTTGAAACCGTTAAAATCTGTACCGGTTACAGATATAAAGGTACCTTGCTGACGGAATTTCCTGAAAATGCTGATGTTTTAGCACTTTGCACTCCGGAATATCTGGATATGCCTGGTTGGAAACAAGATATAACGCACATTACTGCTTATGAAGAGCTTCCCCGCCGGGCCAGGGACTATATTGAAAAAGTTGAGGAACTTACCGGCATCAAACATGCTATTATAGCAGTTGGTCCCAAAAGAGCTCAAACAATTATCGGCAATCAGCTCTTTTAGCATCCGGAAAAATTATGGTGTGGACTTTAATATGTATGCAAGCCATCCTGACGGGATGGCTTTTAAAACTTAATGAGGTTTGTTGGTTGTTGTTTATACTGCCAGCTTTGGCAGGTGCATCAAGAACCTGAATAGTTTCAAATTATTAAATAAAAGGTATACAATATATCTTTTACAATCCTATTGCATTTATTATCCGGAAACGTAAAAATACATATGGAATAGTAATTAAATAGCTTAAGGGGATAAGGGTGTCCTTGGGGTGCAGGTTTTAAAAAAAAGACTGCGGCGTAAGCACTCTTATTTTTATTAAGGCAGGTGATGATAGTATGTCTAAAGCTAAAATAATAATTGCTGAGAGCAATGAGAAAATAAGGAATTCACTCAAAAACATATTGATTAAATATGGGTACAGCATTGTAGCCGAAGTAAACAATGCTCCTGAGCTATTGCGTGAGACTCGTAAACTGTTCCCGGATTTGGTTATCATAGCCAGCGATATCGAGGGCGGGAGTATTTTTGAGGTTGCCGGCATAATTGAATATGACCATTTAGCTGCTGTACTTATAATAACCGATGACTTGAGAAATTACTCAACCGATGAATTCCCCCAATTAAAGAAACCATTTTCGCCGGAAACATTTTTGTCAGTGGTGGAAATATGTTTACTTTACAATCAGCGCTATAATTCGATGAAAAATGAGGTTGTTAAACTGCGGGAAAACCTGGAAAACCGCAAGATGATCGAGAAAGCCAAAGGCATACTCATGTCGAATATGGGAATCAGTGAAGAGGAAGCTTATAGTAAAATGCGTAAGCTAAGCATGGACAAGTCAATTAGTATGATAAATATTGCCCGCGCTGTTATTGAGGCAGACACATAAAACTTTAGCTGGAGTCTGAATATGGATAGTAAACAGGAGGATAAAACGATGGAATTCGTTAAAATGCATGGCCTGGGCAATGATTTTATCATTACCCGCGTGGCAAGCTGGCAGGAGGCAGAGGATCTTCAACCATATGCGGTTAAATTGTGTGATCGTTACTACGGTATCGGAGCTGATGGTTTAGTGGCATTTGGCTGCGGGGAAGATGCGGATTTATTCATGAGGATTTTTAATCCTGATGGCAGTGAGGCTGAAATGTGCGGCAATGCAATAAGGTGTATAGCTCAATATGCCTGGCAAAACCGGATAACTGACAATAATCCTGTGGCAGTCAAAACCCGGGCGGGGGTCAAGTATCCGGAAATACTGCTGGGGGGGGAAGAAAACCTTTTGGTACGGGTTGATATGGGTGAACCGATATTGGAGCCAGCCAGTATTCCTGTGCTGGGATCAGATAATAAAACCAATATCATAGTAGACGGCGTTTTATTCGAAATTACTGCTGTATCAATGGGAAACCCGCATTGCATAATTATAACAGAAGATATCGCTAAGATCGATATAGCCAAATGGGGCCCTTTACTGGAGAATCACAGCTACTTTCCTGCCCGCACCAATGTGGAGTTTGTTCAGGTAAATGATCCTGAAGATATATCACTGAAAGTATGGGAGAGGGGAGCAGGGATTACTCAGGCCTGCGGAACCGGGGCCTGTGCAACATTAGTTGCTGCGGTATTGAATGGCCTAAGCGAGAGGAAAGCTACAGTTCATCTGCCCGGAGGAGATTTACTAATTGAATGGCCGGAGTCTGACAATCATGTGTATATGATCGGACCGGCAACTCATGTATACAAGGGCAGTATTGAGCTGAATATTTGATGACAGGGAGGAGTCAGTATGACAATGGCAAGTAATGCAATGCAGAATTTACCTGCCTACTTGTTTGCTCGTATTGAAAGAAAAATTGCCAAGGCAGAGGCGGAAGGTCTTGATGTGATTAATTTAGGAATAGGTGACCCTGATATACCAACTCCTAAAAATATCATTGACACAATTGCTGCGTCCGTATATGAGGCGAAAAATCACCGTTATCCCAGCTCAGTTGGGCTGCTCGCTTACCGTCAGGCAGTGGCCGGATGGTATAAAAAGCGCTTTGATGTGGAACTGGATCCTGAACAGGAAGTAGTATCACTGCTGGGCTCCAAAGAAGGGCTGGCACATATAGCATTTGCATTTCTCAATCCCGGTGATATAAGCCTGATTCCTGATCCGGCTTATCCGGTCTATAAAATTGCTACCCTTTTAGCCAATGGGCAGCCATATATATTACCTATAACAGAAGAGAATAAATATTTGCCTCAATTTTCAGACATACCTTCCGAGGTAGCCAGGAAAGCAAAATTATTGTTCATAAATTACCCCAACAACCCTACCGGTGCAGTATGTGATATTGGTTTCTTTAATGATGCAGTTGAATTTGCCAAATCATACGACATTCTGGTATGTCATGATGCAGCTTATTCCGAGATTAGTTTTGACGGCCTTAAAATGCCGAGCTTTATGCAGGCTGAAGGCGCCAGGGAAGTTGGAATCGAGTTTCATTCATTATCAAAAACCTATAACATGACTGGATGGCGTATAGGTTGGATTGTTGGGAATAAAGAAGCAATCGAAATTATGGGGAGATTTAAATCCAATGTGGATTCAGGAGTATTTCAGCCGGTTCAATATGCAGCTATCGAAGCTTTAAGCGGCCCTCAGGATTCGGTCAGCGAGATGCAAATGATCTATCAGGAAAGAAGAGATGAGGCGATCAAAGGACTGGAACGGATGGGCTGGGAGATTGATAATCCCAAAGCCAGCTTTTATCTTTGGGCCAAAGTACCAAAAGGATTTACTTCCGATTCCTTTGCCGAGTATATTTTAGAAAAATCAGCTGTTGTAATAACTCCAGGCAACGGTTACGGTAATCATGGTGAAGGGTATTTCAGGATTGCGCTGACTGCTGATAAAGCCAGAATCGCTGAAGCCATGCAGCGGATGTATTCGGTTTTAGGAAAAGCAAGCTTCTGATTCCCGAATTTTAGGTATACAGTATTTTAATATATTAGCTATTGCAATTTTAAGACTATATCATATACTTATAAAAGAAAATATAAAATACGGGACGAAGGTGTCTGTGATAAGACCTGATTAATTCAGGTGTTGTTGCGGACACTTATTTTTGTTTTAGGCAGGTGATGATGAATTGTGACAAAAGAGGATAGATTGAATGAGATTTTTAATAATTGTAAGTCGGCGGACAGCACCAAAAGAATATTAATGACAAGTTCAGCCTGAGCGAGGGCGTTCTATTTTGAATGATGCTGAAGGATTTAGTTCGGATTATTTATAAAAAACGATAATATAACAAAACATTAATAAGGAGAGGAAAATAATGAAAAACAAAAAAGCGGATATTATCAAACTGGTAAAAGAGAATGACGTAAGATTCTTAAGACTGCAGTTTACAGATATCGCCGGAGTCATGAAAAATCTGGCCGTACCCATCAGCCAGATGGAAAAAGCCCTGGATGGGGAGATAATGTTTGATGGTTCCTCTATCAACGGTTTTGCAGACATTTCCGAATCGGATATGTATCTGGTGCCTGATTTGGATACCTTTGTGATTTTCCCCTGGCGTTCTGCCAATGGTAAAGTCGCCCGGCTGATCTGTGATATTTATTTACCCGATGGAACCCCCTTTATGGGTTGCCCCCGCAATAATCTGAAGCGGGTATTAAAAGAAGCCTATGACCTGGGATATACAATGAATGTAGGCCCGGAAGCGGAATTCTTCTTATTCCTGTCTGATGAAAGAGGTCATGCTACTACTCAGGTACAGGACGAGGCCGGTTATTTCGATCTGGCCCCGATAGACCTGGGAGAAAATGCCCGCCGGGACATGGATACCACGCTGGAAGAGATGGGTTTTGAGATTGAAGCGTCACATCATGAAGTAGCTCCCGGTCAGCATGAAATTGACTTCAGATACGGAGATGCTTTGCATGTGGCGGATGCCATTATGACATTTAAGCTGGTAGTTCGCTCTATTGCGCAGCGTCACGGTTTGCATGCTTCTTTTATGCCCAAACCGATTTTCGGTATCAACGGCTCGGGGATGCATACCCACCAATCCTTGTTTAAGGATGGTCAGAATTCTTTTTATGATCCTAATGGGGCTGACCAGCTGAGCGATGCAGCCAGATATTACATGGGCGGCATATTAAAGCATGCCCGTTCTTTTGCGGCAATAACCAATCCTTCCGTAAATTCTTTCAAAAGATTGGTTCCCGGGTATGAAGCCCCGGTTAACATTGCCTGGTCAGGGGCTAACCGCAGTTGTTTAGTGAGAGTCCCGGCCAAAAGAGGAGCCAGCACACGTATCGAAGTGAGGAATCCGGATCCCACCTGTAACCCGTACTTAGCTCTGGCAGTAATGCTTACAGCCGGGCTGGACGGGATTAAGAACAAAATAGAGCCCCCGGCGGCAGTCGACCGCAACATTTATAAAATGGAAGACGAAGAGCGTGAAGCTCTGGGGATTAACAGTCTCCCCGGCAATCTGCTGGAGGCCTTATATGAACTCGATGCCAGTGAACTGATCAAAGGAGCGCTGGGAAACCATATTTATGAAAAGTTCCGTCAAGGCAAGCTGGAAGAATGGAACGATTACAACATTCAGGTAACCCCCTGGGAAGTCAGCAGTTATCTGACCAAATTCTAATTTAATGTATACATTATATCTTGCACATAAGCCTTGCAAGCTTTAAAGGAAGCATATAAAATAACGCTGATGGATGCAATGGCGTATCCTTTGCCAGGTAATATAATATTATTAGGCAATGAGGTCCTCGGCAACGTTTGGTGTTGAGGACCTTTCTTTGAAGATTCGCCAGGTATCTGCCGCTGGGTTAAATTCCTGATGGGTAACAACGCCATAAAGTAAAGGAAATCTTCGAGGTGAAAAGGCCAATGAAAATCACGCTGGCTCAGGTCGATCCGGTCGTAGGCGATATTACTGGGAATACAGCAAGACTTCTTAATGTAGTCGAACAATATAACTTTAAGACTGATCTGATCGTTTTCCCTGAATTATATCTGACGGGCTATCCACCCAGGGATCTGTTGGAAAAACCGGGATTTATCAAGCGGACCCGTGAAGCTTTGCAGGAAATATTATTGGCATCCAAAGCTTATCCGGACCTGGGGATACTGTTTGGTATGCCTTTAGAGTCTGACTTTGGTACAGGCAAAGGTTTATATAATTCAGCTGTTCTGGTCTGCGGCGGGGAAGTTCTCTTTAAGCAGAATAAATCACTCCTGCCTTTTTATGATGTTTTTGATGAAAGCAGGTATTTCGATACGGCTCCAGGTATTGAAACAGTTATATTTAAGGGGAGTTGTCTGGGAATCACAATCTGTGAGGACGCATGGAATATTTCGACGATGCATCCTGCAGAATGGAAATATTTTACCGATCCGCAACAAAAACTGAGTGAGCAGGGGGCAGAAATGTTTATTAATATATCCGCGTCCCCCTACTATCTGGCTAAAGAAGATTTACGGTATGAGATATTCAGACATCATGCCGTAAAATATGGAATACCGTTTGTTTATGTGAATCAGATCGGTGCTAATGATGAACTTGTTTTCGATGGGCGGAGCATGGTTATTGATAAACAGGGGGAAATTCTTCAACGATTACCGGCTTTCCGGGAAGCCATTGTGACTGTTGATACAGAAGACCCACCGAAAAGCAGCCTGGAGCCTGAACAGCAGATGGAGTCTTTGTTTAATGCACTGGTGTTAGGTGTTCGTGATTATTTCAAAAAAACCGGATTTATTCGTGCAATCATCGGGCTTTCCGGGGGTGTCGATTCAGCTTTGACTGCAGTTCTGGCAACAGAAGCTCTGGGGAGGGAAAATGTTTTGGGGATCTCTATGCCTTCCCGGTATTCATCTGAAGGCAGTGTGGCAGACTCCCGGAGCCTGGCAAAGAATCTTGGGATTGAGCTGAAAATTATTCCCATTATGCCTGTTTATGAGGCCTATATGCACAGCCTTAAAGATCATTTCGCCGGAAAGGAGCCTGACGTTACAGAGGAAAATATCCAGGCCCGCATTCGCGGAAATTTACTCATGGCATTTTCCAACAAACTGGGAGGGATGGTATTGTCGACCGGAAACAAGAGCGAGTTGGCAGTAGGATATTGCACATTATACGGAGATATGTGCGGTGGATTGTGCGTTCTTTCTGATGTACCGAAAACCATGGTTTATAAACTAAGCCGTTATATAAACAAAGAAAAGGAGATTATTCCAATTGCCACGCTTGAGAAGGAACCTTCTGCGGAACTGAGACCGGATCAGAAAGATCAGGATACACTGCCGCCTTATGAAGTATTGGATGCAATATTAAATGACTATATTGAAGAAAATTTATCCATTGCCGAAATCATCTACCGGGGCTATGATCCCGATACTGTAAAATGGGTTGTGAGGGCTGTAAATCACAATGAGTATAAAAGAAAACAAGCTGCTCCGGGGATAAAGGTCAGTTCAAAAGCTTTTGGGATGGGCAGAAGGATTCCGATTGCAGCAAAATTTGAAGTGTAGTATGAGAACAAAAGAAGCCTGATAAAAAGCAGCTTTGGTTGAAGAAAAAAATAAAGGGTGGATTGGCTTGCAGCAAAACAGATATATTGTCATGGAAAATGGGCGGATTTTCAGCGGAAAACCTCTGGGTGCAGCAGGGGACGTACTCGGAGAGATCGTCTTTACCACCGGAATGACCGGGTATCTGGAAACCCTGACTGATCCCAGCTATTATGGACAGATTGTGGTTCAGACGTTTCCCCTGATTGGTAATTATGGGATAATCCCCGCCGATTTTGAAAGTACTGCTCCTCAAGTAAAAGCTTATATTGTCCGCGAATGGTGTCAGGTTCCATCCAATTTCCGCAGCGAGGGTGAGATCGACACTTTTTTAAAGCTGCACAATATTACAGGTGTTTACGGTATTGATACCCGGGAGCTGACCAAGATCATTCGCGAGGTTGGGGTCATGAATGCCAAAATTACAGCAAACCTGGATAACCTTGATGAAATAATGACAGAAATTCAAAACTACCAGATTACGAATGCTGTACAAACAGTCAGTACCAGGGAAATTACCGTGGATAAAGGTGCGGCAGGGGGACGCAGGGTGTTGCTGTGGGATTTCGGGGCGAAGGAGAATATCCGCCGCGAGTTGCTTAAACGTGGCTGTGAGGTCATTACTGTGCCTGCCGGTATGACAGCAGAAGAAATTGTAAATTTAAAACCCGATGGGATAATGCTTTCAAACGGGCCGGGGGACCCGGCAGACAATACTGAGATTATAAAAGAATTGGCCAAGCTGGCTGATGCCAATATACCGATCTATGGCATATGTTTAGGACATCAACTGTTGGCTTTAGCTCAGGGAGCAGAAACTGCCAAACTAAAATACGGGCATCGAGGTGCCAACCAGCCGGTAAAGGATATAATGACCGGCAGAGTATATATCACCACTCAAAATCACGGCTACGCGGTTGTGAATGACAGCCTTCCGCCGCAGGCTTCACTGCGTTTTATAAATGTCAATGACGGAACTTGTGAAGGAATTGAATATCACAATATGCCTGCGTTTTCGACCCAGTTTCATCCTGAGGCCTCAGCAGGCCCGCTTGATACATGTTATTTATTTGACCAGTTTATGGACCTCATAAAGGAGTGCTCAAAATGCCGCTAGAACAAAATATAAAAAAAGTGCTTGTGATTGGCTCGGGACCAATCGTGATCGGCCAGGCTGCGGAATTCGATTATGCGGGGACGCAGGCCTGCCGGGCTTTAAAAGAAGAGGGGCTGGAAGTCGTTTTAGTTAACTCCAATCCGGCCACGATCATGACTGACTATGCTATGGCTGATCAGATTTATATTGAACCAATGACACTGGAAACCATCAAGAGAATTATCATGAAGGAAGGTCCGGACAGTATCCTGTCGACACTGGGAGGACAAACAGGCCTTACGCTTTCCATGCAGCTGGCCAGAGAAGGTTTTCTGCAAAAACAAGGTGTCAGGTTGCTGGGGGCAAATCCGGCAACCATTGATAAGGCGGAAGATAGGCAAATGTTTAAGGATACCATGCAGTCTATAGGCGAGCCCGTTATCCCTTCATTAGTTGTAACAGATGTTCCTGCTGCACTGGCTTTTGCCGATGAGATCGGCTATCCCGTAATTGTCCGCCCAGCCTTTACGCTTGGTGGTACAGGCGGGGGGATTGCTGCAAGTGAAAAGGAACTGCAGGAAATTGCAGCCAACGGACTCAGGCATTCTCCCATCAGCCAGATCCTTGTTGAACAGTGTGTCGCCGGATGGAAAGAAATCGAATTTGAAGTTATGCGGGATCGGGCAGGTAATGTCATCACCGTTTGCAGCATGGAGAATTTTGACCCGGTGGGAGTGCATACTGGAGACAGTATTGTTATTGCTCCGGCCGTTACACTGTCCGACAAAGAATACCAAATGCTTCGTTCTGCAGCGTTAAATATCATAACAGCTTTGGAAGTGGAAGGAGGCTGCAACTGCCAGTTTGCACTTAATCCCAACAGTTTCGAGTATGCTGTTATTGAGGTTAATCCGAGGGTATCACGCTCATCGGCGTTGGCCTCCAAGGCTACCGGGTATCCGATTGCCAAGGTGGCAGTCAAGATTGCTGTCGGCTATACACTTGATGAGATAAAAAACGCTGTAACCGGGAAAACCTATGCCTGCTTTGAACCGGCTCTCGATTACGTAGTCGTAAAACTGCCCAAGTGGCCGTTTGATAAATTTGTTTACGCGCAGCGTACACTTGGGACCCAGATGAAAGCTACCGGAGAAGTAATGGCGATTGGAACCAGTTTTGAACAATGCATCATGAAAGCAGTAAGAGGGGCGGAGATTTCCCTGGGCAGTCTTAACCTGCCCAAACTTAAAGAACTGAATGATCTGCAGATTGAACAGATGCTGGCCGAGTGTAATGATGAACGCCTTTTTGTAATTTTTGAAGCATTACATAGAGGGATTTCTCCTGCTTTAATTCACGAAAAAACCAGGATCGATCAGTGGTTCTTATATAAACTGGCCAATCTTGTCAAACTGGAAAAAGAACTAGCCGCCGGGCATTTGACCCAGCAACTGTATAAAAATGCAAAAATCCTGGGATATCCCGATAAAGTTATTGCGCAGCTTTCCGGCTGCGCTATTGAACAGCCGCTGTGGGCTGCTTATAAAATGGTCGATACCTGCGCTGCTGAATTTGAGGCCGAAACCCCATACTTTTACGCTACCTATGATGAGGTCAACGAAGCGGCGCAATTTATCAAAGCGAGGAGCAGCGGAAGGAAAACCGTTATCGTCTTTGGATCCGGACCGATCCGGATCGGACAGGGAATTGAGTTTGACTACGCTTCTGTGCATTGTGTGTGGACCCTGAAAAAGGCAGGTTTCGAGGTCGTTATCGTTAACAACAATCCGGAAACTGTTTCAACTGATTTCGATACGGCTGACCGTTTATATTTCGAACCTTTGACCGATGAAGATGTTATGAATATTATTCATACGGAACAGCCTTACGGGGTGGTTGTGGCTTTCGGCGGACAGACTGCTATAAAGCTGACCAAGTCCCTTAAGGCACAGGGCATTCGGATCCTGGGTACGCCTCCCGACAGTATTGATGCTGCTGAGGACCGGGAGCGCTTTGACGCCCTGCTGGCGAATTTGGCTATTAAAAGACCGCAGGGATATACCGTGATGAATAAATATGAAGCACTGCAGGCTGCCAACCAGTTGGAATATCCGGTCTTAATGAGGCCATCCTATGTACTTGGCGGACAAAATATGATTATTGCTTTTAACGACGATGACATCAGCGAATACATGGATATTATTCTCGCTCACAACATAGAAAACCCGGTTTTGATTGATAAATATCTTATGGGGATCGAAATCGAGGTGGACGCCATCTGCGACGGGGAGGAGATTCTTATTCCGGGTATCATGGAGCATATAGAGCGTTCCGGCATACATTCCGGTGATTCGATTGCAGTCTATCCTGCCTGGAATATCAGCGGAGAGTTGATCAATCAGGTTATAGATTATTCAAAAAAACTGGCGCTGGCCCTTAACACTCGTGGCTTGATCAATATTCAGTATGTGATTTATGCCGGAGAAATATATGTCATCGAAGTCAACCCCCGGTCTTCCCGGACTATCCCTTATATCAGCAAAGTTACCGGGATACCGATGGTCGATCTGGCAACCCGGGCAATGCTGGGTGAGAAATTAAAGGATATGGGTTATGGCACAGGGCTTTACAAAACACCGCCCTATGTTGCGGTTAAGGTACCGGTTTTCTCCTTTGAGAAACTAATGGATGTAGATGTTGCATTGGGACCGGAGATGAAATCAACGGGTGAAGTTTTGGGGATTGGGAAAACCCTGGCCGAAGCTTTGTATAAGGGACTGGTGGCAGCCGGTTATCGGATGTTGAAACAGGGCGGAGTTCTGATTACCGTGCGGGACAGTGATAAACACGAGATTGTTGATATTGCCAAGCAATACGACGAACTTGGGTTTACGCTGTATGCGACCGGCGGAACAGCCAGATTTTTACAGCAGGCTGGATTACAGGCAATTTCAGTCAAAAAAATTCACGAAGCCGACCAGGATAATATCCAGACGCTTCTTTCAAGCGGGAGAATAAACTATATTATCTCTACATCCTCCAAGGGAAGGCTGCCCAGCCGGGACAGTGTTAAAATGAGGCGCCAGGCGGTGGAAACAGCAATACCCTGCCTGACTTCTCTGGATACCGCCAATGCTTTGGCCAACAGCCTGAAGAGCCGTTATTCCCAGAGTAACACTGAACTGGTTGATATCAATCATATGAGAAGTGAACGTCTTAAGCTTCATTTCACCAAAATGCAGTCCTGCGGCAATGATTACATTTATTTTGATTGTTTCCATCAGAATATCGTCAGTCCGGAATCTCTGAGCGTGTATTTATCAGACCGGCATTACGGTATTGGCAGCGACGGCGTTGTACTCATCTGCCCTTCAGAGATCGCTGATGCGAAAATGCAAATGTTTAACCGGGATGGAAGTGAAAGCCAGATAAGCGGAAATGCTCTTACCTGCATGGGAAAATATATTTACGAGAATAAAATTGCGCTCAAAGACCAGCTGACCATTGAAACCCTCAGCGGGATCAAAAAACTTAAACTTTATATCCAAAATGAAAAAGTGGATTCGGTTTGTGTAGATATGGGCCCGGTTGAACTTAGACCGGAGAAAATCCCGGTAAATCTGACCGGTCGGAAAATTGTCAATAACCAGGTTAATATCGGCGGCCATAATTATTGTATAACCTGTTTATCCATGGGCAATCCCCATTGTGTTGTATTTGAAGAAAATCTGGCCGGCATAAATATGGATGAAATTGGCCCGGCTTTTGAATACTCGCCTTTGTTTCCCGAAAGAGTGAATGTGGAATTCGTAACGATTATTGATCAGAATACGATAAAAATGCGGGTTTGGGAACGGGGCAACGGGGAAACCCTTTCAGCGGGTACCAGTGCCTGTGCCGGAGTTGCCGCAGCGGTATTGAACGGCTATTGCATGGGAGACAGTTATGTTACAGTTAAACTGAAGGGCGGCAACCTGTTGGTCAAATATACGGATGAAACAGTCTTTATGACTGGCAAACCTGAAATTGTTTTTAAAGGGATCGTGGGAATATAATCGCGGGAACATTTTTATACTGTTTAAAGTAACTTTGCCGGTGCAGTTGATGGTATGGGCTAAATTCAATCAACGATGCTGCTGGGTAATTTTTCTTAAGCCCATAAAGAAAATTAGCAGCCAGCAAGTATACTTAATACATGCGAATTCGGGGTTGTATTTTATGGGATATAGTATATTATGTAATCAAGTTAATATTTGTGGCAGAATTATGGCATGACAACGAAGTCTCCGTATAATTATGGGGACTTTATGTTTTAACTGCATGTAAAAATATACAGAGTCAGAGTTTTCGATAACTGGCACAGTAAATATCAATCATTAAGCATACAGCAGAATGTATAAATTTAAATTAAGGGCAAAGGTGCCTGTATTTGGGTCCGGTAATTAAGACCACAATACGGGCACCTTTTTTTAAGGCGGTGATGATGAGATGTACAGAAGCTGCACTAAAAGCCAAAAGGCAAGATACTTCAGCAGTCTGGCCAGTTTTAAAATGTGCAAGCCTTTTGCAAACATACTTTAAAATAACCCGGATGCTTAAAAACTAAAATACTTTAAGGGGGTAGTTTTATGAAAAAGATTGAGGCAATCATCAGACCCACTAAGTTTGAAGAGCTGAAAGTAGCCCTGGAGAAAATTGGAATCCGGGGAATGACAGTATACGATGTGAGAGGCCGGGGGTTGCAGGGTGCTGAAAAGCAGTATTACAGAGGGCAGGAACATTCGATTGATTTATTTCCCAAAGTCAAACTGGAAATTGTTTGTCAGGATGAGTCGGTTGAAAACATAATTTCCCAAATATTGAATATATGTAAGAGCGGGAAAAAAGGTGACGGAAAAATCTTCGTCTATCCAGTGGAGCGAATCATTCGTATCAGCACCCGGGAAGAGGGCGGAGCGGCGCTGTAACTATAAAGACAGATTAGTTATTTGTAAGCAATGACGCTTATGAACAGGGATTATATCCTTGGGTTTAAGTGGCATTGTTTTTTTATTCAGGTTTTGCTTTCCAAGGAGATAAGGCGATGATATCCCTTTAAGTAATTTGTCGAGGGTTGGGATTTGAATAATTTTGAAAGAAGGGAATTAAATGAAGACGAAATTCAAATGGATTACTTTGCTGATAACTTTGGCGATATCCGTGTTGGGCTTGCCGGTAATGGCTGCTGCTGCTGAGGCACCGGCTATTGACACCGGGGATACTGCATTTATAATTGTTTGCACCGCTTTAGTAATGATCATGACACCTGGATTAGCGCTTTTTTATGGCGGGATGGTACGCAAGAAAAACGTCCTCGGGACAATAATGCAGAGTTTTGCTGCGATGGCCCTGGTATCAGTGCAATGGGTATTAATTGGTTATACCCTGGGATTTGGGACTGACATCAGCCATCTGATCGGAAGTTTACAATGGCTGGGGATGAGCGGTGTAGGGATAGTTCCTAATCCGGACTATTCGGCAACTATTCCCCAGTCGGTATTTGCAATGTACCAGTTAATGTTTGCTATTATTACTGTAGCTTTAATATCTGGTTCATTTGCCGAAAGAATGAGATTTCCAATCTTCATAGCCTTCGTGTTGTTATGGACTACTCTGGTTTATGATCCTTTGGCTCATTGGGTCTGGGGTGTAAACGGATGGCTGCGCAATCTTGGTGCATTGGATTTTGCCGGTGGCACTGTAGTTCATATCAGTTCCGGTGTATCCGGTTTGATTGCTTGTCTGGTTCTGGGACGGCGACGTGAAGAGGGCTCTGAAGCCATGGTGCCGCATAATCTGCCGATGACTATGCTGGGAGCCGCCCTTCTCTGGTTTGGCTGGTTTGGTTTCAACGCCGGCAGCGCCTTAGGGGCTAATGGTTTAGCCGGACATGCTTTTCTGGTAACCAATACCTGTGCAGCAGTTGGAGCACTAAGCTGGGCCGGAGCGGAATGGCTGCATCATGGTAAACCAACTGTTTTAGGATTTGCCAGCGGTTTAATCGCCGGATTGGTTGCGATAACTCCGGCAGCTGGATTTGTAAGTCCGGCCAGTTCGATATTGATGGGTATAATTGTCGGGCCGCTGTGTTATTTCGCAGTAAGCAAGATGAAATCAAAGCTTGGTTATGATGATACTCTGGATGTTTTTGGAATTCATGGTGTGGGCGGAATATTTGGCGCTCTGGCAACAGGAGTACTGGCCACCACTGCAGTTAATCCAGCCGGAGTCGATGGACTGCTTTTTGGCAACCCCCACCAGTTATTGGTGCAGCTGATTGCCGTAGTGGCTGCAGTAGCATTCGCAGCAGCAGTTACATTCGTAATATTGAAAGTCTTAAGCATGTTTGCACCCTTGCGGATATCTGAAGACGCGGAAGAAATTGGCCTGGATATCACGCAGCATGGTGAAGATGCATACAGTTATGGAGAGATGAGCAGTGCCCATATATGAAACGGAAAAGTATTAATTAATATAAAAAAGTCGCTAAAAGTCCCTGGTTGTATACAGAACCGGGGACTTTTTTGCTCTGGTATTGCCATTTTTTTAAAAAATACGTGCACAAAAAAATCTTTTAAGCATAATATAAGCTTGGATTGGAGCAAGGGCGTTCTGAGCAAAGTTATTTGATTTTGCTCAGAACGCCCTTTTATGGAGGTGCAGTAGTATATGTGTGGATTTGTCGGGTGGATAAACTTTTCAGAACGAATTGCAAATGAGGCAGACATTATTAAAAAAATGGCAGAAAAACTTGCTCATCGAGGTCCGGATGCCGAAGGATTTTGGCTCAGCGAACACGCTGCCTTGGGGCATCGCCGTCTGGTGGTGGTTGATCCTGATGGGGGCCGGCAACCGATGATTGGAACCAAAGGCTGCGGAATTTATGTCATGGTTTACAATGGAGAATTATATAACACAGAGGATATACGGCAAGAATTAATTTTAAAAGGGTACTTGTTTGAGGGATGGTCTGATACAGAGGTGCTCCTGAAAGCTTATATGGAATGGGGTGAAAAATGTCTGCATAAATTGAACGGCATTTTTGCTTTTGCTGTCTGGGATGCAGACAATGAGAGATTATTTTTGGCCAGAGACCGTATTGGTGTTAAGCCTTTATTCTATTGCCAAAGTGACAGTTCATTCCTTTTCTCTTCAGAGATCAAAGGGATTTTGGCACACCCCAAAGTGACAGCCAGAATCGACCGGGAAGGATTGGCAGAGATATTCGCTTTGGGGCCCGCCAGAACCCCGGGTGAAGGTGTTTTTGCCGGGATATCCGAGTTAAAACCAGGTTGCTTTATGTATGTTGACCGTAAGAGCATGAGAATTAAGAAATATTGGTCTTTGATCAGTGAGAAGCATGAAGACAGTTTTGAAAAGACCGTAGGCACGGTCCGGGAATTAGTATATGATGCTGTCAGACGTCAGTTGGTATCAGATGTCCCCCTGTGCATTCTGTTATCGGGCGGATTGGACTCCAGTGCCATTACCGCCATTGCTTCAGAAGTTTACCGGAATGAGAAAAAGGAATCCATCCAAAGCTTTTCGATAGACTATGTGGGCAATGATAAATATTTCCGAACCAGCGAATTTCAACCCAATGCAGATGCTCCCTGGGTTAAAAAGGTTTCAGATTATTTAGGTACCAGACACGCCTCGTATTTAGTTGATACGCCTGAATTGGTCCAGGCAATTTTCCCTGCAGTAATAGCCCGTGATTTGCCGGGTATGACAGACGTGGATTCATCATTATGGCTTTTCAGCCGTTGGATCAAAAATCAAGCTACAGTGGGAATATCAGGTGAATGTGCCGATGAGGTTTTTGGCGGCTATCCCTGGTTTTACAAAACAGCCGGTTTAAGCAATACATTTCCATGGTCGCAGCGGGCGGATACACGCATAAAATTATACTCACCAGAACTGATTGAATTGATTCGGCCCGGGGAATATGTGATACAGCGATATGAGGAAGCCCTTGAAGAAGTTCCGCGCTTTGCCGGGGATCAGTCTGTTGATGCCAGAATGCGGGAATTGTTTTATTTAAACTTGACCCGATGGATGCCTACCTTGTTGGACAGGAAAGACAGGATGAGTATGGCAGCAGGGTTAGAACTGCGGGTGCCATTTTGCGATCACAGGTTAGTTGAATATGTATGGAATGTACCCTGGGAAATGAAAAACTACCAAAACAGGGAGAAAGGCCTTTTAAGACTGGCATTGACGGGTATGCTCCCCGAAGATGTGCTGTGGAGGAAAAAGAGCCCATATCCCAAAACCCATAATCCTTCCTTTATTAATGCGGTTCGCAGCTTAATGATAGCTATACTGGATGATCACACTTCTCCATTATTGCCTTTAATAAATCGGCCAGCGGTCAGAGAGCTTGCTCTTTCTATAAAAAGCGACACTAATATACCCTGGTTTGGACAACTGATGAATGCACCACAATTATTGGCATACCTTGTCCAAATAGATTTCTGGCTCAAGGAGTACAATGTTCTTATCGATTAATAAGGGATGGCGTCAGGAGCAGACAGATGCATATGATATATATTTAAAATAAATATTGCAATAATATACACTAAGATGTATAAATATAAGTAGATTTTTATTGATGCCATAATATTATTATGGAGATATAATAATAAATACAGTTTTAAAAGGATCAGAAGATTTAAAAGATAGGAGCGAAATCAATGGAAAAAGTAGTGCTGGCATATTCAGGAGGATTGGATACTTCAATAATTATTCCCTGGCTAAAAGAGAACTATGGTTATGAGGTTATTGCCTTTTGTGCTGATTTAGGGCAAGGAGAGGAACTGGAACCGGTATACGATAAAGCTTTGAGGTCAGGCGCTTCCAAGGTATATATAGAAAATCTAACTGAAGAATTTGTAACCGATTATATTTTCCCGGTTTTAAAAGCCGGCGCAAAATATGAAAAAAAATACCTCCTGGGGACTTCTTTTGCCCGGCCTCTTATCGCCAAAAAGATGGTGGAAATAGCTGAAAAAGAAGGTGCTGCCGCTGTTTGCCACGGTGCGACCGGGAAAGGAAATGACCAGGTCCGATTTGAATTAGGGGTAAAGGCATTAAACCCGGCTCTTAAAATCATAGCTCCCTGGCGGGAATGGGATATCCGCTCCCGGGAAGATGCTATCGATTATGCTAATAGTCATAATATAGAGGTTCCGGTAACCAAGGATAAAATATATAGCCGTGACCGCAATATATGGCATATTTCTCATGAAGGCGGCGATTTGGAAGATCCGGCCAATGAGCCTCAGGATCATTTGTACGTCTTGACAGTTCCGCCGGAAAAGGCTCCTGACAAGCCGACTTATATCGAGATAGGTTTTGAAAAAGGTGTGCCAGTTTCTCTTGACGGGAAAAATTATGGAGCAGTTGAGCTTTTAGCGGAGCTGAACCGCCTGGGCGGAGAAAACGGTGTAGGTATTACGACTTTAGTGGAAAATCGTTTAGTAGGCATGAAATCGCGTGGTGTTTACGAGACTCCGGGCGGGACTATCCTGTATGCAGCTCATGAAGAACTGGAAAGACTTACTTTAGACCGCCGGACATTGAAATTCAAAGAAGAAATGGCCATTACTTATGCGGAACTTATTTATGACGGCAACTGGTTCAGCAAGCTTAAGAGTGCCCTGGATGCTTTTGTGGGAGTGACCCAGCAAACTGTAACCGGATCTGTTAAAGTTAAACTATACAAGGGCAGTTGTGCAGCGGTTGCCTCCAGGTCGCCATATTCTCTTTATAATGCAGAATTGGCAACCTTCGGTGCCGACGAAATTTACAGCCATAAAGATGCTGCCGGGTTTATCAATTTGTTCGGCTTGCCCTTAACTGTACAGGCTTTGCTTAATAAAAAGCTGGATGGCCGGCAATAAATACCGGAAGAAATTAAGTTGAAGCTAAAGTGGGTTCAAACCCACTTTTCTTTTAATTATTATTATAAACAGATATAATATAATTTATCTTTATTTTAAGAGGTGCAAATATGAAACTGTGGGGTGGCAGATTTGCCAAGGAAAGCGACCAACTGACGGAAGATTTCAATGCTTCGATTGCTTTTGACAGCCGCATGTATAAGCAGGATATCAGAGGCAGCATAGCTCACGCACGGATGCTGGCCAAACAGGGAATAATTTCGGCTGCAGAAAAAGATTTGATGGTAAAGGGGCTACAGGAAATCCAGCAAGAGCTGGAATCCGGGCAAATCGAATTTACTGTTGCAGCTGAAGATATACATATGAATATCGAAACCCTGCTGACTGCTAAAATCGGAGCAGCAGGCAAGAAGCTGCATACAGCCAGGAGCAGAAATGATCAGGTGGCCCTGGATATGAGAATGTATATGAAGGATGTAATAATTGAGGTCAGAAAATTGATATTTGATCTGCAGGAAACATTGCTTAAACTGGCAAACGATCATTTACAAACCATAATGCCCGGGTATACACATCTTCAGAAGGCGCAGCCCATTACCCTGGCCCATCATCTGCTGGCCTATTTTGAGATGTTAAAGCGCGACAGCGGACGCCTGGATGATTGTTTTAAAAGAACAGACGTCATGCCGTTGGGCTCCGGAGCATTAGCTTCAACCGGATTTGATCTGGACCGGGAGTACGTTAAAGCTGAGTTGGGCTTTGAAGCTCTGACGATAAATAGCCTGGATGGAGTCAGCGATCGTGATTTTGCCATTGAATTTGCCGGTTTTGCCAGCATCCTGATGATGCATTTGTCCCGCCTGGCTGAGGAAATAATATTGTGGTCTACCCAGGAATTCTCATTTATTGAATTGGATGACGCTTTTGCTACCGGTTCCAGTATTATGCCGCAAAAGAAAAATCCGGATTTGGCTGAACTGATTCGTGGCAAGACCGGGCGTGTTTATGGAGATCTGATTACATTGCTGACTATAATGAAGTCTCTGCCGTTAGCTTACAACAAAGATATGCAGGAAGATAAGGAAGCTCTTTTTGATGCAGTCGACACGGTTAAAAAGTCTTTGATGGTTATGGCGCCAATGTTGAAAACTGCGCACTTTAATGTAGATAATATGGCCCAGGCAACAAAAAGCGGATTTACCAATGCTACCGATTTGGCTGACTATTTGGCCGCTAAAGGCTTACCTTTCCGGGATGCCCATGAGATAGTAGGCAGAACGGTTTTACATTGTTCCAAAGAGGGTAAATCCCTTGAGGAAATTCCTCTTGTCTGCTACCAGGAATTTTCCCCCTTGATTGAAGAAGATATATATGAATTTATAGCGGTAAAGAATTGTGCAGCCCGTCGTAAAGTTACAGGCGGACCGGCTCCTGAAACGGTCAAGGCGGCGATTAAAGCGGGACAAGCATGGATAAGAAGCGGCAGAGAAGAGTTTTAAATGTCGATATAAAGAGTTTATCCTTCGATAATTACCAATAACCTAAAAGAGAGGCTGCAGTATTTTACTGAAGCCTCTCTTGAATAATAATCTGCTTAAATTTCCTGTATGCAAATTGCCAAAAGACCCGGGCCGGTATGAACGCCAAGGGCAGGGCTGATTTCGGAAACAACAAATTCCTTTATATTAGGCAAACCCTTTAATCTTTGGACCAATGCATCAAATTCAGAACCAGAACCGCCGTTTAATACTGCCAGCCTGATTTGGTGATTTTTGACCATTTCTTCTACAATCTGTACCAGTTTTTCAATTGACTTGCGTCTTCCTTTTGCTTTGCAGAAGGTAAAGTACTTTCCGTCCGGATCAATTGAAATAATTGGTTTTAAGTGTAAAAATTGTCCCAGCATGTTGGCTACCGCACCAATACGACCTCCACGGCGCAGATATTCAAGAGTCTCAATAACATAAAAACCATGGATCCGGGGTCTGATTTTCTGCAGATTTTCTGCGGCTTTTTCCAGAGTAAAGCCACTGGCAATATTACGGGCCGTTTCCAGGACCATCCAGCCTGAAGCCATTGATAGAGTTTTGGTATCAATAGTCTTAATTACCAGACCCTCAAAATCCTGGGCTGCCGTTTTTACTGCGTTATAGGTGCCGGAGAGATTGCTGGAAAGATGAACCGCCAAAACATGAGTAAAACCTTCCTGACGAACTCTTTCAAATAAATTTTTAATTTCCTGCAACGAAGGCATCGAGGTTGTAGGAATTTTATCAGGCATATTCCGGTATACTTCTTCCGGTTGAATGTCGACCCGGTCAGAATACTGGCAATCAGGATAAATAACCTTTAAAGGCAATACTTTAATATTATATTGTTCAGCCAGTTCCGAGGGTATGTCACAGCCACTGTCAGTGATCAAGGCAATTTTTTCGGTCAATGCTATCGCTCCTTCTGTAAGTAGTGTAGAAATTATATACTATAGAATTATTAATATATTTATTGTAATTCATATTATATTTTAAAGCAAAAAACCCAATTGATTTGACAAGTGTATAACTGGATAGTAAAATTGCTATTGATGTAAAGTATTTATCCTTGACAGGGAGCATAATACTATGTTAGAAAAAATAGAACATATAATTTTGCTGTTTGATTTTTATGGGCCGCTTCTAACGGAAAAGCAGCAAAGAGTTATGAACATGCATTATGAGAATGACTTGTCATTGACAGAAATTGCTGAGTATTTAAACATTAGCAGGCAGGCCGTTTATGACTTATTAAAAAGAGCGGTAGCTTTGCTTGAAGACTACGAAGCGCGTTTGCAGTTAGCTGAGAAGTTTTCCCGGACTCAGCAGGAACTGCAGTTGGTTTATAGTCTGCTGAATAAAAAAGATGAACTTAACAGTAAAGATATTGCTAAAGCAGTCAAAATAATCAGTAAAACTTTAGAGTCGGTTTAAAGGGGATTATTAGTATGGCATTTGAAGGTTTATCTGAACGTTTACAGGATATTTTCAAAAAATTGCGCGGCAAAGGCAAAATCAGTGAAGAAGATATTAAAGTTGCCATGCGCGAAGTGCGGATGGCACTGTTGGAAGCCGACGTAAATTTTAAAGTTGTCAAAGATTTTATCAGTAAGGTGAGTGAGCGGGCAATAGGGCAGGAGGTTATGCAGAGCCTTACTCCCGGCCAGCAGATTATTAAAATAGTACATGATGAGATGACTGAATTAATGGGCGGCACAGAAAGCAAGCTATTGTTTTCTTCACGTCCGCCAACAGTGATCATGGCAGTTGGTTTACAGGGTGCTGGCAAGACAACTACGGTGGCCAAACTGGCCAGGAATCTTATTAAATCAGGCCGCCGCCCGCTTTTGGCTGCCTGTGATATTTATCGTCCGGCAGCTATCAAGCAATTGCAGGTACTGGGAGAACAAGTCGGGGTTCCGGTTTTCTCCATGGGCCAGGGCGATCCGGTCAATATTGCCAAAGGCGCAGTGGAATACAGCAGAACCAATAATCGGGATGTTATAATTCTTGATACAGCTGGCAGATTGCATATTAATGAAGAGCTGATGGATGAGTTGATCCAGCTCAAGGCAGCAGTTAATCCGGAAGAAATTTTGTTAGTCGTTGATGCCATGACTGGGCAGGATGCGGTAAATATTGCCGAAAGTTTTAATGAAAAGTTGGGCTTGACCGGTATTATTCTTACCAAATTAGATGGTGATACCCGGGGAGGAGCGGCATTATCAGTTAAGGCGGTTACCGGATGTCCGATAAAGTTTGTCGGCGTCGGTGAAAAAATTGATGCTCTGGAAACATTTTTTCCTGAGCGCATGGCTTCCAGAATATTGGGGATGGGTGATATCTTAAGCCTGGTCGAAAAAGCTCAGGCTGCTTTTGATGAAAAACAAGCCAAAGAGATGGAACGCAAAATTCGCAGCCAGGAGTTTACTTTGGAAGATTTTATGGAGCAGATGCAACAAGTAAAGTCTATGGGGCCTCTGGAAGATTTATTAGGTATGATTCCGGGGCTTGGAAAACAACTCAAAGGTATGAAGGGCGAATTAGATGAAAAGGAATTGCTGCACATAGAAGCCATAATAAAATCCATGACTGTGGCAGAGAGAAGAGAACCGTCTATTTTGAATGGCAGCCGGAAAAAAAGGATTGCCCGGGGCAGCGGGACCAGAGTGCAGGAAGTAAATCGCCTGATAAAACAATTCGAGGAATCAAAAAAAATGATGAAGCAACTTGCCGACATGACCGGCAAAAAAGGCAAAAAGGGTTTACCCTCCATGAAGTTTCCGTTTTAATAATTTAAAGGGGCTTATGGGTTTAAATAAAATATATTATTGAGGAGATGACCAGTATGGCAACTAAAATCAGACTTAAAAGAATGGGAGCCAAGAAAAAGCCGTTTTACCGTGTAGTAGTAGCTGATGCCAGGTCCCCAAGAGACGGCAGATTTATTGAGGAAATTGGTTATTATGACCCTGCCACCGATCCGGCAACAATAAAAATTGACGAGGAGAGAGCCCTCAAATGGTTGGCAGAAGGTGCCAAACCTTCTGATACAGCTAAGTCTCTGTTACAGAAGCAAGGCATTATGGCTAAGTTTGCGGCCGGCCGCAAATAAGTCAGGCAGGGAGTGATTATAATATGAAAGATTTAGTTGAGTATATTGCCAAATCCCTGGTAGACAACCCTCAGGCAGTCGATGTCAGGGAAACTGAGGAAGAGAACTCAGTTGTCATAGAATTAAGAGTTGCGCCTGAGGATATGGGGAAGGTAATTGGCAAACAGGGCAAAATTGCCAAATCAATCCGTATTTTAAGTAAAGCTGCAGCCGCCAAGAAAGGCAAGCGAGTAGTTATAGAAATAATGAAATAGGGCTTTTGGCCCTATTAGTTATTTCACCGGAGGTGGTTTTTTGGCTGAAGAATTGATTGCCATCGGGAGAATAATCGGGCATTTTGGCTACAAGGGTGAAGTCAAAGTAATGCCTCTGACGGATTTCCCTGAACGTTTCAAACTTTTGCAACAAGTTAAAGTTAATTTCAAAGGGCAGATTTTTACTAAACAGGTGGAGACAGTTAAAAGCCATTCCAACGGCTGGCTGTTTAAATTAAGCGGTATCGACGATAAGGAAACCGCCCAGGAATACCGGGGCAGTTTGCTGCAGATAGATAAAACCGAAGTATATCCTTTGCCGGAGGGTTATTATTATCATTTTCAGCTGATAGGATTACAGGTTTATGATAATCACAGAGGATTATTAGGCGAACTTACTGATGTTATAGAAACAGGCGCCAATGACGTTTATGTAGTTAAATCTTCCCGCTATAAGGAAATACTAATTCCGGCTATCAAAAAAGTTATTTTGAGAATTGATCTGCCCGGCAAAATAATGCAGGTAGATTTACTGCCGGGAATCATAGATGATGAAGGTTAGTGTATATGCAAATAGATATTTTAACGCTTTTTCCCGCCATGTTTATATCTCCTTTTGCAGAAAGTATCATTAAACGGGCAGTGGAAAAAGCTCTGGTAAAAATCAATATTGTCGATATCAGGGATTATGCTGTGGACAAACACCGGCAAGTTGATGATTATCCCTATGGGGGAGGAGCCGGAATGGTTTTAAAACCTGATGTAGTAATCGGGGCCATCGAAAAGATTAAAAACCCTGATTCCCGGGTAGTATATCTTTCGCCTCAGGGACGAAGACTGGACCAAAGCATCGCCGAGGAACTTTCCCGGCACCATCATCTGGTTTTACTGTGCGGTCACTATGAAGGCATCGATGAAAGGATAATGCAGATTGTCGATGATGAGATATCTATAGGAGACTATGTGCTTACAGGAGGTGAACTGCCTGCTATGGTCCTGACAGATACCGTTATCAGATTGATACCGGGTGTTTTAGGTGACAATGATTCTGCCCGGGAAGAATCATTTACCGACAAACTCCTGGAATATCCCCAGTATACCAGGCCGGCTGTTTATTTGGAAATGGAAGTGCCGGCAGAACTACTGTCAGGGCATCATGAGAAAATCAGGCAATGGCGCCTTAAGCAAAGCTTACTGAGAACTTTGCTTAAGCACCCGGAATTATTGCTGGAAAGGGAATTTACAGCGGAGGAAAAAGATCTGTTGTCAGAAATTCTATTTAACCGGGAGTCAGACGATGAGAAAAGCTAGAGTATACATAGCCTTACTTCATTACCCAATGTATAACAAGCGTTTGGACATAGTAACCACATCGGTTACCAACCTTGATCTGCACGATATAGCGCGTTCGGCCCGTACATATGATGTAGAAAAGTTTTTTGTAGTCCATCCATCACCTAACCAGCAGAAACTGATTAGTAATATCGTATCCTACTGGCAGGAAGGATACGGAGGCAAGTATAACGCTGACCGCAAAGAGGCTTTCAATATATTGGAGATCTGTTCAAGCCTGGATCAGGTTATAGAAAAAATCAGTATCCTTAACGGGCACAAACCAATAACGATAGCTACTGATGCCCGTGATTACGGCCAAACGATAAATTACCTGTCACTTAAGGATATTATTTATGAAGAGGAAAAACCTTTCCTGATTCTTTTCGGTACCGGATGGGGAATAGATAAGGAATTGATTATGCGCTGTGATTATATTCTGGAACCGATCGAGCCTGACCGTTCCTACAATCATTTATCAGTAAGGAGCGCTGTGGCCATTATTTTAGATAGACTGTTGGGGGCCTATTGGTTTTAAATATTTTTTAAACTTGTAGTTTAAGTGTTGTTTATGATATACTACTTTTGTTCGTTTGAATATAGGTGGTCCGCTGCATTAACAATAAATGTACGAACACCTCATAAAAGGGAGGCGCCAAAATGCAGGACATCATAAAGTCTATTGAGGAAGAATATTATAAGAAAGATTTGCCCCTGTTTGGACCTGGCGATACAGTCAAAGTCCATGTCAAGGTTGTTGAAGGCACCAGAGAAAGAGTTCAGATTTATGAAGGAACAGTTTTAAAAATCAGAGGCGGGGGACTTTCCCAAACTTTTACGGTCAGAAGGATTACTTACGGGGTGGCAGTAGAAAGGACCTTCCTGATGCATTCCCCCAAAATAGCCAAAATTGAAGTTACCCGCAAAGGTAAAGTTCGGCGGGCCAGGTTATTCTACCTGCGTGAACTGACCGGCAAGAAGGCCAGGGTTAAGGAAAAAGGCAGATTTAAAAAATAACAGAATGAAGAATACCTGCGGGTATTCTTTTTTTTAATAAACATATAGCAGAGGTTTTTTATGAGCATAAACTGGTTCCCGGGACATATGGTCAAAGCCCGGCGTGAAATAGAGGCAAATATTAAGCTGGTCGACATAGTATTAATACTGCTGGATGCCAGAGCACCTTTTTCCTGCCGCAATAAGGAGCTGGAAAAAATTGCCGCCAGGAAAAAGATAATATTTGTTTTGAATAAAATTGATTTAGCCTGGCCTGAGGCTGTTGCCGCTTATCTTGACTTTTTCAGGCAGGAGAGCGGTTCAGCTGTGGGAATCGACTCTCTCAGCGGCAAGGGTTCCAAAGAAGTGCTGCAAGCGATAATGGAAAGTTACCGCGAGCAAGCACAAAAAATGCTGGATAAAGGCCACAGGGTAAGGCCGGTCAGGGTTATGGCGGCGGGAGTCCCCAATGTGGGGAAATCAACTTTTTTAAATTGCGTGGTGAGGCAGAAGGCGGCTAAAACAGGAAACAAACCAGGAGTAACCCGGGGCAAGCAGTGGATCAGAGTGAGAGACGATATAGAATTCCTCGACACTCCAGGCTTGATGTGGCCTAAAGTCGAAAGTGAAGAACAAGGACTGAAGTTAGCTTTATTAAATATCGTCGGCGAAAATGCTTACAGCGAATACGAAGTTGCATTATACCTGCTTAAAATATTATTGCAAAAATGGCCGCAAATTCTTAAAAACCAGTTTAAATTGGAAAGCCTTGATAAAGAGGAACCGGAATTATTGATTGATATTGCCAAAAAAAGAGGCCATTTATTAAAAGGAGGACAACTTGATTTAGAGAAGACATGTACAATGCTGCTGCATGATTTTCGCAAAGGAAAATTAGGCAGATTCAGTCTGGACTAATCGACACAAAATAAACAAAAAAAACTGCTTTCAAACGAGTGAGAGTAGTTTTTTTGTTTTCATATGTCGATTTTTTCAGTATTAAGCAGGAATTTTCTCAAAAGAGCAGTATAAATATAATAAGAAGAACTAATTAAGAATATAATAATTAGTTATAAAAATTAAAGGGGGTTATATTTGGGGATGGATAGCAGGAAGTGGTTAATTTTATGTGCTGGTTTGGTTATTGGAGCGATAGCAGCTGTACTAGTCAAGTTGGGGAATCCCTCGAACATGGGGTTCTGTATTGCTTGTTTTGAACGTGACATTGCTGGTGCAATAGGACTTCATCGGGCAGGCGTAGTTCAATATATTCGCCCGGAAATAATTGGGATCATATTAGGGGCCGTTTTTACATCCATGTTTGCGGGCGAATTTAAAGCTCGCGGTGGTTCATCGACATTGGTTCGTTTTGCGATGGGAATGTTTATGATGATAGGGGCCTTAGTATTTTTAGGTTGTCCTTTACGGGATGTTTTAAGAATGGCTGGCGGAGACTACAATGCTGTAGTTGGATTTTTGGGTTTCATTACTGGTGTTGCAGCAGGGGTATTTTTCCTGCGCAAAGGCTTTAATCTTGGCAAGGCAGAGTACAGCCATTCCAATGCCGGTGGTTATATAATACCGCTGATCGCTGCGCTGTTACTCTTTTTACTTCTTAAGGCTACCGTATTTAATCCGGATGCCGGAGGACCAATCTTCTTTAGCGCGGAAGGACCTGGATCAATGGCAGCCCCGATTGCTATTTCATTAATTGCCGGGTTGATAGTAGGGTTCCTGGCTCAGAGAACCAGGCTTTGCCTGAGCGGAGGCATAAGAGATTTCATTTTGATAAGAGAGAATTATTTGTTATTAGGTTTCATTGGGATTTTTGTTGGTGCTTTAGTGTTAAATCTGGTATTTGGATTCTTTAAAGCTGGCTTTGCCGAGCAGCCGATAGCGCATATGATGCATATCTGGAATTTCCTTGGCCTGTTTTTGGTGGGTCTGACTGCAACCTTGCTGGGCGGATGCCCATTAAGACAATTAGTGCTTTCCAGTGAGGGAGACCTGGATGCTGGTGCAGTTGTTTTAGGCATGATCATAGGAGCGGCAGTTGCACATAACTTTATGTTTGCTGCCTCTGCTGCCGGGGTAGGAATATATGGTCAAATAGCTTGCATCACAGGTATTGTATTTATGTGTTGGATTGGTTGGAGTTACAGGGAAGCATAGGAGGGTTAACGATGGAAAAAGTTGATGTCAGAGGACTAAGCTGTCCCATGCCGGTTATTAAAGTCAAGAAACTTATCGATAAAGGCAGCAATGAAATTACAGTCACAGGTACCAGCCAGGTATCGAAAGAAAACGTAAGTAAACTGGCTGTATCCAATGGCTATAAATTAAATATTACCCTCGACGGCAAAGACGAGTGGGAAATAGAATTGACTAAATAACTTAAAACAGCGGTAAATTAGTTTTACACTAATAATTTATTTAAGGTTAGAATATAGGAAAGCTAAAATAGTTTTCCTATTTTTTTTTGAGGAGACCTGGTGAATTGAGAACTATTATTACCCGGGTATCAATAGTATTGACTATATTATTGATAGCAGCTGCCTTATTTTATGAACAGCAGCAGGTACAGCAAATACCTCAGTCAGTAATAGCAGATGAAGAACCTGGCTTATCTGACAGAAAAGAAACGATTACTTTAACTGCAGCAGGAGACTGCCTGATGCATAATACTCAGATATGGTCCGGCCTGCAGGAAGACGGCTCATACAGTTTTCCGACCTTTTTTGCTGATGTTGAAGATTTGGTCAAACAAGGCGATTACAGTTCAACAAATTTTGAAGCACCGATGGCGGGGCCATCAGCTGGATACAGCGGGTATCCGCTCTTCAACAGTCCTGATGCTGCAGCCAAGGCTTTTGCGGATGCGGGGTTTGACCTGATTGTTACTGCCAACAATCATATTTTGGACAAAGGTTTTGACGGGGCAGTCAGAACTAT
The DNA here is from genome assembly GCA_035353375.1 of Syntrophomonadaceae bacterium. Lineage (GTDB taxonomy): Bacteria > Bacillota > Syntrophomonadia > Syntrophomonadales > Syntrophomonadaceae > UBA1368. The sequence goes on from DAOPZM010000007.1 coordinate 38,079, forward strand.
GCAAATCCTGCATAAGCACGGACTTGATACAGCGGGGACTTATTTGTCAGCAGAAGACAGACAGGAATTTTTAATAAAAGATATCAGAGATGTGAAGGTAGGATACCTGGCATATAGCTACAGCACCAATGGCATGCCGGTACCGACGGAGCATCCTTATTTTTTTAATTTTCTTGATAAAGATCAGATATTAGCTGATATAGAAGCACTAAGACCTCAGGTTGACGTAATAGTACTGGTTTTGCACTGGGGAGTTGAATACAGCCCTGAGCCAACGGAAGAACAGAAAAATTTGGCCAGGCAGTTTCTTGCTGCCGGGGCAGATATAATACTTGGCAGCCATCCGCATGTTATTCAAACTATGGAAGTAATAAAAATTGATGGAAAGGATAAATTTGTAATCTATTCGATGGGTAATTTTATCAGTCACCAGCGCGGATTGGAACGAAACAGCGGTATCGTTTTAAAACTTAAACTTACCAAGGATTTTACCAGTGGCAACACTGTTTTAACAGAGATTGCATATACTCCAACTTATTCTCATTCATATAAGGATGAGGGAAGAGAATATTTCAGGGTAGTGCCAGTGGAAAAGACTATTAAGAAGATCAAGGAGGGAAAGGAACCGGTTCTGACATCAAAGGACATTCCTGCTTTAGAAGCTGTCCTGAAGTCAACCCAAAGTCAGTTAGGACCCAGTCAGCAATTTTTAAACCAGCAGTATCAGTAAGAAAGGTTCAAGATTAAATGGATAATTACGTACAATTATTCTCACCGGGTAAAATCGGTCGTCTCAAAATCAAAAACCGTGTAGTAATGGCACCTATGACCACCGGCTATGCTTCTTTGGAAGGTGAAGTTACAGAACGTCTTCTGAACTATTACCGCGAACGCGCCGCTGGAGGTGCAGGAGTAATTATTGCCGAGGCAGCTGTCATTGATGATCCAATTGGCAGAGAAGGTTTTGGGCAGATTTGCATCGATCATTCTAAGTACATATCGGGACTGGCAAGACTGGCCAGTATCATCAAAGCTTATAATTGCAGAGCATTTATTCAGCTGCTTCATGCCGGCCGGCAGACTACATCAACAGTAACCGGGGGGATTACGCCAGTAGCCCCATCGTCATTGCCATGCGCAATAATAAAAGAAATGCCAAGGGAACTGTCTATAACAGAGATAAGAAATATCATTGAAAAGTTTGTCAAGGGAGCAGAATATGCTTACAGAGCTGGGTTTGATGGAGTCGAGCTCCATGCTGCCCATGGTTATTTGCTTAACCAATTCCTGTCAGCCGAGAGTAATCAGAGAACGGATGAATTTGGAGGCTCTTTGGAAAACCGGTCGCGAATACTTGTTGAAATATGCAGGGGCATCAAAACACAAACACCGGATCTGGCTTTATCGGTACGTTTAAATATCGATGATTTTACCCAGGGTGGACTGGATGTTTCGCAGGCAGAAGAAATCGCGGCAATGCTTGAAAAAAGCGGAGTTGATATTATAAATTGCTCAGCGGGAGTTTATGAATCAGGGCTGAACTGTATAGAACCTTCTTCATATGAAGACGGTTGGCGCATATATCTGGCAGAAGCTATAAAGAAAAAAGTCACTATTCCGGTTATGGCAGGAGGGATAGTCAGAAAACCAGCCATGGCGGAGAAGATTATTGCTGAAAACAAGGCTGACTTCGTTTTTATAGGAAGAAGCCTGCTGGCGGACAGCCAATGGGTGAATAAAGCCCGTTCGGGTAACAGTCAAGTAATAAGACCATGTATATTATGCAACAACTGCATAGGCAGTCATTATAAAGGCCACAGTGTCAGCTGTGCTGTAAACCCGCTTGCCGGACGGGAAGCAGATTTTGACAGAGGGCATGGTGATGATCTAAGCCATATCCATGCAGCAGTTGTCGGTGCTGGTCCGGCCGGTATGCAGGCTGCAATTGCCTTAAGACGCAAGGGGATAACGGTAACACTGTATGAAAAATCGGCAAGATTAGGAGGTATGCTCAACTGGGCAATGATACCTCCCCATAAAGAACGTATCGGTGAACTGAAAGAATATTTAATTAAACAACTTTACTTAAGCGGAGCTCAGATAATCCTGAATCATTCGTTTACAGAAGAAGATTGCCGGCAGAACACCTTTGACTATATTATTATCGCTGCTGGTTCAACCGCAAAAAAGCCGGTAATAGAAGGTTGGAATTATCAGTTTTGCTTTACGGCCGGAGATATTTTTGAGGGGAAAAAACAAATAAAAGACAGCAGGGTTGTCATTATTGGCGGCGGGAGCAACGGGTGCGAGACAGCTGATTATCTTAACCAGTACGGAAACCAGGTAATAATTATTGAAGAAAGAGCAACGATAGCTGCGGATCTTGAAAGGAAAAACCGCCGGGTACTATTGGAACGATTGCATAATGGTCAGGTCATTCTATATAAAAACAGCCGGGTAGTGAAAATTGAAACAGATCAGGTTACAGTTAAAAATGATCAGGGTGAAGTAAAATTGATTCCCGCTGGTTTTATTATTGCAGCGATTGGTTTTGAAGCGGAGAATGAACTGCTCAAACAAATACCGTCATTCCTGCAACCATTTGTGTTTACCATTGGTGATGCTTTTCAACCGGCAGGAATTAAGGAAGCAATTTTACAGGGTGAAATGGTTGCTGACACTATAATTAAACAATCCCGACAAATGAAATCAAGCGGAGAAGGTATTTATAAATGGCTAAACCAGATTTAGATACCCAAGCGGAAAGGGAGAGAATAGAAAAGCTGAAACAATTTGAATATCAGGCCTACAATAACGGCTATAATCTCTTAGCCGGGATCGATGAAGCAGGGCGTGGCCCTTTGGCCGGCCCGGTAGTTGCGGCAGCAGTTATATTGCCTCGTAACTTTTATTTGGCAGGTGTTAACGACTCCAAAAAACTGACTGCCAATATGAGACTTAAGTTAGCCGGGGAAATAAAACAAAAAGCCTTAGCCTGGGCACTTTGTTACATATCACCGGCTTATCTGGACCGCATAAATATCTATAATGCCACCCGCGAAGCCATGCAGACAGCAGTGCAAAATCTGGAGATCAGGCCGGATTTTTTGCTGATTGATGCTATGAAACTGCCGGGTTTATCAATAGATTATCAGGCAATTATCAAGGGAGACAGCCTTAGCATATCAATTGCCTGTGCATCAATTCTGGCTAAAACAGAAAGAGATCAGTGCATGGAATACCTGGATTCAATCTACCCGCAATATGGTTTTGCCAGACATAAAGGCTATGGGACCCGCGAACACCTGGAAATGATAAACCGCTTCGGGATCTGTCCGATTCATCGTACCAGTTTTGAACCGGTCAAAACTTTGGTGGGCGGGCATTCGTTAAACCAGCAGGAGTTGTTTTGAATCCCGGATCGGATCTGATAAATTTGCCTGTAATTGGAATCAAAGGCTTGAATAAGCTATACTATCTACGAGCGATAGGTTTAAAACAGGAGCAGGGGTATGAAAAAAGAGTTAGGGCGGCAGGGGGAAAGTAAAGCAGCTGAATATCTGACCCAACAGGGTTATAAAGTGATTGCCAGGAATTATCACACCCGCTTTGGTGAACTGGATATTATCTGCACCAAAGGTAATGATATGATTTTTGTCGAAGTAAAAACCCGCACCAGCTTGAAATTCGGCTATCCGGAAGAAGCTATAACCTATAAAAAAACCGAGCATTTGAAAAAAGCAGCATTGATCTATATGAGTAATATGAATCGGCCATTTGGGGAAATGCATTTTGATGTAATTACCATATTGATAATGGACGGACAGGAAAAAATCAATCATATAAAAGATGCTTTTTAATTGGAAATGAGGGGATATTATTTATAAGAAAACTCCGATCGGGGCCCATTTATCAATTGGTAAAGGCTTGAAGGCCACAGCAGACGAAGCTGTAGCTAAGGGTCTGGAATCAATACAAATATTCCTAAGGAATCCTCGTGGCAGGGGAGCCAGAAATCTGGCAGCGGAAGAAATCGACTATTTTATCTCGACTTTGAAGGCAAACCAAATAGGTCCGGTAGCAGTACATATACCGTATATATGCAATCCGGCGGCGGCCAAGCCGGATGTGTATGAATTTGCTTTGCAGGTAGTGTCAGAGGATTTAGCCCGCTGCAGTTTAATCGATGCCGATTTTCTGGTCCTGCATCCCGGCTCTTATACTACTGCTTCAACAGCGGACGGAATCGATAAAGTAAGTCAATTATTAAATCAGGTACTGGAAAAACATGATGGCAGGACCCAGATTCTATTAGAAACTATGGCCGGGCAGGGAACCGAAATCGGCCGCAGCTTTGAAGAATTAAAGCAAGTTTTGAACAGAGTAGAGCATAAGGATAAGATGGGCATTTGTTATGATACCTGCCATACTTATGCTGCCGGTTATGATTGTACCACCGCTGCCGGAATCGAAGGAATAGTTAAGCAAATGGAGGATTCTTTCGGCAAAGACAAAGTATATCTGGTACATGCCAATGACAGTATGAAAGAATTAGGCGCAGCCAGAGACAGGCATAGTCATATCGGAAAAGGCTTCATCGGTATAGAGGGATTTAAGGCTTTAATGGCCAGCCCGTTTTTTTCTCAGTTCCCCTTTATTCTGGAGACACCATTGGAAGGTTTAGATGAGGATATCGAAATATTAAAACAACTGCGTAAGAAATAATCAACCTGGAGGCAATGAAAGATGCTTATTTATGGACGGGAAATAAGAGATAAACTTAAAGCGGAGATTTCACAGTTTGCCGCTTCAACACCAATGCGTATGGCTATAATTGTGGTGGGGGAGGACGGGCCATCTCAGGCATACGTTAAGGGTATAGTTAGATTTGCCGAAGAAACCGGCATCAAAATTGATGTTTTAAATCTGCCGGCAGAAGTAAATGAAAGCGAAGTTTTGAGAATCATAACTGAGCTGAATAATGATTCGGAAATCGATGGGATAATGCTGCAAAAACCGCTTCCCAATCAGATTGATGACAACAAATTGGTTAATGCCATAGCATATCACAAAGATGTCGAAGGTATCCACAATTACAATCTGGGAAAACTGATCAGCAAGCAGGCAGGAATACAGCCATCAACACCCAAGGCAGTCATTCGTATGCTCAAGGAGCATAACATTCCCATCGAAGGTAAAAATGTAACGATCGTGGGGCGCAGCACTATTCTGGGAAGTCCACTGGCCGTAATGATGACTGCAGAGAACGGAACTGTAACTGTATGTCATACCCGCACCAAAGATCTGAAAAAAGAAATTTTTAATGCTGATATATTGGTAGCAGCTATGGGTAGATTAAATTTTATAACTGCAGATATGGTCAGGGAAGATACAGTAATAATTGATGCCGGAATCAATTTCGATCAGAATGGCAAGATGTTTGGAGATGTTGATGAAACTGCCAGGGAAAAAGCTGCGATAGCCAGTGCAGTTCCGGGTGGAGTTGGGGTTATTACGGTGGCTGAACTGTTTGACAACCTTAAACAAATATGTGTTTCGAAACAAAAAAATAAAATAGCCTTCCCGCAATAATAACAATATTACGGAAAAGTGGATGATAAATATATAATGCAATAAAATGGTAATGTATACCGAAGGAGGGGGAATTTATAATAAATCCGCTGAATTATGGAGATATTACCCAGTTCACAATGGGAAGGCTTATTGAAGGCAAACCGGTCTATACTATGGCCTGCTATTATATAGACGGCCTATTGATAGATACGGGACCGTTTCATGTTGCTGATGAAATTGAAGCTGCTTTTACTGATATTCCAGTTGACCTGATCGTTAACACTCATCACCATGAAGATCATATCGGTAATAATATTATCTTTCAGGAAAAACTAGGTGTTAAAAAGACCTTTGCCCACCGCCTTGCCGTACCACTTATTGAAAACCCATTTCTTTGGACCGGACGTATGCGGTTCTATCAAAATTATGCCTGGGGAGAGCCACCGGCATCTCAAGTACTTCCTCTGGAGGCAACTATTAAAACCAATCAATATGAATTTAATATAATCCATACCCCAGGACATAGCCTCGATCATATTTGTCTGCTAGAACCCCGGCAGGGATGGCTTTTTGCCGGAGATATCTTTGTGCGTGAGAAAGTCCCGACTTTAAGAAGTGATGAAGATGCGACAGAAATGTTATCTTCTTTGCACAAGCTTTTACAGTATGAATTTACGACCCTGTTTTGCAGTTCAGGATCAATAGTTACAGATGCCAGGGAAGCTGTTAAAAGAAAAATATCTTATTGGGAAGATTTATACGTTAAGGTTAAGGAATTATATCTTAAGGGCAGTGACCCGGATGAAATCCGGGAAAGATTATTGGGGCGGGAAACGGCATTGTACGAACCTACTCAAGGAGATTTCGGCAAAATTAATCTGGTTATGTCCCTTATTAACGGATTAAAGGCAGAAAAACCAAGCGGAGAACAGGTTCAATAAAGAAAGGAGAAATTAATCATGTCAGACTACATTCACAATACCGGAGAGTTTACCAGTACCGATGGGCTCAGGTTATTTTATCAAACCTGGAAACAGGAAAAACCAACTGGCTTAATTGTTCTTTGCCACGGGTTGGGAGAACACGGTAGCCGCTATGCTAATCTACTGGATACGATTAAGGATGACAATCTGTCGGTTTATGCTCTCGATCACCGCGGGCATGGAAGGTCAGAGGGAAAAAGAGGACACATTATGTCTTTTGATGAATATACAGCTGATTTTGATCTTATAGTTCAATTGGCTAAAAATGATCATCCGGATTTGCCGGTAATTATAATGGGGCATAGCTTGGGAGGAGTAATAGCCTTTAAATATGTGCTTAAATATGGCCAGGATTTTGCTGGTTTAATCTTGTCATCGGCGGGATTAAAGAATAAAGTGGAAGTTTCGCCCCTAAAAATCAAATTAGCATTATTTTTATCCATGACTTTGCCTTCGCTGTCGATGTCCAGCGGGCTGGACAGCAAACTTTTATCCCACGACCCAAATGTTGTCCAGGCATATATTAATGACCCGCTGGTGCATGATCGGGTATCCAGCAGGTGGTACACAGAATTCATATCAGCCGGGCAGGAATGTTTAG
>DAOPZM010000007.1:45336-107037 GCA_035353375.1 Syntrophomonadaceae bacterium
CGGGTATCCAGCAGGTGGTACACAGAATTCATATCAGCCGGGCAGGAATGTTTAGCCAGGTCAACAGAACTGATCCTGCCCCTTTTAATTATTCACGGCCAGGCAGATGGAATCGTTGATTACTGGGGCAGTGAAGAAGTTATGCAAAAAGCCGGCTCCCTGGATAAGGAACTTCATATATTCGAAAACCTTTATCATGAAACCATGAATGAAACTGCCGCCGAAAAAGAAAAAGTTCTGAATGTAATTAAAATCTGGCTGCTTAAACATATTGCCTGAATTGACCGGGCCAGTTTATTCAAATGGAAATTTATACCGGGTTAGTTTGAGCTCATCACGCATAGCCAGTATTTCTGCCTGCAGGGACTCATTTACCGGGACTCCTTTGTCTTTTCGCTCCTGCCAGGCCAGATACTCCTTTTCACCGGCAGTATAGATCCGGTCCTGGCCCGGGGCCTTTTTTGATGCTCTTATAGAACGTAGAATATCTCCGGTTGTTTTAGTAAAACTATTTAGCCCGGTAAAACATTCTATGTTAATGGCGATGAAAAAATGACCCAATCCGTAAGGACGCAAGTTCCCGCTTTCGTCCCTGCCGCTCAGTGCTTTTAAAAATGCACCGCCCTGCAAGGCAGCAGACAGAATCTCCACTACAGTTGTATACCCATAACCCTTGTATCCTCCCAGGTCTTCCCCGATTCCGCCCAGCGGAGTCAAAGCTGCATAACCAGATACTAAATCTTTTAGTATCTGATGAGTGTCGGTGCGGGCATTTCCTTCCTGGTCAATTACCCAACCGGCCGGGATCTCCTTGTCAGCACGGGCATAAACTTCAATTTTACCGCGCTGGGAAATTGAAGTGGCACAGTCGAGCACAAATGGAAACGGCTCATCAGTTGGGATACCAAAAGTCAAAGGATTAGTTCCCAGCATATTCTCCACACCTAAAGTTGGGGCAATGGAAGGCCGGGCATTAGTGCCGGTAATACCTATCATTCCTTGCTGGGCAGCCATCAATGCATAATATCCGGCTATACCATAGTGGGAGGAATTGCGCACCGCGGTCATACCCATACCAAATTGACCAGCTTTATCGATAGCTAGCTGCATAGCTTTTTTTGCGATTACATGGCCCATGCCATGATGGCCGTCTATAACTGCCGTAGCGGGAGCTTCGCGTATTATCTCGAAATTGGTTACCGGGTTTAATATGCCAGCTTTGATACGGTCATAATAAATTGTTTTTAAGCGTCCGATACCGTGTGAATCTATGCCTCGCTTATCAGCAGTAATGAGTACTTCACTGCATATGGCAGCATCGTCTGCCGGTACTCCGATCGCTTTAAATACATCGGTCATAAAAGCTTCCAGAAGGGTGAAATCCACCCAGGCTAAATCGCTGATTTTAAACACTCCCTTTTAATCAGTTTTTGGACAGAGCACTGGCAACAGCCTGTTTCCAGCCTTGCAGCAATAAAGACCGCCGTTCATCAGTCATGGCAGGATGAAAACAACGTTCTGTCTTATGGGTTTCTATCAATTCCTGCTGGTTTTCCCAGTATCCAACCGCCAGTCCAGCCAGAAAAGCGGCTCCGACTGCGGTAGTTTCAGTTATTTCAGGCCGTTTTACAGCTGCGTTTAGTATATCAGCCTGAAATTGCATTAAAAAATTATTGCCGGCAGCCCCGCCGTCGACTTGTAAAGAGTTTAAAGTTATGCCTGAATCATCAGTCATAGCCTTTAATACATCAGAAGTTTGAAAAGCAATCGCTTCCAGGGCAGCACGTACCAGATGTTCCCGCTTGCTTCCCCGAGTAAGTCCGGTTATGGTTCCGCGGGCATACATGTCCCAATAGGGAGCACCTAGTCCGACAAAAGCGGGAACCATATAGACTCCGCCGTTATCAGGCAAAGAACCAGCCATTGATTCTGATTCAGCAGCATGGCTTATGATCTTTAATTCATCCCGCAGCCACTGAATAGCGGCTCCGGCAATAAAGACACTTCCTTCCAGAGCATATTCAACCTTATGGTTTAATCCCCAGGCAATAGTAGTCAAAAGGCCATGCTCGGATTTAACTGGGGTAGATCCGGTGTTCATCAGCAGAAAACAACCAGTGCCATAGGTGTTTTTGGCCATCCCGGCCTGAAAACAAGCTTGACCGAATAAAGCTGCCTGTTGGTCGCCGGCCATGCCGGCAATGGGTATTTCACTGCCCAGAATATCAGCTTCAGTAAGGCCGTATATTTCACTGGAGGATGCAACTTCAGGCAGCATTATATAAGGAATATTGAGCTTTTCCAGCAATTGTTCATCCCATTGCAAATCATGGATATTATATAGCATGGTACGCGAAGCGTTGGAATATTCAGTTACATGTACCCGACCGCCGGTAAGCTTCCATACCAACCAGGTATCAATTGTGCCGAAAAGCAGTTCACCCGCTTCCGCTTTTTGCCGTGCTCCGGGAATGTTTTCTAAAATCCAGGCTAGTTTGGTGGCAGAAAAGTAGGCATCAATAACTAAGCCGGTCTTTTCTTTAACAGCCTGTTCCAATCCCGCGGTTTTTAATTCCTCACATAGCGGAGCAGTGCGGCGGCATTGCCAGACTATAGCATTATAAACTGGCTGCCCGGTTTTTTTATCCCATACTACGGTAGTTTCCCGCTGATTGGTAATACCGATGGCAGCGATTTGACTGCTGTTTAAATTGGCTTGTAGAATTACCTGTTTGGCAACACTTATAGTAACTGCCCATATTTCCTGAGGGTCATGTTCCACCCAGCCGGGTTGAGGGTAAAACTGCCTGAATTCGCGGTAACCGTGACTTACAATTCGGCCGTCGTGATCTATCAATAAGCAAGTAGTGCCGGTTGTTCCCTGATCAATAGCCAGAATAAAACTGCCAGTCAAAAAAATCTCTCCTTTGCGAATAATGATATCAAGCCATCCAGTATTTCTTGTCCAGACTTCTGTATTGCAGGGCTTCTGCTATATGCCGGATTTTAATTGCAGTTTCATCATCCAAATCGGCTATGGTTCTTGCCACTTTCAGTATACGATCATAGCCTCTGGCACTTAGGTTAAGTTTATTAAAAGCAGATTTTAAAAGCTGTTCAGTCTCTTTATCTAAAATACAATGACGTTTTACTTCACCGGGGGTCATTAAAGCGTTTACCTTATTGTGTTGATCGGCAAATCGCTTTTCCTGTACAGTACGGGCTAAGGCTACTCTTTCTTTAATCTGTGCAGAAGTTTCACCCTGATCACGGTTTTTTAACTGCTCAAAGCGGACCCGCGGCACTTCAACATGCAGATCCATGCGGTCTAAAAGAGGGCCGCTGATACGGCTTAGGTACTTATGTATTTGAAGAGGTGTGCAGCGGCACTCCAATTGGGAGCCAAAATTGCCGCAGGGGCAGGGGTTCATGCTGGCAATCAGGATAAAATTAGCCGGAAATGTATAAGCGCCGTGGGCACGAGCTACAGTTATCACCTTGTCTTCCAAAGGCTGCCGTAAAGCTTCCAGCACATCACGATTAAATTCGGGAAGCTCATCTAAAAACAGTACGCCGTTTTGGGCCAGGCTTATTTCTCCCGGACGTGGAATTCGTCCTCCTCCAACAATGCTGGCACTGGAAGCGTTTTTATGGGGTGAGCGAAACGGCCTGCTGTTTATGAGGGGTTGATCAGTGTTAAGCAAATTGGCAACTGAATATATACGAGTAGATTCCAGAACCTCCTGGCGCGTCATATCAGGAAAAATGGAAACTACACGGCGGGCCAACATGGTTTTGCCGCCGCCTGGCGGACCAATCAACAATATATTGTGCATTCCGGCGGCTGCTATCTGCAAGGCTCTTTTAGCTGTATCCTGCCCTTTTACTTCGGCAAAATCACCCTGGGCAAATTTAACCGTGTTTGTTTGTTTATCGGCTTTAACCGATTCTAAAGATATTTCTCCTTCAAGCCATTTAATTACCTGGTTCAGATGATTTACAGGCAAAGCAGCAAGTTCGTTTACTAAAGCTGCTTCCGGGCTGTTTTCTTCAGGAATTATAAATTGCACCGGATAAGACAAATTAATCAATTCCAGGGCCATGGGCAAGATACCAGGTACTTTACGCACAATACCATCCAGGGATAATTCACCGGCTAAATAGTATAACTGCTCACCAGCCGGCCTTACCTGCTCAGAAGCAATCAATATACCCAGAGCAATCGCTAAATCAAAATGGGTTCCTTCTTTTTTCAAATCAGCCGGGGCAAGATTAACGATAATTTTTTGATTGGGAAATTTATAATTACAATTTTTTATAGCGGAGCGGACTCTTTCGCGGGCTTCCTTTATCGCTATTGAGGCTAATCCGACAATTTGAAAATCAGGCAATCCGTTTTGGATATCAACCTCTACTTTAACAGGCCTGGCCTCTATGCCATTGATGAAAAGAGTATTCAGGACAGCTAACATTGCTTTCCTCCGAATATATGTTTGCATTTTTATCTTCGCTCCTGAATTGGGAAATTCCTGCCTGTTATGTAATAGTTTTAAAAATAAGGTTTAATGAAAAATGTTTTAAAAAGTTTGGCAGGGATCAATTATAACCCTTTTAAGCAAAATACAATTTCATTACATATTTTATTATCAAATTTGGCAGTATAAATATACGAAATAAAAAAGCAATTTAAATTTATTTATTACGAAGGGAGGTCTGCGAATGCTTGGAATGATAGTGAGATTTATAGTTTCCGCACTGGTTTTGCTGGTAATAGCTTATTTGATCCCCGGAGTCAGCGTAGCCGGGTTTTGGGGAGCATTAATAACAGCTGTTGTTATTGCTGTTTTGGGTTATATAGCAGAAGCTATACTGGGCGATAAGATATCACCAAGATCCCGGGGGATAGTTGGTTTTATAACTGCAGCGATAGTAATATATGTTGCCCAGTTTATTATCCCCAGTTATTTTTCTGTAAGTTTGATAGGGGCATTGATAGCAGCATTTATTATTGGTCTGATCGATGCATTTGTGCCTACTGAATTAAGATAACCATTAAACTTTTTTAATAGGCTGGTTGTGTTTTTAACCAGCCTATTTTTATCTTAAAATAAATGAGTTGCCAATATAATTAAAGACAAGTAAAATGTGATATTAGAGACGGCAGATAGGCATGCTATCAGGAGGTAATCCATGCAATTTGCACTTATTGGTAATTTCGGCACATGGGAAATAATGTTGATCTTAATTGTGGCCTTAATGGTATTTGGCCCGGGAAAACTTCCTGAAGTAGCTAAAACTATAGGCAAGACAATGGGTGAAATAAAAAAATATACTTCGGGAGTACAAAAAGAATTTCAGGATGCCGTCAATTTTGAAGCTGATACCAACACCAAAAAGCCACCCCTGCAAAAAGCAGCCGAAAAAGTCAATGAGGCGGTTAAGGAGACCGAAAATAAAAGCGAAGCGGCTGAAAAACCGGCAGAGGAAACTGAGCAAAATACAGCGGATACCACTAATGTTGAATCTGGCCAAAAGATAGCAGTTGAGTCAGCAGATCAGGAATCAAAACCGCAAGAATCAGAAAAAATATCATGACTTATATATAAAAAAAGAATACTCTTATCCAGAGAGGCGGAGGGACGGGCCCGATGAAACCCGGCAACCAACTTTATGAGTATGGTGCCAAATCCTGCAGGTTAATATCCTGACAGATAAGAGAGAAAAAATTTGCTCTCTTACATGAGAGCTTTTTTATTTCAAAATTTTTAGTCAGCAGATTTATAAGAGGAGAGGATTATTGATGACATTAGATTTTGGCTCACAGCTAAAAAAGAGAATTCTGATACTCGATGGAGCCATGGGGACCATACTGCAGAAATCCGGTATGCAGACCGGCGAATGCCCTGAAATTTATGGTCTTAATAATCCGGCAGTCCTGGAAGATATTCATTATCAGTATATTCAGGCGGGGTCTGACATTATCCAAACCAATACTTTTGGAGCTAACCGCCTCAAGCTGGCAGAGTATGGGCTTGAAAACCGGGTCAATGATATAAACCAGGAAGCTGTTTTTACAGCCAAACGAAGTGCACAGGGCAAAGCTCTGGTTGCTGCTTCAATTGGGCCAACCGGTAAATTACTTAGTCCCCTTGGCGATGCCGACTTCGACCTTATATATGAAGCTTATAAAGAACAGGCAATAGCTTGTGAAAGGGCCGGAGCAGATCTTTTATCAATTGAAACTATGACTGATATTGGCGAAATGCGTATAGCCCTTATTGCTGCCCGGTATAATACCAGATTGCCGGTAATAGCTCATATGACCTTTGAAACAGGCGGGTTTACCATGATGGGGACTGACCCGATCACAGCCCTAATCATTATGGAAGCTTTTCAGCCTTTGGCCATAGGTGCCAACTGTTCCGGCGGGGCCAAAGAATTACTGCCGGTAATTGAAATTATGGGCAGATACTCCGGGTGCTATTTGTCAGTTGAACCCAATGCCGGTTTGCCGGCCTTGATCGATGATCAGACGGTATTTCCTGACAGCCCGGAAGAAATGGCTGAATATGCTATCAGATTACGCGATGCGGGTGCTAATATTATTGGCGGATGTTGCGGGACTACACCAGAGCATATCCAGGCCATTGCCAGGGTATTAAAATCCTTAAGCCCGGTATCGCGAAAAAATAAAAAAATAATGGCTTTAGCCTCACGCACGAACAAGGTAATATTAGGCGATGAATATCCTTTAGCTTATATAGGAGAAAGGATTAACCCGACTGCACGCAAGCAACTGGCTGAAGACATTAAAGCCGGACAAATGCAAGTAGTTACTGAAGAAGCCCGTAAGCAGGCAGAAATTGGAGCGCCAGTCCTGGATGTAAACATGGGTGTCCCGGGAATAGATGAAGCTTTAGCTATGGAAAAAGCCATTTTAAATATTCAGGCAGCGGTTGATATCCCACTGACAATTGACTCTGCAGATATAAATGCTTTAGAAAAAGGATTAAAAAGTTTTGTGGGACGTGCTTTGATAAATTCAACCACCGGAGAAGAGAAGAAAATGCGGGAAGTTTTCCCATTAGCAAAAAAATATGGAGCAGCAATCCTGGGACTTTGCCTGGATGAAAACGGCATTCCTGATAAAGCTGAAGGCCGGGTGGCGATTGCCCGAAAAATATATCAGCGAGCCAAAGAATATGGATTGCGTGATGAAGACATTTTTATTGATACTTTAGTTAAAACTGCCAGTGCAGAACAGAATCAGGTTATGGAAACCATAAAGGCACTGCAGATCATAAAAACTGAACTCAAGGTGGGAACTGTACTGGGAGTCAGCAATGTGTCTCACGGCCTTCCCGGACGCGATATAATAAACTCGGCCTATCTGGCCATGGCCTGGGCGGCAGGACTGGATTTGCCGATAATAAATCCCTTCGACGAAAAAATGATGGATGTGACCCGGGCCGCGGCAGTTTTACTTAACCGCGACAGGAACAGTGCCGCTTTCATAAGCAAATACAAAGATATTAATTCAGCTGATAACAGGCCGCCCACAGTCCGGCATCAGATCTGCATTAATTGCAATATACCTGAATTGGTCGGCAGACATAATGTTATTGCTGAAGCGAAAATAGCGGAGCAACCTTTTATTGAGGCGACCAGCGTTGAGCAAAAGTTAAAAAAAGCTGTACTGGAAGGTAATAAGGAAATAATAGCCGGCCTGCTGGAAAAAGCCTTGCACGAAGATAAAATAGCGCCACTGGATATAGTAAACGGTGGTTTAATTCCCGGCATTGAAATGGCTGGCGACTTATATGACCGCAAACAATATTTTCTGCCCCAGTTATTAAGGGCCGCGGAAACTATGAAAGAAGCTTTTGCCATAGTTAAACCTTACCTGGCAGAAGATGCAGAACAAACGCTGGGGGTAATCGTGCTGGCCACAGTTGAAGGCGATATCCATGATATAGGCAAAAATATTGTTGGAGTTATGCTTGAAAACTATGGATTTAAGGTGATCGATCTGGGCAAGGATATCAAAGCGGCTGATATTGTGGATGCTGCTGAAAAAGAAAAAGCAGATATTATTGGCTTGAGTGCTTTGATGACAACTACCATGCCAAAAATGAAGGAAGTTATACAGGAAGTAAAAGAGCGGGGATTAAAATGCAGAGTGATGGTCGGGGGAGCGGTACTTACAGAAGAATATGCAAAAAGCCTTGGTGCCGATGGGTATTCTAAAGATGCCAGAGCAGCAGTAAATATTGCCAGAACACTTTTAAGTCAGGAGGAGAATTAATGGCTCAGCAAAAAACTTATGAAGAAATCAATGAAAAAATAAGACGTGGCGAAGCAGTGGTTGTAACTGCAGAAGAAGTCATACAGGTTGTCGAGGAGAAAGGAATAAAAGCAGCAGCCCAGGAAATCGATGTGGTAACAACCGGCACTTTCGGGCCTATGTGCTCTTCCGGGGCCTTCATCAATTTTGGCCATTCCAAACCCCGCATAAAAATGAAAAAAGTCTGGCTGAATGGTGTAGAAGCTTACACCGGCATTGCTGCAGTCGATGCTTATATTGGCGCCGGCCAGCTGCCGGAAACCGATCCAGAAAACAAAGTATTCCCGGGGCGTTTTTCTTACGGGGGAGGCCATGTAATACATGATTTGCTGGACGGAAAAGAGGTCCGCCTGGAAGCGGAAGGTTATGGAACTGACTGTTATCCTAATAAAAGAGTGGATACCATAATAACACTTAATGATGTTAATGATGCCTTTATGTTTAATCCGCGCAATGCTTATCAAAACTATAATTGTGCTGTAAACTTAGGCGATAAGACTATATATACTTACATGGGCATTTTAAAACCAAACCTGGGGAATGCCAGTTACTCAACAGCCGGGCAGCTAAGCCCTTTGTTAAATGACCCGTATTATAAAACTATTGGAATAGGCACCCGTATCTTTCTGGGCGGCGGGATAGGTTATGTAGCCTGGAACGGTACCCAGCATCATCCAAATGTTTTGCGGGGTGATAATGGGGTGCCGAAGGTTTCTGCGGGGACACTGGCGGTAATTGGGGACTTAAAGCAAATGGATGCCAACTGGATAGTCGGACTAAGCTATATTGGCTATGGAGCAACGATGGCAGTTGGGATAGGAATTCCAATCCCAATCTTAAATGAAGAAATATTAATGTACACTGCTGTAAAGGATGAAGATCTTTATTGCCCGGTGGTTGATTATAAGGAAGGGTATCCATATTCAAAACCGATAGATCTGGGTTTTGTATGTGTAGCTGACCTGAAGAAGGGCAAAGTAATTATTGAAGGGAAGGAAGTTAAAACTACCCCGCAATCGAGTTATCCACGAGCCAGGATAATTGCTGCCACTTTAAAATCATGGATCAAGCAGGGCAGATTTGAACTCACCAGCCCGGTTGCTCCGCTGCCGGGAGCAGAAGCTGATATAGAATTTAAATCAATTCCCGAAAGAAACGCGGGGGGAATTCTTTTAAACGGTAACAGGAGGGGTAAATAATGAAGAATAAAATAGTATGTTATTTCTCTGCTGCGCAGTCAGAACAGCCAATTATTTATCGGTTGGTAAAAAATTATGATTTGATAGTCAATATTTTAAAAGCTGATATCAACCCGTTAAAACAAGGTTATCTGGTGATGGAACTGGAAGGGGATAAAGATAAATACAAACAGGGGCTCGAGTTCTTAAAAAGCCTGGGAGTAATTGTTGAACCATTGAGCGAAAAAGTAGTATGGCATGATGAATTATGTATTCAATGCGGAGCCTGTGCATCGTTTTGTCCAACCGAAGCATTGGCTATCGATCGTGAAACAATGATCATATCCTTTGAAGATTCCAAATGTGTCTTGTGCGGGATGTGCCTGGAATGTTGCCCGACCCGTGCGATTATTCTTCATTTTGATGTCAGGGAGGCAGTCTGAGAAATTTTATGGTAACGGAGAAACAGGGGTTTGGAGACCGGGATTATCGTTTGCTGCAGCTAGGTAATGACCTGAAATATTTTAACGTGAAAGTGAAAGAGACTGATTTGGCTATTGGGGTAGAGAATAAGGTCTATTCCGATAGCCTTATATCATTATGTTATAAGGAAACCATTAAAATCCGCCGGCAACTGGAGGAATATATTCTGTCCCACCCCCAATTTCAGACGTCGCTGGTGCCAATAAAAACTTTTCCGGAGGCACCGGAAATAGCCGTTAAAATGGCTGCGGCAGCGGCTGTTGCAGGAGTAGGCCCTATGGCAGCAGTTGCCGGGGCAGTAGCTGATTATATTGGGCAAATATTGGAACAGTATTCCCCGGAAGTAATTGTAGAAAACGGCGGGGATATTTATCTCAAATCTGCCCGGGAACGTAATATTGCCATTTATGCCGGGGAGTCGCCATTCAGTTACAAAATTGGGTTTAAAGTAAAAGCAGGAGAAAAACCAGCGGGAATTTGTACTTCTTCAGGGACGGTGGGTCACAGCTTAAGTTTTGGTGTGGCCGACGCAGTAGTAATAAAAGGATCATCAGCCATTTTAGCAGATGCTGTAGCAACTCAGGCCGGTAATTTAGTAAAGAATAAATTTGCTCTGGAGAGGGCAATAGAGTATGTAAAAAAATTAGACCGGGAACTGAGCATAGTTGCAATAAAAGATGACCAGATGATGGCTTGGGGAGATATTGAAATGATCCCTCTATAAAGCTGTTGAAAATCTATTAAGGACAAGAGGCAGGATTGATTATGTTCAGTGTTGAATAACTAAATAGCGGGAATATTTTTATGATTCAAGGCAGGTCATGATTGATGGATGCATAAAAATCATATAATATTGTCTTATGTTCTCAATGATAAGGGGGGGGGTTAAAACATGAACTGTGAAGCAGTAGTGCATCATTTGGTGGAGTGGTTACGGGAAAAGGTTGCTGCAGCTGGGGCTAAAGGTGTAGTATTTGGTCTTAGCGGAGGTGTTGATTCAGCAGTAACAGCAGTCATTGCCAAGAGGGCTTTCCCGGATAATTGCATGGCGTTGCTGATGCCTTGTAATAGTCCGGTCACTGATTTACTTCACAGTCAGATGTTAGTTGCCCAGTTTGATATTCCTTACCGCATGGTTGAAATAGAAAATGCTTATAACTTGCTCCTGCCGCAATATGAATCTTTTATAAAGACAGAAGGAGATAAGGGCAAACCAATAAGAGCTAATATTAAACCGCGGCTGCGGATGATAACTTTGTATTATTCAGCCCAGTCCAGAAATTATTTAGTAGTGGGGACCAGCAACAAAAGCGAAATCAGTATCGGCTATTCCACCAAATACGGAGACAGTGGTGTTGACCTGCAATTATTAGGTGATTTATTTAAGAAGGAAGTATATGAGTTGGCAAAATATCTGGAAATCCCGGATGTTATAATACAAAAACCCCCCTCTGCCGGGTTATGGCCTGACCAAACTGATGAAAACGAAATGGGAATAACTTATGAACAACTGGACAGATATCTGGAAACTGGCGAAGGTGAACCGGAAGTAATCAGCAGGATTCAAAAGATGATGAAAGCTTCCGAGCATAAGCGGCAAATGCCTCCCATAGCAAACATATCAAGATAATGAAACAATGAAACAAGGAGGATTTTTATGTCAGGACATTCTAAATGGGCTAATATAAAACATAAAAAAGCGCGTTCTGATGAAAAAAGAGGCAAAGAATTCACCAAGATTGCAAAAGATATAACCATCGCTGTAAGAACAGGCAGTTCAGGTGATCCGGAAACCAATGCCAAGCTGAAACTGGCTATCCAGAAAGCCAAGGCAATCAATATGCCTAATGAAAATATCAGCAGAGCTATAAAAAAAGGAATTGGAGATTCGGAAGGCGATGTATACGAAGAGATAATTTATGAAGGTTATGCTCCAGGGGGTGTAGCAGTATTATTGGAGATTGCAACTGATAACCGCAACCGCACTGCTTCCGAAATAAGACATTTATTCTCCAAGAATAATGGTAATTTAGGCGAAACAGGCTGCGTAGCCTGGATGTTTAAGCGGGTTGGATTGATTGCAGTCAATAAAGAAAAAATAACTCAGGATGAAGATGATTTTATGCTGCAGGCTCTGGAAGCAGGAGCTGATGATGTCAAATCCGAAACAGATGTATATGAAATTATTACTGTGCCTGAAGTGCTGCTGGAAGTAAAAGAAGCCTTGGAAGCAATTAAAATAGAAACAGAAATGGCTGATATAATAATGATGTCTGACACTTCGGTTGATATCGATGATGAAACAACCGCCGCCAAAATTTTGAAACTGATCGATTTGCTGGAAGACCATGATGATGTCCAAAATGTTTATTCCAATGCCAATATCCCTGATGAAATAATTGATAAATTAAACTAAACTAAACTAATAAAAAAAAGGAGTTCGAATGCGAACTCCTTTTTCAGACCGAAGAAAAAAGCGAATCTCTTTGTTACTTCACAAGCCCCGCTTAATCGCCGTACTCCATGTACGCCTCAATCGCGGGGCTTGCTTGTGCCTCGACCTTCACTTTTTTTTCTTTAAGTCTGCTAACTTCTTTCAATGTTGTTTAAAGCATAAAAAAAGAAAATCAGCCAAATAATAACAGGAATCGTATAGATTTATTACTGTATGTCAACAATAGTGACAGAGGTGATTACAGTGAAGAATCGTTCAGTGCCTGGTATTGTACTGATTTTTTTAATGCTGAGTCTGGCTTTGGGAGCATATTTGGCTGATATATACAGCAATCTTGAGATTAAAAGGGCTGAGAGCATGGAAAAAGCGGTTGTACAAAATATAGAAAAGAAGACAATCAAATATGACGATGTTATAATTCTTGAGCAGCGATTCACTAAATGCGGTCATATTATAATTGCATCTTTTGAAAACCGTGATGACATAATCGGCAAAAGCCTTGAGGAGTTAAGAAAGCAATATACTGCGGAAAATGGTTACCAGCTTTCTTATGAGCAAAATACCTTAATAATCAAGCAAAAAATAGATGACTGGTGTCCTGTTGATAAAGAGAAATGCCGATTAAAAGAATATAAAGGAAGAATAGCTGTTTACAAAGGTCCGAATAATGAACAGGATGTTCTGATGCGGGTTACAGAGATCAAAATAGGATCACTGCCTGAAGATATAAGGCAGGCAATTGAAAATGGTGAATATGAATTTCAAAACATGGAACGGCTAAACGATGTTTTAGAAAATCTGGATGAATACCTGTAAATATTATTTTGCCTGAAATTTTTGGCAGAGAAAAAATTCTTCTCTGCCATTTTATTTTGCGAATTATGGAGATTTTGACCATTTTAAAGTAAGATAAATTTATCAATTATATATGAAAGCAGGTCATAGGTTGTTAGTATTAGGTATTGACCCGGGAACAGCAACTACCGGATTTGGTCTGGTAGAAGCAGT
Source organism: Syntrophomonadaceae bacterium (assembly GCA_035353375.1). Lineage (GTDB taxonomy): Bacteria > Bacillota > Syntrophomonadia > Syntrophomonadales > Syntrophomonadaceae > UBA1368. Next base: position 58,805 of record DAOPZM010000007.1, read on the forward strand.
CAACAACCGCAATAAACTTATCCATTATGGAACAGTCACAACTGATGCCGCTGCAGATATGTCCGATCGGTTATGTCAGATAAGTGATAAGATAAATGAAATAATAACTGTTTATAAACCCGATGCAGCAGCTATTGAGCAAATTTTTTATTTTAAGAATGCTAAGACCGTTATTACTGTTGCTCAAAGCCGGGGTGTCATTTTGATGACTGCAGCGAAGGCGGGGCTTAAAATAGCTGAATATACTCCCCTGCAGGTTAAACAGTCGGTAGTTGGTTATGGTAAAGCGGACAAAAAACAGGTGCAGATCATGGTTCAATCTATATTAAATATGGAAAACCTGCCTAAACCTGATGATGCAGCAGACGCACTGGCAATTGCCATATGCCATATTCATTCATGCCGCATGGCAAAAATCTATAAAGGTGGTTTAAAATGATTGGTTTCATTAAGGGGGTATTGTTTCAGATAGATGAGGATAATGTTCTGGTCGATTGCAATGGCCTGGGTTATATAGTAAATATATATCCAGCTCTTATCGGTGAACTGCCGCCCATCGGGCAGCCAGTCATGCTTTATACCCATTTGCAGGTTCTTGATAACGAATATAAATTATACGGGTTTATAAATAATTCAGAACTTAATTTGTTTAAAACTTTACTTGGGGTTTCCGGAATCGGTGCCCGCAACGCTTTAAACATTCTGGGCACTGTTAAGCCTGAAGCATTTTTATCTGCGGTAATGAGTCAGGATGAGAAAACCTTAACCGCTATTCCCGGTATTGGCAAAAAAACTGCCCAGCGTTTGATATTTGAACTTAAAGATAAACTGGGAGAAACATTGCCGGCCCTGGAAGCTGTGGCGCCCCAACTGGGAGATGTTATAGAAGCTTTGGAAGTTATGGGCTTTAAAAGAAATGAAATAGTACCGGTTGTATCTGATCTGCATAAAAACAACCGGCTTAAAGGTACAACCGAAGAAAACATCAAATTAGTCTTACAGATTCTGAGCAGGGGGTAAGTGATTTGCAGGATAAACGCATAATATCAGGACAAGCTTTAAATGATGAAGAAAGCCTTGATATAAATATAAGGCCGGTTAATCTGACTGATTACATAGGTCAGGATAAAGTTAAAGAAAATATCGCCATATTTATTGCTGCAGCCAGGGAAAGATGTGAAAGTCTGGATCATGTATTACTAAGCGGGCCACCCGGGCTGGGTAAAACTACATTGGCCAATATAGTTGCCAACGAAATAGGAAAACCGATCAGAAAAACTTCGGGTCCGGCCATTGAAAGGCCGGGAGATCTGGCTGCTATAATAACCAATCTGGAGCCGGGAGAAATATTGTTTATTGATGAAATACACCGCTTAAACAGAAGTGTGGAAGAAATAATGTATCCGGCCATGGAAGATTTCGTCATCGATATTGTAATAGGTAAAGGACCGGCTGCCAGAACGTTAAGGCTTGACCTCCCGCCTTTTACACTGATTGGAGCTACGACCCGCCCGGGATTGTTGAGTTCTCCCTTAAGAGACCGTTTTGGCATAAACTGCCGGCTCGATTTTTATGGTGTTGAAGAGTTGGCAACAATTATCAACCGTGCAGCCCGAATATTAAAAATTGAAATAGATACTAACGGGGCTTATGAAATTGCCCGGCGCAGCCGCGGAACTCCAAGGGTAGCCAACAGATTGCTGCGCAGAGTTGCTGATTATGCTCTGATCAAAGGCGAGGGAATAATTAATGAGGAGCTGGCCTTGCTGGCACTCGAAATGATGGAAATTGATAATTTAGGTCTTGATAATCTGGATATACTTATTCTGGAATCAATTATCGGGAAATTTGCCGGAGGACCGGTTGGGCTCGAAACTATAGCTGCTTCAGTATCGGAAGAAACAGATACCATAAGTGATGTCTACGAGCCTTATTTACTGAAACTGGGTATGATCCAAAAAACCCCCCGGGGCAGGATAGCCACGGAAAGAGCTTATAAACATCTTGGCTATACGGTTGCCGGCGCAACCCAGGCTGATTTAAATTTTTAAGGGATAAAAAATTGTAATTACGCTTACAGCCTGAGTATTTAATAACAAAAAATGCTTATAGTTATATTGAAATACAGGAGTTAAATTGAAATGAGTAAAGTATTGCTGCATATTTGCTGTGGGCCCTGTGCAACTTATCCGGTTCCTTTTCTAAGAGAAAGAGATTACCAGGTAACCGGCTTTTATTGTAATCCTAATATCCATCCATATACTGAATATATTAAAAGAAAAGAAAGCCTGCAAAAATTTGCTGAAATCTCTGATTTGGCCGTGATTTATGAAACTGATTATGATCCGGCCCAATATTTTCAAAACGTTTCTTTTCGTGAAAGCAACCGCTGTTTTTATTGCTATACTATGAGACTGGAGCAGACTGCCCGCTATGCCAGGAAAGGGAAATTCGATTATTTTTCTTCCACCCTGCTGGTCAGCAAATATCAGAAGCATGAAATGATAATTCAGGTTGCGGAAACTATGGCGGCCAAATATGAAGTCCCGTTTCTTTATTTCGATTTCCGGGAAGGTTTCCGGGAAACAGGGATAAGAGCCAAAGAAATGGAGTTATACCGTCAGCAATACTGTGGCTGTTTATACAGTGAATATGAACGTTATAAGCCTAAAGCAAAAGATAATAAAGGTTAGTATACTATGCACCTTAGTGGATTAGCCAGAATGATAATTGCCCTGGGGCTGATTTTGATAATATTCGGCACCATAATGCTGCTCATATCAAAATATGGCTGCAACGGATTCAGATTGCCGGGAGATGTTCTTATTCAAAAAAAGAATTATACCTTTTATTTTCCGCTGACCACCGCTATTATTATCAGTATTATATTAACCATAGTATTAAATTTGATCAGCAGGAGATAAAATATGTCTGATGATAATAAAATATTTAATTTAAACAGCTATTCCTATGATCTCCCGGTCGGATTGATCGCTCAATACCCGGTTTCGCCCCGCGACTTCTCCAGATTATTGGTTTTGGATCGCAGAAATGGTGATATTAAGGATGAAGTATTCAGAAACATTGTTCAGTATTTCGAAAAAGGCGATACTCTGGTCTTAAACAAAACCCGGGTCATTCCGGCCAGGCTATTTGGTTATAAGGACTCAGGGGCCAAGGCGGAGATTTTCTTATTACGTAAAAGAGGCTTGAATTGGGAAGCCTTAGTAAAACCGGCCCGCAGACTTCCTCCCGGCACTATAATCAAATTAGAATCAGCCCGGGAGTATGTAGAGATATTAGAGGAAACCGATACGGCCGGCGGACGACTGGTAACAATCAGTAATTGTGAGGACGAAACTGAATTTCTAAATAAATTCGGGCATATCCCATTACCGCCTTATATAGACCGACAGGATGAAATAACGGATAAGGAATGTTACCAGACAGTATATGCCCGGGATAATGGATCAGCAGCAGCACCAACAGCTGGCTTGCATTTTACCAGCGAGCTTATCGATAAATTAGAGAGCCAAGGTGTCAATATTGTAACCTTGGTTTTGCATGTTGGAATCGGCACATTTAGGCCAGTTATAACTTCGGATATCAGGGATCATAAAATGCACTTCGAATTTTATCAAATAGATGATCAGGCAGCAGCTTTATTGAATAAAACCAAAAAAAGCGGGAAAAAAATTATAGCAGTCGGAACAACTGTGGTAAGAACCCTTGAAACAGTATATAATGATGATTGTGGTTTTTCTGTTGCCAGCGGTGAAACTAATAAATTTATTTACCCTGGTTATGAATTTCAAGCTATAGATGGGTTGATTACCAACTTTCATCTGCCTAAATCATCACTTATTATGCTGGTATCGGCGTTTGCCGGATTGGAAAATACTATGTCGGCCTATCGGCACGCTATAAATAAACGTTATCGATTCTTTAGCTATGGTGATGCAATGTTTATAAAATAGATCCTGGTACGAAAAGAAGGAGGACTCCTTCAAAAATGATGCAGTTCAATGTAGTCAAAAACGACGAAAACAGTTCAGCCAGATCAGGGCAGCTGGTTTTAACCCATGGAATCATCGAGACGCCGGTTTTTATGCCGGTTGGTACCCAGGCAACGGTTAAGACTCTCACCGCGGAGGATTTGTACGAAATAGGTATCAGTATAATCCTGGCTAATACATATCATTTGTACCTGCGGCCAGGGGAAGATTTAATATACAAAGCCGGCGGCCTGCATAGTTTTATGAACTGGCGGAATAATATTTTAACCGACAGCGGTGGATTTCAGGTATTTAGTTTGAGTAAACTCAGAAAAATAACTGATGAGGGGGTTTATTTCAATTCACATATTGATGGCTCAAAACATTTTTTAACTCCGGAAAAAGTTATGGATATAGAACAAAAACTGGGTGCCGATATTGCTATGTGTTTTGATGAATGTGCGCCTTATCCTTGTACTTATGAAGAAGCTCAGACGGCAGTAAACAGAACTACCAGTTGGGCGCGCCGATGTAAAGATGCACATCACCGGAACGATCAGGCTTTATTTGGTATAATACAGGGAAATGTTTTTCCTGACTTGCGGCACCTGAGCGCACTTGATTTAGTTGAAATGGATTTTGCGGGTTATGCAATTGGCGGGTTAAGCGTTGGGGAAAGCAAGGAAGAGATGTATAATATTCTTGATTTGACTGATTCACTTTTGCCGCATGATAAACCGAGATATTTAATGGGAGTCGGGACACCGGAAGATTTGCTGGAAGGAGTACGGCGGGGTATAGATATGTTTGATTGCGTTTTGCCAACTCGACTGGCAAGACATGGGACAGCTTACACCAGAACAGGCAAGATAACCGTAAGAAATGCTGCCTTTGCGGATGACTTTACGCCTATTGATAAGGATTGCAGCTGCTATGTTTGCAGGAATTACAGCCGTGCTTATATCAGGCATTTGCTCAAAGCCGGGGAAATATTAGCCTTAAGGTTATTAAGTTATCATAATGTGTATTTTTTGGTTAAATTGATGGAGAATATAAGAAGGTCAATAACAGAAGATGATTTCTCCGGTTTTTATTATTCTTTTATGAAGGAATACAGGTTTTAATAAAAGGAATTTGTTGTTCAGAAGCGAAGCTATATAAAGTTATACTAAAATAAGGAGTTGTTAATTAATGGATAATCAATGGGTGGTTATGATACTATATTTTGGTGTTTTTATTGGAATTTTTTATGTTTTCATTATTATGCCCAGGAAAAAACAGGAAAAAAAGCACGATAATTTTATTAATGAAATGAAAAGAGGCATGAAGGTCACTACTATTGGCGGAATACGCGGGGAAGTGGCCCGCATCAAGGACGATACTATAGTTTTAAAAGTCGCTGATAATACTGAAATTGAATTTATTAAAAAAGCTATTGCCTATGAGGTTAATGAAGAAAAATGACGATCCTTGATGAGCTTAGGAGCAATGATATTGTTGCGGGATTAATAAAAAGAGGCAATCAACATCTGGGAATGATTGGTTTTACTGATCATGGCAGTATTCACTTGGCAGTGGTCAGTAAATTATCCGGAGAAATCCTCGCGAAATTAGGTTATGACAAGAAATTGTGCGAACTGGCAGAAATTGCTGGTTATTTACATGATATGGGCAATGTGATCAATCGTAACGGACACAGTCAAAGCGGCGCACTGATTGCTGTTAAGATATTAAAAAGAATCGGGATGCCGGCAGATGAAATTGCTGTCATAGCTGCTGCTATCGGTAACCATGATGAAGGCAGCGGGCATCCTATAAGTGAGGTGGCTGCAGCTCTTATCCTGGCCGATAAATCTCATGTACATCGCAACCGGGTGAGAAATCCGGATTTAGCTAATTTTGATATTCATGACCGGGTAAATTATGCGGTGGAATCTTCAATTCTCAATATTGATGAAGAAAGAAAAATAATTGCTCTTCAAATATCTATTGATAATGATATTTGTCCGGTGATGGATTATTTTGAAATATTTTTACACCGTATGTTATTATGCCGCAGAGCATCTGACTTTTTAGGCTGCGAATTCCAGCTTATTATCAATGGGGTTAAACTTTTATAATATAATACACTGTTGGAAGGAGGATAAATTCAGTGCAAAGACAACCTAGTATCGTGGCAGTAATTGCAATTGCAGCAGCAATTCTTTTACTGGGATACTTCGCAATTCAACCAATTGCACAAAGTATTAATCTGGGTCTGGATTTAAGGGGAGGCTTAAGAGTAGTTCTTGAAGCCCAGGAAACAGAAGGAAAAGCAGTTACTGAAGATACGATTACCAAAGCCATAGGTATTTTGCGGACCCGTGTCGACAGTCTGGGAGTAGAAGAAACAACGCTTTATCCCCAGGGAGAAAACCGAGTAGTTATTGAAATAGCCGGTGAGGATGATCCGGAAGCAGCAGTTGATATTTTAAAGAATGTTGCACAGTTGGAATTTCAGGATGAACAGGGTAATGTACTGGTAACCGGAGAAAATTTGGAAAATGCAGAAGCTCGTATGACCCAGTCCGGAGCCAGTACGGCAGAAGTTTTGCTGGAGTTTGATAAAGAAGGAGCCAAGCTTTTTGCCGATGCTACTAAGAACAATGTTGGTAAACCGATATTGATCGTCATCGATGACAAAGTTATAAGCGCACCTAATGTTGATGAACCGATTACTGACGGAAACGCTGTAATAAGAGGTACATTTACCGCTGAGGAGGCTAACAATCTGGCTGTGCAGCTTCGTTCAGGTGCTCTGCCGGTATCCTTCGAAGTTCTGGAAAAAAGATCAGTCGGCCCCACATTGGGAGCAGACTCACTGGATAAAAGCCTAAAAGCCGGAATCATTGGCCTTATAGCTGTATTGATTTTTATGTTGGGTTATTATCGTTTGCCTGGTTTAATAGCTGATTTATCGCTGGTAATTTATATTACACTGGTTTTAGGTACTATGTCTGTTTTAGGAGCGGTTCTGACTTTGCCAGGCATTGCCGGTTTAGCGCTTTCGATTGGTATGGCGGTGGATGCCAATGTTGTTACTTATGAAAGGATAAAGGAAGAGCTGCGATTTGGCAAAACGCTGGGGGCTGCTATAGATGCCGGGTTCAAACGAGCCTTCTGGGCAATTTTTGACTCCAACCTTACTACCCTTATAGCAGCCGGGGTACTGATGTATTTTGGCACCGGACCGATAAAAGGTTTTGCTGTTACCTTATCTATTGGTATTATTGCCAGTGTCTTGCTGGTATTGACTTTCACCCGTTACATGCTGATCTTATTCTCTAATGTAACCAAGAATCCCAAACTATACGGGGTGGAAGGGGGTGCAGCAGATGCAAATAATTGAGAAACGTAAAATATTTTATATAATTTCATTGATCCTGCTCATTCCCGGTATTATTTCGCTGTTTGCCCAGGGCTTAAATTTGGGAATAGACTATAAGGGCGGCTCTATAATAAATGTCAGAATTGAGGATAAGGAGCAGGTGTCTGCTGCTGATGTAAGAGCAGCGCTGGCCGAAGTTGATCAGGATAAAGCTGAAGTGCAAAAGAGCGGCAGCGACTTTTTTATCAGAACCAATGAACTTACACAGGAACAAACCAATGAACTGATGGCAGTATTAAAAGCTGAATTTAATAGTGTTGAGTTTCTCGGTGCAGAAAGCGTCGGCGCAACTATTGGCAATGAGCTTACCCGTAATGCACTCTTTTCATTGCTTATCGCAGGTGTATTGATGCTGATTTATATTACCTACCGGTTTGAGTGGGCTTATGGTGTTGCGGCAGTAATAGCTATTCTTCATAATGTACTGGTAGTGTTGGGAGTGTTTTCGCTGTTCCAGTGGGAAATCAGCAGTTCATTCATAGCTGCTGTCCTGACAATTATAGGTTATACCATCAATGACACTATCATTATTTTCGACCGTGTCAGAGAAAACTTAAGAATGAAAAGGAAAGAGCCCTTTGAGCTATTGCTGAACAAAAGCGTAATGCAGACCTTGAACCGGACTATAAATACAGTATTGACAACTATTTTACCTTTGATTGCTTTGCTGCTGTTTGGCGGAGCTACAATAAAGTTCTTTATGTTAGCTATGCTGGCAGGTTTTATTGTGGGGGCATACACATCCATCTTTATATCCAGCCCGCTGCTCTATGAAATAAAAAATAAGGCAGCATAAATAAAACTTTTTTTATTAATTCTGACGTGGCTGCGATTTTTTCGACAACCTCAGGCCATCCGGTTAGTTCCCGGATGGCCGTTTTTTAATTATTGTATAGTGTATATCCGTCTCGGACTGATTGACGGAGATAATTTCAAGATGGTAAAATAACGAGAATTTACATGACTTAAAGGGGTGCATAGCTTTGTATCTTAACGGTACTATGAAGATCAACGATAAAGGCCACCTGGAGATAGGCGGGATCGATACCTCAGACCTGGTTAAAGAGTTTCATACTCCTTTATGGGTAATAGACGAACAAGGCTTCAGGAATAATTGCCGCAGTTTCCGTGAGGCCTTTTTAGAATATGGTGATGCAATGGTTATCTATGCCAGCAAATCATTGAGCTGCCTCTCTGCATGTCGGATAATTGATGACGAAGGCCTGGGACTGGACGTAGTTTCAGCAGGGGAATTATACACTGCTCTTCAAGCCGGATTTCCGCCGGAGAAAATATTTTTCCATGGCAATAATAAAAGCCGGGAAGAGCTGATCATGGCTGTGGAAGCAGGTATTGGCAGGTTTGTAGTTGACAATTTTTATGAACTGGAATCGTTAAATGAATTATCTTCAGAAAAAGGACTTGTAACTGATATATTGTTGCGTATTACACCAGGTGTGGAAGCCCATACCCACGATTATATCAAAACCGGCCAAATAGATTCCAAGTTTGGTTTTACTCTGACAAACGGGCAGGCATGGGATGGTGTGACAAGAGCACTCGGGTGTTCTCACCTGTTTCTCAAGGGGCTGCATTGTCATATCGGTTCTCAGATTTTTGAGACTGAGTCCTTCCAGCACACTATTGAACTTATGACTGGATTCATGGCAAGAATAAAAAACGAAACAGGACATGAACTGGCTGAATTGGATTTGGGCGGCGGGTTTGGTATTTATTATTCACCTGGAGACTTGCCGCCGGCACCGGGAAAATGGGCCGAAGTCATTATGACTCAAGTAAAGAACCAAACTGATAAATTAGGCCTTAAACTACCCCGAATCATTATTGAACCGGGGCGGGCTTTGATCAGTCCTGCCGGAATTACTTTATATACCATTGGTTCATCTAAAGAAGTTGCCGGAATCAGAAAATATATTGCTGTTGACGGAGGTATGAATGATAATCCCCGGACGGCTCTTTACAACGCTAAATATACTGCCATAATTGCCAATAAAGCTAATTCGGCGGCTGGAGAAACTGTATCTGTGGCCGGTAAATGTTGTGAATCTGGTGATATGCTGATCTGGGATGCCAAACTGCCGCCAGCCGAGCCGGGAGATATTTTGGCAGTTTTTGCTACCGGCGCTTATACTTATTCAATGTCCAGCAATTACAACCGGCTGCCCCGCCCGGCCATGGTATTGGTCAATCAGGGGGAGGCGGATATAATAGTTGAACGGGAAAGCTTTGAAGATCTGATTCGTAATGACAGGATCCCGGCAAGACTGACAAAAAAGCTTTAACTACTTGCCTTTGGCTTGCTCTGACATTTATGCAATTTTTTAACCTTCTTAAAAAGTGGCTGCCGGCCACTTTTTTTATATTTTAGGTTTCGAAAATATAGCGGTTCTTATTAACTGTATCCGATTATGATATAATGCAAATATCTTGATTTTAGGAGATATAATTAATTGGAGATCATTACTGCACATAATTCGCTTGATTTTGATGGCCTGGCAGGTATGGTAGCGGCAGGGAAACTCTATCCCCAAGCGGTCAAAGTTTTTTCCGGAACTCTGTCCCGTAATGTAAAAAATTTTATGGCTTTGTATAAAGACCATTTATTTATCAGACAACCCCGTGACATAAAATTTGCAGAAGTAAAAAGAATGATCCTGATAGACACTGCCAATGCAAATCGTCTTGGTTATCTGAAAGATTTGGCCTTAAGGGAAGATATGGATTTCCATATTTATGACCATCACCCGCATGTTGAAGGTGATCTTAAGGGAAGTCTTGCCCATATTTATCCGGTTGGGGCGGCTACAACCATACTGGTTGAATTAATAAGGGAACGAAATATTGGTATCAGCACTTTTGAAGCCACTATTTTGGCTTTGGGTATATATGAAGATACCGGCAGCATGATATTTACTACCACTACAGCCCGGGATATGTCTGCAGCAGCTTATTTACTGGAAATGGGCGCTAATCTTTCGGTAGTAGCCAGTTTTATGGAAAGGCCTTTTTCCAGCGAACAACGTGATTTGCTGCAAACTCTGCTGCAAAATACACACAATTATAATATAGAAAATTCTTCGGTTGTTATTTCGCATGCAAAGTGCGGGGACTTCATTATGGGGCTTGACATAGTGACCCATCGATTATTGGAAGTGGAAGATTGTGATGCAGTTTTTACGGTGGCAGCTATGCAGGGCAAGATTCATGTGGTAGGCCGCAGCAAAACAGATAATATAAGGGTGAATCAGGTATTGAAACCATTGGGCGGCAGGGGCCATGAAAAAGCAGCTTCAGCCATGCTGAAAGAAGTTGACTTTGCTGATATAGAAAAAATCATAGTTGAAGAACTGGGACGGGCAACAACTCCGGCTTTGTTAGCCGGAGACATAATGACCTCGCCGGTCAAAACAGTTTCAATGAATATTAGCATGGAGGAAGCCGGGAGACTGATGCTCAGGTATGGCCATACTGGTATGCCGGTCATCGACGGGGGGGAGATAGTAGGAGTAATTTCCCGCCGGGACGTCGATAAGGCCCTGACTCATGAATTGGGGCATGCACCGGTTAAAGGGTTTATGACGACTGCGGTTTTGTCAGTTGACCCCTTAACAAGCCTGACAGAAGTGCAAAAGATCATGGTAGAAAAAGATATTGGCCGGCTTCCGGTTATTGATAACGGAAAACTGGCAGGTATTATATCAAGAACAGATATTTTAAGATTCCTGCATGGCGAAGACTATCCGGAAGATCATGAATTGCTTTATTCCATCGATAATCGCCAGGAAGATAATTATGCCGGATTAATAAAAAATAATCTTCCCCGGGAGATGGCCGAGGTTTTAGCAGCTGCCGGTGAGACTGCCTGCCAGTTAGGCATGAAAGTATTTTGTGTGGGAGGTTTTGTACGGGATTTATTTTTACGGGTGCCCAATTACGATTTAGACCTGGTAGTGGAAGGCAGCGGCGAGACTCTGGCAAAATCACTGGCCCGGCGTTTAAATGGCAGGACCAGGATTCATGAAAGATTTGGCACGGCTATAATAATCCTGCCGGATGGCAATAAAATCGATGTAGCAACAGCCAGAACAGAGTATTACGAGTTTCCGGCCGCATTGCCGCAGATTGAAAATTCTTCGATCCGGGAAGATCTTTACCGCCGCGATTTTACAATAAATACTCTGGCCATATGCTTAAACCCTGAGTGCTTCGGGCAATTGATCGATTATTTTGGTGGGTGCCAGGATATTGAAAATGGCATTATTCGGATACTTTATAATTTTTCTTTTGTTGAGGATCCAACCCGTATACTCCGGGCAATTCGATTTGAACAGCGTTATAATTTTAAAATAGAACCGGATACTCTGCGTTTTGCTCAGGATGCTATTGCCAGAAGACTGCTTAAGAAACTTTCCTATAAAAGAATACTGCAGGAACTGATGCTTATATTAAGTGAAAGAAATCCGCTGCCGGCCGTGACCAGAATGGGCGAGATAGGAGTCTGGCAGTATATATTGCCGGAAGTTGATTTGGAAAGGCTGAATTATAACCGTTTAAAAAGGGTGCCGATCGTCAGCGGCTGGGCTGAAGAACATTTTAATCACCGGGAAATCAAAACCTGGCTTATATATCTGCTGATCATACTGGAAGATCTGCCGGAAGAATCAGTCAGTGAAATAATCTTAAGATATAAACTTGATAAATATACAGTAAGAGCAATAGAAGAATCCAGAACTGTCAGCCAGTTGGCTGCCGGAATCGACAGCGGCAGGAAGATTTGTTTTAGTGATATAGATTGCATCGTGTCCGGTTATGGCAGTGAAACTTTGTTATATCTGCTGCTTTGCCTGACTACCGAAAAAGGCTGGCAATTTACAGCCGGCTATCTGGAGGCCAGGGATACAGTGAAAGCAGAAATCAACGGACATGATTTAAAAGCAATGGGGATAAAACCAGGGCCGGTATATAAAAGCATATTAAGCGAATTATACAAATCAAGGTTGGACGGAAGTATTACTTCAAAAGAGGAAGAAATAGCTTTTGTATATAAATTATTAAAGGAGGATAAGTTTTAAATTGCAGTATATAATAGATATTTTGATATGGCTGCCGGCCATATTGATCGGACTTACCTTTCACGAGTATGCCCATGGCAGGGTCGCTTATATGTTAGGGGATGATACCGCATATAATCAGGGACGCCTTACCTTAAATCCTTTGCCCCATATTGATTGGATAGGTTTTTTCATGTTGATAATCTTTAAATTTGGCTGGGCCAAACCGGTACAGGTGAATCCACTTAATTTTAATAAAAATATCAGTATTAAGCAGGGAATGATGCTGGTCTCTCTGGCCGGACCGGTAATGAATATATTAGTTGCTTTGGTTGGTATGATTGCGTATAAATATTTATCACCATTTCAAAACCTGGAATGGGGAAGTTATGTGATCGCTCTGCTGATCCCGCTGATTCAGATCAACCTTATTCTGGCGGCGTTTAACTTGATTCCGGTGCCGCCTTTGGACGGTTCAAAAATATTAGCCGGCCTGCTGCCGGATTCAGGAGCCAGAGCAATATATTCATTGGAACAATACGGGCCTTTTATACTGATACTTCTGATCGTTACCGATTTAACGGGGAAAATAATCTGGCCGCTGGCTAACGGCATATACAGCCTGCTCTACAATATTGTGTTTTAAGGGGCGAGACCGATGGATTATGTGGTAGATTTAGACTCTTTTCACGGGCCGCTGGACCTGCTGCTTTTTCTTATTGATGAAAACCAAATAGATATATACGATATCCCTATAGCCCGTATAACCGATCAATATATGGAATATTTAAATATTACCGGTGATTTTGATTTGGAAAAGCTGGGCGATTTTCTAATTATGGCTTCTTATCTGCTGTCCTTAAAAATCCAGATGCTGCTGCCACGGCAACCGGACGGCGAAGAAGAGGAAACCGAGGAACAAGACCCGCGTGTCGAATTGGTGCAGAGATTACTATATTACCGGAAATTTAAAATAGCGGCTGAGAAGCTGGAAGGATTAAAGAATGGCGAGACAAAACGTTACTTTCATCGCGAGGATGCCGATTTTATCTCTGCTCCCAGTGAATTGACCGCCAATATTAATATCCTGGCTGAATTATTATATAATTTATTAACAAAAGCCAAAGAAGTTCAGCTGTTTGAAATACCCCGGGATGATATTGATGTAAGCGGGAAAATGGCAGAGATTTTGGTTGCTTTGCGCAAACATCGCCAGGGAGTATTCTTCAAGGAATTTATTAATGGTATTATTAGCAAAAGGGAACTGGCAGCATTTTTTTTAGCTTTACTGGAATTAATACGTCTGCAGAAAATAAAAGCAGTGCAGGAAAACGATTTTGACAGCATAAAAATATTTTTAGGTGGGCGACATAAAAATGTTAATGAGGGATGAAATCAAAGGGGCAATTGAAGCGATTTTATTTGTTCGCACCGGTCGGGTTGGGCTGGATGAAATAATAGATATTTTGGAAGTGCCGCTTTTTGATGTAATTGATATAATGAGGGAAATAATAGATGATTATAGTGTGCCCGGCAAAGGACTGAGGATCAAAGCAGTAAATGACGGCTATGTAATGTGCACGAACCCTGAGTATTCTGATTACCTGGTCAAAATGACCGGGCCGCAGAAAAAGCGCCTGAGCCCGGCGGCGTTGGAAACTCTGGCTATCATAGCTTATTCCCAGCCGATTACCCGAGCCGAAATCGAGAGAGTCCGGGGAGTTAAATCTGAACGTATTATAGCTAATTTGATTGAAAAAAACCTTATAGCAGAAGCTGGTTCAAAAGCTGCGATTGGACGGCCGATATTATATGAGACTACTGAAGAGTTCTTAAAAGTATTTGGCCTGGTCAATTTGCAGGACTTACCGCCATTGGAGGATGATCTGGATGTCATATGATTCACTGGAAGAAGAAATAATGATCAAAGCCGGCCAAGCCAAGAGATTAGCCAGGTATATGAGCAGTACTGAGGACCTGGTTGAGCAGCAGATATTAAAGGCTCAGGAAAGAGGGGATTTCGATAACCTGAACGGAGCAGGCAAGAAGTTGAATCTCGAAGAACATCCTTTGCAGCCTCCGGAGTTAAGAATGCCCTACAAAATTTTAAAAGACAACGGCTTTGCTCCTTTCTGGATCGAATTAGGCAAGGAAATTGACCAGGATTTTGTAAATCTTGCGAAAGAGCTGGAGTTATTTAAAAAATATACCGCCATCTTTTACCGTGATAAGAATCACAGTGATACTGCACTGAAAAGATTTGAAAGCCGGAAAGAACATTTTTATTACGAAAGACGCCTGGATCTTGAGAAAATTACCCGGAAAGTAATCGACTATAATTTAGCCTGCCCAACCTTCCGCTTGGGAAGGGCCAATATAATTGTGGAAGAGGAAATAGATAAAATCAAATCAACCGTGGAAAGTTATATCACAGAAATAAAAGCTTGATACCAAGGCAAATGTGAATAAGCCTGATCAAGCTGGGAACAATATGGTAAAACAGGAGAAATAACCATGGTTGTTCTGGTAAGCGTAACCGGGCTTATTTTTTTACTCGGCTACTGCATTTTTGCCCGTCTCAGCATAAAGGTAAGATTATATAAACATGAGGAAGGGCTTGCATTTACAATGCAAGCCTTTATTTATATTATCCCTGCCCACCGGTATCTGGAATTCCGCTATGAAAACTTTGATTTGGATATACTGTCAGCTGTAGATAAAGCTGCAGTTGTTTCCAATCGACTGAAAAAAAGATCTGAACATGATGATTTAAAAGCTTATCTTATCAGACTGGGCTTTCATGATTATAATTCTTTTATAAAAATAATTTTCAATTACGCCGTAGTGGAGCAAATCGACTGGCAGAGCGGGGTCGGTTTAGAGGATGCCATGTATACCGGTATTTGTACCGGTATTATATGGGCAATAAAGGGGATATTATCAAGCATGATAAGCCTAAACAGCCGCCTGGAAAAATTACACCTGCAAGTTGCCCCTGTTTACAATGAAGAAATCTTCAGAACTTATCTGCATTGCATAATTAAAATACGAATAGTACATATTATTTTTATAGCAGTCTATCTGCTTTTTATAATAGTCAGGGGGTATATTAATGGATACAGACCAGGAAAAGCAGAGCCATCCTATCGAGGGACTTATGAAAACGGCTATGCAAAGTATTAAAGAAATGGTTGATGTTACTACTGTTGTTGGTGATGCGGTAGAAACCAATGATGGCAGTGTTATCATTCCTATCTCACAGGTTGCCTTCGGCTTTGGGGCAGGGGGGGGAGAGTATGAAATAATAACCAAGGCCGGCAGTAAAAATGAAAGCCTTCCCTTTGCCGGCGGCAGCGGTGCCGGAGTATCAGTTAAACCAGTCGGATTTTTAGTAGTAAGGATGAATGATGTAAGACTTATTTCTGTCAGCGGCAATCCACTGGCGGAAAGAGTTGTAGATATAGCTCCCCAGATAATAGATAAAATTGAACATATTATGCAAAAAAATCGCCATTACAACCGGGGCGAGGATACATTTGAACAATAAAGTCAGGCAGTTTAAACTGACAAAAAGCAGTATGTTCTAATTTGCGCAGGCATATCATACCCTCTAAAAAAAGTTAAATGGGAGGGATGATATGCTTAATGTTATCTGGCTGTTATTATTGACTGCGGGTATTGTTATAGCTGCTGTCAACGGAAATATTGAAGTTGTGACCGAAGCTGCACTGGGAGCGGCACAGGGGGCAGTAAAAGTTTGTTTTGATTTGATCGGGGTAATGGCTTTATGGCTGGGGATCATGAAAATAGCTGAACAAGGCGGGTTGATTGCCAGTTTAGCCAAATTAGTCAGACCCGTTATGGTAAGGATTTTTCCCAGTATACCTGCGGAACATCCAGCCATGGGAGCAATAATTCTTAATATCAGTGCTAATATGCTGGGCCTCGGTAATGCTGCTACACCAATGGGGATGAAGGCCATGCAGGAAATGCAGCTTTTAAATAAAGGATCAGAAGAAGCATCAGAAGCAATGTGTACTTTCCTGGCTTTAAATACTTCCTGCATTACCCTGCTGCCTGCTACTATAATCGGGGTACGATTGTCCTTCGGTTCAGCAAATCCAACTGAAATAGTCGGCCCTTGTATTTTTGCCACCTGTACCGCTATGGTCATTGCCATGTCCCTTGACTGGTGGTTCCGGAAAAAAAGCCGTTGGGGAGTGAAAGGCTAAATGCTGTTAAGTGCTCTTACAGGAATTTCCCAATGGACAATACCGCTTTTATTGCTTTTAGTTCCTTTATACGGCTTTTGCAAAAAAGTACCGGTATATGAAGCTTTTGTAGCCGGGGCAGAAGAGGGCTTCAGTACGGCAGTCAAAATAATTCCTTTCCTGGCCGGAATGATGATAGCTATTTCGGTTTTCCGGGCATCCGGGGCTATGGATTACCTGGCCTTACTGTTGGATCCCCTGACGGCCAGGATCGGTGCGCCTTCCGAAATATTACCGCTGGCTATAATGAGGCCTTTGTCGGGCAGCGGTGTTTTAGGCATGGCTGCTGAATTGATGAGGATTTATGGGCCGGACTCTTTTATCGGCAGATTAGCGTCAGTTATGCAGGGTACTACTGATACAACATTTTTTGTGTTGACGGTCTATTTTGGCTCAGTAGGTATAAAGAAATACCGCTATGCGGTAGTAACCGGATTAACGGCTGACATTACAGGATTTCTCGCTTCTTTATATATATGTAATCTGTTATTTCGCTAATTACATGGTTTTTAAGCCAATAATTTGCATATTCATTTTGAATCCTTGGTAACTAATGTTATAATTCTTTAAAAAGATTATTGCTATTAGCTGAATCGTGCTGAATTTTGCGCACGATTATTTTAATAATTATTTTGCAAAAGGGAGATTGGCAATGCTCGCTGAAAAGAAAATAACAGAATTTTTAGAGGATTTGGCATCTGACTTACCGGCTCCCGGCGGAGGAGGGGCAGCAGCGCTTTCCGGAGCCATGGGAGCATGTTTGATTGCAATGGTTGCCCGACTGACCATAGGGAAAAAGGGTTATGAAGAAGTTGAAGCTGAAATGGTTGATATTATAAGTAGAAGTGACCAGTTATACAAAAATCTGGCGGCTCAGGTCGACGAAGATGCAGCAGCATTTAACGAAGTTATAGCCGCCATGAAAATGCCAAAGGAAAATGATTCACAAACCCGCTTAAGAGCAGAAGCTATGCAAAAAAGTTTCCGCCGGGCAGCCGAGGTGCCTTATGCAATAGCTGTCAACTGCATGGAGGTACTTGATCTGGCTGCTCTGATAGCTGGAAAAGGCAACACTAATCTGATCAGTGATGTAGGTGTGGCAGCCGAGGTGGCTTTAGCCGGACTGGAAAGTACGATGCTGAATGTGAGGATCAATCTGCCCTACATTAAGGATGAAGAATATGTAACAAAAACCAGAAGGCAGATGGAGATTATGACCCGATCTGCCAGATCAGTAAAAGCGCAGGTCTTAAATTTAGTTTCAAGTCAGATCGGTTAAGCACTATTTGCATTACAATATGTAAAGAGGAATATGTATAGGGATATGTTCCCTGGCAGAATATAAATTCAAAGTATAGGGGGTAAAGAATGAAAAGCGATATTGAAATTGCCCAGAGCACGGTTATGAAACCAATTACGGAAATTGCAGAAAGTATCGGCCTTGATGCTGATGATATTGAACTATACGGAAAGTATAAGGCCAAAGTATCTTTGCAGGTATGGGACAGGCTCAAGGATAAACCGTCCGGTAAATTAGTGTTAGTGACCGCAATTAACCCTACACCGGCCGGAGAAGGCAAAACGACCAACACAGTTGGATTGGGGCAGGCATTAAACATTCTGGGGAAGAAAGCTATTATTGCTTTAAGGGAGCCTTCATTAGGGCCAAGCTTCGGTATAAAGGGAGGCGCAGCAGGCGGGGGATACTCCCAGGTAGTACCGATGGAGGACATAAACCTGCATTTCACTGGAGATATCCATGCTGTAACGACCGCTCACAATCTTTTAGCTGCCATGTTGGACAACCATATCCATCAGGGCAACAAACTGAACATCGATCCCGGAAGAATTGTCTGGCGCCGGGTTATGGATTTAAATGAGCGAGCACTGCGTAATATAGTTATTGGACTTGGCGGCAGAATAAACGGAGTTCCACGCGAATCCGGATTTGATATTACCGTGGCCTCGGAAGTCATGGCCTGCTTATGCCTGGCGACCGATTTAATGGATCTGAAGGCCAGATTTAAACGAATTGTAGTTGCTTATACTTTTGATGGTAATCCGGTAACAGCGGATGACCTTAAAGCCGCAGGATCTATGACATTGATAATGAAAGACGCTATTAAACCTAATCTGGTACAGACTTTGGAAAACACTCCAGCTTTTGTGCATGGCGGGCCTTTTGCCAATATCGCCCATGGTGCCAATAGCATTATGGCTACCCAAATTGGTCTGAAACTTGCTGATTACATGATTACTGAAGCCGGATTCGGAGCTGACCTGGGAGCAGAAAAGTTTTTTGATATTGTTTGCCGCTATGGGAATTTGAAACCGGACGCAGTTGTTTTAGTAGCAACTATTAGGGCGTTAAAAAACCATGGCGGAGTTGCTAAAGATCATTTGGGAGAAATCAATATGGCGGCCCTGGAAAAAGGAATTGAGAACCTGGAAAAACAATTGGAAAACATTCATAAATACGGCTTGCCGGTAGTTGTATCCCTGAATGAATTTCCCGGAGACACTCCCGAAGAAATCGAATTGATCAGACAGAAATGTGCAGCCCTGGGAGCCAGAGTAGCTATATCACAGGTTTGGGCCAAAGGCGGGGCCGGAGGGATAGATTTGGCAGAGCAGGTCATAGCTGCTGCCGGAACCCCCAGCAATTTCAAACCTATCTATGAACTGGAACAACCGCTCAAGCAAAAAATCGAAACTGTTTGCCGGGAAATATATGGTGCTGATGGTGTCAATTATTCTGCGGCTGCCAACGAAATGCTGGCCAAATACGAAGAGTTGGGCTATGGCAATCTGCCGGTCTGTTGCGCCAAGACCCAATATTCACTTTCAGACAATCCTGATTTAAAGGGAAGACCACGTGGTTTTAAAGTGGAAATCGGCGAAGTCAGACTATCTGCCGGAGCAGGTTTTATTGTACCTTTGACGGGTGATATTATGACTATGCCCGGTTTAGGCAAGACTCCGGCGGCAGAAAAAATCGATATCAAGCCTGATGGTGAAATAGTTGGATTGTTCTAATAAAATTTTAAGCAAGCAGGAGGAGGTTGTTTGTGAAAGTAAAAAAACTGCTAAGAATCCTGTCGGTATTGATCCTGGGCCTGGTGCTTCTGCCGTCCCCGGCGCTGGCAGAAGATACGACAAACTGGGCAACCCTTGTCGGTTTTGAAAGTGGGCAGACTTATTACATAGCCAGTACGGAGGATTTACAGCGGCTTACCGAGCTTGTGGACAGCGGCAACAGCGGCGAGGATGCTACCTTTGTTCTGACGGACAACATCGACCTGTCAACGGTTTGCAGCGAATTACTTGATGAAAATTGGACCCCTATCGGCAATAGCGGCAATCCTTTTGCAGGCACGTTTGACGGCGGGGGTAACACTGTCAACAATTTGTATATCGACAGTGCCGCAAGCGACTATCAGGGCCTGTTCGGCTTTATCAGCGGCGGTTCCGTAATTAATCTGAAGGTCTCGGGAGAAATCACAGGCAATAGCTATGTCGGCGGCATCACAGGTTATATGGAAAACGGCGTTATTGCCGATTGTGAAAATACCTTGACAGCGTATGCTAATTTCAGGTACGCAGGGGGTATTGCCGGTTATATGCAGGACTCCGATATATCCGATTGCAGCAATTCCGGCCATGTCCATATAGTGCCCGCGGGTGAGTATGAAGCCGGCGGCATTGTCGGCTGCGCTATGCTGACGATAAATGCGGGAGCGGACAAAGTGATTATCAGCGGCTGCAGCAATTCCGGAAACGTCTGTTGCGGCAGTACGGATAACGATGAATGTACGGGCGGCATTGTCGGCTGTGCGAAAGGCTACAGCGATGTAAGCGGAGAGCAGGTTTATCACCTCATTATTGAAAATTGTTTGAACAGCGGCCCGGTAATCAATGCCGAGGACGG
Source organism: Syntrophomonadaceae bacterium (assembly GCA_035353375.1). GTDB lineage: Bacteria > Bacillota > Syntrophomonadia > Syntrophomonadales > Syntrophomonadaceae > UBA1368. Next base: position 79,498 of record DAOPZM010000007.1, read on the forward strand.
CACCGGCGGTATCGTGGGTTATCTGGAAACCGGCATTGTCCGGGAATGCAGCAATTCTGGCTCTGTTACGGGGGTAAACGGCGTAGGCGGCATCGCCGGTTATGTATACTTCGACAGCACGGTTTCCAATTGCACCAACACCGGGGCAGTTACCGCCTCCGAGCAATATTCCGGCGGCATTGCGGGCTGTGTCTATGCGCTTTATGATTATGCGGATATTGTCATTGAAAACTGCATAAACGAAGGGAACGTCACATGCACCTATTCATCCGAATTGCAGGGCGGCTACGATTGCACGGAAGGCACTTACGACGGCCTGGAAGAAGGCCAAAGCTACTATAACGACCCGACCGGCGGCTGTGCGGGAGGGGTTGTCGGCACTCTTTGGCTCAGCGCTTTTACGAATACGCCAGAATATAACGGCGGCTCTGTATCTGTAAAAGACTGCACAAACTCGGGCGCTGTTACAAATGAAGCCTCCACAACTTCCGGCGGAATCGTGGGATATGTATTTAACGGCTCAGTTGATGCGGACTGCGGGAACACCGGCACTATCCATGGCATGGTCGATGACACATCCGTTGGCCCTGCGATAGGACATCTCTTTTTAACAAACAACCTTGTGAATATTTCCGGCATCAGTTCAGATATCAATGTTGGAGGAACAGATTCAGGCACGACCGATATTCTTTTCGGCGGGTCTTATATGATTACGCTGACGCCAAACAGCGGTTGTGTCTTGAGAAATGTTGTTGTAAAGATGGGCGGCGTGGATGTAACAGACTCGACGTATCATAAAAAAACGGTTCAGATTGATAAAGTTACCGGTAACATTGTTATCACAGCAACAGTCCGTTATAGCAGCGACACCACCGACAGCACCGACACCACCTATACCACCAATTACCCTATCACCGTCATACAGGGGGAAAACGGTTCTATCACAATCAGCCCCAAGAGATCCCCAGCTGGCAGCAAGGTGACCATCACCACTGCCCCCGACAAGGATTTTGCGGTGTTTAAGGTCGTTGTAACCGACAAAAACGATAATGTAATCGACGTGATCGACAATGGGGGCGGCAATTACAGCTTCATCATGCCCGCCAGCGGCGTGTGGGTCGCCGTGACTTTTCAGGAGCTCCCTGCCTGTGACGGCGGCGCAAGTTGTCCGGCTCATGGCTATACCGACGTCGATACCAGCCAGTGGTATCACGAGTATGTGGACTATGTGATCAGGAATGGTCTGATGAGTGGCTATAGCTTCACCATATTCGGCGTAAATGGCAATATGACCAGGGAGCAGTTTGTGACCGTTCTGTACCGCACGGCCGGAGAGCCTACCGTTTCCGGAGTCTGCAGCTTTACTGATGCTGAGACTGGAAGCTATTATTACAACGCGCTGGTTTGGGCAGAGCAGAACAAGATCATCGGGGGCTATGGAAATGGCACTTTTGGATTGGGTGACAGCGTTACCCGCGAACAACTTGCAGTGACGCTATATAACTACGCCAAACATAAGGGATACGACGTCTCAATCGGCGAGGATACGAACATTCTGTCCTACAATGACGCGCTTACTATTTCAGAATACGCCTTCGCGGCCCTGCAATGGGCCTGCGGCGTGGGGATACTGACCGGCGACGGCTACGACAACATGAACCCCAGAGGCTCCGCCATCCGCGCCGAGGTCGCGGCGATGCTGCAAAGGTTTATCGAAAACGTGACAGTCTGAATTGCACCTGCTCGAAGAGCAAGCGTATCAACAGTCGTACCATTAAATACCAAATCCCGATTAATTAACTGTAAAGCTGCGCGGTAGCTTCTGCAAAATCCGCTGCAAGGAACTGCTATTCTCGCTCGCCCGCTTGCCGGTATGGGGTGCGTTTCCCATAGCACCGACCATAACAAATAAGCACCACCGGAAAGAGATCCGATGGTGCTTTGTTTTGTCCGCTTGAAGGCTGTCACCTTGGTTTGCTTTGATTGTTTCCTATAATCTCTATCAGAGTCGTCCTTTCGGGCTGGATTTTTTGTTCTGATTACTTATAGCCGATCAATGAATAAAACTCAGCCCTGGTTGAGGCATTGCGCTCAAAGACACCTCGCACTGCTGATGTAACTGTGACTGAACCTGGTTTACGGATCCCCCGCATAGTCATGCACATATGTTCAGCCGAGATCACCACCCCAACCCCCCATGGTTCCAAAGTATCATTTATACAGTCAGCTATCTGGGAGGTAAGTCTTTCCTGGAGCTGGGGTCTTTTGGAGTAAACTTCAGCTACCCGGGCCAGCTTGCTGATGCCGACAACTTTTCCGCCTTTGGGGATATAGGCTATATGGGCTGTGCCGTAAAAGGGGAGCAGATGATGCTCACACATCGAATAAATCGGTATATCCTTTACCAGAACTAATTCATCATGGTATTCAGTAAAGGATACCTGCAGTAAATCCCGGGGATTTTCCACCATGCCCGAAAAAATTTCCGTGTACATTCTGGCAACTCTTTTAGGAGTATTTATCAAACCTTCCCGTTCAGGATCTTCACCGATAGCTTCCAGAATCATTCTTAATGCCTGCTTAATTTTTTCTTCATCGATGTTTTTCTGCATAGTTTCCTCCAATTTTTATTAGATCAGTATTTTTTAAATGCCGAATTTTTGCTGCAAGGCTTGCCGGTATTTATTGCGGTAAAGATCCTCGGCCTTGCAAGCGGCTTTTTCCATTTCAAATAAATCCTCTAAAAGATTGAGGTCAAAATCCATATCAGCCAGTGCCCTGCCGCGTAAACTGATTTGTTCGCGGTTGATCAGATTATCATGCCAGGACTGCGGAAAGGCTGAAGAACCATGCAGGGCACCACATAAAGCTCCGGTCATGGCCGCAATAGTATCGGTATCACCACCGCCATTAACGGCAGCAAGTATGGCTTTTACAGGATCAGATCCCTGTTTGATAAACAAATAAAGACTGAATATAACAGATCCAAGCGCGAAAGAATGGTTATGCTTACATTGAGGATTGTTGCTCATTGCAGCAGCCCACACATCCAATCTATTAATGGCTTCATCATAATTGTAATCTAAAACTTCGCGCAACAGCTCAATTGATTTTGATACTTGATTAACAGTAAAATCTTCCCACACTATGGATGGATATTCAAGCGATAAATGCTCTTCCAGACTGCGGACAAACAGAAATAATTCCTCTGACAAATTACTGAAATCGATATGTTGGGGGTCATGAGTAATTGAGTAAGCTATCGTAAAAGCAATAACTCCGGCGGCAGCAATACCGCGAATATCCCGGTGGGTCAACAGACTGGTGTCAATTATTGCTTGCTTAAGCAAATCGTAATCATGATAAAAATAAACCCCCAGAGGAGAAATTCTCATGGCAGAACCGTTGCCGGCACTGACAGCTCCGCATTCTGAATAAGGTTTAAATTTCCTGAGATTGTTTACGGTTGTTACAAATCCCGGACCAACATTCCTGAATAAACCGAAAGAACCTTGCCTGGGGCATGAAGCCATTTCCAGGTAGGCGGAAGCTAAATAGCCTGTATCGATATTTCCGTGTTTAATAAGGCAGTCAGCTATTATTAAGGCTTGCTGAGTATCATCACTATATAATCCCGGCAATGGTAAACGTGCAATAAACCGTTGCAGAGCGTTAAGACTTCTTTCATCGTCAGCTGTTTGCATCATTGTATTAATAATTGAGGCAGCGCTGAAATCTTTTATAAAGCCAAAAGTACTTTTTATTTGTTCAGCACTCAGACCTTCTGCAATTACACCCAGAGCATCTCCCAAGGCTAGTCCTGTCATAACTCCGCGAGCCCGGTCATAAAGCTGCATAATAAGCCTCCTGGTTTAATATTAGGCGAGCTTAAAAATAATACTTATTGTTATAGTATCAGTATATGAGTAAAGGATCAAGTTAATAAATAGAGAAATACAGGTATATAGAGAATAAGCTTGAAAAGCAAGGAAGGATATACAGTTGAGATTGGCGAAATATCTGGCTGAACAAGGAGCAGCTTCAAGGCGCAAAAGCGAAGCACTCATTTCTCAGGGGCGTGTAACCGTAAATGGCCGCATAGTCAGTGAGCAGGGTTTAAAAATCGATCCCCTGCAGGACAGGATCGAAGTTGACGGCCAGTTGCTTAAGCCTACAGACAAAGTATATATATTGCTATATAAACCTGCCGGTTACATCAGCAGTGTAAGCGATCCATGGGGAAGGCCGGTAGTAACAGATTTGATAAAAGAAAAAAATATGCGAATATATCCGGCCGGACGATTGGATTTCGATACGGAGGGCTTGCTGATTTTAACCAATGATGGAGATTTTGCCAATTATGTTATTCATCCCCGTTATAAAATGGACAAGAAGTACGAAGTATTAGTTCAGAATGCAGTAACAGCCGCTGCAATAAAACAGTTGCAAAAAGGAATTCCGTTGGAAGACGGTAAGACTGCGCCGGCAAGAGTCAGAATATTGAAGGCTGCCTCTGACCAAACCTTATTGGAATTGATTATTCATGAGGGAAGAAAAAGACAGGTGAAAAGAATGATGGAGGCCGTAGGGCATCCGGTTATTAAACTTAAAAGAACGGCGGTAGGTTTTTTAACGCTTAAAGGATTGAAGGCTGGTGAATACCGTTATCTGAGCAGCCGGGAAGCTGAAAGACTTATGATGACATCACGGCACCCTCAGAGTCCAGGTTGATAAGCCGAATTATAAGATGCAGAACCGACCTGGTTAAGTTGAAATAGGGTAATTATTACTAATCAATAATTGTGTTATTTAAGACCAAGACCTGGGAAGGGAGGAGTAGAAATGGACAAACTTCGAATGCGTGCCCGCTTTGATTATGCCGGCAGAGAACGGGGCGGGAGATTATTTTTTGGTTCCAAAAACGGTGAAGAGGTTGCGGAAGAAATAAGGCAACAGCAAGCTTCACTACTTAGGAATATGCCGATTCAGGGGATTTTGATCGAAGAAATCGATATGGGGCAGGAAGTATACTCGGTTACAGATGATATTACCGGTAAAACAACCACTTATGCACCAATAACAGTTGCATTTTACGCAGATACCATCGAAGATGCCATTAGGTTTACTATGAAAGAAGAATTTCGCACCATTGAAACTCTGGGACCCGAAACCTTGGAACTTGGGAAATCAGAAATTGACAGAATTTTGCTAAAGGCGAATGAAGAGCTGGCCAATTATAAAAGCTATATACAAAGGAAAATAGATCATTGGAAATAAATCGACTTAAACTCAAATCAAAGCGAGCAGGTTTTATTTAATAACTGGTTAAGATTATTGGCCGGTTATTTTAATTATATAAGCATTTGTTATTGGCAGGGTTGAATTACAGATATTCGCAGCACGGATATTATGGCTGCTCCGGGCATAAGATAGAAGAGAAAAGATGCCGGGAGGAGCTGAGAAATATTGAAAAAATTGCTCGATAAAATAGAAAAAATTATTATCAGGGTAATAGTACTGGGGATCGTTGTGCTGGTCGTAGTTCAGGGAGTTATGGTTCATGAACCAGCCCGGCTGTATTTGAGCTGGGCAGAAAGGATGGAAGGACAAATACTTGAATATCCTGTGGCAGGCAACCAGGAGGATGCGGAGAACGAACCGGCTGCTGTAAAATCCCCGCAGGCAGTTTTAAAATTAACAATCAGTCAGTTTTCTTCTCTTCCCCGGGCTAAAATATTGATCAATGGTCAGGAACAGGCCGCTTTTGACAATCGGGAGATGGAAATCCCTTTGATGGCAGGAGATATAATAGAAATAGATTGTACCGGATATGATTTCCCCGTGGAATTTGTAATTGAGGCGACTTCCGAAAATATGGCCTGGCCTCAGCAGGGAAAAACATATACTGCTAACCAGAGCATAGTAATGATTGGTAAAGTTATAGTAAAATAAGATTATCAATAAACCAAAGGTGGTATGATTGGTGGAAATTGGCAGTAAAGTTGTGGCAACCGCAGCAATTAAAATGGCCCTTACAACCTCCCGGCAGGAAGAGAGCAACCTGAAAAAGCAGATGTGGGAAAATACTCAGGTGAGGGCGGTAGCAGTTGATTACGGGGGGGAATTTATCGCCTCAGTTGGCAAGATAGTTGAAAGGGCAGTTGTTGCCGCCAAAAGAGAAGGAGTAATAAAAGAAACACATGCAGATGAGGGAGCTGTAGCAGGTGCTGCCCGGGAAGCCTTAGCCCAGATCATGCCCAAAGCCCTGGGGCTGAATGTAGGAGGCAAGATTGGTATTGCCCGCCATCATGACCATATCAGTGTGGCAATATTTATGGGTATAGGCCTTTTGCATTTGGATGAAGTTGCAATTGGCCTGGGGCACAGAGCGGTATCTGATTAGAAAGAGGAGATGTCTATGTTGGTAAGAGGTATCAGAGGCGCAACAACCGTAGAAGCTGATGAAAAAGAACTGGTGATCGAAGCGGCCGGCCATTTACTGAAGACGATCCAGCAGGAAAACCAATTTGATAGCGAGGATATTGTAAGTGTGTTTTTTTCTGTAACTCCCGATATAAAATCAGCTTTTCCCGCTGAGGCCAGACGATTATTAGGCTGGGATCTGGTCCCTCTTATGTGTTTTGAAGAGATTGATGTAGACGGCGCCTTACCTTTATGCATCAGGGTAATGGTACATATAAATTGTGATAAAAAACAGACAGATATTAAACACATCTATTTAAAAAATGCTAAAATTTTAAGACAAGATTTAGCACAAAGATCTCAGCCATGAATTGATATACAATACAGTTTCTGGGGCTTCCGGAAGAAGCTCCTTTTTTATGGTAAAATAAATGTATTAAACATTCACTTTGAAGAAATTTGATTAAAATTTAGGAGCAACGAAAAATGGAAAATGGTATTCTGCAGGATATTATTATTATAGCAGGGCTGGCAGTCGTAGTTTTATATGTTTTTAATCGTATTGGAATTCCGGCCATTGTTGGTTTTTTGCTGACAGGTATTATTGCCGGCCCGCATGGACTGGCGCTGATAAAATCACCGGAGCAGGTTCAAAGTATAGCGGAATTGGGAGTCATATTGCTGCTGTTCAGCATTGGGCTGGAATTTTCTTTTAAAAGCCTTATCAATATTGGAAAAACCGTTTTACTGGGAGGAACTCTGCAGGTAGGTCTGACAATAGCAGCGACATTTGGAATAGCTTTTGCTTTTGGGTTGCCTGCCAATCAGGCTTTGTTTTTAGGATTTCTTGTTTCTCTCAGCAGCACTGCCATAGTATTGAAACAATTAGGGGAACGGGCGGAAATGGATAGTCCCCATGGAAAAATAATTTTAGGAATACTTATTTTTCAGGATATTATTGTAGTGGCTATGATGCTCTTTGCACCTCTTCTGGGAAGTACTGAGGCGCAGATCGACCCAATTGGTATAATGCTGCTTAAAGCTGTGGCAGTGGTAGTTTTAATAATAATATTGTCCTTATACGTAGTACCGCCGCTTTTAGACAAAATCACCCGTACGCAGAGCCGGGAATTATTTTTGATCAGCATCATTGTCATATGTTTTGCGGTGGCTGAATTAACATACAGCATAGGCCTTTCATTGGCTCTGGGGGCATTTTTGGCCGGGCTCAGTATTTCAGAATCTGAATACAGTCATCAGGCATTGGCTAATGTAACGCCGTTTTTGGACACCTTTACCAGTATTTTTTTTGTATCCATAGGTATGCTTTTAAATTTGCAGGTAGTGTTGAGCAATCTTGCTCTGATAATATTAATTACTTTATCGGTGATTGTCATTAAAGTTCTCATATGTGTAATAACAACCTTAATCTTAAAATATCCTTTGCGAACATCTGTACTGGTTGGCTTGAGTCTGGCACAGGTGGGAGAATTTGCTTTTATTTTATCCCAGGCCGGAATTGAGTACAATATTATCAGCACTGAACTCTATCAGGGATTTCTGGCAGCATCAATACTTACTATGATGCTTACTCCATTTTTGATCTCAGGCTCAAATAGAATTGCGGGATTAGTGCTTAAGTTTTCATCCGGTCATGTTAAAAGTGCGGAAGACTTTGAAGAAACAGATTTTGTTTTAAATAATCACTTAATTATTATTGGATATGGTATTAATGGAAAGAATTTGGCCAGAGCAGCGGCTTATGCAAATATACCTTACATAATCCTTGATTTGAATTCAGAGACAGTTAGAAAAGAACGACTGGTCGGGCAGCCAATTCTATATGGAGATGCTGTAAATGAACTGGTACTTAAAAACGCGGAAATTGATACAGCCCGGGTAGTTGTTATAGCTATTTCTGATCCAGTTGCTACAAGAAGAATTATTACAACCATCAGACGCATAAACCCCGCCATTCATATCATAGTTCGTACCCGCTTTGTCGCAGATGTAACAGATCTGCACAAGCTGGGAGCCAATGAAGTCATACCTGAAGAATATGAGACTTCCATTGAAATATTTGCCCGGGTTTTATCCAGATACATGGTGCCAATTGATGATATTGAGAAGCATATCGATATGGTGCGCAGTGAGGATTACGAAATGTTCCGCAGTTTATATCGCATCGAACCCGAAGGGGAATTCTCCTTTTCAGATATTGATATCTGGAGTGTCCGGGTAGGTCAACAATCATATATCACTGGCAGGAATTTAGCTGAAATCGATATGCGTAACCGTATGGGGATAACTATTCTGGCTATTCAAAGAAACAACGATACTTTTTATAATCCGGGTGCCGATGCCATCATACAACCGGGCGACCAGTTGATAATGATGGGGAAAGCGGAACAGATAAGATCAGCGGCAAAACAAATAGGATAAAAAGCACCACTTTTTTGAGGTGGTGCTTTAAATATCTCGTATTTATACAGTTAGTGAACTATCTTTATTCAGGTCTTCATTATTGCGGATCATAAAAACAAAGATAGGAACAAGGAACCCGCAGGTTACAGCACTAAGAATGGTGAAAAGCATAGGATTATTGTCAGTTGTATAACGTTTGAACAAATAATAGGCAGCGCCGATACTTAAAACCGCCATGGCCAGAGAAAATATAAAGCCGATGCCAGGAATCTGTGCCAGGACCAGGCATCCTACCATGCCGATCAGCAGATAAAGCCCTGGTTTTGACACATCAAAATCTCCGATTTTCACAGGCCCGATTACTTCGCCCATTGTGTAAAACTGAGCCAGCGGAATCCATGCCAGCCATGCATTTTCAATATTACGACGATTAGCTAATGTAAAAAGGCCAAATGCAAATAATACATATAAAACGATAGTAAAAATAGCAAATAGTCCCATAAAAGCTCCGTAGGCAGCAAATACTCCGAATCCAGAACCAGTCATTTACAACACTCCTTTCAAATTGGTTTAAGCTTCCTTCTATTTTTATGCCGAAATATCCTGCTAATAGTATTTAATCTGACAAAAAACACAAAAATATTATCAGCACTGAAAAATCAGCTTGGCTCTTGCATAGAATCAAGCGTAAATGATATCCTTTTATTGTAGAATGGCAGGAAATAAATCGTTAACAAAATAGCAGTACGGCAGGTTGGTGAGGAAAAACGACCATAAAACCATGGGCGCAATTTTGTTCCGTGGCTTTTTTGTATTTCTCATCTTTCCCAGGAAAGGGATGGTTTTTGTGATTATCGTAATGGAAGCCCAGGCAACTGCAGAGCAAATTAAACAGGTCAACAGCAAGCTGGAGGAAAGAGGATTTCAAGTCCACCTGTCACAGGGAGTAGAAAGGACTATTATCGGAGCAATCGGTGAGCGCACCCAGGCAACGCAGGATTTGGTCGAAACCTTGCCGGGAGTTGAAAAGGTTGTACCGATAGCACACCCTTTCAAAATGGCTTCGCGGCAATTTAAGCAGGAGCGCACTATAATCAAGATAGGTGAACAGACCATTGGCAGCGGTGAATTGCAGATCATTGCCGGTCCTTGCGCTGTAGAAGGCAGAGCGAAATATCTGGAAGTTGCTGAAGCAGTAAAAGAAGCCGGAGCCACCATGCTCCGCGGCGGAGCATTTAAACCCCGGACCTCTCCGTATTCATTCCAGGGAATGGAACTGGAAGGTCTTAAGATACTGGCTGAAGCCAGGCAGATCACTGGATTACCAGTTGTTACGGAAGTAATGGATCCCCGGCAAATAGATGATGTTGCTGCATTGGTTGATATCCTGCAAGTCGGAGCCCGTAATATGCAGAATTTTTTCCTGCTGCGCGAATTGGGAAGAATAAAACGGCCGGTAATATTGAAAAGGGGGCCTTCTGCAACAATTGAAGAATGGATAATGGCCGCTGAATACATCATTTCCAGCGGTAATCCTGAGGTGATCATGTGTGAAAGAGGAATACGTTCTTTTGAAAGCTATACCCGTAATACCCTGGATTTGAGTGCTGTACCGGTTATCAAGCAATTGACACATCTGCCGGTTATTGTCGACCCCAGTCATGGAACCGGCAAATGGAAACTGGTTGAACCTATGGCACTGGCTGCAGTTGGAGCTGGTACTGACGGTTTGATGGTTGAAGTGCACCAGAACCCCAGTGAAGCTTTATCAGACGGGCCGCAGTCCTTAACCCCGGAGAACTTCTACCGTATGGTAAAGAAAATAAAAAATTTACACCGCATGCTTAACAGCGACGGAGACCAATAAGATGCTGCCGAATATTCTGATCGTAGGAGTAGGGTTGATTGGCGGTTCGATTGGATTAGCGTTAAAAGGATCGCCGCTGGTCAATAAAATTGCCGGGGCTGACAAGGATATGGAGACACTGCAGAAGGCTCTTGAATTAGGAGCTATAGATTACTATACGACTCTAAAAGCCGGAGCCAGGCAGGCAGATATCGTTATTCTTTGTACACCGGTCAATACTTTTACGGATATTATTGACGAGATCAAGGAAATACTGAAACCTGGAACCATTTTAACTGATGCAGCCAGTACCAAACATCAGGTCTTGAATATATTTACCCGGCTGCCGGAGCAAATTTATACCATTGGCGGGCATCCCATGGCCGGGGGGGAGGCATTGGGCATAATCAATGCCGATAAATATCTGTTTGAAAATGCGGTTTACGTACTTACGCCGGTTGCAGATACTCCTCCGGAGGTAACGGCAAAGTTAACCGATATACTAAGTTTTATGGGTGCCAGAATAATGATAATGGAAGCCGGATACCATGATGAAATAGTGGCAGCTATAAGTCATATACCGCATATTGCAGCATCAGCCCTGGTCAATCTCACCCATGGTGACAGTGATAAACTAGCCATGGCTGCGGGTGGATTCCGGGATACAACACGAATTGCCTCATCTGATCCTGAGTTATGGCAGCAGATCCTTTTTTCTAACCGGGAACCCATTATTGAAGGCCTTAACGGTTTTATTGAAAGCTTAAGCAGTCTTCGGGATATGCTGGCCAGTAATAATTATGATGAATTATATAACAAACTTAAGCGAGCCCAGGAAATAAGAAACGCGATACCCCATATGCGCAAAGGCCTGATGCCAGGTTTTAGCGATGTGATCTGCATAGTACCGGATCAGCCGGGTATAATAGGCGAGCTGGGGAACATATTGGGTAATAAAATGATCAATATTGTTGATTTGGAAATCCTGCATGTCCGCGAGGGTGATGGCGGTACAGTCAGGATCGGAGTACCTTCTTTTGATAAAGCCTGTCAGGCGGTTGAAGCCTTAAAGGAAAATGGTATTAAAGCCTGGGTGCGTTAAGGAGAGCATATGGATATTAAACTGAATAAAGCTGGAAGGATAAGCGGAGAAATCACAGTAAGTGCCGATAAGTCGATTTCGCATCGTGCTTTAATTCTGGCTTCCTTGGCCAGTGGTGAAAGCCGGATAAAAAATTTATTACAGGCGGAAGATATAAATTCCACCTTAGGATGCATGACCCAACTCGGGGCAGACATCAAAAAGCTGGATGATATATTGGTGGTGACCGGAAAAGGGCTTAATAGCTTTAAAGAGCCGGAAACGGTTCTGGACTGCGGCAATTCCGGAACTACCATGCGCCTCTTAAGTGGTTTGCTGTCCGGCCAAAATTTCTTTTCTGTCTTATGCGGGGATGAGTCCCTTTCACGCCGACCGATGAGCCGGGTAATTGAACCGCTTTGTTTAATGGGGGCACAAATTACAGGCCGTGCTGACAGCAGATATTCTCCTCTGGCGATTAAGGGAAGCTCGCTTAAGGGGATCACATATAAACCGGCGGCAGCCAGTGCCCAGGTCAAATCAGCTCTGTTACTGGCAGGCCTTAAGGCTGAGGGGGTTACCTCCATTATTGAAGAAATTCCCACCAGGGACCATAGCGAAAGGATGCTTGCGGCTATGGGAGCAAACTTGTGTGCAGATAACGGCGTAATCAGGCTGGTGCCAGGCCGGGAATTAACAGCCCAGGATTTTTTAGTGCCGGGAGATATATCATCATCAGCTTTTTTTATGGTACTGGCCTCAATTGTACCTGGTTCAGAACTCTTAATCAGGGATGTAGGAATAAATCCTACCCGGGATGGAATCCTTACTGCTTTAGAAATGATGGGTGCCAGTTTAAAAATAGAAAATCAGCGTATTTTTGGCGGCGAAGCTGTTGCTGATATACTGGTGAGAAGTGCTGACTTAAAAGGGATCACAATTGAGGGGAAGATGATACCGCGTATTATTGACGAATTACCGGTATTGGCAGTAGCTATGGCTGCTGCTGAGGGTAATTCAGTGGTAAGAAATGCTGAAGAATTACGTGTGAAAGAAACCGACCGAATTAAGGCTATAGTTGAAGAACTGGCCGGGATGGGGGCAGATATTCAGGAACAGGCCGACGGTTTTATCATAAAAGGTAACCGGGATGGTTTTAAAGGAGGAATAGTAAAAAGCCGAGGTGATCATCGTATTGCCATGAGCCTTGCTATAGCGGCCCAGATAAGCAGCGGGGAAACAACTATTAAAAATGCTCAGGCAGTAAATATTTCTTTCCCTGAGTTCTGGAGTATACTGGCCCGGGTCAGAGGCAAGAATCAATAAACAATGAAGCGGTATTACTGATCAATGTTATTCTAATAATTTCGAGCTGGAATCAATTTGTGAAGGGGCGTTTTACATAATTTATCATTGTGCTAGAATAATATTGAAGTAAATTAGGCGGTAAATTGATGAAAGTAGCTATTGACGGGCCGGCCGGTGCAGGTAAAAGCACTTTGGCCAAAGAACTGGCACAAAAAATGGGATTTATTTATATCGACACCGGAGCGATGTACCGGGCTGTTACATGGAAAGCCTCGAAGGCAAACATTGATATAGATGATGAAACAGCAGTGTGTGAACTGGCAAAAAAGACGAAAATTCACTTCCAAATAAATTCCCAAATCCAAAAAATTATATGTGATAATGAAGATATTACCAGACAAATTCGTTCACCACAAATAGGAGCTTTGGTGTCAAAGGTCGCAGCTTACCCTGCGGTCAGGGAAATAATGGTAGGCGAGCAGCAGAAAATGGCCGAAGATAATAATGTGGTGATGGATGGGCGGGATATTGGCGAGGTGGTATTACCAGACGCCGATTTTAAATTTTTTCTTACCGCTGAAGTTGATGAGCGGATACGACGCAGAACGGAAGAATTTAAAAAGGCAGGATATGAAGTATCACCTGAATCTATTCGGGATGATTTGAACCAGCGGGATTTAAGCGATTCCCAAAGGCCGGTTGGGGCACTGAAAATACTTAAAGAGTCAATAGTAATTGATACTACCAGTTTAACTATAGAAGATGTTCTTGCCAAAATGTTAGCTATTATTCAGGGGGAATAATATGTTTTATAATTTTGTCAGGGCTATTGCAAAGGGACTTTTCTTTTTTTTAGGTATAAAACACGAAGGATTACATAATGTGCCCGAAGACGGTGCACAAATAATAGCAGCAAACCATTTGAGTTATTACGATCCCATTGTTATAGCAGTTCTTGTTAAGCGGCCAATATATTTTATGGCCAAAGAAGAATTTTTCCAAAACAAGTTATTTGGCAAATTTCTTACTGCTATTAATGCTTTCCCGGTCAAGCGGGGCTCGGCAGACAGAAAAGCTATTAAAAGTGCTTTAGCCATTCTGAAGAAAGGTGAAATTATAGGCATATTCCCCGAAGGGACCAGAAAAAGTCAAGGGACTGAAGTTGCTGCTCAAACCGGTACTGCACTGATTGCTATTAAATCAGATACTCCCGTAATACCGGTTGCATGCATCGGCACTCAGCGAATGATACCGTTTCGATCTGTAAAAGTTGTATTTGGCGAACCTATAAAATATTATAATGAAAATGATATGAAGATTAACAGCAAGACCCTGGAGGCATTTAGTCAGAAGATTGCTGACGAAATTAATCTTCTTTTAGCAAATAGCAGGAATTAAGCTTAAAAATACGAATTATTATATTGGGCAGGTGACAACTTGCAAGTTTATATTGCCAAAAATGCTGGATTTTGTGCAGGGGTAAAAAGAGCATTAAAAATGGCCGAAAGTGTTGCTGCTGATGATTCAGGCATCTGGTACAGTTTGGGGCCGCTGGTTCATAATGAAGCAGTAATTGAATATTTAAAAACCCGGGGCATAAATCCTATAGATGACCTGGAGCAAATAAATGAAAAAAATACTGGTATTATTATAAGGTCACACGGTGTAAGTTCCGATATACTTAAAGCAGCAGAACTGAAAGGAATAAAAATTACGGATGCAACCTGCCCTTTGGTGAGCAAGGTGCATAAAATAGTACATTCCTTAATACAGGAAGAATATGAAATTTTTATTTACGGTGACATAGGTCATCCTGAGGTAACAGGAATTTTAGGTTGGTGCGATAATAATGCAACAGTAATAAATGAGCCTCGACAGGTACAAAATATAGATAAACGACAAAAAATTGCTTTGGTATCACAAACGACCAAAGATGAAAATAAATTTTTGGCAATTGCCCGCGCGTTACTCACCAAAGCTGAAGAAGTGAGAGTTTTTAACACTATTTGTTCTGCAACCAAAAAAAGAGTAGAACAAACCCTGGGAATTTGCCGCCAGGTCGAATTGATGCTGGTAATTGGCGATAAACAAAGTTCAAATACTGCCACTCTTACTAAAGAGTGTTTAAGTACCGGGGTAAAGACCATTCAGATCGAAAAAGCTGATGAAATTGAGACTGAATGGCTTAAGGGAGTATCAAATTTAGGCATTACTGCAGGTGCTTCCACACCGGACTGGATTATTAAGGAGGTATTGGATAGGATGACGGCGTACGAGGAAAAGGGGAACCAGGAACTGAACCAGGAGACTATTGATCAGGAAATCCAGCAAAATCAGGAAAATGAAAACCCGGATGCCCTGCAAACCCAGGCCATGGAGAATCAGGAAGTTCAAAATCATGAGGAATCTTTCGCCACTATGGAGGCTGAAATGGCAGACATTGCTTCTCCCGGTAAAGGGGATGTAATAAAAGGTACTGTTGTTCAGGTAAAAGATGATGAAGTTATGGTTGATGTTGGCGGCAAATCAGAAGGGTTAATACCGCTGCGGGAACTTTCTGCCCAGGAGGTCAGCTCGGCCCGGGAAATAGTGCAGGTCGGGGATGAAATAGAAGTATTAGTTTTAAAATGGGATGATGACGGCAACATATTGCTGTCCAAAAAGAAAGTTGACGCTAAACGGGCTATGGACACACTGGAAGTTTATTTTAATGATGGCCTGACGGTATCGGGAAAAGTCATTGGCAGTGTCAAAGGCGGTCTGCTAGTTGATATTGGCATTACCAGCTTTTTGCCAGCCTCTCATATAGGCGACGGGTTTGTAAAAAACCTGGATGATTATATCGGGCGGGAAATGGATCTTAGGATTATCGAATTTAACCGTAATAAACGCCGGGGCTCTCAGGTAGTTGTATCCCGGAAAGAACTGGCCGGGGAAGAGAAAGCTAAAAAAAGAGAAGCTTTTTGGAACAGCATTGAACCCGGACAAATACGCACCGGAAAAGTAAAAAGAATAATTGACTACGGAGCATTTCTGGATCTGGGCGGTTACGAGGGGTTACTGCATATTTCCGAATTGGATTACAGAAGGATTCCGCATCCCTCCGATGTGCTGACTGAGGGGGAAGAAATTGAGGTTTATGTTTTAGGGGTTGACCGGGAGAAAGACCGGGTATCTTTAAGCCGCAAAAAACTTCTAAAAAGTCCATGGGAAGTAGTTGTGGAGAAATATCATGAAGGTGACATTATAACAGGAAAGGTAGTCAGAATAGCTGCATTTGGGGCTTTTGTAGAAGTTGAACCGGGGGTGGATGGACTGGTTCACATTTCGCAGCTTGCTAACTATCGGGTGGATAAACCGGAAAACGTTGTAAAAGTAAATCAGGAAGTTAGTGTAAAAGTTTTAAGTATAGACAGCGAACAGAAGCGGGTCAGCCTGTCAATAAAAGAAGCCCTGGATGATGTTGATGCTCAAGAAGTTGAGGAGTATTTGCAGAAGCAGGAACAGCCAGAAACACCGTCAGAAGAACCATCCGAACCAGAAGCAGCAGAAATAAATGAAACGGAAGAAGCAGCAGAAATTACTGAAACAGAAGAGGCAGCCGAAATCACTGAAACGGAAGAAGAAGTAACTGAAGAACCTGCTGAATAATATAGAGCCGACCAGAGGCTGCCTTTGGCAGCCTCTTTATTTATAAAATAAAGAGGGGTACTATGAAGGCGAGCGGAGTAATCAATGCCGGAGGCAAAAGTTCCCGGATGAAGTTTAATAAAGCTTTTGCACAAATAGATGGCATACCAATAATTAAAATTATTATTGATAAGTTTATCCCCTTATTCTCGGAAATAATAATTATCAGTAATGAACCGGAACTATACGAAAAATTAGGATATAGAGTATACGCGGATATTTACCCTGGTAAAGGTCCGGTAGGCGGAATGCATGCAGCCTTAAGCTATGCCGCGCATGAACATATATTTATTTTAGGTTGTGATATGCCCTTTATGGATATGCGTATTGCCGAATATATGTTGGATAAACTGGGTGACAGGGATAGTGTAGTTCCCAGAATTAAAGGCTATATGCAGCCTATGTCAGCAGTTTACAGCAAAAAATGCCTGCCGCGCTTAAAATATAATCTGGAAACTGACCGCCTAAAACTCACCCGATTATTTGAAGAATTAGACGCATTGATTATTGAAGAAGAAGAACTGGCGTATTTCGGCAATTTGGACGAGCTATTTTTAAATGTCAATGATCAGGACACTTTGCAAAAAGCGGTCGATATCGCAAGGAGGGTACAGCTATTAGAATAATCCGCAAAGATGAGCATATAGATATATGTGTCAAGACAGCAGACGGGCCATCTGGAAATGGATTCGCAGATATCTTCCTGCTGAATAACTCCGTACCCGGCTTAAATATTGACGAAATAGATTTAAGCCTGACTTTTCTTGAAAAACAAATTTCGTATCCATTGATAATCAACGCAATTACCGGGGGAACTGAACGGGCTTTTAAAATCAATCAATGCTTGGCTGCCCTGGCCAATAAATTCAATATACCTATGGCTGTCGGGTCGGGGAATATCGCGCTTGAACATCCGGAATTAAAGCCTTCTTTTGCAATTGTCAGAAAGATGAATCCCTATGGATTGATATTAGCCAATATCGGCGCCAATGAATCCTGCGAGAAAGCTGTTAAAACAGTTGACATGATCAATGCTGATGCTTTGCAGCTGCATTTTAATGTCCCTCAGGAATTAGCAATGCAGGAAGGTGAACGGCAATTTAAAAATGTTCTGGCCAATGTTAAAGAAATCATAGCTGCCAGTCCAGTGCCGATAATAGCCAAAGAAGTCGGCTTCGGCTTTTCCCGGGAGACGGTGGAAAAATTATTTGCCTGCGGAGTACGCTTTTTTGATAATGGTGGGCAGGGCGGAACAAATTTTATTGCTATTGAAAAAAACAGAGGCGGAATTCTGGGAGCAGAATTTGACAGTTGGGGAATAC
Source organism: Syntrophomonadaceae bacterium (assembly GCA_035353375.1). GTDB lineage: Bacteria > Bacillota > Syntrophomonadia > Syntrophomonadales > Syntrophomonadaceae > UBA1368. The sequence goes on from DAOPZM010000007.1 coordinate 97,592, forward strand.
CGACTGCCTGGAGCCTGGGGGAGATCGTCACATTGAATTTACCTGTTACCATTATTGCTTCAGGCGGGATAAGAAACGCAATGGAGGCGGTAAAAGCATTGGCGATGGGAGCCGATATTATCGGTATTGCCGCCCCTCTTTTAAAAAAATATATAAATGAAGGTGAAGAAGCAGTCGAATTATATTTACATGATTTTTTATATAGTCTGAAAGCAGTTGTATTGATGACGGGAGCCAAAAACCTTCAGGAATTATCAACCAAACCATTGATTATCATGGATCAAACAGCAGAATGGCTGAAAGCCAGAGGAATTGACCCCGGGATCTGGTCAAGAAGATAAGTAAATATCAAATATAGCAGAGTGAATAAAAAAGGTAGGCTTAATAAAAAGTAAAAGAATCCGGCAAACGTTAGAATCGTCCCCCTGTTGGGGGACTTTTTGTTTTTTACATATTCTTATTTTTGACTGGGAAAGATAATCAAAACAAAATAAAGAAAGGAAGGAATTTGTATGACAAACTTCCCCTTTGGTTTAATTGCCCTAATTGTTATTTCCATATTAATATATTTCGGAGTGGCACATCGGGTTTTAGACCGGATGCGATTAACAGATAAAGGGGCATTGGCAGTAATAGCTGCTATAATAATTGGCAGTTTTTTTGATATACCGATAGGAAGCAGCGTGACAATTAACCTGGGAGCCTTGGCGGTCATTGGATTAGCAATATATGTCTTTATAAAAGCAGGTACTATTTGGGAAAAAACCCGGGCTCTGATTGCCGCTGTCATAACTGCTATGGTACTTTTTTTAGCGGCCCGGTTTTTAGGAGCCGAACCGGAAGATATTTTTATTGATCCAATTTATATTTATCCCCTGGTCGCCGGCGTAGTTGGTTATCTTGCCGGACGTTCGCGCCGGGGAGCTTTTTTTGCTGCCGTAATTGGAGTTTTATCAGTTGATGTAACCCAATTTATTTGGTTAAATCGCACCGGTCTGCAGGGAACTGTGGCAATTGGCGGCGGCGGGGCATTTGACTCATTGGTAGTGGCAGGGATTCTTGCCGTTCTGCTGGCTGAGACAATAGGAGAAGTATTGGAAAGAATCAGCGGCGGGCCTCAAACTGATGGACGCCCGGAAGAGTTATTAAAGAACTTGCGTGAGCCGGAAGCAGCCCGGAAACCATTGCCCCAAAAAGATGAAGAGGCAGGTAATGAAGAGGGAGGTAATGAAAATGAAGAAAAATAAAATACTATTGATACTTATCCTGTCTGTCTTCTGCCTGAGCATAAACTGCGGCTTATTATACGCCAATACAGAATTGCCTTCAGGACAGTATTACACTTTAATTAATGAAAACAATCAAATAATACATCAGACCGGGCTGGAGGTAAATGTCGGCGACGAATATATTACTGCCGATAACTCCCGTTACCGGGTGAATGAAATCGATGGACTAACTGCCAGTTGCATATACTTGGGTGAAGAAACGATGCCGGTCCTGGAATACAGTTCCCAGCGCCAGGCCTGGATTTTTAAATCAGGGGAAGTACCGGCAATATCATCCAACCAACCTACAATAGCCATATATCATACACACAGCGATGAATCTTATGTGCCTAGTGACGGAACCGAAAGCATCGCCGGGCGCGGAGGGATTTACGATGTCGGCGAATCTCTGGCCAAACAGCTGAAGAAGCTGGGTTTTAATGTCGATTATAGCGAGAATAATCATAACCCTCATGATATAAATGCTTATACCCGTTCTCGCCGCACGGCAGCTTCCCTGCTTAAGAAAAACCCGGATTTAATCCTGGATGTCCATCGTGATGCAACTCCAGCTGAACAATATCAGACAGAAGTCGAAGGCAAGGAAGTAACCAAGGTTAAGCTGGTTATAGGACGTCAAAACCCCAAAATGCAAACTAACCTGGAATTTGCCAAGAAAATAAAGGCATTGATGGATAAGAAAGAACCTGGACTCTCCAATGGGATTTTTATCGGCAAATCAACTTTTAATCAGGATCTGCACCCGCGTTCTGTATTAATAGAAGTCGGAGCTCATACCAATGATAAAACTGAAGCGGAAAAAGGAGTGGAATTATTTGCCCAGACTCTGCCTGCCGCTCTGGGCGTTACAGACACCAGTGAAGGTGGAGCAGCGAAAAAACCGCTTACCGGCGATAGCCAGGGGGCAGGAACAACCATAGCTGTTATTCTGGCAGTAGTAGCAGCAGCCGTTGGCGGGTTTTACTTTCTTAATAAAGGTAAACTCAATCGCTGATGCAGGATATCTGGTTTGCCGACATTAGAACGGAGGAATTATGATCATTATCTATCATTGTTTTGGCGGTTCCCATTCCTCAGTAACGGCAGCTGCTATTCATCTGGGATTATTAAGCAGCGACAGACTTCCTTCGCGGGATGATATAATGGCACTGCCATATTTCGATAAAACTACTGATAATGATTTCGGTTCAATACGTTTTATAGGCTTTGATGATAATAATAATGCTGTTTATGTACTGGGAAAAAAAAGCCAGTCGGACAGGTTCAGCAATGTATTGACCGGTATTGCTGAATTATTAGATAAAAAGGATGATTTGACAGCGGTGAATACCATGGGCAGGGTAAACTGGAGCATGAAACTGGGCGGATATACTTCCCGGAAAATTGGCATGGCCGGGCTCGGCCGGCCGGTGGTTATCCAGGGGACCATAAAAGCCTTTTGGGAACTGGTCAATCTGGTGGAAATGACCAAATTTAAAATCTTAAACAGGACGCAGAATTAAATGAAAATAATATTTTTGGGAACGACTGGCGTGCATCAAGCGCTTGTAGCTGGGTACTATTATTTAGGTTTCAGGCCGGAGGGGGATTGTAAAAACCTGAATGGATTTGCCGATTTGGAAATGGAAATATGCGGATTTCCGATCTTATTAGGCCAGGATCAAAAAGGAAATATGGTTTATGCATTGGGCTGTGAAACAGATGTTTTGATGATGAAAAAAACTATCGAACAATTAGCTGATATATTGGGGAATGAACCAAATCAGCTGTTAGTCCTGCCGATTTCTATCCCCGGAGAAAAAATGCTCTTATGGCTGACCAATATTGCTGGATTTACAGGAGCGGGGAAATGGTACTCTTTTATAAGTCGATTTATTGTAAAGAAAAATCTTTTGACCATTTTTAATCAGGTAAAACAATTGCAGAAGCAGTTTATCAGAAACTAAAACCAATTTTTTAAAATAAAACGGCAGGTATTGACTGCCGTTTTTTCATCTTGCGTACTGAGTACATTTGATGGATAATGTTAACGAGTTTAACCTGAATAATCGGAGGTTAAAATGGCAGCAATTGAGAAGGTGGAAAAAGGCAGCATAGGCGAGCAAGTGGAGATAACAGCCGGGGATATTCTGCTGTCGATCAATGAACAACCGGTAAATGATATGCTCGATTATCAATTTCTTACCAGTGATTGTCAAATAACTGTACTAATTCAAAAACCTGGTGGAGAACAATGGGAAATAGATATAGAAAAAGATTTTGATGAAGATTTAGGTTTATATTTTGACGGATTTATCTTTGATAAGATGAAGAGATGCAAAAACAAATGTATTTTCTGTTTTATAGATCAACTGCCCGGGCAAATGCGTTCATCATTGTACACCAAAGATGATGATTACCGCTTTTCTTTCCTGTACGGCAATTTTATGACACTAACCAATCTTTCAGAAAGCGATTGGCAGAAAATTATTACCATGCGGCTTAGTCCCTTGTATGTGTCGGTCCATTGTATGGACCCGGACATAAGGGCCAGGATGATGAATAATCCTGAAGCATCCAGAATAAAAAATCAGCTTCAGCGCTTAAAAGATGCTGATATAATTGTACATACGCAGATAGTTCTGTGCCCGGGTATCAATGACGGGGAAGTTTTACGGGATACTATTGAGCAGTTGGCCAGCCTTAATCCGTCAGTGCAATCGATTGGCATCGTCCCGGTCGGGCTTACCGGTCATCGAAATAATCTAGCTGATTTACGGGTATTTGACCGGAATGAAATAAAGGAAGTTATAGCTTTGATTAATGAATATCAGGCACGCTTCCGGGAGAAGCTTGGCTATGGCTTAGTCTACCTGGCTGATGAATTTTATCTTGCTGCAGGTCTGCCGGTACCAGATGATGAATATTATGATGACTATTGTCAGATCGAGAATGGCATTGGCCTGGCCAGGGTCTTACTCGATGAGTTTAATGATCTGGAAGCAGATTTACCGGACGAAACCAACCCGAGAAAAGTTTACCTGCTGACCGGTGAATCGGCTTTGCCTGTCATGACCATTATCAGCAGACGATTAAATGAAATAAACGGATTGGAAGTAGTAGTCATACCAGTTAAAAATAGTTTTTTCGGCGGTAATGTTTCTGTTACCGGGTTACTTACCGGCAAAGATATTATTGATTGTTTAGGCATAGATTATAGAGGTGAAAATATAATAATCCCGGAAGTAGTGTTCAGGGATGGTAATGATGTTTTGTTGGATGATTTAAGCATTGCTGATATAAGCAGACAAACAGGTGCCATTTTCCGGACAGTTGACGGCAGTGCACAAAGTTTGGTAGATGCAATCCTGAAAGGAGTCTGAAATGGCTAAACCAATAGTTGCGATTGTGGGAAGGCCTAATGTAGGCAAATCGACCCTTTTTAACCGCCTGGTCGGAGCCCGTAAGGCTATAGTTGAAGATGTGCCGGGTGTAACCAGGGACCGGCTTTACGATGTTTCAGAATGGATCGGACGCGGTTTTATCGTCATCGATACCGGCGGAATACGTTTTGATGAAGGAGATATCTTTACCCGTGAAGTAAAATGGCAGGCAGAACTGGCCATTGAAGAAGCAGATGTGCTGCTGTTCGTAGTTGACAGTAAAGAAGGCATAACCTATGAAGACCAGCAGGTGGCGGAACTGCTGCGTAAGTCAAATAAGCCGGTGGTATTGGCGGCGAATAAAATTGAAGATTTCGGCAAACAGCTTGACTATTATGAATTTTATCAGCTGGGATTAGGCGACCCTATTCCGGTTTCCGCTATGCATGGCATGAATACTAATGACCTGCTTGATGCGGTGGTTGCTAAATTCGGCCCGATCGAAGATTACCAGGAAGATCCGGATACTATAAAAATTGCTATAGTCGGAAGACCCAATGTCGGCAAATCATCCCTGGTAAATTCACTCCTGGGGGAATCCAGAGTTATTGTCAGCGATGTACCCGGTACAACCAGAGATGCCATTGATACTCCCTTTCAGTATCAGGGGAATAAATATGTGCTGATCGATACGGCTGGGGTGAGAAAGAAATCCCGCGTGAAAGTACCCACTGAGAAATATAGTATAATCAGAACCCTGAAGAGTATTGAGAGGGCTGATGTAGCATTAATAATGATCGATGCCACTGCCGGCGTTACCGAACAGGATCAGCGAATAGCCGGTTATGTGCACGAACAGTATAAACCGAATATTATTGTGGTCAACAAATGGGATCTGATAGAAAAAGATGGACGTACCATGAATGAATTTGATAAAGATATAAGACAGGATTTTAAATTCCTTGCCTATTCCCCAATAATGTATATTTCGGCTTTAACTAAAAAGCGTATTTTTAAAGTTATTGAACTAGTAGATTTTGTAGCCGACCAAAACAACCGCAGAATCGGGACTTCGGATCTTAATCAGGTTTTAAATGAAGCTATGTTGATCAATCCTTTGCCAGGCGGAGGCAATAAAAAGATCAAGATTCTGTACTCAACTCAGGTGGCAACATCCCCGCCGACTTTTGTTCTGTTTGCCAACCATCCGGAGGAAGTACATTTTTCCTATCTGCGCTATCTGGAAAATGTGATGCGTAAGAATTTTGGCTTTGAGGGTACTCCCATCAAGCTTATTGTCAGGCAAAACGTTTCCAAAGAGTAAAAATTGGGGGGGAATTTTTTGCAGGAAATTTTGTTGGTTTTGCTTTGTTATCTGATTGGCTCGATTCCTTTTTCTTATATATTCAGCCGTTTTCTGGGCGGAGTAGATATAAGGTTGAAAGGAAGCGGCAATGTTGGTGCTACCAATGTGCTTCGCAATTTGGGGATCAAAGTTGCTGTTTTGGCATTGGCCGGGGATATTTTTAAAGGATTTATTACCGCCTGGATCGCTTTTACCTTCGGCGGACCAGTATTATTTTTCTTATGTCCTGCCGCGGCAATAATCGGACATTGCTACCCGGTATTCTTAAAATTCAAAGGCGGCAAGGCTGTTGCTACCACCGCTGGAATCGTTTTGTACATCGATCCATTGATCTTTATAATTCTATTACTGGCTTTATGCCTGATAGTACTAATATCCCGCTATGTTTCCTTAGGGTCGCTGATAGTAAGTTTTTCGCTGCCTTTCATGGGGATACTTTTTGATCATAATTTAGAGATCATACTACTTTTCTTCTTTGCAGCTTCATTAATTATATACAAACATAAAGAAAATATTGAGCGGCTCCGTAAAGGAACTGAATCAAAAATTAGCAGCAGGATAAGCAGTTAAGACAAAAAGGGGAATCATTATGGAAAAAATTTGTATACTTGGGGCAGGAAGTTGGGGGACAGCGCAGGCGCTGTTGCTTAGCAGCAATTGTAAGCAGCTTTCTCTTTGGAGCAGACCGGAAGCCGGTTTGGAAAGTTTTATAGCTGCCCGGGAGAATAAAAAGTATCTTCCCGGAGCAATTATTCCCGACAATGTATCGATAACGCTTGAATTAAAAGCAGCAGTTGAAAATTCTGGTATGGTCGTTTTGGCGGTTCCTTCACAAGGGGTCAGGGAAACATTGTGTAAACTAAAGCCGCTTTTACACAAAGAAATGTATCTGGTAAATACCGCAAAGGGACTGGAACTTAATACCGGCATGAGAATGAGTCAGGTAGCAGAAGATGTTTTAGGCAGCAGTATAAAAAACCGTTATGCAGTATTATCAGGTCCCAGCCATGCAGAAGAAGTAGCGGTTGAGCTTCCTACTGCTGTTACGGTAGCGGCTTATAAAAAGGAAACTGCTTTTGATATACAGGACACCTATATATCATCTCACTTCAGAGTATATACCAATCCGGATGTGGCAGGGGTAGAACTGGGCGGTGCTTTAAAAAATATAGTAGCTATTGCTGCCGGAATTGCCCAGGGATTAGGGTATGGCGACAACACCAAAGCTGCCATCATTACCCGCGGCTTGAACGAGATGATCAGAATGGCAGGAAAGATGGGAACTGATCCCCGCACCTTATATGGACTCAGCGGACTGGGGGACTTGGTAGTTACCTGCGGCAGCAGGCACTCCAGAAACCATCAGGCTGGTTTTTTGATTGGCCAGGGACAAACACCGCAAGCTGCATTGGAGAAAACCGGCATGGTAGTGGAAGGATTTCATACCACCAAAGTTGTTTACGAATTGGCCAGGGCTATGAATATAGAAATGCCAATTGTAAAGGCCTGTTATTATATCTTATATGAGGACCGTCCTCCGGCGGAAGAAGTTGAACTGCTGATGACCCGGCGAAAAAAACATGAAATCGAAGAAGCAGTTGAAGATTCACTCAACTGGTAATCATGAAACATGAGGTATCCCCCATAAAAACAGACACACCAGAGTTAGGTTTTCTTGTTAATTCAATTGGATCATTGGATGCTGGAATACCGGGTAATAATCGCCTGAAGCCTTTTAATAACCGCTGGTTGCATAGGTCAAGCAGCGCGGCAAAATCCTGTTACAGGTACTTTGCGGCATGGTATCCATCAAAGAAGTATACAATATTTCTTCATATTACCTATTGTATTAACAATGTTATGCATGTAAAATAAAAAAAGTCGAAAACTGGATTGATCAATTGACCTGGATTAAAATGAATATTTTATGGACAACGGCGTCCTTAAGTTAGGTTGTAGCAGTGATTATGCTTAAACTATGGCTTAAGGCGTTTTTTTATTGCCTTTTATGGAATATATATTTAGTACTAAGGGCAGGTGAGGCCAGCGTGGGAGATGGGTACAATATGAAAATAATAGAAGAGTTTAGAAGAATTGCAGGCGATATAAAAATTATCGACAGACCGGAAGAGAAAGAGATGTACAGCCATGACATCGGTGACGTACCCTCTTTCATGACCAAACTGTTATTTAAAACGCAGCCATCCTTCGTGGTGCAGCCTAAAAACGTTGCTGAAATCAAAAAGGTTTTAGCCTTTGCCAATGAGAAGAATATCCCGGTTATACCACGCGGAGCCGCTTCATGGGGATTTGGCGGCGTCATCCCCACCAAAGCCGGAATCGTGGTTGATCTGTCCCCTTTCAGAAAAATCATAGAAATCAACCCTGAACAGAAGACCGTCCGAGTTGAAGCGGGTGCGCGCTGGAGCGATATAGACATCGTGGCTAAAAAGCAGGGTCTGTCCCTGATGACTTATCCATCAAGCAAATTTTCCACCGTGGCGGGATGGATCGCCACCGGCGGCTACAGTATTAACAGTTTCCGCTATGGGCACCTGTCAAAACAAATCCAGTCCATGACAGTGGTGACCGCCTCGGGTGAAATCAAAACGCTGACTCCGGCTGACCAAGAATTTGCCTATTATATCTCAACCGAAGGCGTCTTCGGCATCATCGTGGAAATAACCCTTGCCCTCAGGCCAACACCGCCGGCGTCTTTTTCGCACCTGCTCTATTATAAAAATGAGTATGCAGCCTTTGATTTTATTGATCGCTTTGTAAACAGTAAAGAAAAAGAAAACATCAGCGTGAATGTCATCCGCTTCCTGGATGAAAACCATATGAGCGATACCAATGAGGTCATGCACGCTGATGTATTTAAAAAGAATACCGCTGTTCTAGTGGAATTGAGCAGCGTGGATGATGATCAGAAATTTGCAACATTTTTGTCACAAATGGCGAGCATTGAGGAAGCACCCAGTTATGCGGCCAGCTTTTTATGGAACGAGCGTCTCTTTGGCGCCAAAGCCAAACGCCTGGGTCCGAGCATCCTGACCAGTGAAACCATTATTCCCATCCAGAAGACCGCCGCCTTTATTGAGAAGGCCAAAAAAATGGGGACAGCTTTTGGGGTGGAAGTGTGTATTGATTCCTATATCCTGGACGAAAAACGTGCCCTCGTGATGACCCCTTATCTGTGCGACTCGAGAAAATTAAAATACTATCTCAATATGGCCCTGGTGCCGATGTTGACCCAGACGGCTTTAAACCTGGGCGGCGAACCGTATGGCCTGGGCATCTGGAATGCCTCTTTTATCAATCATTTATACAGCAAAGGTAGGCAGCAGGAACTCCTGGCCTATAAAGCCAAGGTCGATCCGAACAATATCATGAATCCCGGCAAGTTCTTTGCGATAAAATCCAAATTCT
>DAOPZM010000008.1:0-104893 GCA_035353375.1 Syntrophomonadaceae bacterium
TTTTGAACTGGAAGAAATTCCGGAAGATGAAAAAGAAAAGGGAACTGACAAGAATTCCGTAGATAAGGATGGAAATTCTTGTTGTTGATTTTGGGCAAGTCATTTTCGAAGCAGAAAACCACAGCGATACAATGACAGCAGAAAAGTACTGGAGGTTTACGTGTTTTGAGCGGTAAAGAAGAAATCAGAGCTTTTATCAGAAGTAATTATTCCAAGGTTGCCCTGCAAGGTTCACAGGGAGGCTGCTGCAATGGTGGCTGCAGCTGCAGCGGTACGCAGATCGATATAAAGGACGCCTCACTTAATCTCGGGTATTCTGAAAGTGATCTGGAAGGTGTTCCGCTTGAGTCAAATATGGGATTAAGCTGCGGCAATCCCATTGCTATTGCCGCCCTTAAGGAAGGTGAAATCGTACTTGATCTGGGAAGCGGCGGGGGATTTGATTGCTTTCTCGCCAGGCAGCAGGTAGGAGAAACCGGTTACGTGATAGGTGTTGACATGACTCCGGAAATGATAAAGCTTGCCAGAGAAAATGCCGAAGAAAGCGGATATAATAATATTGAATTCCGGTTAGGGGAAATCGAGCATTTGCCAGTGGCAGATGAAGCAGTAGATGTGATCATTTCCAATTGTGTTATTAATCTGTCTCTGGAAAAACAGCAGGTCTTTAATGAAGCTTACCGGGTCTTAAAGCCTGGCGGTCGGATATCTGCATCGGATGTCGTGGCTACCGCAGAACTACCGGCAGAAGTAAAACAAGACCTGGCCAGTCTGGCCGGCTGTATAGCCGGAGCGGAATACGTTGAAAATATTCAGGTTATGCTGGAGCAAGCCGGTTTTGAAAACACCCGACTGATACCCAAAGATAACAGCAGAACCATCATTAAGTCATGGGCACCGGAAAACAACCTCGAAGACTATGTGGCGTCCTATATAATTGAAGGAGAAAAAGTTTAAATCAGAAGGAGAAAAAATATTCGATCATAGATAGTTGAAAAAAACCGGGAAGATGTGATTATCCGCTGCCAGTATTGAGAATTATAGTGGAATCATGCAGTTTGAGTTTGATCAAAAAGCTTGTCAGGAAAACGTAGGGGGAGGAATGGATCATGCGCAGTGCAATATTCGAGATCAGCTTATTAATAGCCTTTTTCATCGGGGGATGGCTGCTAGCCGGATGGAACAGCTTTTTTTATATAGCTCTTGGGTTGATCGCTTTTTATATCTTTATTATGATACTTTATACTATCGCCAAGGGGTCAACGATATCGTGGCCGGATAAACTACTGGGAGTAATAGCAATGGTCGGGTGGCTGGCAATAGCCTGGGCAATGATCCAGGAGAAACAATTACATCTGTGGGGGCTGTTATGAGAAGATTTATGGTGATTGTATTTTCATTGATATTTCTGATGGGAGTAGCTTCGGTTTGTTCAGCAGCAAGCCAGACCGTTGAAGTGACAGCAGACGGACAGAATATTAGTGTTTGTGTTAATGGAATCCCTGTAAATTTTGACCAGGCACCTTATATTGCCAATGATCGTATGATGGTTCCGGTGAGGTTTGTGTCTGAAGCTTTAGGAGCTCAAGTGAGCTGGGATTCAGAAACCCAGACCATTATAATAACAGCTGATAAAGTTATCGAACTGCAGATTGGCTCAACTAAAGCCATGAAAGATGGTTCTCCTATTACCCTTGATGCGCCTGCGGAAATAGCCGGAGAGCGCACAATAGTACCTTTGAGATTTGTAAGCGAAGCCCTGGGTGCTCAGGTGATATGGCAGCAAGTCAGACAATCCGTTACCTCCGTATCCAGCAGTTCTCCATCTCAGTTTGTGCCCGATGCAGTCATTACCAAAGACCAAACCTGGAGTGGTGAAGTTTATATAAATAAATACGTGCAAGTTCCTACCGGGGTAACTTTGACCATTGAGCCGGGAACCAAAATAAAATTCAGGCATTACCGGGGTTACAAAGAGCCTGAAGAACGCTGCGGATTGGAAATATCCGGTACACTGAAAGCTATAGGTACTCCGGAGCGGCAAATTATCTTTACATCAGATGCGTCTGACCCTGTTAACGGTGATTGGCATATGTTGAGGTTAATGAATGCCAGTGACGATAGTATTATTAAGTATGCAGTAGTTGAATTTGCACAGCAAGGAATAAACATATGGAACTGCAGTCCCCTCATTTCCCATACAGTTGTGAGGTGGAACAATTGGGAAGGCATTTATCTGGAATCATACTGCAAACCAATTATTGAATACAATCTTATCTGCGAAAACGGATACAATGGCATTGCCATGGAACAATTCAATGACGCAATAATAAGGTACAACACCATTATGCGGTCAGGGACCCATGGCATACACATAGATGCTTCCACCGCCCATGTTGAACATAACCTGCTGAAAGAGAACAAGGCCAGCGGTCTTTCTGTAGATGATAACGGCACATTGATTGCGTATGATAATACAATTGAAAATAATACCGGGCCTGATATTGACATAGGAGAGGGAATTAATAAAGTAACAGCCAAGGGTAATCTATATAAAAATAACGGAGGCGGAATCAACCCTTCTCCAGGAAACGAAGTTGAGGATATTCCGGGAAGCGGAGCTGGAACCCTGCTTTATGATTATACTGCGCCTGCGGATTATAAGCTGGGATATATTCCTGGTGATTCCTTAAATGACCGGTATATGTATGTTTACCCTAATGATGAAACACGGCAAATAGTAAAAAAGATTGGGGAAGGACTGGGGCTGACCTGGAGCCTTGCCAGTGATGGACAGTATATTTGGACAGCTGCCTTATGGGGTGATGTTTACAAGCTTGATCCTGATACTGGAGAAATAAAGACGCATTGGATATTTCCCGGACCTCAAGCCTGGGGGATGACTTATGATGGTGAACACCTCTGGATAAACGATTTTGCCGAGAAAAGAGTATATGAAATGGATCTGGATGGAAAGGTTTTATCTTCATTTGCCGTACCGGATCAGACCGGCGGTGCTAAAGGTATAACCTGGGACGGTAATTACTTGTATATTTTAGGATGGACTTCTTCCACAATTTATCAGGTTGATAGAAAAGGTAATTTAATAGACACTATCACGATTCAAAACGGCGGAGTCGGTGGTGGTTTGACCTGGGACGGCAACTATTTTTGGGCTCCGGGTGGTAAGGGAATAGCTAAAATAGACAAACAAGGCAGAATAGTTGGAGGAATTTACGCTGCCAGTGAAGGAACCTGGGATCTTGCCTGGGACGGCAGTTATTTATGGGCTTGCCAGAGAACGAATGAAAACTGGCAGGATGCAAAAATATTTAAACTAAAAATATTAAATGATGCAATTTGACCAAATATACGAAAGAGCGGATAGCTAATCAATAATTAATGTAAAATGACTATTAAACAGAGTATGAAACTGCTGCAGAGAATTGATGTCTCTGCTTTTCTTTGCCCATATAATATTATTGTCTGTTTATAAAACAAAAATAAATTATAATAGAATAAATGTTTGGGGTAACAACCACAAACTTGCGAGCGACCGGGGGAGGATAATATATGGCCATTCGCTATGTGTTCGGGCGGGCTGGCATCGCCGGGACTGATTACATAATAAGTGAAATTGCTGAATGCCTGCGGGCCAAAAATGATCAGCCTCTTTACCTGCTGGTCCCTGAGCAGTTAACGCTGGAATCGGAAAAGAACCTGATCAGAGGAATCGGCAGCAACGGGATAATTCATGTCGAAGTATTAAGCTTTAACCGACTGGCCTTTAAAGTCCTGAATGAAGCTGGAGGAAGGACCTTAAATACTCTTAACGAACAGGGCAAAAGCATGATTTTGAGAAAAATTGTAGCTGAGCTAAGCCCGGAGCTGGATACTTTTGCCGGAGCTGCCCGTAAGGCCGGTTTCATTAATATAATCAGCGATTGTTTAAGTGATTTTAAAAGCAACAATATCAACAGTGATATGCTGCAGCAATACATTGACGGCCTGCCGGAAGACCGGATGCTGACCGGCAAACTGAAGGATCTGCTTTTGATCTTCCGCAGCTTTGATAATTATATGCAGGACAGTTATATCGATACCGAAGATCATATAAACCTGGTGACGGCAAAATTAGCCGGCACTTCTTTTTTGCAAAATGCCAGGATATGGATCGACGGCTTTGACAAGTTCAGCCCGCAGCTGCTGAAAATGCTGGCTGAACTGGCCAGGCTCTGCCAGCATATAACGGTATCCCTGACGATGGGCTTTGGCAGTGACGACCGGGACGGGGAGATCTTTAACATTTCCCGCCAGACTTACAATAAGATCCATGCCTTAGCATTGGAGTTGGGAATAGAGGAAGAGATCATCAACCTTAACCGGGCTCAGGCACAATGGAGCCGGAAGAAAAAGCCGGAACTTGCTTTTCTGGAGCGGGAACTGTTTGCCTACCCCTATGATCAATATACAGATGAAATAAATGACATGCAGGTTTTTGCCGCCGCCAATATCAAGAGTGAGATCGAAAATGTTACAGCTGAAATTCTGGCGCTGGTCAGGGAAAAAGATTACCGGTTCCGGGATATCATGATCGCCTGCACCGATATGGAACGTTACAGCAGCTTGATTAGGCAGGCTTTCAGTGACAATAATATCCCGTTTTTCATGGATGAAAAGCGGGGCATTATGAATAATCCCATCATCGAATCCATCCTGGCTTCACTGCAGATCATCATCAAAGGTTACCGCGGCGATGAAGTTTTCCGCTTTTTAAAAGCCGGCTTCAGCAATCTGGATCATGACCAGTGTGATGAACTGGAAAACTATGTACTGCGTTACGGCATACGGGGAACCATCTGGAAAAAGCCTTTTACCATCGACAACGGCGAGCCCATGGAACAGATCAATGCAGCCCGGGAAATGTTTATCAACCCCCTTAAGGATCTGGAACGTTCGGTAAAGGGTAATCGGACCTGCGGGGAAATGGCGGCTGCCCTTTACGAATACCTGGAAGAAATAAAGCTCCAGGAAAAGATCGAAGCCTATATTGCTGAGTTGAGTGAACAAAAGCAATTTGAATACGTGAATGAAAACACCCAAATCTGGAATATCGTCATGATGATCCTGGACCAGACCGTGGAATTCCTGGGGGAGGAAACCGCCAGCCTGAAAGAATTTGCTGATATTCTGGAGGCCGGTTTTGCCTCCTTTGAGATCGGGATCATTCCCACCACCATCGATGAAGTGACAGTGGGAAGCGTCAGCCGCTCCAAGAGCCATGGCAGCAAGGCATTGTTTCTGATCGGTGCTAATGACGGGTTTCTGCCGGCCAGGCCTGCTGAACATGAACTGCTGTCCGAAGAAGAGATAACCGCAATGAAGGATAACGGCATTGATATAGGCTTTGACCCGGAATACCGCCTGGGGGAAGCAAACTTCAACATCTATGAGACCCTGGCCAAAGCCCATGATCATTTGTGGATAAGCTATGCCCTGGCTGATGATGAGGGAAAGCCCCTGCACCAGTCCATCATCGTCGACCGCCTGCAGATGATTTTTCCCGCCCTGAAAATTGAGAAGGAGCAATATTTTTTCAACTACCAGAACCTGAATATGATCGGTACCCCGGAAGGCAGTTTTGAGCCCCTGATATTAAACCTGAAGGATCACCTGGCCGGCCATGAGATAGAAACCTGCTGGTGGGATGTCTATGACTGGTATTACCGTAACAGTCAGTGGCAGGACAGATTAGCGGCAGTCCTGGCCGGCTTCGGTCATAATAACCAGCAGAATAAAATCGATGCGGCTTTGGCCGGTAAATTATATAAAACCCCATTAAAAGCCAGCGTTTCCCGGCTCGAGACTTTCAACGGCTGCCAGTTTGCCCATTTTATTCATTACGGCTTAAAACCCCAGGAGCGTAAAGTATTCGAACTGGGTGCCCCTGATATCGGCGAACTGTTCCACCTGGGGCTGGTAACTTTTGCCCGGCAGCTGAATAAGCAGAATATTACGTGGAAAAACCTCGAACAAGAAGAATGCTTCACATTAATGGACGGGTTAATGGACGATCTGGTCCGGGAGTATAAAGATGGTATCTTAAACAGTTCCCCCCGCTATAAGTATTTGGTCCAGCGCTTAAAAAGAATTTGCCGCCGGGCCGTATGGACCCTCACCCTGCACCTTAAGCGGGGCGAATTTATGCCGGCGTTTTATGAAGTATCCTTCGGTGCGCGGGGCCTGCTGCCGCCGATCGAAATTGAACTGGATTCAGGGGAAAAAGTATATCTGGAAGGCAGGATCGACCGGATAGATCTTTTGGAAGCAAGCGGATCCGCCTATGTAAAAGTAATTGATTATAAATCCGGCTATCAGGATATAAATTTATCCGATATATATAATGGTTTTTCACTGCAACTGATCATTTATCTTTATTCTGTATTGCAGGCGATGCCTTCCTATAATGGCAAACAGGCCAAACCGGCCGGGATTTTTTATTTTAAAATCGACGATCCTATGGTGACAACCGAATCGCAGGAACCTGAGGCAATTGAAAAAGAGATATTCAAAAAACTTAAAATGGCCGGCCTGGTTTTAAAGGATGTTAATATCATACGCAAAATGGATATCGATCTTAACGGATATTCAGAGATATTGCCGGTACAGGTAAAAAAAGATGATGAAATCGCAGAAAAATCCAATGCCCTGGCGGAAGAAGAATTTGCGGCTTTGATCAGGCACGTTAACTATCAGGTCAAAGAATTCAGCCAGGCCATCCTTAACGGGGAGATCAGGATAGAACCGGCAAAATTCCAGAAGGATACGGCATGCAGGTACTGTAAATACAAGTCAGTCTGCCAGTTTGATGTTTTGTTTGATGATAACCGCTTCCGCTATATAAAGAACCTGAGGAAAGACGAAGTTTTGAGAAAAATCACGGCGGCCGGGGAGGGAAGCAACCATGGATAAATGGACCGGTGAACAGGAAGCAGCTATAAATGCCCGCAACAGCAATCTGCTGGTAACTGCAGCGGCAGGCTCAGGCAAAACCGCGGTTTTGGTACAGCGGGTAATCAATCTGATCATTGATGACCAGATTGATATAGACAAATTATTGATCGTTACCTTTACCAGAGCGGCAGCGGCGGAAATGAAAGAACGGATCAGAAGGGCGCTGCTGGTAAAACTGGAGCTTACCCAGGGCAGAGATGCCGGCCTGCTGCGTCAGATAAATCTTTTAAACAAAGCACAGATCAGTACCTTGCATTCTTTTTGCCAGTCGGTAGTGAGGGATAATTTCCACCTGACTGATATCGATCCGGGCTTCAAAGTCGGGGAAGAAACTGAAATGATGCTGCTTAAAACAGAAGCAGCCGAAGCAACATTCGATAGTGAATATGAAAAAGGCGATGAATTATTTTATGAACTGCTGGAAATGTTCTCAGCCGGCAAAAATGACAAAAACCTGCTGGCCCTGGTAATAAGCGTTTATGACTTTATCCAGAGCAAACCTGAACCATATGCCTGGCTTAAGGAAAAGGTCGCTGACCTGGCCATAACACCGGAAGAATTTGATGCATCGCCCTGGTCGGCAGCCATCAGGGAGCAGACCGACATCCAGCTTAACGGGGCCATGGAATTACTGGCAAAAGCAGCAGACCTCGCCGGGAAATATAACGGACCGACCAAATACCTCCCAGCGCTGGAAGAAGATATGGTAAAGGTGGAACAGCTGCAGGCAGCCCTGAATCAGTCTGTAAGCCGATTTATCGAAGAACTGATCAATATGAAATTTACTGCTTTAAGCAGCGCCCATAGTCAATGTGACTTAAAACTTAAGGAAGCGGCCAAAGAAAACCGTGACGGAGCCAAAAAGATCATCAATGCGATGGTGAACAGTTTTATGGGCAAGACGGCCGCCGGCTTAATTGCCGATTTGAACCGCCTGTACCCGGCAATGCATTACCTGGAGGACCTGGTTTCAGCTTTTAAGGATAACTACCGGCAGATGAAAGCGGAAAAAGGCGTCCTGGACTTTAATGACCTGGAGCATTATGCCCTGGAAATATTGAATAATGAAAAAGTTGCGGATGAATACCGGCAGCGGTTTGCTTTTGTATTTGTTGATGAATACCAGGACAGCAATCAGGTTCAGGAAGCTGTCGTCAATCGGGTCAAAAAAGATAACAACCTGTTTATGGTGGGCGATGTAAAACAGAGCATCTACCGTTTTCGCCTGGCTGATCCCACCCTTTTCATGGAAAAATACCGGGCATATCTCGATGGCGAAAATGAGATGAACCGGCGGATATGCCTGCGCAGAAATTTCCGCAGCCGCACCAACATATTACATGCGGTCAACTTTATCTTTAAAAATATAATGAGCAGATCCCTGGGTGAAATAGAATACGATGATACTGCTGCCTTAAACCCCGGCAGGGAAGATATTGATGTTGCAATCAGCCCTGGGAAGGTTGAATTGATCATTGTGGATAATCATGACGAGGTGGAAGAGTCTGGTGAAAAATTAATTGATGAATTGGCAGAACTGAATAAAATACAGATCGAGGCCCTGGTTGTGGCTGACAAGATAAAACAGCTGCTGCAAACCTCCGTTTATGACCAACAGCTGAATAGAAGCAGGAATATCACATATAAAGACATCGTGATTTTGCTGCGCACCACCAGGAATTGGATAGAAGTATTTACTGAAGTATTCAACGTGGAAGGCATCCCATCCTATGCCGATATAAACAGCGGTTATCTGGATGCCATTGAGATCAGCATGTTTTTAAACCTGCTCAGGATCATTGACAACTCCCGGCAGGATATCGAGCTTATAAGCGTGTTAAGATCTCCGCTTTTTCATTTCAGCATTGAAGAACTGGCAGCTATCCGCATAGCAAGCAGCGAAAAAACATTCTATGCAGCTTTAAGGAACTATCCTGCCGCCGGGGAACTGAAAGACAAAATCGATTGTTTCCTGGCAAGCTTGCACAAGTGGCAGAAAATGGCGCGCTACTTGCCACTGGAAGAACTGATCCGTGAACTGATGACCGACAGCGGCTACCTGTACTATGTTACTGCCATGCCAGGAGGAATGCAGCGGGTGGCCAATATCAGGCTGCTGTTTTCCCGGGCGAAAAATTTCCAGGACTCAACCATGCATGGTTTATTCAATTTCCTGAAATATATCGAGCAGGTCAAAGCTTCCCAGGCTGATATAGGCACTGCCAAAACCCTGGGGGAAAACGACAATGTAGTCAGGCTGATGAGCGTCCATAAAAGCAAAGGCCTGGAATTCCCGGTGGTGATACTGGCGGGACTGGGCAAACAGTTTAATATGACCGACACCAATCAGGATATCCTGCTCCATAAAGATTTGGGCATCGGGCCTCGCATGATCGACACCCGTTTGAGAACGGTGAGCAGCACGGTGGTGCGCAATGTGATCAGGGAAAAGATCAGGTTTGAAAATCTTTCCGAGGAGATGCGGGTCTTTTATGTAGCCTGTACCCGGGCAAAAGAGAAATTGGTTATGATCGGTGCAGTTGCCAATATTGACAGCGCCGTCAACAAATGGAGCAAAGCCGTGGCCCCCTATAATTTGTCCCAGGCCAAATGCGGCCTGGACTGGTTTGCTTCCGTACTTATGCGCCATGCCGACGGCAGCCCGTTAAGAGAGATATCAGCCGCGGAATGGGATACTGATGATATCTGGCCGGACGGATCCTGCTGGGACATTACGGTCATCAACAAAAATCAGATCAAACGCAATATTCAAAAGAGCGCAATGGCAAGAAAGGCATTATGGCAGCAGCTTACAAATTTTGCGCCGTTGCCGGACAGTTCCTTTAAAGAAATTGTTTTCAGCCGTTTGAACTGGGTCTATCCTTATAAGAGTGCGGGACAGGTACCGGCCAAACTTTCGGTCACCCAGATCCAGAAGCTCAAGGACAAAAATGTCAGCAACGAGGAACTGAACATACCGGCTCTCATCAGCCGGCCCCGGTTCAAAGAGGAGAAAACGGGCTTGTCCGCCCAGGATAAAGGGACTGTAATGCATTTCATCCTGCAGCATCTCGATCTGACACAGGTGCAGAACCGGGAACAGATCAAAAGCCAGATCGATACCATGGTGACCAGACAATTATTGACCGATGAAGAAGCGGAAGCCATCGATGCGGGCAGGATCATGAATTTCTTTCGCGGGGAAATCGGGCAGCGGGTCTTACAGTCACCATTGGTGAAGCGGGAGACACCTTTTAATTTCCTTTTAAAAGCCAGTGAATTTATGGCCGGGACAGCAGCCGGAACCGATGAGGAACTGCTGGTCCAGGGTATAATAGACCTTTATTTTATGGAAGGGGACGAAATCGTATTAGTCGATTACAAGACCGACTTTATCAACACGGAAAACCGGGAAAAGAAGATCAATTCTTACCGGATACAAATAGAGCTGTACAAGCGGGCTTTGGAAAGCATCCTGCACAAGCGGGTCAAAGAAAGCTACCTGTATTTCTTGAGCATCAACGAGGCGATCCTGATGGATGTTGAGTAAATGTTTATCCAGGGGCATATCATTGTATTCCGGAAAAACCCGGTCTGCTATTGGTGAATTGAATAATAATTGCGGCTGAATAGGAGTCCCTGCAAGGGAATTATTCTTTGGGTAACTCCCTCTCCCTTACCTCTTTTCCTCCACACAAAGATATGCTCCTGTGATAGGTAAATAGGTGAATGTGACGAGGGTATTGGGACTTTTTGAGGGCGATGAACACATGAGCGAAGAATCTCCTCACGCCTCATGCCTCACGAATTCAGTAACAAACTTGTAAATGACGCAGGCTTAACTTAAAATATACAGGGAAAGGGGAGAGCCGTAAGTGGAAGAAGATAAAGGAAAGCTAAATTTGATTGCAATTAAAACTTTTCCCGCCAGTGATAATTTTGTCTACATCATTGATTTTTTGAACAAGAGCCTGAAAGAAAAACGGGTAATGTTCGGTTTGACCAAGGACAAAGAGAAAAATGAAATGACAGTTAATATTTACGAATTTTAATATATTGGAGTGGGTCAGGTGTCAAAAGAAGAAATAAGAGATTTTTTTAAAGAAATGATCAGTATTATAGTTATAGCTTTTATTTTAGCTATGATAATAAGGACTTTTATAACGGAAGGGAGAATAATACCAACCGGTTCCATGCTGCCAACCGTACAATTACAGGACAGAGTTATGGTAAATAAATTTATATATCGTTTTACTGAACCCCAACGGGGCGATATAATAGTTCTCGCTCCCCCGGATGTCTTGAATTCATCGGAGGATTTTCTGAAAAGGATCATCGGCCTGCCCGGTGAAACAGTGGAGATGAAAGATGGTAATGTTTATATTAACGGAAAGGCATTAAATGAACCATATCTTGCCGAAGCAGTCAATTACGAGTTTGGACCGGTAACTGTTCCGGATGGCTGCTTGCTGGTTTTAGGCGATAACCGCAATATCAGTTTTGACAGCCACATGTGGAATGCCTGGCTGACTGAGGACCATGTTAAAGGGAAAGCATTTATGATATACTGGCCGATAAATCACATTACCCTGCTGGACCGGGAGGTAACTTTTAAGTGAAAATCCTGATCACGAATGACGACGGTATCGATGCCAGAGGCATTTACGCCCTGATAAACGAATTAAAACTGATCGCAGAACTGCATGTGGCCTCACCCGACCGGGAAAGAAGCGCCACCGGTCATTCCATCACCTATTACGATCCTATCAAGGCAGTTGAGAAGAATATGGACTATGTTGAATCTGCCTGGATCATAAGCGGTACTCCGGTGGATTGTGTGAAACTGGCTCTCAGTAAGCTGGTGCCGGCCGATATCGATTTGGTCATTTCCGGGATCAACCACGGACCCAACCTGGGTACCGATGTATTATATTCAGGAACTGTTTCCGCCGCTGCCGAGGGAGTCATCATGGGCATACCTTCCATAGCAGTGTCGCTGGATTCATTTGCTGATGACATGGATTTCACCTTTGCCGCCAAATTTACCCGCCGGCTGGTGAGAACTTTAACGGAAACCGGCATTGGGCCACAGACCCTATTAAATGTAAATATACCAGCCCTGAAGGCCGAAGAGATAAAAGGCGTTCGCATCACCAGACTGGGTACCCGCATATATGAAAACCTGTTTGATGAGATGAGGGATCCCCGCGGCAATACATATTACTGGATGGGCGGGGGGATCAAAGAGGAAACGCAGGACCCGGAGAGCGATGTTACCGCCGTAGAGAATTCCTTTATCAGCATAACTCCCATTAAGCTTGATCTTACAGATCACCTGCTGCTCGCAGAATACAAGGTGAAATTTAAAGAATATATCGATGTGCCGACGGGAGATACCAATGATATATCTTAGCCTGGCCCTTAACTGTTTTATATTTTTCCTGTTGTTGAACCTAAGCTACATAAGAATCCGGCGAATCGACCCGGATTACCCGGAGAAGCCTTTCGGCCGGCTGGTATTGTTCCCGCTGGCTCTGGGAATAGTTTTTACCATCATCCTCGATGTCATGAAAGGCCTGATGTTTTATCAGTTGATCTTATTCATAGCGGTAGCAGTCTTGCTGTATTTTATTTTTTATGTTTACAACGGGAAAAAATAAAAATATTTTTGATACTTTAAGGAAAGTATAGTACCATTTTTTTTAGTTACAGTAAATCATGAGGAGGTTTTTTAATTGAAGGAATACCCTACCAGTAAAATTCGCAACATAGCGCTTGTGGGACATGGAGGTACGGGCAAAACTTCGCTGGTGGAAGCAATGATATTCAATACCGGGGTATTGAAAAGACTCGGTAAAGTCGATGACGGCAATACCGTCTCCGATTTTCAGCCAGAGGAGATCAGGAAAAAAATTACCATTAGCAGTGCAATTGTTCCCTGCGAATACCGGGAGCATAAAATAAATGTCCTCGACACACCCGGATATGCCGACTTCTATTTTGAAGTCATCGGGGCCCTGAATGTTACAGATAGCATGCTGGTTACGTTGTCTGCCACTGCCGGAGTTGAAGTGCAGACTGAAATCGTCTGGAATGATTTTCCCGCCATTCCGAAAATCGCCTTTATCAATAAAATGGACCGTGAAAATGCGGACTTCTATAAAACCCTCGATGAAATGAAAAATAATTTCTCTGATAACATCGTACCGGTACAACTGCCCATCGGCGCAGAGCAGAACTTCAAGGGTGTCGTAGACCTGATCCGGATGAAAGCGTTGCTGACGGAAGCCGGAAGCGGCAAAATAACGGAGGAGGACATTCCCGCCGATATGCTAAGTGATGCCGAAACCTACCGGGAAGCCCTGGTCGAAGCTGCCGCCGAAGCCGATGACGATCTCCTGACCAAATACCTGGAAGGAGAAGAACTGAGCAGCGAAGAGATCCTGGACGGCATCAAAGCTGCCGCCACCAGCGGCTCGGCTGTTTTCGTATTCTGCGGTTCTGCATTAAACAACATGGGGGTAACCCCTTTGATGGACTTTATTGTCGACTGTATGGCATCCCCGGACAAAAGCATCCTGGCCGGCGGTAAAGATATTGAAAAAGAACCGCTGGCTGCCCATGTTTACAAGACCATTGCCGACCCGTATATAGGCAGGCTGACCATGTTCAGAATAATCAGCGGCAAAATGAAAGCTGACAGCGTCGTCTACAATGCAAATAAGGAAAAGGATGAAAAAATTGCCCAGCTGCTGATCATGACCGGTAAAGAGCAGGCGCAGGTGGCAGAAATGAACGCCGGCGACATCGGTGCCCTGGCAAAACTTTCAGTTACCACCACCGGCGATACTCTGACCGTCAAAGGCAGTCAGGTTTTATTTGATCACATCGAGTTCCCGGTTCCAACCTTCAGTGT
The DNA here is from genome assembly GCA_035353375.1 of Syntrophomonadaceae bacterium. GTDB lineage: Bacteria > Bacillota > Syntrophomonadia > Syntrophomonadales > Syntrophomonadaceae > UBA1368. The sequence continues at coordinate 13,931 of DAOPZM010000008.1, forward strand.
GGCAATCGAACCCAAGAGCAAGAAGGACGAAGATAAATTAAGCGGGGCCATCGGCAGGATACTGGAAGAAGATCCAACCATAATCGTGGAAAAGAACATTGAAACCAAACAGACCATATTAAAAACTATGGGAGATGCCCATTTAGAAATAATTATGGATAAACTGTCAAGGAAATATGGGGTTGACGTGATAAGCAGTGAAGCGAAAATCCCTTATCGCGAAACTATCAGAGCTACTGTTAAAGCTGAAGGAAAACATAAGAAACAATCCGGCGGTGCCGGTCAGTATGGTCATGTATGGATCGAATTCGAACCCTATGCTGACGGTCAATTCGCCTTTGCGGAAAAAGTATTTGGCGGCTCGGTACCCAGACAATACTACCCAGCAGTTGAAAAGGGCTTGCTGGAAGCTATAGAAGAAGGGGTTTTAGCCGGTTATCCGGTAACAAATATTAAAGCCACTTTATATGATGGTTCCTACCATGCGGTAGATTCATCGGAAATTGCTTTTAAAATGGCAGCCAAGCTCGCATTTAAGAAGGGTATGGAATCGGCCAGACCTGCTTTACTGGAACCGATCGTGAATGTTGAGATCGAAGTACCCGATCAATATATGGGCGATATTATAGGAGATATGAACAGTAAGCGCGGAAGAGTACAGGGTATGGAACCAGCCGGCAACAAACAAGTGATCAAAGCCCAGGTGCCGCTGGGTGAAATGGCCCGATATACAATAGATCTCAAGTCCATGACTCAGGGGCGCGGCAAATACCGCATGGAATTCTCCCATTATGAGGAAGTTCCCGGACAAAATGTTGATAAAATAATTGAAAAAGCCAAACACGATAAAGAAGAAAAAGAGAAATAAACTGATGGCAGAGTGGAGGGCGCAACACCTCCGCTCTTTAGTCTTTATTGACGATCTGAGAGGAGGTTTGTAGTTACAAGATGACCGACATATTAGCATCATCCGGTTATTATACTATGGTTAATTTCCTGTCTGATCACCAATTGATCAGCGCTATCATAACGGCTTTAATAATATTCCTGGCGTTCTGGCTGTTCAGCAGGCTGATCACAAACTACATACTCACCTGGGCGCAGAACCTGGCCAGGAAAAACCGCCTGGACTTCTGGGCCAAAATTTTCGAAGCTTTGCAGGAACCGCTGAGGATATTCTTCATCGGGGCCGGTTTTTGCATCGCCGTCATTTATCTGCCGTTCCCGGCAACTTATGAAGGCACCATCAACAATATTATGCGGTCGCTGGTGATCATATTCATCGCCTGGTGCCTGTTGAGAATGACCGATTATATGAGCCAGTTCCCTGACGAAATCAAGGATAGATTCAATCTGGACAAGATTCTGATACCTTTTTTAAATAATGCGATCAAGTTCATCATGATTGCCCTGGCCATCGTCATCATTGCCCAGGAGTGGGACTACAATGTCAACGGTTTTATTGCCGGTTTAGGCTTGGGAGGATTGGCATTTGCCCTGGCAGCGCAAAATTTTCTCGCCAATTTATTTGGCGGCATGATTATAGTGACGGAAAAACCTTTTTCCCTGGGAGACTGGATCAAAACCCCCAGCGTGGAAGGTGCCGTGGAGGAGATAACCTTCCGCAGTACCCGGATAAGGGCATTTGACCAGGCATATGTAACAGTCCCCAACTCGACCCTGGCCAATGAACCGATCACCAACTATACGCGCATCGGCAAGCGAAGGCTTAATTTTCACCTGGGTGTTACCTATAATACCTCTATAAATAAGCTGGAAACATGTGTTGAAAGAATTAAGCAGCTGCTAAAACAGCATCCCGATATATATCCGGATACTATCGGTGTTTACTTTGAGAAATTCGGCGACAGCAGTCTGGATATATATGTGGACAGTTTTACCAGGACCACCCTGTTATCTGAATTTCTGGCCATTAAAAATGAAATAAATTTTATGTTGATGAAAATACTGGCAGAAGAACAAGTTTCGCTGGCTTTTCCCAGTCAAAGTATATATGTTGAAAACCTGCCGGAAAAAAATGCTGGCCGGCCAGATGGGGAAGAATAGAAATACTGAAATTGATTATAATTATAGAATATTTATAGACAGTTGACAGGAAATAAGAATTTATTGTCGAATAGATTTTAATAATATAATAAATTAAGTTTTCGAGTTATTGGACCTAATACTATTGTAATGGACAATAACCGATAGGGTATAGCTGGAAACGGATATGCCTCCCGTTGTGGAAAGAAAACTGGACCACTGCTTGAGTATTATTTTGTAGTGAATAAAAGTCAGTTGCATTTTTCGCAGCTGACTTTTTTTATTGAGTTGCTTATAGGGGAGAGGGAATATGAAAAAAAGAGCTGGGATCATTGTTATAACAACGTTGTTAATGCTTATAGCAAGCTTTCTAACAGCGGATCTTGCCACGGCAGGTGACGGGGACGGTGACGGGTCGGGAGGCGGTAAAAACAATCCCTTGGCAATAGTAAGCTCAATGCCGGCCAACGGATCTGCCGGGGTAGAAAATCTGGAGTATATCAAATTGACTTTCAGTAAGAATGTTGTCTATATGACCGTCCGGGAAAGCAATAAACAGTGTTTTTCCTTGTGGAAGGGGACGGAAAAAATCCCGGCCGAAATAATAATGGCAGATGATCAGATTGAACGGGAAAAGCGTAATGATGTCTTAATAAAACCTTTGCAGGCGCTCCAGGCCGGAACAACATATCAGGTGGAAGTTGCACCGCAGCTGGAATCAAAAAGCGGTGTGACCCTGGGCGAAAAGGCTGTCATCAGTTTTACGATGGCAGGTAAATCTGCAACAGAAGCGTCCGCCAGTGATGATAAGGCTGATGATTCTTTACTGACGGCAAATGAACCTGAAGTGACAGCAGATACTATAAATGATGAGACAGAACTAAACCAAACGGATGCTGATATTAAAGCTGATGAAAGTGAAAAAGATTCTGCGGAACAAGAAGCGGGCAATGTTATAAAAAAAGCTGCTGAGGATGAGCAGGATCAAACTGCGGGTCAAAATAAAGAAAGCAAAGACGAAATGAGCAGCATAAAGACTGCCGGGATGTGGATTGTTATTGTCGGCCTGGCAGTATTAGCTGTCAGATTTGGTTATCGCAAATTAAACAAGAAATAAATAATGATAGCTGGTTGAATTTACAAAATGAGTTTTACAAAAAGACCAGGAATAATTTTTATATTAATTGCGGCTCCCGTGATAATGATTTTGATTTCATTGTTGATTGGACGTTATCCGGTAGATATTGAGACGATAATTCATATTCTGTGGTGCCGGATCACCATGCAGCCTTGTAATGCAGAAGATATTTACCAGACAGTAGTATGGGATATTCGTCTGCCCAGAGCGGTATTAGGGGCTATGGTAGGAGGAAGTCTGGCCATAAGCGGCGCAGCTTTTCAGGGATTATTCCGGAACCCCCTGGTTAGTTCGGGAATACTGGGGGTCAGCTCCGGGGCGGGATTTGGAGCAGCGTTGGCGATCATCCTTTTTCATCAGGTGGCCGCAACCTATATTTTTGCCTTCGGATTCGGAATCCTGGCAGTTATCTTAAGCTATCTGATCAGCCGGGTATATAATGCTACCCCGACAATCATGCTGGTTTTGGGGGGAGTTATTGTATCCTCGGTATTTTCAGCCCTTATTTCGCTGGCAAAATATTTGGCTGATCCAATGGATGAATTACCAGCTATCGTTTTTTGGTTAATGGGCAGCCTGGCTTCAGCAAGGTACAGTGATATCATAACAGCTGGTATTCCTATGCTTATCGGGACTGCCGGGCTGATCCTGATCAGATGGAGAATCAATGTTTTATCCATGGGTGACCGGGAAGCCCATACATTAGGAATAAATACTGGCTTAAACAAAGGAATCGTAATTGCCTGTGCCACATTGGCAACAGCAGGAGCAGTATGCGTCAGCGGGATCATCGGCTGGGTCGGGTTGGTTATTCCGCATATCGGGCGGATGCTGGTCGGAAATGACAATAAGATTCTTATTCCGGTCAGTTTCTTACTGGGAGCTGTATTCCTCGTTATTGTTGATGATATTGGCCGTAACCTGACTGGGGCGGAAATACCCCTGGGTATCCTTACTGCCTTAGTCGGAGGGCCGTTCTTTGTATATCTGCTGAAAAAAACCAAAGGGGGTGGATGGTGAGATGAATTCTTTAATAGAAGTACAAGAAGTCAGCTTTAAATATCCGGGAGCCCTTGTTCTTGATAAGATAGAATTCACAATTAATCAGGGCGAAGTATTTTGCCTGCTGGGGCCTAACGGCTGCGGAAAAACTACCCTCTTGGACTGTATTCTGGGCTGGCTGAAGCCCTGTGCAGGACAGATCATGCTGAATGGAAATGCTTTAACCGGGATGTCTGCACGAAAGATAGCCAAACATATGGCATATGTGCCGCAAATTCATGAGAAAACCTTCCCTTATCTGGTCCGTGATATTGTGCTTATGGGGCGTGCTTCTTATATGGGAACTTTTAAAGTGCCTTCTGCTGAAGACATAAAAATTGCAGAAAATGCACTTGATACAGTGGGAATGTTAAAGTTGAAAGAACGTCCTTATACACAACTCAGCGGCGGAGAAGGCCAATTAGTAATGGTGGCCCGTGCACTGGCCCAAAACACTCCTTTGATCATAATGGACGAACCTACAGCCCATCTTGATTACAAACATGAACTGGTGATCTTAGAAACGATCGTAGAATTAATTAAAAATTCCAGGTTGTCAGTCTTAATGGCTACACATATTCCAAATCACTGCTACTATTTTGAGAATCAGGGCATTTCTACCCGTGCGGCACTAATAAAAGATCATCGTATTATGGCACTGGGGAAGCCTTCAGAAGTGTTGACTGAACAAACCATGGGCGAGCTCTATAACATCAAAACTCATATTATCGAATGTAGTCTTGATGAAGGGGAGCAGCTGAAACAGGTGCTTCCGGTAAGGACTTTAAATAATTAACAGGAATTTAGATGGAGGGTCATTGCATTGAAAATTAACCGGGAAATATTAAAAAAAGAATATTTGAATGGAATCTGGATATTAATATTCATTTTAATTTTTTGCGCGACCGGTTGTAACAACCGGCAGGCCAGTAATGACAATCAGGAACAAAAAGCAACGCAGATTATTACCGATTGTACGGGGCGGGAGGTTGAGGTCCCGATAAATCCCGAACGTATTGCCTGTCTTTGCCCTGAATCCGGATATGCTTTGGCATTATATGGACAAGGCGATAAAATTGTGGCGACTACCGGGGGAATGCAAAGAGACCTTTTGCTGGTGGAAATGTATCCGCATATAAAAGGACTGCCAATACCCAAGAGCAGTGAAGTGATAAATGTTGAGGAACTGCTTAGTACAAATGCTGATTTGGTTTTTGTTAAAGGCAACACCACCAGTAATCAAGCGGAAATGGACAAGTTAAATAAAGTGAAGATACCGGCTGTTGCTTTGCAATATGACAGTATGGCGGAGCAGCAGTACGCCATGCAAATGATCGCAAAAATAATAGGCTGTGAAGCTGAAGGACAGAAGTACCAGGATTTTTACCAGGAAACAGTTGAACAGGTTAAAGAAAGAGTTGCAATGGTTCCTGACGATGAGAGAGTAAGCATTTATCACTCAGTCAGCGAGGCAACCCGTACTGATACAGACGGCAGCCTGGCAGATGACTGGACCAAAGCAGCCGGAGTGATAAATGTTTCCACCCATCAGGAGCTAAAATTTACTGATGGTAACAATTATGCCAGCATGGAACAGATTCTTATGTGGGATCCTGATTATATTCTGGTAAATGATCCTAATGTACAGGGATATATTATGGAACATGAACATTGGGCACCTTTGCAGGCGGTGAAAAATAAACGTGTTTTACCTTTGCCCAACGGCATATCCCGCTGGGGACATGATTCATCCCTGGAAACCCCGCTGGCAGTTTTATGGACAGCCAAACTTGCCTACCCGGAACTGTTTAATGACTGGGATATGGTAAAAACCACCCGGGATTTCTATGAGGAATTTTTTGACTGGCAACTGGACGATACCGAAATTGAAAAAATACTAAACGGCAAGGGTATGAGAGAAGGCAAAAGTTAAAAAGCATTATGGAGGTGAAATATCTTGCTGGCATTAATATGTATCGATGATACCGATAACCTTGAAATCAAACGCGGCACCGGGCAGCTGGCATCGTTGCTCTCGGCAGAGATCGAACAAAAGGGCTGGGCCAAATGCGCGGCGGTTACCCGGCATCAATTGTTTGTCCATCCGGATGTACCATATACTTCCCATAACAGTGCCATGTGCTTTGCGGCAGACATTGATCCTCAGCGACTGGAAGCTATCATAAAATACGGCGGCGAATTTTTGGAACGTGAAAGAGCAGTTGGTTCTGATCCCGGTTTGTGCGTGGTTATCCCTGAACGGATCATCCATCCCGGCTGGCTGATCGCTTATGGGTTTTCCGCCAAGCATGAAGTATTGAACAAGGATTATGCGTACAACTTAGCTGCCGAGATGGGCATCCATTTATCTGAACACGGCGGCACCGGCGACGGAGTAGTAGGAGCCCTGGCCGGGACCGGCCTGCGTTTAAGCGGCAATGACGGACGCTTCCGTGGCAAGTTTACTATCGGTATGCCGGGGCAGTCACTGACTGTAGAGGAAATTTACTCGAAAACTTACATTACCAGGATAAGAAATAAGGAAGACGGGAGATTTCTTCCGCCCCATGAACGGGTTGAGCTGGGGGAAACAGTCAAAGCCGTGCTTATAGACCGGGAAGCCGTTTTACTTGTCAATTCATTATCTGTTCCCGGAGACCAGGGAGCGGTATGGAGAACCTGCAGTAAAGAAGAACTCAAGGGGTATTAGTATTGACCCTGAACTGGATAAAAACAAAGCCTGAGTTTAAAGGGTGGTGATAGACCCGGTGATTAATTTTGTATATTGATAAGTGAATTTAAGGAGGGAATGTTTTGATTGGGAGAAGGAGAGGAAGGTCATTAACAGCAATCATTGTGGCATTATTCTTTATTATGTCCATGATCATTGCTGTACCGCCAGTGCAGGCAGAAGATATGACCGTAGCACTTTTAAGCCCGTCTGCCACATTGGAAAGTGAGGTTGGTAGTACTGTTACATATCAGGTTGAACAGGAAATGGACAGTAACAATATCGTTTTTCAGTGGAATTTCGGTAATGGGATCGACACATATTGGAATACCAATATAGGATTGGTCACGCTTGCTGAGGCAGGCGGTTCTTCAGTTGTCCTGGACAGTTCGGATTTCACCTATACCAAAGCAGATAGTCCGGTGAAACTGAGGCAGATGGAGCTGAATTTAAAAAGCACAGCACTGGAACCAGGCAAAGATTATACAGTTACATTAGGGGCTACCATTGCAGCGAACAACGGTACAGATACATTAGGGAAAGATTATGTCTGGCAGTTCAGCACTGCAGACGAGGATACAATTGAAATCACCGCATTTGATGCTATAACCGATGTAAATGCAGGTTCGGCAGGAGAGGCAACCTATTCAGATGCAGCATCAGTACAAGCAGTATTACCTGCTGAAGTGACTGCCAATGTAGGTACAGTCACCGTTCCGGTTACAGCATGGGAAGATACCGACAGTTACAATTCAAATGAAGCAGGAAGTTACACCTTTACAGCAGTTCTGGGAACGATTCCCGAAGGCTATGCCAATACCGGAGGCTATACAGCAACCGTCGAAGTAGTTGTGACAGCTTCAGAAGCTGATACGACTGCACCGGTTATCACCCTGACAGGCAATGCTACCATAGACCTGACAGTAGGAGATACGTTTAGCGAGCCTGGATATACCGCCAATGATAATGTGGATGGGGATATTACAGGCAATGTAAATGTTGGCGGCGATACAGTAGATACAAATACAGCCGGAACTTATATAATCACTTATAATGTCACTGACGAAGCCGGCAACCCAGCTGACGAGGTAACCAGAACAGTTAACGTAACAGCATTAACAGATACGACAAAACCAGTGATAAACCTTACAGGCAATGCTACCATGGACCTGAAAGTAGGAGATGCGTTTAGCGAGCCTGGATATACCGCCAATGACAATGTGGATGGCGATATTACTGGTAATGTAATAATTGGTGGCGATACTGTAGATACAAATACAGTCGGAACTTATGTAATTACTTACAATGTCAGTGACGAAGCCGGCAACCCGGCTGACGAGGTAATCAGAACGGTCAATGTAGCATCTCCAGTTCCGCCACTGTCGATCGGAAGTGCGGCAGAGCTTATGGCCTTTGCAGCTGCTGTCAACGGCGGATACACCTATGAGGGAGAGACTGTAACACTGACCGCAGACATAGATTTGACCACCGATACCTGGGCTACCATCACCGGCAGCTTTGACGGTACCTTCAACGGCAACGGCAAGACCATCAGTAATCCTGATGCAACCCTGTTTAAAACCATTGGAACCACAGGTATTGTTCAAAAACTTGGAATTACAGGCGTTGAAGGGCACAGTGTTGCAGTAGCACCATTTGCAGCTACCAACAATGGTGTTATTGAAAACTGTTTTAACACTATAAATGTTACGGGAAACTGTGGCGGTATCGTTGATTATAACTTGGGTACGATACGATATTGCTACAATACCGGATCGATCAGCGGAACCTGGGCCGGCGGCATAGCAGAGAGAAACCGCGGCAGCATATTAAACTGCTATAACGCAGGATCTGTTACCGGAACCAACTGGTCGGGCGGAATTGCCGGATGGAGTGAAGCTACAACGGCAGTTGTGCAATATAGCTACAATATTGGGGATTTATCGGCCAGCCGCGCCGACCGCACCGGCAGCATTATCGGGCGAATCAACAGTGGTACGGCACTTGATTGTTATTACAACAGCTCTAATGCTGCCACGATGCAGGGCAGTGTAGGAGTAAATGTCAGTTCTAAAACTGATGCAGAGATGCAAACAGCAGATTTCGTTGCCCTGCTTAATGGAGAACAGGAAACAGCTCCCTGGGTGCAGGACACTACTGCTATAAACGGAGGTTTTCCCATCTTTACCTGGCAGGCTCCGGAAGACACGGAAGAACTGCCTGAAGCCGATGAATACATCGGAAGTGCGGCAGAGCTTATGGCCTTTGCAGCTGCTGTCAACGGCGGATACACCTATGAGGGAGAGACTGTAACACTGACCGCAGACATAGATTTGACCACCGATACCTGGGCTACCATCACCGGCAGCTTTGACGGTACCTTCAACGGCAACGGCAAGACCATCAGTAATCCTGATGCAACCCTGTTTAAAACCATTGGAACCACAGGTATTGTTCAAAAACTTGGAATTACAGGCGTTGAAGGGCACAGTGTTGCAGTAGCACCATTTGCAGCTACCAACAATGGTGTTATTGAAAACTGTTTTAACACTATAAATGTTACGGGAAACTGTGGCGGTATCGTTGATTATAACTTGGGTACGATACGATATTGCTACAATACCGGATCGATCAGCGGAACCTGGGCCGGCGGCATAGCAGAGAGAAACCGCGGCAGCATATTAAACTGCTATAACGCAGGATCTGTTACCGGAACCAACTGGTCGGGCGGAATTGCCGGATGGAGTGAAGCTACAACGGCAGTTGTGCAATATAGCTACAATATTGGGGATTTATCGGCCAGCCGCGCCGACCGCACCGGCAGCATTATCGGGCGAATCAACAGTGGTACGGCACTTGATTGTTATTACAACAGCTCTAATGCTGCCACGATGCAGGGCAGTGTAGGAGTAAATGTCAGTTCTAAAACTGATGCAGAGATGCAAACAGCAGATTTCGTTGCCCTGCTTAATGGAGAACAGGAAACAGCTCCCTGGGTGCAGGACACTACTGCTATAAACGGAGGTTTTCCCATCTTTACCTGGCAGGCTTCGGGAGGCTCGGGTGGAGGCGGCGATGATCCTTCTGACCCGGAAGATCCAACCTGGCCGGACGGAGCAGCGATCACACCCAGTGATATTACAATTAGTGGTTTCACTGTAAGTTATCCTGCGGCAGAGGACAATGTTGGAGTAACCAGATATAAAATTGAGGTAAGCTCTGGTATCGATATCCTGAAATCCGGATATGCCGTAGGCCTTACGAAAGCGTTTACAGGTCTTGACGATAACACCACCTATACATGTACAGTGATGGCAGAGGATGCAGCTGGAAATCAATCTTCTGCCCTGACTACTGATATCAAGACCCTTTTTAACGATGTAGATGCGCCGAGTTGGTCTTCGGGAGTAAAAATTCTGGTCAGTGATATCACGAAAACTGGATTTACTGTATGTTATCCTGCTGCATCTGATAATGTAGGTGTTGTAAAATATAACGTCACGTTAAAGATAGGCAGTGATGTCGTATCCAGTGTATCAATAACCGATTTAAGCAAAGTGTTTACGGAGCTTGTTGAAGCAACTGAATACACAGTGTCGGTAGATGCGGAAGATGCTGACGGTAATAAATCGGCAGCATTGAGCACCAATGTCAGTACTCTGCAGGGTATTCCTACCTGGGGGGCGGACGCCAAGCTGACCATCAGCAATGTTATGGCCACCGATGTTACCATCAATTGGCCTTACAGTAATACACCGAAAAACGTTGAAGGTTATGTGCTTTATGTAAATGGTTCAGAAACAGAACGATTCCTTTCCAGCGATTATTATTGCGAGTTGGGAGGCCTGCTCAGCAGCACCAGGTACCTGTTCGAATTAAAACCGTACAATGAGCAGGGTGAATTCGGTGAGGCCATTTCTGCTACAGCAGTAACCGATGGCGCAGCTATATTAAGTTTTACAACCACATTCGCCAAGGAAGAAACTGCCGGAGAAGAATACTATAAGAACTATGTTTTAAAATATCCGGTGGATTTAGAGAACTTCATAATGGGGTGGAATTTCTCCAACGGGATTGACAAATCCCTGGAGGCAAATCTGGCCGGGATCAGGATCTATGAGAAAGACACGGGAACGGAAATTGTTCTGGACAAAGGAACTGCCCCCTATGAATCTGATACCGAGGGTGCGCTGCTGGCAGGAGATTTCAGATACACCAAAAGTGGCGGCGGTGATCAGGGTACAGGAACTGAAACCAAGACTCGTCTTTTAATATTTGAACCATCAGAAGCTACCTTGGCACAGTTCACGCTTGGGAAAGAGTATGTTCTTGAAATGCAGCCTGATTTTATCAGCAACAACGGTGAAAACACCTTGAGCAAAATAACCACATTTACTTTCTACATTGCGCCGGAGGATAATGAGGCGCCGACATGGCCTGATGGAGCTGAACTTGCTGCAGTCAAAACCGGGCCGGAAAGCATAGTGGTCAATTGGCCGGATGCAACGGATAACCTGATTTTAAAAGAATATCAACTGACAGTCAACGGAACCGAAGCAACCGTAATAGATGCGGAAGCTGCAACGACCTGCAAGCTTACGGGACTGACTCCTGATACAGTTTATGATATCAGCGTGGTGGCCGTGGATGCGAAAAATAACAAGAGCGTTGCGCTGGAGATAAGCACCCGTACACTTCTGGAAGACAAGATTGTGCCTACCTGGCCTGATGGCAGCAGTCTTACTGTTAAAAACATTGCTACAGACAACGCGGATCTGTTATGGACGGCAGCCGATGATAATGTCGAGGTAACAGGCTATAAAGTTTATAATGGCGATGTTTTGCTTGCAGATACAAATGCACTACAGTTGCATATCACCGGTCTGATTCCTGCAACTACTTATGTTTTCAGGATCGAGGCTGTCGATGTTTATGGGAACATCAGCTCAACCGGGCCGGTAAGAGTCATCAGTACTCTTGAAGGACTTGCTGATACCGAGGCACCCCAATGGAATGGAGGCGGAGGCCACTCCTACAGCCTCACTTTTGATTATAGCATGACCTATGTAACACTGCAGTGGCCATGGGCGACCGACAATGTAGCAGTAAGGGAGTACCAGGTCAACCTGGAAGGCGAACTGATTGCGACTGTAAGCAACATTGCCAATTCGTATTCCGGGACGCTTCCTTTGGACGGCAGTTATCACAATTATGAAGTTTACGCCATAGATGCAGCCGGCAACATTTCGGCGCAACCGCAGAGCTTCAGCGTTCTGGCCGGACAGCTTCCCGATGATCTGATCGCACCATATTGGCCGGCAGGAAATGAAATAATTATTTCCGATTTTACAGACAAAACGGCTGTGTTTAGTTGGTCAGCGGCAATGGACAACAAGGAAGTTGTTGCATATTTGCTCAAGCGAGGGCAACTCTGGGTTGTGTGGCTGAGCAACAATGAGAATTATCCAGGATATATGAGCTTTGAAGACCGAAAGATCTGGTATGACCTGGATAAGCTGTACCCCCTTGGCCTGACCTACAACCATCCGAGAGCACTTATAAATTTAGTTGAGGGAGAACCATTTTCGTGTTCCCTTAAAGCATTTGATGCCTTAGGCAACTCCAGCATCGGCGGACCAAATATAACCTTCTATCCCGGCACCAATCCGACAGCCGGATCGGGTATCGCATTTGCTCTCAGCAACGTTGAAAACAGCCGGGGAACATTAAGCAGCCTGACCGGTGCTATGAATCTGGTGGATAATCCTACTGATCCGGAACTGACAAGTTTTGTTTTCGATTTTGACTGCCAACTGCCGGCAGATTATGCTGACGGCATTACACTGTATAACAAAACAGCTAATGAACTGGTTACACTGGCGCCGGAAAACTTTGTTTATGCAGAGGATGGCGAAACATCAAAGCTGACAATCAATACCGGTATTTTGAATGCCGAAGCGACTTATGTAATCAAGTTCTCCAAAGACTATTCATCTTCAACTGGGGCAGCAATCGGATTTGACCTGGCCTGGGAATTTACAACTGCAGCAGCGGACAAAGAAATTCCCACCTGGAGAACTGGGGCAGAAATGGGCGTTGCTTTCAATGTATCTCCTGTTGCTGCTGATTTGACCTGGCCTGAAGCGGTTGACAATCAGCAGGTAACGAAATACAAAGTGATTAAGGGTGACGAGGTTCTGGCAGTATTGCCGGGCGATACAAGAGAATACCTGGCAGAAGACTTAAGCGTTGCAACTGAATATACCTTTAAGGTACAGGCCGGGGATTACCTGGGCAATTGGAGCTCTTTGCTGGAAAAGACGGTGACTACACCTGCAGCAGACAATACGCCTCCGGGATGGGGAACGGCTGCACTTACATTTACCGATGTACACTCGGATAATGTGACTCTCAATTGGGACCCTGCTTCCGGAGATTATGCGGTGAAGGAATATTTAATTTACAAGAACGAAGACAGCGATCCTTTGACCGTCCTGAACAGCGATATTTTGACCTGGCTTGCTGGAGGCCTGACGGGAGAAACAAGTTACACATTCAAAGTATATGCCAGAGACTATTCGGGTAATTTATCTGCAGCCCTAAACAATAATGTGACAACGGCGGTTGATGATGTAAAACCGACCTGGCCGGCCAATGCATTTTTAAATGCTAAAGACTTAAAGAGTGATGGCTTCACCCTTTACTGGCAGGCGGCTCTGGATAACGTCAAAATAGGTAAATACAATATTTATCAGGATGGTTCATTGTTAGGTGAAACAGCAAGCGGAGACATTACTGAATATGAGATCACTGGTCTGGAAGCAACTACCAAGTATACTTTTATGGTAGAAGCTGTTGATACGAACGGTAACATAACTGCTGAAAAACTAATCTTTGAACAATCCACTACCGTGTCAGGGCCCACAGAGGGAGCAGGTATTGAGTTCACAATGATTGATCCGGCAAATGAAAATGTCGGCACCAGCGGAAACGTGATGATCAACCGCGTTACAGAGCCATTGTTAGATACTGATGTTTGCTTTGCATTTAATTTTGCCAAGGATTTGGCTGATGACACCTGGCTGAACAATATCGAATTAATTAAAAATGAGGATGCAGAAAATCCTATCGAATTAGAAGCAGAGTATTTTACTTACAGTTTCACAGATGAAACCGCTGAACTGAAAATAGAAATCCCACAGGAGCTAGTTGATATGGGAGCGAGCTATCAACTGATACTGAAGGCTTCCTTAGCAGCTAAAGATGAAAGTACACTGGACAAAGATTTTATCTGGCAGTTTAACGTAGCAGAAGGGCTATACGGAATTAAAGACATCGCTGTAGGAATGAACAATTACAGTGCCTTTTATACAGCGGCTGACAGGTTCTATCTGATGCTGAAAACAGATGGAACCGTTTGGACCTGGGGGAACAATCTCTACGGTCACCTGGGTGATGGCACCTTCCAGAACTCTGCTGTACCTGTGCAGGCATTGAACCTGCAGAATATCGTCAAAGTTATTGCCGGCGAAAATAGTGCCTTTGCCATCGATGCTGACGGAGGCGTATGGGCCTGGGGCTCCAATGAGTATGGTCAGTTGGGTCAGGGCATTCTGCCATCAGGCACATCCGGCAGAACCTTACCAGAAAATGCATACCCGCGGAAAATTACCGGACTGCCCCCGATTGTTAAGTTAGCCTATGGTTTTAATCGTGTCATCGCCTTGGATGTTAACGGCGATGTATGGACCTGGGGCTTCCGGACCAGTGTGCGGGCGCCATATTACGGTGTTTTAAGCACCGGTACCCCGGCCAAAGTTCCAAGCCTGAGCAATATCACGGATGTAGCTATAGGCTGGCAAGATTCAATGGCGGTAACCGCGGATGGAAAAGCCTTATACTGGTCAGGGATAGAAGATTCTCCGGCGGAGGTTGCAGGCCTGACTGATGTAAAAGCCGTTGCCTGCCTTGAAACAAATTATGTGAAACATCATCTGGTCATGAAGAAGGACGGCACCGTTTGGTATTGGGGTCAGGGCACAATCGTTACTGTATTGGATCCAAACAATTTCCAAAACAATCAGTTAGTTGTTGATCTCATCCAGGTAAAGAGCTCTGAACCAATCAAGGAAATATTTTCGAACAGCCTTAGCGTTATGACCAATGATCGCTCCATTCGGAATATAGACATTGACTTTGCTGTAAAAAGCGCAGTTGTTGGCTCAGTTCTCGCCAATCTGACGGATATTTCCAAGCTGGCTGTTTACACTCCCCCATCCCATACCGTATTAAGTGCCCTGGATCCTCCCGGCGGTCTGGCATTGAAGCTCGACGGGACTTTGTTGCAGTTTATTGACAATACAGTAACACCCATCAAGCTTGGCATGGAGACTGTGGAACCACCGGTATGGCCGGACGAAAGTGCAATCACTGTCAGCAATCTGGCTGAAAAAGGCCTGACTATTAGCTGGAACAGTTGCGGAGAGGATGTTGCAGCCTATGCCTTGTATCAGGACGGTTCACTGGTTAAAACTCTTCCCGGTAGTAATTTATCGCACAGTATAACCGGACTTGCCAAGGACACAGCATACACCTTCAAGGTGGAGGCGCGATTGGCTGGCAGCAGTTTTACGACCAATGGTCCTTCAAAATCGGTGACATTGACCGAATGGAACCCAACTATGCAGGGAACAGGCAAGCTAGCGGCAGGAACCGGACATACTCTAATGATAGACGCTGACGGAAATGTATGGGCATGGGGTAGCAACGAATACGGCCAACTGGGTATCGGCAGCTATGAAGACCAGATTACGCCCAATAAAATCGACGGTTTAAATGACATTATAGCGGTAGCTGCCGGAGACAACCATAGCATAGCCCTTGATGGTGATGGCAATGTCTGGACCTGGGGCAAGAACAATGTTTATCAACTGGGTCTTGGAACAGTTGAAAACAGCAGTGTACCAATAAAATTAACAACTATAAACGGTGTAAATGGAATCTCGGCTGCTGGCAATTACAATCTGGCAGTCAAGACTGACGGAACACTTTGGAGCTGGGGTGAAGCCTGTAATGCCAATCTAAATTATGCTATTTCAGGTATTGACGGACAAACACCGGGCCGGATGAAATACGGAACAGTCAGCCCGGCTATAAACTACTACTACGAAAATATTAAAAGCGCTGCCGCCAGCCGGAACTTCTATGCGGTACTTTTTGCAGACGGCACCATTTCCCGTTCCGGTTCATTTATCGATAATGTGGGGGCCGGAACATACTGGACCATGCTGTATAATCCTGGTTTGATGGGGGTTCAGGCAATCAGTGCCGGCAATGACTTCCTGATGGCCTTATTAGAGGATGGAACTGTTGCTGTTTTAGGCGACAATTCCCAGGGACAATCCGGCAGCGGGTCCAGAACAAATCCAACACCAGCCGCTCCTGCAGCATATAAAATGGTTGCGGGGTTAGATGAAGTTGTTGCTATAAGCGCCGGTGGGGCTCATGGGTTAGCACTTAGAGCAGATGGGTCAGCCTGGGGTTGGGGTCAAAATGATAATGGCCAAATCGGCAATGGCAATACGATTACTCAACTGGTACCTGCAGCAACAGCCAGAGTCAGTGGAATCAGCGCCATAGATGCAGGGAATTTGTATAGTGTCGTTTTGAAAAATGATGTGTCTGCAAACATTGAAGCATATGCTTTCGGAGACAATGACCAGGGGCAGCTTGGCACCGGCAACACTGTTGCAAGTACAGTGGCAAAGAGAATTATATTCCCGGGCTTTGTAGACACGGCAGAACCCATATTCCCTGACTGGTTTGCAATCAATGTAACCTGGTCCGATAACCAGGCAGTTTTGCGTTGGAGTGATGCAGAGGACGACGTAGGTGTTACTGCCTACGAAATTTGGCAGAACAGCGTCAAGATCAATGAGGTTACGGGCGACAAACTGTCATATACAGCTGCCGATCTGGTTTCCGGTCAGAATTATGAATTTGGCATTAAAGCCAGAGATGCAGCCGGTAACTTAAGCGTTTTAAGCAAGACGGTAAATAACAGTGACGTTACGGCTCCAGAATGGATAGACGCAACTTTGACTGCGTCCAACATTACCAAGTCAAGCCTTACCTTAACCTGGAGCGGAGCTGCTGATAATGTCGGAGTTACAACCTATAACGTATACAGCGGGACAACGTTACTGAAAGCCGTAACCACAACTACCTGTAATTTAACCGGACTTTCATCCGGAACCACATATACTTTTAAAGTTGAAGCGGGAGATAAGGCCGGTAACTTAAGCACAACCGGACCAAGTACTACAGCAAATACATTAACTTCTACCAGCGGTGGTGGAAGCGGTACTCCGGGTGATGGAAGCGGTTCAGGAACTGGATCCGAAGGTGATTTAACCGTCAGTTTCATAGATGTCAAACTGAGCCCGACAGACACCGTTTTACATTTAGACTTCAGTAATGGTATGGATGAAAATCTTGATGCCAGTTTGGCACTGATAAGTGTTTACGAAAAATCAACAAAGAAGGAAGTGAAATATTCAGAATATAAGTATATTAAATCGGGCAGCACAGATACTGGTAATAAAATAAGACGCATTGAATTATATTTTGATAATCTTAAAGCAGGTACAACATATGTTATTAAACTGGGCAAGGATATGATGGCAAATAACGGTGGAACACTAGGAATTGATACGTGTTTTGAATTCACTACCACCGGAAGTGCTTCTTCCAGCGGAGCAACTACTGGCATTGACAGTCAGGGAGGTACTGTTACGGGCAGCGGCATGATCTTAACAATACCGGCGCTGGCCCTGGCCAATTCTGCTCAAATCACTCTGGAAACCGCCGGCGATATTTCAGGCATGCCCCTTAACGAAAATAGCTTGCTGATCGGCAGCGTGGTAACTGTTACTTCTGATAAAGATACTGATTTCCTGGAACCAGTTGTGATGATGATGGAATTCGACAAGAGTAAGGTAGACCTGGATAAATATGACCTCGGATTGTATCGTTTTGACGAAGAGACCGGTAAATGGATAGAGCTTGATAATCTGGTGATCGACCTGAACGGAGAAACAATAAGCGGGGAGACAACCCAACTGGGCAATTATGCCGTGATCGCCACGCCAAAAGTAACTGATGACCTGCCGGCAACACCGGTGCCGGAGCCCGCAGTGCAATTAAGCGATATACAAAACCACTGGGCGAAGGAGAACATTGAACAACTGGTCGCCATGGGTGCCATCAGCGGTTATCCCGACGGAACCTTTGCACCGGATAAAGGCATCAGCCGGGCAGAATTCGCCGTTGTACTGGTCAAGGCATTTAAGCTGGAGGCCCTGGAAGGGAAAATATTTGCTGATACGAACGAGCACTGGGCACAAGATTCCATATCTGCTGCCTATGCCAATGGAATAATCAGCGGATATGATGACAGCACCTTTGGACCTGACGACATAATCACCCGCGAACAGATGGCCGTGATGATCGTCAAGGCGGCTAAACTGACGACAGGCACTGCAAAAGTTGATTTCGCTGATGCCGGGATGATATCTTCCTGGGCTGCGGAAGCAATAGCTGCAGCATATAACAATCAATTGATCAGCGGTTATCCGGATAATACTTTCCGGCCTGACCAGGGAGCCAGCCGGGCTGAAGCGGTGACCGCAATACTAAGTGCGCTGAAAATAGCTCAACAATAATGATCCTTGGATGACGTTGCAAAAACGGATACGGTGTTCATTATTGTAACAAAGCGTATAGACAATAATAATTTAGACTTGTAAGAGTTGCATTGACTAAAGCAGGTTTCAGAAATGAAACCTGCTTTTTTTTATTGACCGGGAAAAGCGACCAGTAACCGCAATTTGTTATCTGGCACATTTATTGCCTAATAAATCATCAGTAACCTGTTTGATTTTTCCCAGGGAGCAATGCCAGGGCATAACAGGCACTACATTTCATATTTTGGTTTAACAAAGGAGGATGAATTTATGGGTGATGTCTATATGATTGGTTCCTATTCAACCAGAATTGGCAAATGGACGGATAGAAGCCATAAAGAATTATCCAGAATGGCCTTTTTGGGCGTTCTGGAAGACGCCGGCATCAAAGCCGATGATATTGAGTTTCTCTGGTTTTCCAACTGCGGCTGGGGCATCCAGGTTCCTCCTACCGAAGGCGATCCAGGCGTACAGGGACAAATGAACGTCAGGGGTCAAGTAGCTTTTGCTCCGATGGTCAATGAGGGATTGTTTCCCAAAAGGGTCCCTTGTATCAATGTGGAGGGGGCATGTGCCAGCGGCTCGCTGGCGTTTCACGGTGCCTATAAAGACATTTTAAGCGGCAGCTGTCAGGTATCGCTGGCTTTGGGTGTGGAAAAAACCATTTATCCAAAGCACCCGGCCATGGTCATCCAGTCTTTTACCGGGGGAGTTGATGTCTCCGAACTGCATAATCTGATCAGTCAGTATCAGGCAATTGGGAAAGAATGCGGCAAAGAATGGAGTGACAGCATAAGTCATACCATTTTTATGGATACGTATGCTACGCAGGCAGCCTGGCATATGTGGAAATATGGTACCACCCGGCAACAAATAGCGATGGCGGCCTCCAAGAATCATTTCCACGGTTCCTTAAATCCTCTGGCGCAATACCAATTCGAAGTCCCGGTAGAACAAGTATTGGCCGATCGCGAAGTCAGCTGGCCACTGACCCGTTCCATGTGTACCCCGATGGGTGACGGAGCAGCTGCAGCCATTCTTTGTTCCGGTGAATACCTGAAAGGACTGCCGGCCAGTGTACAAAATCGGGCTGTAAAAGTTCTGGCTTCAATAATCTCGGGCGGACATGAAAGAGACATTGCCCAGCCGTCCTTAAGTCACTGGGGGGCACAGAAAGCCTATAAATTAGCCGGGATCGGCCCGAAAGACATAGACCTGGCAGAAGTTCATGATGCGACAGCCTTCTGTGAAATATACCAGGCAGAGATGCTGGGATTCTGTCCGGTGGGAGAAGGCGGCAGATTTGTTGAATCAGGGACCACCAGGTTTGACGGGAAAATGCCCATCAACACCTCAGGCGGCCTGGAATCCAAGGGACATCCCATCGGTGCTACCGGACTTTCCATGATCAACGAGATTGCCATCCAGCTGCGAGGGGAAGCCGGCGCCCGGCAGGTGAAAAACGCCGGGATCGGTCTGGTGGAAAACGGTGGGGGAGTCGTGTCAGTGGAGGAATTCTGCTGCGGCATCACGATCCTGCAGAAGCCGGACCGGTAAACAAAGCGATGTAGTGGCCGGCTGAACTGCCGCAGGAAAGGAGGGGCACATACATGATACTGCCGCTTGAGGGGATCACGGTACTGGATTTAACCAGGCTTTTGCCCGGGCCCTTCGCTGCACAGGTCCTGGCTGATTTTGGCGCCGAGGTCATCAAAATCGAAGATCCATGCGGGGGTGATTTCCTCCGCACGGTTCCGCCTTACTTAAACGATCAGAGCGTCTTTTTTCACAGTGTAAACCGCGGCAAAAAGAGCATTTCCCTTAACCTGAAAAGTGAAGAGGGACGGGAAATATTTAAAAAGTTAACCGTAAGAGCAGATGTCATACTGGAAGGATTCAGGCCAGGAGTCATGGATAAGTTGGGCCTGGGCTATGATATGCTCAAAGCAATAAACCAGCGGCTGATCTGCTGCTCCATAAGCGGATACGGAAACAGCGGCCCCTACCGGGACAAAGCTGGGCATGACCTGAACTATATGAGTTACGCCGGGTTAACTGCCCTTACCGGATGCCCGGGGCAAAAACCGGTGATCCCGGGGGTCCAGATCGCTGATATCGGCGGCGGCAGCCTGTGGGCGGTCATGGCTGTCCTCCTGGCTTTACAGGCCCGGGCTATAAACGGCTGCGGCCAATACTGTGATATTGCCATGCTGGACGGCGTATTTGCCTGGTCGTTCTTTTTCCTGGCCGGCCATGAACTGGGCGGAGAAACATTCGGACGGGGCAGTGAGATCTTAAACGGCGGCTATGCCTGTTACAATATCTATACCACCGGGGACAATAAATATGTCAGCCTCGGCGCGATCGAACCAAAATTCTGGTCGGGTTTTTGTTTCAGGCTGGGGAAGCAGGAATTCATCGAACAACAGTACCAGAAGGAAGCGCAAGAATCGATTATGCAGGAACTGGAGGCGATCTTCAAAACCAGGACCAGGGATGAATGGGTGGAACATTTCGCTGATCTGGATGTCTGCTTTTCACCGGTGCTGGATTTCAGCGAAACGCTGCAAAACGGACAAATTAAGCAGCGGGAAATGCTGGCCAAGGCCGATATAGTAGACCGCACGATAAACATTATCCGGAACCCCATTAAGATGTCGGCGACTCCTGCCCGTGTCTGCCGGGATGTCCCCCTTATCGGAGCCGATACCGACAGGATATTAAAGGGATTGGGTTACACAGAGGAATATATCCGGTACCTGCGGGATAAAAATGTTATATAAGATTTGGCCAGGTCCCAGGAAAAACACTTGCTGCGTTCCGTTCTGATCAGGACAGAGCAAAAGGAAAAAGGGGATAGCAACATAAGGAGGCCGGGAAATCATGTTTCAGACCAGTCACTTGATCGCCGAACTCAACTCCTACCGGGAAGAATTTGAACGAACCAATACCGCCTCGGCTGACCTGGACAGTATTGTCGGCGACAGCCAGAAGCTGTTTAAGGAAATGGTGTTAAGGATCGCCGGCTCTCCTTCGACCGTATTGATAACGGGGGAAAGCGGCACTGGTAAAGAACTTTACGCCCAGGCTGTTCATTATTACAGTGACCGGTCCAATTTTCCCTTTGTTAAAGTTAATTGCGCCGCCATCCCGGAAAATTTACTGGAAAGCGAGCTGTTCGGCTATGCAGACGGCGCCTTTACCGGCGCCAGAAAAGGCGGCAAAATGGGGAAATTTGAACTGGCCGATAAAGGCACCATTTTCCTGGATGAAGTCGGTGATATGCCCCGGGCGATGCAGGCCAAATTACTGCGGGTCCTGCAGGAGAGAGAATTTGAACGGATCGGCGATACCAAACCGACCCGGGTCAATGTCAGGATCATTTCCGCCACCAACACCAACCTGCCAGCCAAAGTCGATGCCGGGAAGTTCCGCCACGACCTGTTCTACCGTTTAAATGTGGTGCATTTTCATATCCCGCCGCTTAAGGAACGAAAACAAGACATCGTACCGATCGCTGAACACATCATCAAAAAGCTCAATCCCAAACTGAAACAAAATGTGATCGGGATATCATCCGCGTCCAAAGAACTTCTTTTAAATTACGATTGGCCCGGCAATGTGCGGGAATTGGGCAACGTTCTGGAAACCGCCATGAACTTCTGTCAGAGCTCCTATATCATGCCCCATGATCTGCCCCTGTTCTTTCATCAGCAAGTCAGCCAGCTGCACGAAAGTCAGCTTAACCTGCAGGCGGCGCTCGATAGAATTGAAAAACAAACCATTATTCAGGCGCTGAATGCTGCCGGCAACAATCGCGGGCAGGCATCTTCCCATTTAGGCATTTCCCGGACCACGCTCTACCGGTTGATGAAAAAACATGGCCTTCTCGATGGCTGAAGAATTCTATTCTAATGATGGCGCAATTGATTGCTTATGAATTGCTTTTGCCTTCTGAGGGGTTATAAAAAAAGCTGTTTAAAAGAAAAAAAGATAAGAATCTTAAGGAAAATGAGATTCTTATCTTTTTTTACATATATACAATACCACAAAACAAGGCTGAATACAAGTCTTGAATTGCCTGAAAAAAAGGGAGTATATAGTATTAGGAGGTGATCGTATGGACGGCGAATTTGGCTTGAAACCGGCAGAAATACAAAAGATCATCACAGCACAGGATTTACGGGAATGCAATAAGCTGACTGCACGTTTTGGCCTTTCACTTAATGAAACACAGATTCAGGAATTGGTAACAGCGCGTTTTGAAGCATTACAGTATACTGGGCGCATTGAATTCGGCGAAGGTATACTAAGAAAGCTGATCCTGGCTTTTTGCGATTCCTCATACATCATGCAGGAAGATTATTGCGACACCATTCTGAAGCTGCAGGAAGCTTTTTACTACTTTAAAAACGAATCAGGGAACCATTTTTCCGACGATGAACTGATAGAATTTATGAAAACAGTCTTTGACGGCAGAGCCCAAGGTTCTGTTGATTTTCTCGCCGGAACATCCCTGGAGGAGTTATGCCGTTTTGTCCGCAGCGGATGGTCACCGAATGATGCAGGCTCGCAGGGGATGTTGTTTTAATGGGAAGCGGGGAGAATAATGAACTGGTCCTGTTGTCTGAAGGAATACCTTGCGCCGAAGAGCTTTCCGAAGACGAAGAAATGATAATACAAGTCAAGCTGTGGCAGTTACTTGCCGTGCGTACACAGCGGTATACAATGGGTGACCACAGCTCCATCCGGATAGAAACTGCCAGAGAACTGCTGCGATCTATTTGCTTCTGCATCAATCTGTATCTGAAGGAAACCGGGGAGCCGGTATCATATTTGCTGAACGCTGATTTCAATGAATTGTTTGGCCTGGCGCTGCAAAGCATCGAGAAGAAGATTGAGACAGGCAAGCGTCTGTATCAGGCTGCATGCCTGACAGCTCCGGAGGTTGAAAACACTTCATACCGGGATACTCTACGGGGAATGAAGAAGTTCTGGAAATGTTATGATTTTTACTTTTTCGCCCACCTGATCCCATGCGATATTGATTACCAACTGTCAAATCCGGTTCCGGACAGTCTGTTGGGAATCGAATACTTTAATGACTACCTTCGCCGCATTATAATTGAAAACAACTTGTTGAGGCGGTTTGAAACAGGGACAGTAATCCGGCTTCTTTGCAGCTATTGCACTGATTATGAAGGATTATTGATCAATCTTTATGAACCGGTGGCAACAAACGCAATAGGACTCGCAATGATAGGCGGAGATGTGTATAAGCTCGATATCAGAGAAAATGACAGGTCGCAGATAGCGGCGAAATTGATACCGCTGTCAGAAGACAAAGCGCTGGCTTCTCTGCGGACTGCCGTTGCCTGCCTGTGCGGAGATTGGGGAATCGGCGGCAGTGCTGCCGCCGATTATCTGCAAAAAACATCAGAGAGTTTGTATCCGCGCATAAAAACTGCAATGAATCATAGCGGACTGGGAGGCATATTCTTAAGTCTGCCGGGCACATCATAAAAAACAAATCCTTAATTGCTATCCAAGCAATACTGATATTAAATAAAAATTTATACCGGCTAAAATTGTATTTACCTTAATGGAATAAGTAACAGAATATGGTATAGTTATGCTTATAAAAAATATTTTTGGGCTGTGACTATTTTAAATGAGAGGAGTTGGGGGGATATGGCTGAAAAGTATTTCAGCAGGCGCAATATCGATTTTTTATTAAATGAGGTCTTCGAGGTCAATTCACTTACCCGGTTTCCATACTACGCGGATCATAATGATCTAACTTTTAAGATGACTTTGGATACTGCCCAGAAGATTGCTGACAATATGATGTATCCGGTATTTAAGGAAATGGACCGACAGGCGCCCGTGTGGGAGGATGGAAAAGTAAAAGTGCATCCGGCTGTTAAGGAATTCATGAAGGAACAAGGGAAGGGCGGCTGGATAAATGTTGACAAGCCCTATGAAGTTGGCGGACAGCAGCTGCCGTCGATCATCAAACTGATGGCAGGATTGATTTTCTCTGCTGCCAACTATTCTCTTTCAGTCTATACTGCGTTAACCATGGGGGCGGCCAATCTCATCTTTACCTTTGGTACACAGGAAATGAAAGATCAATACCTGCCCGGAATGTACAGCGGGGAATGGCAAGGCACCATGGCTTTGACGGAACCGGATGTCGGCAGTTCACTGGGGGATCTTACTACTCAGGCGGAAGATACCGGCAAGGGCTATTATTTGATAAAAGGGAAAAAGATTTTTATTTCTGCCGGTAACAGTGATGCGGTCGATAATGTTATACATATGATGCTGGCGCGTATTAAAGGCGCACCGGCTGGCGTAAAAGGTATCTCCCTGTTTATAGTTCCTGAAAATCGTTACCGTGAGGACGGAGGCCTGGAATATAATGACGTTGCCTGCGGCGGAATTGAACATAAAATGGGATACCGCGGATCCCCGATCTGCCAGTTGTCCATGGGCGAAGAAGGTGACTGCCGCGGTTGGCTGATAGGCGAAGCAGGTAAGGGTCTTGCTCATATGTTCACGATGATGAATGAGGAGCGTTTGAATGTGGGCATGGGGGCGACGGGAAAAGTGACCGCTGCTTATTATGCTTCCCTGGAATATGCCAGGCAGCGTCTGCAGGGGCGGCGATTAATGGAAAAAGATCCGAATACACGGATGGTTCCTATAATCGAACACCCGGATATTAAACGTTTGCTGCTCTTCCAGCGGGCCGTTGCCGAAGGTTCATTATCACTGCTGGCTCAGTTGTTCATGTATGACGAACTGGCCAAATTCGGAGATGAAAAGGAAAAATACGAACTGCTGCTGGATTTCCTGGTTCCCATTGCGAAAACCTACCCATCGGAAATGGGGATTTTGACATGCAGCGCAGCCATTCAGATACTGGGCGGTTACGGCTACTGCGGCGATTTCCCCGTCGAGCAATATTACCGGGATATTCGTATTGATCCGATCCATGAGGGTACGACTGGTATTCAGGGAATGGATATGCTGGGCCGTAAGGTTGTTATGAAACAGGGAAAAGCTTTTAATTTATTCATTGAAGAAGTCAGTCAGACTATTGATCAGGCCTTAATTTATGATGAACTGTCAGGAATGGCCAAACAGCTGCAGGAAAACCTTGAACGTCTTAAAGTTGTGGCAGGAAGCTTGCTTGAATGGGCTATGCAGGGCAAGACGGAAGAATTCATGGCTGACAGTGTGTTGTTTCTGGAGTTCATAGGAATCATCGCCATTGCCTGGCAATGGCTGAAACAGGCAGTAGTTTGCTGCGATAAGCTGAAAAATATGCCTGCCGACAGCAATATAAATTTCTATATGGGCAAGATCTATACCGCCCGCTATTTCTTTGAGTATGAGCTGTCAAAAACAGTCAGCCTGGCAGTCAGGCTGACCTCAAAGTACAAGTTAACAGCGGAAATGCCAGCCAGCTGTTTTGAGGAATAAAAACGTTCAGAACTGCTGCCAGGAATTGAAATTTTACTGCCCGCCTGACAACTGGGCTGGATATTTATAACATTACCAGCGCAGCTGTAGACGGGCTGATTTCCTTAACAACCGAGAGATAAAGCCTTTCAACGCAGCTTGAGTTTGCGCTCCGTAAAGTAGCAGAAGATGAAGAGCCCAACCCGGCTAAAATTGATTGGAATTGCTGATTGCAGCCCCTGGCCAGCAAGATGATCCATGCACCAGGGGCTGTGCTGCTTCTACTTATAGACCAGATTGATCCGGGGCGCCTGGCTGAGAAAAGAAGTGCCTTTCCGGAATACTGTTTCCTTGATTTGACTCGAGATATTTGGGATCAGATCGGAATAAAAGCCAATTTCCAAAGGCAGATCTTCTTCCGCAAGTCCAATGGCATATACGGTATAGGCATATCTGGGAATGATTTCTATGGAGTCTTTCGCGAGAACGGTGTCATCTCCTCCGGCTGTTCGCAATTGCAGGGTGTAGCATCCTGGGGCGATAACTTCATATTCTGTTACCTGTGTGTATCCCACATTGCTGAATAGTGTGTCCCCGCATTCAATGGCCAGATCCAGATCATGTGCAGCAGGGGACAGGTTGGCGAACCGAATCAGGGCATCGTCGTTATCCCGGGGAGCGACATTCAAAAATATGGACTGGAGACTGATGTCCGGCAGTGTACCTATGATGGCGGCAGTAATTGCTTCGCTGGCAGGAATGTTCAGTTTGGTGTCAAGCAGCGGATCGGTATCTTCCCCGGCAAAGAACAGCTGGATATGCATATCCTCCGGCCCTGTCACCAGATACTCGCTGAGTTGATTATAGGCCAGATCTTTTGCCACCAGATTACCATCGGTAAAAATGTCGACAGCACCAGTCCCGGGAGAAGCATGCAGGAATCTGATAAAGGAATTAATGGTTGGCATTATTCATCACGCCTTAACAGATATTTTGATACAGTATATTAATGATTGATACAAAAGATTCGATAAAATCCAAGCAGAAGAGTTAAATAATCCATTGAATGATGGCTCATGGTTAAAGAATTGTTTTACAATGAGTCGAAGAATCGCAGAGGGTTTGCGAAGGGGACAAAATTGAGGCCCCCCAGTCGATGGAACTTTTGAATCGGCACAGTAATGCAGCCAGAATCGCAAATAAAGCCCACGTGTTGTAACTTTTCGCGTGCCGGAATAAAAACGACGACGATTTTATAAAAATGTAAAGGGACCTGATACCTGAAATGCAGTTCGGTCATCATGACATGGGGTGCATGGTTTTATACCGGATAATAGCTATAAGGAGGTAGGAAGAGTGTCGAAAAATTCTATAGTGAAGAAGACATTTTTGTGGATCATTGCTGTGGTGCTTATTCTGGCCCTGTCGATCGGGGTGATGTTCCGCAATGAGATCAAAACCATGATGAGCCTGGAGAAAGTTGATAATTATCCGCTTTATACCATGGAATATACCAGTGATTATGGTTTTGATGATTTCTTAAACGTTGGGGCCAGCAGTGATAACGAACTGATCGAATTTATTGCTGGCAAACTACTTAAAGGGCTCCCGGTCAAAATCGATGTAGCTGATTTGAGCTGCACAACGTTTAACGCAGCTACACCAACAGGAGATCATATTTTCGGAAGAAATTTTGATATGAATTATTCACCCGCGCTGCTGGTGCATACCAAACCGGTCAATGGTTATGAGAGCATATCCATGGTTAATTTGGCCTTCGTCGGATACGGAGAAGACTATTTGCCTGAGCAGTTTTTTAACCGCATCATGACCTTGGCCGCACCCTATGTGCCGCTGGATGGTATCAACGAAAAAGGTTTGTCAGCAGGCATACTGCTGATCACGGATCAGCCTACGAATCAAACCACCGATAAAATCGACATAACCAGTTCTACCGCTGTCCGTATGCTGTTGGATCATGCGGCTACCGTAGAGGAAGCGGTTGCTATGCTGAAAGAGTATGATATGCATGATTCCACCGACGTATGCATGCATTACCAGATCGCAGACGCAGCAGGAAATAGTGTAGTGGTGGAATATGTCAACAATGAAATGCAGGTCTTAAAACCTGAAACTACTTACCTGGCCTGTACCAATTTCTATCTGACCCCCGGAGACAAATACAATTTAGGGGAAGGACAAAAGCGTTATGAGATCGTCATGGCAGGCCTGAATGAAAACAAGGGGATCGTGACGGAAGAGAAGGGAATGGATCTCCTGCAGGCAGCAACAACCGTTAAATCACTTGACGAGAAAACCGGCATTTTGTACAACACCCAGTGGAGTGCCATTTATAATAATACGCAAAAAAATGTAGCGCTTTGCATGGGAATGGATTACATGAAAACCTATAATTTTTCAGTTGCTGATTTTGCCGCCCGCACTGGCCATGATAAATGAGCATCCTCAGTGAATGTATATGAATTTCATAATCAGGTTATAAGATTAATCAGGCTGTAAACGCACCTGCTTCAATGCTTTTGGTTACCCCAATACTTTTCACCGCAGCCGGAATAGGAGAGGAGACAGAGTGGCATTCAATAGACTGTTTGATCCTGGTGAGATCGGCCCTTTAAGGCTCAAGAACCGGATAGTGATGGCACCTATGGGCAATATCAATATGGCTGATCCTATTGGCCGTCCGTTGCCCAAGATGATCAAGTATTTTACCGAACGGGCCAGGGGAGGAACGGGGTTGCTCATTACCGGGCTGATACCGGTATCATTTGTAATCGATCCCACTGTCTCAGAGGAGAATGACACCACTTATTTTCCCCGGATAGACGGTTCCTCCCGGACCAGGCTTTCCGGCTGGCGTGATCTGACCGCGGCGGTCCACGCTTATGACGCGAAAATACCGTTCACACATCTCAATTTAAAGAAAAAGAGCCCAATTATTTAATATGCTCCCCTTGAAACAGACAGTTTAAAGATGAAAACTGTCTATTTCAGGAGGAGCATAACGTTTTCTGGGCTCTTTAACATTAATTCCTTGCTCTATTTTGGTGCGAAGTAAATATAGGTATCACAGGAACCAATTGGTATTTCAGGCATATGTTATAGCAGGGAGGTGTATCAATGGGTAATTATGATGTGTCACCGCGTCTTGTCTCTCAAATTGAGGAGATCATCGACCATGATATTTTTGTCATGGGCAAGCTGGCAGCCATCGTCGATGAAATTCGGGATCCGGTTCTTCGTGCCATCGTGACCAGTATTATTGGTGACG
The DNA here is from genome assembly GCA_035353375.1 of Syntrophomonadaceae bacterium. Taxonomy (GTDB): domain Bacteria; phylum Bacillota; class Syntrophomonadia; order Syntrophomonadales; family Syntrophomonadaceae; genus UBA1368. Next base: position 43,390 of record DAOPZM010000008.1, read on the forward strand.
AAAACGGTCATGTACGTTTTTTCCGGTCGCTGCTGGTCCATGTAAAAGAAGGTTCACCCAATCATTGCTGTTACAGGTACAACCGCACCCGAAAAAAATCAAATTATGTAAAGCCTTACCGTACTTAGAATAAGAAAGGAAGTGTAATAATGTATCAATGCCAATCAAAACAACCGGATAAATGTAAATGCCCCCAATGTGCCAATTATCGAGCAATGCTGGAGGAGTCCATTCAGGACGAAATTTGTGATGCCGGATTTTACGCCCAGATAGCCAATGAAGCGTCGACTGATATTTTACGCGAACTCATTACCAGCATTGTCGGAGACGAATATGGCCATGCCCGTCTGCAGGCATCTCTTTTAGGCATCTGTCCGCCTCCCGTTTCCTGTCCACCGGATTGCCCGCCAGCCACCGGTGACTTTGAGACAGATGTAAGAACTGCGATCAGAGGTGAATTGGATGCGATCAGACGGTATGCGCAGCTGGCAGGATGTGCACCGACTCCTGAGATCCGTTATCTGCTGACCTCGATCTTGGGAGATGAGTACGCGCATACCCGGATCTGGAATGCCATGCTGTTGGGCGAAGCTCTCTGCGATAAACTTGATTGCTGATAAATACTGTTTATTAAAGTCTGACGAGAAAACAAAGCAAGTCAAGAGATATTAAATAATGCTTGGGCAACCCCCGCTATGCAATTTGTCAAGGTGGGGGTTGTCTTAGTGCTGGTTGAAAGTTGCGGCTTTAGGTCAACATTCAGTAATGATATTTTGCTTTACCGCCTATCGATAACAATTTCGGAAAATATCTTTGCAAAAGGGCGATTGCTTAATTGATTGTTACATTAAAGCATTTTATTTCAGCTTTTTTATTTTCGGCATGGCGATTATTTCTTTAACTGTAGTATCAAAAATATGGTTGGAATGAGCCGGGCGGATGATAATGGCTGAATCTGCGCCTTTTACAGTCCCGCCAATTGAAATTATATCTTCACCATAGGGGATCAAGCCGGCATCCAGAGCCATTACGGCTATTTCCACGGCCACTTTGATTCCCTGGCCGAACATCCTTAAAGTCTGGGCCATGATTTCCGCGGGGTATACGCCACCGAACTGGTTGCGGATCCCGCGGTTTACTCCAGCAAATAAATGGGTTCCGGTATATACTTGAATGCCTTTTTGTATAAGGTCGGTCCTGACAGCCGGTGACATTTCGCATTCACCCGGAGCGCTGAATCCATAATGGTGTGTAACTGCAACTATGTTTATACCGGTTATATCGTTTTTCAATAATGCTTCAACTGTGGCGCCGGTATTGCTGGCAATCACTATATGATCGATCCCGTGCTCTTGGGCTGCAGCCGCTGCGATTTTAATTGTATTATCGGTATTGATTTGACCTGCTTGTTCCCAGTACATTTTTAAAACCCCTTTATAGCTATTAAAGCCACGCATGAAATTGCGCGGCTAAAAGATTTAAGTGGCAGGGGAGACAGGGCTCGAACCTGCGACCCTCGGTTTTGGAGACCGATGCTCTTCCAATTGAGCTACTCCCCTGTATTTGCTGTAACTCAGCAAATCAAATTTTATCATAAAGTTATAGCGGGTTCAATACTTTAGTTGCCTAAATTGAAAGAACGGCCTGAGAATTGATGTAGTAATTAAAAGAACGCAGTTAATTGCATCAAATACTTATTAGAGTTATCATAATCATGTTGAAAATCCAATATTTTGTTATAAACGATAGATATAAATACAGGCGGTGAAAAATTGAAGAAGGTTTTAATTTTAATGGGGGGAGAATCGCATGAAAGGGAAGTATCTTTAAGAAGCGGCAAAGCTGTTTTTGATGCTTTGCTGGGCAGCGGCTATGAAGCTGAATGCCTGGATTTCACCCGGGAGACCATGCATAAAGTGATGGAAATAAAGCCGGATGTGGTGTTTATAGCTTTGCACGGCAAAAACGGCGAAGACGGAACGGTACAGGGTTTTCTGGAACTGCTGGGTATTCCTTATACCGGTTCAGGGGTGGCAGTCAGCGCTATTTGTATGAATAAGATCCTCAGCAAAAAATTATTTGCCTATGAAAAAATCCCGACACCCGAATATTTGATTCTGGGTAAAGAACAACAGGGCAAAGAAGAGTGGAATATTGATTTATTGATCGACAAAATCGGCCTGCCGATGGTTATTAAAGCCTGCACCCAGGGCTCCAGTATCGGTACCTATATTGTCCGGAATAAAGAAAACATAGAGAAGGCCATAAATGACGCCCTGGAGTTTGACCAGGAAATACTGATCGAAAAGTTTATTGAAGGAGTGGAAATAACGGTTTCCGTTATCGGCAATGAAAATTGCACCGTATTGCCGTTGATTGAAATAACTTCAGTAAATGAATTCTTCGATTATGAATCCAAATACACCCCGGGCATGTGCAGTCATATTATACCGGCCCGTATCGATGATATAACCCGCGCCAGGGTAGAAACGGTCGCCAAAAAAACCTATGAAGCATTTAACTGTCGGGGCTTTGCCCGGATCGATTTTATCGTGGATAAAAGCGGCAGTCCCTATGTCCTGGAGATAAATACGATACCGGGAATGACGGAAATGAGCCTGGTGCCTGATTCGGCCCGGGCCGCAGGAATGAATTTTAAGCAACTGGTCGGGCATATAATTGAACTGGCCCTGGAAAAATAAATAAGGCGGTTGCATTTTAAGTCGTGATCTTTATTTAATCAGTGCCGGGAAGATTTATCTCCAGGCACTTACGCGTTTTTCGGCAATATCGACGATGGTAAACAGGATAAAGCCCATCAGGCTTAAAACTACGATGCCGCCGTACATATCAAGATAATTTACCCGCATCCAGGCATCCATGATAAAATAGCCCATTCCGAATTCAGTACCGAAAGTTTCAGTGAAAAATAGAATCGATACAGCGGTTCCCAGGGCCAGGCGGGTGGCAGTCAGAACATCAGCCAGGGTAGCCGGGATGATGATTTCCGTGAACATATGACGTTTGCCGGCGCCCAGGGATTGCAGAGAGCGGAACATATCATGGGGGATGGCTTTTACTGCGTCCCGGGAAGTGATGATGATCTGAAATATTATGATCAATACGATCATTATCAATTTGGAGGCTTCACCTAAACCGAACAGCAGCATTATAATCGGCAGGAGTGCAATTTTAGGAATCGGATATGTAAAATAGACCAGGGGAGACAGGACTTTATCTACCCGGTCAAAATAGCCCATCAGTAACCCTGTCGGCACACCGATCATGATAGCGATGCTGATTCCGGCTATAATTCTGCCCAGACTGTACAAAAGATGTATTCCCATTTTAGCAGGGAAAATATCGATCAAGTTGATAAGGACTGATAAGGGCGGGGGAATGATCGAAATTTTTAAAAGCCAGGCCAGTGCCTGCCAGATGATAATTACCAACAGCAGACCGTAGGTTGCACCCCGCCAGAAATTATTTGAAAGCACTTATATCATCCTTTGTCCAGTATTTTTCTCAAGCGCATCGACATATCATAATATTCTTCCCTTGATCTCAGGTTATCAAATTGGAAACATGGATTGTCAAGCACTTCCAGAATTCTGCCCGGCGCCGGAGAGAAGACTACTATTTTACTGCCCAGGTATAGTGCTTCGTCTACGCTGTGGGTGATGAAAACCGTAGTCACATTATGTTCTTTCCAAATGTTTAAAAACAGTTCCTGCAATTCTTCCCGGGTAATAGCATCCAGGGCGGAAAAGGGCTCATCCATCAGCAGCAATTCCGGCTTCAGCATAAAGGCTCGGGCAATGGCCACTCTTTGCTGCTGCCCGCCGCTCAGCTCCCTGGGATATCGGTTCAGCAGTTCGGCAATGCCCAACTGCTTTAACAAATAATGTCCATACTCGTCCAGAACCTGCTGATCATTTTTGATTTTTACTCCCAGCATAGTGTTGGCATAAACGTTTTTCCAGGGCAGGAGTCCATAGTTCTGCAGTATCAAGCCGATGCGCTGAGCCCGGGGGTCGACCGGGCGACTGTTAATTCGTATGCTGCCGGCATAATCCTTGAGTATGCCGGACAAGACATATAAAAAAGTTGATTTGCCGCAGCCGGAAGGGCCGATAAAGGTATAAATATCTCCAGTGCCGATATTGATACTTACCTGGCTCAAAGCTGTTATTTCTTCATTTTCCCGATAGTATTTTACGGTTAAATCTTTGACTTCGATCACAAATTCATTACTCCAGGATATTTTGGTCGGCTATATCATTAAATTCATAATTGCCTTTAATAAGCTCTTTATCATGCATCCATTTAACGACATCATTAAATATGTCTTCCCGGATCATTTCTGCTTTATGAAAATCAGGAAGCTGCAGAGAATCCTTTATTCCAGCGGGGAAGCTTTGTTCTTCGATAATAAAATCAATATAGTCTTCCGCCGGTTCAGTTTGCAGATATTCAACCGCCAGATCATAAGCCCGGAAAATTGCTTTGATCTCTTCAGGGTTTGCAGCTATACTTTCGGCGGTAAAAGCAATAGCGCCAGCTTTATTGTCCATGTTTTCAGTGCTGTTCAATATAACGGCACCGTTTTTAACCGCCAGACCTGCCATAGGTTCTGGTAATATTGCTGCCGCCACCTTGCCTCCCTGCAGCATTTCCAGACGGGTAGGCAATGGCGGTATTGCGACCTTGCTAACATCGTCATATTGCAGTCCGGCATCTTCCAGCATTTTGTCAACGGTGTATTCCATTATAGTATTGGTCGACAGTCCCAGATCCTTACCTTTAAGTTCAGCGACTGAACTGATGCCGGAATCTTTACCCGCCATCAGCAAAACATTTCCTTCATTTTCAGCAACGATCCTTAAGTTAATGCCGCCTTCATTGGCGAAAAGTACGGCTACCATATCAGTTATCACTCCGTCCAGTTTACCGCTTTGCAGAGCACTGTCACGGTCTTTGGCGCTGCTGAAATGTTCTATGTTAACTTTAACGCCCTCCTGTTCAAAATAACCATTTTTCTGGGCAATTAAAAACGGAATCGACTCAACATCAGGCATAACTCCAATATTAATGATTTTATCAGACACCGCACTATTTTCCGCGTCGTTGTCCGATTTTTCAGCACAGGCCATAATGCCCGTACTGCAGATAATGATCAGCAAGCAGATGAAAAGTTTCTTCATTCTTCTCCCAAACCCCTCTCATATTTTCGTAAACATCTGAGCATAATTATAATAGTTAAAGCCTGAAAAAACTATATTTTAATCATACATTGGCATTAATACTAAGTATTGCGAAAACATTATCAAGCTAAAAACTAAACATTTTAATATTAATATGATAATATTGTCTAATAATAATATAAAAGATGTGAAATATATCACAAATATTTGCTGACTCTGTTATAATAACAAAGGCAATGAGCGTAAGGAGGCATTTGATCAATGCTTGGAAATTATCCGGCTTTAGGAATATTTTTTATTTTGACCCTGGCTTTTCCAATAGGAGCTATGGCCGCTGCCTGGCTCTTCCGGCCCAAACCTCAGGCTGATCCTGCTGATGAAAAATATACTACCTATGAATGTGGTGTAGATACTAAAGGCAAAAGCTGGATCAGGTTCAAGGTCAATTATTTCCTTTATGCCCTGGTGTTCCTGATATTTGATATAGAAACTGTTTTTTTATATCCCTGGGCGGTCAAATTTAAAGCACTGGGACCCTTCGCATTTGTTGAAATGATAATTTTCATAGCCATACTGGTGGTAGGTTTGTGGTATGCATGGAAGGAGGGGGCACTGGAATGGCATTAGAAAATGCTGCCGATAAAGATACGGAAGAGTTGGCCAAACATAATATACTGGTCACCACTTTGGATAAATTATGGGATTGGGGAAGATCCTGGTCGTTCTGGCCTTTAAACTATGGATGCAATTGCTGTCCGATAGAAGTAATGGCAGCTGGTGCCGCCCGCTTTGATCAGGCCCGCTTTGGTTATGAGGTGGTACGTGCTGTACCCCGGCAGGCCGACTTGCTGACGGTTGCCGGCCCTATTACATTGAAAATGAAACCGGCGATAGAAAGAGTATGGGCGCAGATGCCTGAACCGAAATGGGTCATAGCCATGGGGAACTGTGCTATAAGCGGGGGACCGTTTAAAGATGGCTACAGTGTTTTGCCGGGGGTGGATTCAATTATTCCGGTCGATGTATATATACCGGGATGCCCGGTTCGTCCCGAAGCACTATTTCATGCCATGCTGGAACTAAAAAAGAAAGTCAAACAGGGTGATTACCGGAGGAGTTGAAATGGATGACTGAAACTGATGTTAAAGTACTTGCCTCGGAGCTTAAAAGTCAATATGGTGATAATCTTAATATAAATGCGGATAGATTTTTCACTAAACTTTTGGTAGATAAAGTGAAATTACTGGATTTGATGCAGCTATTACATGATAAATACGGCTTTAATCAACTATCCAATCTTACATCGGTCGATTATGGCGAAGAATTTGAAATGGTTTATCATCTTTACTCTATACCTGAAAATATAAAAATATGTGTCAAAACCAGAATTCCCAGAAATATGCCTGAAGCAGACTCTCTTATTACTATCTGGCCGGCTGCTGACTGGCAGGAGCGGGAAGTATATGATTTGATGGGAATAAGATTCAATGGGCATCCCAATTTGATCAGGGTGCTGCTGCCGGACGATTTTGACGGTCATCCGCTGCGTAAGGATTTCGTTAGGAAAGGATGATAATGATTGTTTGATACTGATATATACTCAGTCAATGTCGGGCCGGTGCATCCCAGTACTCATGGCGGTTTACATGCTGAAGCAATTATGAATGGTGAAATTATTGAAGACGTAATTGTGCACCTGGGTTATGTGCACCGCAGTGTGGAAAAAATCGCCGAAGGTAAAACGTATCAGCAATATGTACCATATACTGCCCGGCTTGATTACCTGGCCACAAACTTGCCGGTTATGGGTTACTGCCAGACGGTGGAAAAATTACTGGGGATCGAAATACCGGAGCGGGCTGAATATATAAGAGTCATTATGGCTGAACTTTCCCGTATTGCTTCTCATCAGATAGCCGTAGCAGCAACCGGGATCGATCTGGGGGCAACTACCGGATTGATGTATGCCATGCGGGACCGTGAAAGGATCATGGATATATTTGCCATGACCGGCGGGCAAAGGTTGTTATCTTCATATATAAGGATCGGCGGAGTCGCTGCTGATATCCCGGAGGGGTTTATACCGGCAGTTAATGATATTGTTAATGATATTCCTAAAATGATGGATGAATACAATGATTTGCTGACCGGCAATGAGATTTGGGGAGCTCGTATGAAAGGCGTAGGAGTTCTGAAAGCAGAAGATGCAATTGCCTATGGTGTGACCGGCCCTAATTTGCGCGCCAGCGGGATCAGTTATGATCTTCGCAAGGCTGAGCCTTACAGTATATATGATCGCTTTGATTTTGTCGTGCCGACCCGCAACAGCGGTGATTCTTTAGCCCGCTGGCAGGTAAGGATCGAAGAAATAGGGGAAAGCGGCCGTATTATTAAACAAGCCCTGGACGGAATGCCGGAAGGAGAAATCAAAGGCAAAGTGCCCAAAAATTTAAAACCGGAAGCAGGTGCTGAAGTCTATCATCATATTGAATCATCCAAAGGAGAACTGGGTTACTATATTGTCAGTGACGGCGGGGCAAAACCTTACCGCCTGCATGTCAGGGCCCCCTCTTTTATAAATCTGATGGTTTTGCCGCTTATTAGCCGCGGGGGTGTATTTCAGGACATTATCACCAATATTGCTACCCTGGATCCCATTCTGGGAGAATCAGACCGCTGATTTTTTCAGCCCTTGGTTCGAATTTACGAGAACAGGGAAAAATGTACTGATCAGTATAAGGAATATATTTTGTTACATGAGGAGCGAAATTTATGGAACATTGGTTTACAGATTTGTTTCTGGCTTTTACGGGATGGCTGGTCGGGCTTGGCTTGTCACCGGTCCTGGCCGATGCAGCTTTGTTGATCATCAAGTGGATAATTATCGTTGCCATTATTATATTGAATATTATTATTTTGATTTGGCTGGAGCGGAAAATCAGCGCCTTCTTTCAGGAAAGACTAGGGCCTAACCGTTTAGGCCCGTTTGGTGCTTTTCAGACTATTGCTGATGCGCTCAAGCTGATGACAAAAGAAGATATTGTTCCATCCGCGGCAGACAAGCTTATCTTTAAAACTGCCCCGATGTTATTTATCGTGGTTTCGGTTTTACTTTATTCTGTTATACCTTTGGGCCAGGATATGCAGGTGCTCGATCTTAATGTCGGCATCCTCTTTTTTATTTCCATCGGTTCTTTAAGCACGATTGCCATTCTGATGGCTGGATGGGGTTCAGATAATAAATGGTCACTGATAGGCGCTTTCAGGTCAGTGGCACAAATGGTAAGCTATGCCGTTCCGCTGGCTTTTTCACTCTTGGGAGTGGTTATGATCACCGGTTCCCTCAACCTGCAGGATATAGTAGCAGCCCAGGATAATGTCTGGTTTATCGTATTACAGCCCATTGCTTTTATTACTTATTTCATATCCGCCACTGCCGAGCTGAACCGGGGGCCTTTTGATATGCCCGAAGCCGAGCAGGAATTAACCGGCGGAGCTTACACAGAATATACCGGTATGCGCTGGGCTTTATTCTTCCTGGCGGAATACACTAATCTGGTAGCGGTATCAGCGCTTATGGCTACAGTATTTCTGGGAGGCTGGCAGGGACCCTGGTTGCCTTCCTGGTTATGGATAATAATAAAAACCTATGCGGTGATTTTAGTCTTCTTCTGGATCAAGTGGACTTTCCCCCGGATAAGGATGGATCATCTGATGTCCTTCAGCTGGAAAATATTAGTGCCGGTAAGCTTGGCCAATATTCTGCTTACCGGAGCCGGGATCTACTTCTTTCAAGGGATGGGGTGGTGTTAAATATGCAGGGGACTGGCCTGCTTAAGGGCCTGGGAGTAACTCTCAAGCATTTTTTCCAAAGAGAAATAACTGAGCAATACCCGGATGTCATGCCGGAACTTCCTGAACGTTACCGGGGATGTTTGCAGTATGATTTTAAAAAATGCATTGTCTGTGGTATTTGTATCAATACTTGTCCCAATGATGTGCTGTCAATGGAAACCGAGAAGGTTGAAAACAGCAAAAAGAAAAGACTTTTAAGCTATACTATTGATTTTCAATATTGCATGTTCTGTAATCTTTGTGTGGAGGCCTGCCCTGCTTCGTGCCTGTATTTTAATCAGAATTTTGAGCTTTCCGTTTACAACCGTGATGATATCAGGATGGTTTATTTGCGCCCGGCAGATATGGTGGATACGGAAGAAGCTGCAAACGATCAGGCGGAAGACCAACAGCAGGATAAAGAACAAAAACAAATCAATGCGATGATTACGGCGTTAAATAAAAATCCGCAAAAAATTGTGGCTAAAATAATTGCCGGGGAAGAAGAAGTAAGCATACTCGCAGAACTGATCCTGAGGGATGAAAAGATAGCTGCCAAAATTGCTGAATTGATGGTAAAAGATAAAGAGAAGGCGGCCAAAGTTGCGGCCGGCTTTGTAAATAAGGAAAAGAAAAACCGCCAAAATTCAGATCCGGTACCGAAAGGAGGAGAATGATGTTTAACTTCTCTGCTTTCTCCCTGTTTGATGCAGTGTTTATTGCCATTGCAGGAGTAACGGTATTGGCTGCTCTTGGGGTAGTCTTGTTCCGTAACATTATATATAGTGCGCTCAGCTTGATACTATCTTTTCTGGGAGTTGCAGCTATATACTTCCAGCTGAATTCCGGCTTCCTGGGCGTTATTCAGATCTTGGTCTATGCCGGAGCTATTTCGGTGTTGATCATTTTTGCCGTTATGCTTTTAATGAACCGGGACGCGGGAAGAACCAATCTTACTACCCCCAGAACGAAACAATTGTTTGCCGCCGGCGGCATTACAGCCATGATGCTGACTGCTTTAACAGCCGCGATAGGATTTACCAAATGGCCTGTCGCTCAGTTACAGGGTAATGATAATTCAATAACAATGCTGGCGGAGGCAATGCTGAATGACTATGTCATAGCTTTTGAAGCCGCTGCAATTCTGCTTTTGGTGGCAGTGATCGGTGCTATTCTTATTGCCAAGGGGGTTGAAGATAAATGATTGGTTTACCCCATTATATATTGCTGGGGGCGGTATTGTTCAGCATTGGAGTATTTGGAGTGCTGACCCGCAGGAATGCGGTTGCAGTGCTTATGTCAATTGAACTCATGCTGAATGCAGTAAATATAAATTTTGTTGCTGCCAACAAGTTTATAGCAGTCGATGCGGTAGTGGGACAAATGTTTTCTGTCTTTGTTATTGTTGTTGCCGCCTGTGAAATAGCCGTTGGGTTGGCTCTGATCATATCTATTAACAGGCAGCGGAAATCGGTTGACTTGAATGATTTCAACCTGTTGAAATGGTGAGGTGATATAGCGGATGAACGAATTTATTTTGCCTAATGCGTGGCTGATACCATTTTTACCGTTTCTGGGTTTTGCATTGATCGCTTTATTTTTTCATCGCTGGCCCAAAATATCGGCAGCTATTTCGATATTGACTATTGCTGCCTCATTTGTGATCTCAGTGATGATAGCGACCGCAGTGTTCGCTGAAGAGGGCGGAGCCGTATTTGAATATAGTGTCCGCTGGCTGGATATGAGCGGACTCCAGGTGGATATGGGGCTGCTTTTAGATCCGCTTTCTGCCCTGATGCTGATCGTTGTCACATCGATCGCTGCACTGGTGCAGATATACTCGCTGGGATATATGAAAGACGACCCTGGCTTTGCCAGCTATTTCGCTTACCAGAGCCTGTTTGCGGCATCAATGCTGGGACTGGTGATAGCTGATAATTTTGGACAGATGTTTGTATTCTGGGAACTGGTTGGTATATGTTCTTATTTCTTGATCGGTTTCTGGTTCGGACTTGACTCCGCTAAAAATGCGGCAATCAAAGCTTTTGTTACCAACCGGGTCGGGGACTTCGGATTTTTACTGGGGATATTATTCCTGCAGATAATTTTCGGTACTTTAAAATTTTCCGGATTAACTGAAGCCGTACCGCAGTATACCAATATGGCATTATTGATTCCGGTAGCCATATTGCTGTTCATGGGGCCGATGGGTAAATCTGCCCAGTTTCCGCTGCACGTCTGGCTGCCGGATGCCATGGAAGGCCCTACACCAGTCAGTGCATTGATACATGCAGCTACCATGGTTGCAGCCGGCGTCTATCTGGTAGCACGTGCCTTCTTTATTTTCAGCAGTGTACCGGAAGCCATGATGGTAATAGCTGTAGTTGGCGGGTTTACTGCTATATTTGCCGCTACCATTGCGCTGGTGCAGAACGATATCAAGCGAATACTTGCTTATTCGACCTTGAGCCAGCTGGGTTATATGATGATGGCCATGGGCGTCGGCGCCATGACCGCCGGCATGTTCCACCTGACTACGCATGCTTTCTTTAAAAGCCTGTTGTTTTTAGGCGCCGGCAGTGTCATCCATGCTATGCATGGTGAACAGGATATCTGGAAAATGGGGAATCTGCAGAAAAAGATGCCGGTTACGACCTGGACTTTTATTATCGGTGCTTTGGCTCTGGCAGGCATTCCGCCCTTATCAGGTTTCTGGAGCAAGGACGAAATATTATTGGGAGCTTACGCCAGCGGGCATTACGGTTTATATATACTTGGCGCTTTTGTTGCTTTCCTGACCGCCTTTTATATGTTCCGGCTTATTTTTGTGGCTTTCTTCGGCAGCAGCCGGGAAGGGGAACATGCCCATGAAAGTCCCGGAGTTATGACAGTACCGTTAGTGATCCTGGCCGCAGCGGCAGTTTCAGTTGGATTTATCAATTCTCCCTTGCTGCATCACATATTTGGAGAGTTTATAAACAGTCCTGCTGGTATTCAGCCACATCCGAGCAATATGATCATGATTTCTTCCTCGTTGATCGCCCTGGCCGGAATTGTGCTGGCCTGGCTGATCTATCAAAAGGAAGCCGTCGGTCATTTGGCTTTGCGCAATAGATTTAAAGGCGTCTACACACTGCTGCTTAACAAATACTACATCGATGAAATCTATGCCAAGCTAGGTGAAATATTTGTTTACGGCGGAGCCAGAGCCATGTACTGGTTTGATATTCATGTGGTTAACGGTTTAGTCGATCTGGTCGCATTGGTTACCGGTAAAAGCGGTGATACATTGAAATATACTGAAAATGGGCAGGTACAGAATTATGCCATGTATATGGTCGCCGGAGCATTGATTCTGGTAGTACTGGCTACGATGGCAGCTGTATCTGTGATAGCGTAAAGGGGGCAGTAAAAAATGAACGATTTTCCATTCTTATTAGCAACATTACTGGCACCTTTACTGGGAGCAGTAATCATCATGTGCCTGCCGGCCGGTCAGCACAAACCCATTAAATATATTGCTGCGGTTTCTACTGGCATCAGCCTGGTGTTATCTTTAATTATAGCTGGGGGTTATGACAAAAATCTGGGCGGTATGCAGTTTGTGATGTCTGTTCCCTGGATAAAAGACCTGGGTGTAAATTTTGCGCTGGGAGTTGACGGCATAAGCATTCCCATGCTGCTGCTGACAACTTTAATAGGCTTCAGTGCAATTTTTGCTTCCTGGAAGATAGCCGAGCGGGTAAAAGAATTTTTCGTTCTGCTGCTGATCCTGATTGCCGGAGTAATGGGTACTTTTATCACGACGGATCTGTTTATCTTCCTGCTCTTCTATGAAGTGGTGGTAATTCCGATTTATCTTTTAGTTATCATGTTCGGCAGTACCAAGCGGGTCACGAAAGAATATGCGGGCATGAAACTGACGATATATCTGCTGATCGGAAGTGCCTTTTTACTGGCCGGTGTCATTGCCCTGTTTGTAAAGGCCAAAGCTTTAAGCGGTGTTGCCAGCATGGATATAGCATTTCTGGGGACTATTGATTATTCTGTCGGATTTCAGCTGATAGTCTTTGCCTTCATGGCCTTCGGCTTCGGCACCCTGCTTTCCATGTTCCCGTTTCATTCCTGGTCACCTGACGGGTATGCCGGGGCACCTACCGCGGTCAGCATGATCCATGCCGGGGTCCTGAAAAAAATAGGCGGTTACGGTCTTATCCGCATAGCTTTAACTATACTGCCGGATGGAGCGCAAATTATTGCTCCGATCATTGCCGTCCTGGCTATCGGTAATATTGTTTATGCCGCGTTTATCTGTTTAAGCCAGAAAGATCTGAAATACATCGTCGGTTATTCCAGTGTCAGCCATATGGGGTATGTCCTGATCGGTATCGCAGCGTTAAATATTGTCAGTTTGAACGGCGCCGTGATCATGATGTTTGCCCATGGTGTCATGGCGGCATTATTCTTTGCCATGATTGGCAATTTATACGAAAAAAGTCATACTCGTAATATCGATGATTTCGGCGGTCTGGCTCACCAGATGCCTAAACTTACAGCCGGTTTCATGATTGCGGGCCTGGCTTCACTGGGTTTGCCGGGCATGGTCAACTTTATCGGTGAATTCACCATATTTGTGGGGGCATTCAGTTCCTTCAAGGCGATCACGGTTTTGGCTATTACCGGAATCGTATTTACCGCTCTTTATATTCTTAAAGCCCTGGGCACCATGCTGTTTGGTCCCCGCAATGAAAAGTGGGATCACCTGCGTGATTTGAAGGGCCCGGAAATGGTGCCGCTATTGGTATTGGGCATAGCAATATTTGTGGGCGGCTTTTTCCCCTTTACCTTAATGGATTTTATTAACGGCGGGGTAGGGGAAATTGCTCAGCAAATCGGACTGCTTAAGATAGGAGGGCTGCTGTAATGGATTTGTCATTATTGATGATCGAAATACTGGTCGCATTGTTAGGTTTGGCAGTTCTCATCACCGGACTTGTTTTACCGGTTCAGCATAATAAGATCGTAAGTGGTATCGCGTTTTGGGGAATGCTGCTGATCCTGGCATATAGTATAGCAGTCATACCTGAATCGGCTTCGCTTTTTAACGGAGTATACCAGATAGACCTGTATGGACATTATTTTAAAATCCTCTTTTTGGCAGCAGCAGTTCTGGTCATGTTGATGTCCAACCGTTATACGGAGAGATTTTCCAAAAAGAGTGAATTTTACGGGTTGGTGATATTAGCAACCACCGGTATGATGCTTATGGCTGCGGCCGGTGAGTTTATTACCCTCTATATAGGCCTGGAGCTTATGACCATTAGTTTTTATATCCTGACCGCCTATCTGCTGGAAGACAAGCTTTCCGGAGAAGCCGGGCTCAAGTATTTGATATTGGGCGCACTTTCGTCAGCGATCTTGTTATTCGGGGTAAGCCTGGTCTATGCAATGAGCGGGACGGTAAACTTCAGCGAAATTGGAGCCGCCATGAAAAATCAACCGGTTATGTTAGCCGGACTGGTATTAATTTTAGCCGGGTTTGCCTTTAAAATATCCGTAGTTCCGTTTCATATGTGGACACCGGATATATATCAGGGAGCACCAATTCCAATAACCGCCTATTTGTCAGTCGGTTCCAAAGCTGCAGGTTTTGCAGCGCTGATAAGGGTCCTCATGACTGCCTTTGGCCCCGGGGAGGGATTATTGGATTGGAATCTGCTGCTGGCTGTCCTGGCAGCTATAACAATTTTGACCGGGAATCTGATCGCCCTGGTCCAGCAGGATATAAAAAGGCTGCTGGCCTACTCCAGCATTGCCCAGGCAGGCTATATCCTTGCCGGGGCAGCAGCGGCTAATGCTTATGGATTAAAGGGTGTATTGTTTTACGCTATGATTTATGTTTTCGCCAATGTAGGTGCATTTGCTGTGGCGACGGCTGTAGAAACAGATACGGGCAAAACCGGTATCGAAGCATTTGCCGGCTTAAGCAAACGTTCTCCCATGATGGCTGCCATCATGAGCATATGCATGCTGTCGTTGGCAGGTATTCCTCCCATGGCTGGTTTTGCCGGTAAATTCTATTTGTTTGCCGGAGCGATCCAGGCCGGCTACCTGTGGCTGGCAGTTATCGGGCTGGTAATGAGTATGGTATCGGTATATTATTATTTGAACGTTGCCAAAGTCATGTATATCGGGGAATATCCCAGCGAAATGCCAATAAAAATCAACAGCGGCGCTGTTGCTGCATTATGGATATGCGTCATTGCAACGATCGTCATCGGCTGTTATCCCGGCCCCTTATCGGAGTTGGCAGGTTATGCTATCCAGGCCATAATGTAATAAGTTAAAATCTGTTAAAGACTATCCGATAAGACATGCTGACGTGGCAGCAACTTTCTTGCCAACCGCAAGACTGTTTTATAGGGACAGTCTTTCTATTTTATAAGGATCTTTATTTTATAACCGCCCTTTTGCAAGACTTTTTATGCGACATATCTGTTATAATTGGGCTATGTAAAAAAATATGCTTTTAAAAGACTGTAAATTCCTGATTATAGAAATATGCACTGACAAGGGTCAATTATATAAAGAGGAGGCTTTATATGTCTAATTATAAAAGTACGATCAAATTAATAGTTTTAATTTTGTTGCTGGGCGCTGTATCATTGCTTGTCAATATGTATATTGACTGGCTGTGGTTTAAATCCGTAAGTTACCAGGAGGTATTTACCACAATACTTTTTAATAAGATCGCCTTGTATGCGCTGATTTTCATTGTGACCATGGGCTTGTTCTTTCTTAATTTATGGCTGACCAGAAAAAATGTTACCGATGAAGAACCGCGTATGAAAACTGATGACGGGCGTGATATAATCTACCTTGACCAGCCGGAATCTCCCTGGAAAGAGTTGTTTACCGGCAAAACTGCACGATATATATTCCTGGCAATATCTGTTTTTGCTGCTTTTATGGTCAGCTCCGTGGCAGCAGATAACTGGCTGGTGGTCCAGCAATATTTAAATAGTGTCAAAGTCGGCGTAGTTGATCCGATATTTAATAAAGACCTGGGCTTTTATTTTTTCAACCTATCTTTATATCAATTTATATACTCAACCTTAATGATGTTATTGGTTTTGTTACTCATCGCAACTACACTCATATATCTTTCCAACACTACCACCCAACTGATTTATGGAAAAATGAAAGAGTTTTCCTTCGCTAAAGGACATCTGGCAGTATTGGTCGCGGCCATTTTTGCCTTAAAAGCCTGGGGTTATAGATTGGATGCCTATGAACTGCTTTTTTCACCTAACGGCATAGTCTATGGGGCTACTTATACTGATGTTAATGCTCGTTTGTTAGCCTATAAGGTCATGCTGGTATTATCGATCATTGTGGCCTTGATAATTTTGTCCAATATTATCATTAAAAAACTGAACGTGATATATATAAGCATTGGAACCTGGATATTAGTCGCAATTATACTGGGAAGTGTATATCCTTCACTGTTGCAGAGTCTTTCGGTTCAGCCCAATGAATTCAACAAAGAACAACCATATCTTAAGAATGCCATAGAGTTTACCCGCCAGGCATACGGGCTTGACAAAGCCGAGAGCATTGCCCGTACCGTTGATTATGACCTGAATATAAATGATGCCAATCATACCAGTACGATACAGAACATTCGCCTGTGGGACTGGCAGCCTTCAAAAACAACTTACAAAAACCTGCAGCAGCTCAGAAGTTATTATGTATTTAATGATGTTGATATCGACAGATATATTATTAACGGTGAATATAAACAGATAATGTTATCGGGACGCGAAATAGACCAGTCTGAATTGCCGGCCCAGGCTAAAACCTGGATCAACCAAAGATTGATGTATACCCATGGTTACGGGGTTGTGGTCAGCCCGGTCACCGAAATAACCACGGAAGGTTTCCCGGAGTTTTATATCAAGGATGTACCGCCCCAGTTTTCAACGGATTTAAAGATTACCAGGCCGGAAATATATTTTGGTGAAAAAACTGATGAGTATGTTATTGTCAATACGAAGCAAAAAGAGTTTGATTACCCTATGGGAGAGCAGAATGTATTTTCCGCTTATGAAGGTAATAATGGAGTCAAAATCAAATCGCTGTCGCGCAAGCTGATGCTGGCCTGGGTCCTTAAAGATTATAAAATGCTTCTTTCATCTGACATTACCAATGACAGCCAGGTATTAATGTATAGAAACATTGTGGAGCGAATCAAAAAAATTGCCCCATATTTAGCCTTTGACGCGGATCCTTATATGGTTATCGATGAAAAAGGAAAATTGTTCTGGCTACTGGATGCCTACACATATACCGATAAATACCCATATTCACAGCCTTTTGACGATTACGGCAACAATTATCTGCGCAACTCGGTCAAGATAACCACTGATGCATATACCGGGGAAGTAACTTTTTATATTGCTGATAATGCTGATCCTATAGTTAAAACACTCAGCAAAATATTCCCGGAACTTTATAAATCTATAGATGAGATGCCGGCAGATTTGAGAAAACATGTGAGATATCCTCAGGATATGTTTATGGTGCAGGCGGAGATGTACACTACATTCCATATGAGTGACCCGTGGGTTTTTTATAATAAAGAAGACCCCTGGATCATTCCCAATGAAATCGTTGATGACAAGCAGCAGAAGATGGAGCCGTATTATTTAAACATGAGGATCCCCGGGGAAGAAGAAACGGAATTCGTACTGATGATGCCATTTTCGCCCAAGAGCAGGCCTAATATGATAGCCTGGATGGGTGCCAGAATGGATGGAGATAATTACGGAAAAATAATGGTTTTTAATTTCCCCAAACAGGAGACTATTTATGGCCCTGAGCAGGTGGAGTCAAGAATCAACCAAAATACCTCTATTGCTCAGCAGCTGACTTTATGGGATCAAAGAGGGGTTCGGGTCTACCGGGGTAATCTGCTGGTTATTCCGGTAGATAATTCGATACTTTATATTGAACCGATCTATTTACAGGCGGATAACAGTAAACTGCCGGAATTAAAACGGATCATAGCCGGATTTGGGGAAAAACTGGTTATGGAGCCAACCCTGGATCAGGCTTTATTAAAACTTTTTGGAGAGGTACCGGCGACAACAGAGCCAGTTGAAACCAGCGGTGATACAATCGAACAACCTGCCGCCGCGAGTTCGGCCAAGGAGTTGGCGGAGCAAGCCCGGGATTATTATAACCAGGCTACTGAACAACTTAAAGAAGGAAATTGGGCGGGATATGGCGAAAGTATAGAAAAACTTAATGAAGTAATCAGTGAACTGGAAGCGGCTACTGCAGAATAAATCACAGCTTATTACAAAATATTTATTAAAGATATACTAAGACTCCGGAACAAAGCCAGCTTATTCCGGAGTCTGATTTATTGGTGTTTTGGGGGGAGCTAATATGTTATTGGATATCAGCGATAATATTAAGTTAGTGTTGAGTGAGACTGGTTTTACTTATTGTAATTGCCTTTATATAGATGATGAAGTGCAAGCGATAATAGATACCGGAGCAGATGTAAATTCATTACAAGCGATACATCCAAACAATATTGACCGGGTAATAAATACCCACCACCATATCGATCATACCAGAGGAAACAAGATTTTTAGCAATGCGCAAATATCTATTCACGAATTTGACGCTGAACCATTAGCGGATATCAGCACTTTTCTGCATTTTAACTCATTTGATCGCTGGGATGATTTGATGCCGCAATATGATTATATAGAAACAGCTAAAGAAATAGGTATTTTCATAAATGATTTTGATTATATCGGGAAAGTTGATAATACATTTGCTGATGGCGAATCGATCGATTTCGGAAAAATCAACATGCAGGTGATTCACACCCCGGGTCATTCCAGAGGGCACTGTTCGTTCTGGTTTCCGGAGCAGGATTTTCTCTTTTGCGGAGATATTTGTCTTACCCAGGCTGGTCCATGGTATGGTGAATTATTATCGAATCCAACTGATATGATCAATTCTATTGAAAAACTTATAGAATTAAAACCGGCCCGTCTGGCTTCCTGTCATATAAAGAAGGTTTGTACAGACAGTGTGGAAAGATTGACTGAATTCAGAGACCGGATATATAAACGGGACGATAGGATACATAAATTTTTAATTAATAACCCTTCCGATATAGATAAAATCGCTGAACATAAATTTATATACCGCATGCACGTCAGTCCATTTGTTTTATTTTGGGAAAAACTGATGGTGATAAAACATTTGGAACGTTTATTGGAATTTGACAGAATTGAAGCAGTTGAGCCGGGACTGTATAAAGCAAAATAGTAATATCGGAGGCAGAAGCGGTTGGAGCGGGAAATGAAAGTAGTATGTTTGGGAGACAGCATCACCTACGGTTTTCCTTACGGGCCAGAAACATCCTGGGTGGCAAGGCTAAGTGAAAATGTTAATGTACAGTTTATTAATAAAGGCATCAACGGTAATACCACCAACGATATGCTGAACCGATTTGAGCGGGCAGTTATCAGCAATAAACCTACTCATCTGGTTTTAATGGGGGGTATAAATGATGTGGTCTGCGGCGAGTCTTTGGACCGTGTTAAATATAATCTGAAGACTATGACTGAAAGAGCACTGCAAGAAGATATAAAAGTAATTATAGGTATGCCGACCGCCGTTGATGTAAAAAGCTGGGAAAATGTCCTCAAAAAATTGCGGATTTGGATCGAAGAATATGCCCGGGAAAATGATCTGCCGGTCATCCATTTTGAGCAAGCCTTTTATGATGAAAACGGCCTGGTGCGCAGCGAATTATTGCTGGCTGACGGCGGGCATCCAACTGAACGGGGATATCAGGAAATGTACAAACAAATAGACATAAACATTTTTAAAGCGCAGCCGGAATATCATCCGGGTTTAAAGGAGAGACCGGAATAGTTTGCGCAACGGTTCCATCAGATAAAAATATTTTTATCATTACGCGGGGCTGATCTTTACCATCACCATAGCGGGCAACTATTGCGGCAATATATTGCAGATCAGGTTCTTTATCTGCAGTTTTTAACAATGCAACCGGACCTGGATAATCGGGCGCGGTAAGCAGTAAATCACCGGGTATGGCAGATGCCAATAAATTTTGATTTTCTTTATGATTCCTGCCGATAATAAGCAATGCACCTTCCAAACCGAAATTGCGCCCCCAGCTTAAGATCTTGATTTCATCAGTACCGGCATCAGGCTTCACAGACAATAAATATCTTAACCTGCGGCTGTAATTGGCATCGGTCAGCAGGCATCCGCCGGCCGGGGATGGATACTCTTTTAAATTAAAGCTTTCCGCCAGCTCCATCTGCCTTTTGCGGCTGCGGCCGCTGATGTCAAGCAGCTGCGAGCGATCAAGACAACCTGTATTTTCCGGGATGGTTGGTTCCAGTAAAAGCGCTGACAGAGGCCGGACAATCAATCCTGCCTGCCCGGAAAGCTTTTCAACAGCCTGAAGTGCAGAGCGGTTTTGACTCATCGGCCTTTGACCCAATACTTCGCCGGTTATCAAAAAAGCTGCCCCGGTTTCATCCATTATACTGCGGGCTTTTTTTAACATGAAAGCATGGCAGTCAATACATGGATTCATGTGTTGGCCATAGCCGTAAACCGGGTTTATTAACACATTACCCATATATTCAGCACTTATGTCTATAGTAAGCAATTCAATACCCAATGTTTCTGCAGCATCCAGGGTGGATTGCTTAACAGCAAAAAAAGGGGTAATGAAATTGACCCCGATAACCGTTATTCCTTGTTTTTGGATCAATAATACTGCCAGTTGAGAATCAAGACCACCGGAAAACAGACTTACAGCCTTCATATATATTGTCACTCCTTGAAATAATCTTCCTCATTTACCACATTAATGTTGTGGAGTTTAAGCAATGCCGCGGTTACACCATCACCGTCGGTTAATATTGATTTAAATGAACCGTCATAAATACGTCCTGCTCCACAGGAAGGACTGCGGCTTTTTAAAACTGCACAATCAACACCTGCATTTTTAGCCATTACCAGGACTTTATAGGCACCATTCAGGAAGAATTCTGTCAGGTCCCGGCCATTTGCATCCACAACTCTTGCGTAACCGGCAATTACATCTATACCAGTGCCGCCTCTGATTTCATAGGCCAGGCGCGGAACAGGCAGACCGCCTATGGTTTCGGGACACAAAAGCAGCCATTCTTCTTTTTCAGCCAGTTCTTTCAAATGCGGAATGTAATTATTGCTGCCATTATACTTGCAGTTAACACCGCAAAGACACGCACTTATAATTTTCATTATTTAAACCTCATTAAAGCATTAGCATGATAAACATATTTATCAGTATTTTGTCTCCATATTAGCAAACAAACAGATACTTTCATATTATAAGTTACATTAATTATTTTTGGAGATATTTATGAGTAATTATACTATGTTTACTGCTTCAGTAAATTCAAGATTGTCTGATTCTGCTGTAATGATTACCAGGGATTTAGCTGAAACACTGGGCTTACAGGATTCCGACCAGCTATATTTTTATGCCGGCCAGGTAAAGAAAAAACTTAAACTATCTATACGTAATTCAGATAAATTAAATATGAGGCTTGATGCCAATGCAGGTATATTAAAAAAACTGTATCTGCAGCCGGAACGAAGCTACGGGATAAAAAAGGACATCAACGGCCTACATTTAGGGCCGGTCGTAGGTATTTCCGCTGACATATACAATGAACCGGGCCGGCCCTTTGGCAACCAAAGTTTCTTTTTTCAGCAACTTTTAAAAGCCGGCGAGGCCCTGGGAGAAATATGCTTTGCCTTTAATCCCCGCACCATTAATTGGAACAATGGAAATGTTACCGGTTATACCTACAACAAAAAAGGGTGGTCAAAAAGAACTTTCCCGCTGCCTGATGTCATCTACCCCCGGGAAAGAGCTTATGCTGCCAATAACAATTTCCGCAGGCGTCTGGAGAAAGCAGGAACACGGTTTTTTAATCCGCCGTTAGTTGGCAAATGGGAAACTCATCTGATTATGAAAAAAAATCCTGATTTAGCTAAATATTTGCCTGAAACCAGACTTATAAAGAACTTCAATCAGGTTGAAGATATGGTCAAAAAATACCAGGCAGTATATCTAAAGCCAGTCTCGGGTTCCCAGGGCAAAAATATAATCAGAGTATTAAAAAAGAAAAACACCGCCGGTTATGAATATCAGTATGAAATCAATAATCTGATCATAAAAGGCAGTGCTCCTTCAATAAACCGGTTACAAAGCGCTTTAAAAAGAGTTATGGGCAATCGCAGTTATATTGTACAAAAACAAATCAATCTCCTTAAACTTGACGATAATATTGTTGATGTACGTATTTTAGTGCAGAAAAACGACCTGGGGAAATGGGAAACAACTGGTATTGCCTGCCGGGAAGGCAAACGTGGTTCCATAACCAGTAATATTTCTGCCGGTGGCAGCGGCAAGAAATTGGATACAGTGTTGCACCGTCATTTTGACGATGACTCCAGACGCAGAATAATCATAGAAGAAATATGTTTCCTGGCCATTGAATCAGCTAAAACCCTTGAAAAAGCAATCGGTCCAGCCGGGGAGATCGGTGTTGATATAGGAATTGATAAAGACGGGGAAGTCTGGTTTATCGAAACTAATTTAAGGCCGGCCCGACATGTTTTCCTTTTGATCGGTGAACAGGAAACCAGGCTGAAGTCCGTTGAAATGCCAATGCTGTATTTGCGATATTTAGCCGGATTTGTAAGTAAAGAGAGGTAAGCGGATGAAAATTTACGGTAGTTTATGTATTTCAAATGCTTTGCGTAATAAGTATTCTATTCCTGTTCAGGATACTATTAAGGTAAGAGTGGGAAGCCTCGAAGTTTTGACCAGATTGATCTGTAAAGAAGGTGAACGCTGCACTTATATGCTGTCGCCGGAACTGAACCGCACGCTGCTGTTAAAAAAAGGCAGACGCATGCAGCTTAGGTATGACAGCTTAAATAATAATATTCATTTAGGCCCAACAATCGGCATTTTAGCTGTATCGCTAATTCATCGAGGCCAATATGACCCGACCAGTATTAAGGCTGAATTGATCTATCTGAGCCATGTCAGCAGATCTTTGCACGGACAGGTATATGTTTTTACCCCCGGTTCTATAAATTGGGACAATAATACTGCCAGAGGCTATACATTCCAGAAGGGAAACTGGGCCGCAGCAGTATATCCTCTGCCTGATGTTGTATATGACCGGATAACCAGCCGGGCTACAGAAACTAAAAACCTGAGCACTAAGCAAAGGTTGATGCAGATTCCTCATTTAAAATATTTTAATCCTTCATTTCTTGATAAATGGAAAGTATATCAATTGCTGGTTACTGACCAAATATTAAAAAGTTATTTACCGGAAACCAAAGTATTAACACCTGAAAACTTCAGAGAAATGATGCAAAAATACAGCACTTTGTTTGTAAAACCCAGCAACGGCAGTTTGGGAAAGGGAATAATTAAAGTAAGCCGGAATTCAGGCGGAGCTATGAATTTTGTGATGTATGGCCGCGGAAAAATTAAAAATCACGCTGAAAATGCCGAAGAGTTTTTTAAAAAAACTGCCCGGGTCAGGGGAGACAAACCGTATATTGTACAGCAGGGAATTGCTTTGGCCTTTTACAAAGGTTCAGCTTTTGACTTAAGGATCATTTATCAAAAAGATAAAAACGGGAACTGGTATCTCGGTAAAAAATTTGTCAGGGTAGCACCAAAAGGAAGCAGTATTTCCAACTTAAGCAGCGGGGGCAGAGTTGAACTCAGCAGAAGAATATTAAGTTACATTTTTATTAAAAAGGAGCGCATTAACACAAAAATTGAAGAAATCAAGGACTTGTGTCTGCGGGCAGCAACAGTTTTAGAACAAAAGAGCAATGGAATTTACGGTGAATTAGGCCTGGACGTTGGTATTGATAAAAATGGCGCTCTATGGCTGATCGAAGTTAACTCCAAACCGCGCAAAACTACGGAAAGCGAATATTCCACTGCAGTGATGAGAAAGACTTTCAAAAGGCCGCTGGAATTTGCCTCATATCTGGCCGGATTTCCGGTTAAATAGCAAATAATTGAACATCTGAAATGGCAAGCTGTACATTGTTTAATAATACTAAACTCTAGCAAAGCAGACAGAATTAAAGGAATAAATTACTTTAACAGAGAATATCTAAGAATACTCCAGGGGGAGGGAAACCTGCTCCATTCGTAAGTTGATTCAAGGGGGCTATATTTTGGCAGCAATAAAAAGAATAGGTATTCTGACCGGAGGCGGAGATTGTCCGGGGCTTAATGCGGTCATTCGCGCCATAACCAAGACTGCTGTAGGTATCTATGGCATCGAAGTTATTGGTTTTATAGACGGCTTTAAAGGACTGGTGGAAAATAATTATCGTAAATTGGATTTTCAAAGCGTTTCCGGTATAGGTCATACCGGTGGCACAATTTTAGGTACTACTAACCGGGACAACCCTTTTAAATATTTGATCAGCAAAGAAGGGGAAGAACCCTTATATAGTAATGAATCTGAACGGGCGGTAAGAAATATAAATGCAGCCGGCTGTGATGGTCTGATTATAATAGGCGGCGATGGCACTTTAAATATTAGCCAGCGTTTTCATGACATGGGAGTAAGAATAATTGGAGTTCCAAAGACTATTGATAATGATCTGATGGCAACTGATGTCACATTTGGATTCCATACGGCTGTTAACACTGCCTCGGAAGCTTTGGACAAATTACATACTACGGCTGAGTCACATCATCGGGTGATGATTTTGGAAGTTATGGGCAGATATGCAGGCTGGATCGCTTTACATGCAGGTATATCAGGCGGGGCGGATGTCATCCTGATCCCGGAAATTCCTTATTCAATAGATAAAATTATTGATAAGATCAGGTTCCGCTATACCCATAACAAAAAATTCAGTATTATAGTAGTTGCTGAAGGAGCAGCTGCCCTAGACGGTAAAATGGAAATACAAAAACTGGTTCCTACCAGTCATGACCCGATCAGGTTAGGCGGCATTGGCAGGAAAATTGGGCAGGACATTGAAGATACGACCGGAATTGAGACCAGAGTTACGGTTCTTGGCCATCTGCAGCGTGGGGGTCAGCCAATTCCTTATGACAGAATTTTATCCTCACGTTATGGAGCGGCAGCAGTTGATGCTTATGTTGACGAAAAATTTGGTACCATGGTCAGTTTACAGGGAGCCAGTATCATAACCGTTCCTTTAACTGAAGCGATAAAAGATATTAAAAGGGTCCCAACTGACAGTGAAATAATTAAAACCGCCCGTTCAATAGGGATCAGTTTTGGTGATTAATTGAGATTAATCTGGAGGCGGATTAATGTTAGTCAGTGAAATCATGCGCAAGGAATTCTATACTTTTAAAAATAATGACAGCCTGGAAACAGCATGCCGGTCGATGAATGACTTGCGACTTTATGGTGCTCCGGTAGTTGATGATAATAATAGACTGGTAGGAGTATTTACCCGCCCGCATCTGATCAGGGCTTTGATGCAAAAACTTTCACCGGACACACTGGTGGAAAATATTATGCAGTCCAAGGTTATAACTATAAAAGCTAATTATGAAATAAGTGAAACGTTTAAATTGTTTATTGAGACCGGTTATCATCATTACCCGGTTACAGACAACGATGGAGTTTTGATTGGTCTGGTTGTTTCTTCAGATTTGATGCAGGAAGGCGCCAGTGAACTATATAAGCTTTTTGGCAATAATGATTTTGACTATTTTGATGCAGCTTTGATTGGAATCGATCACAAAGGCTATATTCGTTCAGTGAGTGAAACTGCGCTCGAATTCTTTGGAATGGAAGCACCTGAAATTCTTAATAAACATATTATAGAGACAGTGCCAATTATTGAAAAATTTGCGAAAGACATATTTTCTGATGCAAAAAAAGTAAAGGAATTATCGACCCAACTGAACCTGGCTGAAATAAGGATAGAATATTATCGTTCTGAATTAAACGACTTATTATATACCGGTAATTCTTTTAATGAAATAATCGGCATATCACCCCAGATGAAAAGTATCCGCCAAATGGCAATAAGGGCGGCTAAGACTTCTTCTACGGTACTGATAAGAGGCGAAAGCGGTACCGGCAAGGAATTGCTGGCTCATACCATACATAATTTCAGTCCCCGCTGCAAAGAGCCATTTATCAAGGTCAATTGCGCGGCTATACCGGAAAATCTTATAGAATCAGAACTTTTTGGCTATTGTGAAGGGGCTTTTACCGGGGCAATCAAAGGTGGAAAACCGGGAAAATTTGAACTGGCTGATGGTGGTTCAATATTTTTGGATGAAATAGGTGATTTGCAGCCATCCATCCAGTCCAAGCTGCTCCGGGTATTGCAGGAATTTGAATTTGAAAGATTGGGGGCAGTTAAGCCCACCAAAGTTGATGTCCGGGTAATAGCTGCCACCAATCGTAATTTGAAGGAACTGATCAGTAACGGTCAATTCAGGGAAGATCTGTTTTACCGCATCAGTGTTGTAGAACTCGAAACAACTCCTTTAAGGGAAAGAAAAATAGATATCGACTATTTAATCGACTATTTGATTGAAAAGATATCGCACCGCTTAAATGTAAAAGTAGCCGGTATCAGCAATAAAGCCCGTATCGCTTTACGTAATTACGATTTTCCCGGTAATGTCAGGGAGTTGGAAAATATTTTAGAAAGAGCTATAAATTTTGTTGAGGACGAAGGATTAATAGAAGTACATCATTTTCCACCGATGATAAAGAGTATAATAAATAAGAATGACATATATACAGAAAATGCACCATCTTTTTCGTCTCTGGCTGAAGCAGTATCATTTGCAGAAGAAACAGCTATTCTGAAGGCACTTAAAAATGCCAAAGGCAATCGCAACGAAGCCGCCAGAGCATTAAATATCCATCGCTCATTACTTTATAAAAAAATAATAAAATATAATATAGCCAGGAAAGGAGAGGGGAGGTATTAATACTACGATAAATAAAATTGCCGTTTTGGGAGCTGGCATTATGGGGGCCGGTATTGCTCAGGCTGCCGCCAGGGGCGGGATGAATGTTGTTTTAAGAGACCTGCAAAAATCTCTGGTTGAAGATGGGTTAAAGACCATAGAAAAAAACCTGAACCAGGAAATTCAGCAGGGGGAAATCAACGCTGAAGAAAGAGATAATATTTTGAGCCGGATTGAAGGTACTACTGATTTGGCAGAGTTGCATGATGTCGATTTGGTTAATGAAGCAGTAGTAGAAAATATGGCGGTCAAAAAGCAACTATTTGCCGAGTTGGATAATATTTGCCCTGAAAACACGGTGCTGGCTACTAATACTTCATCATTATCAATTACTGAAATTGCTGCTTCCACCAAACGTCAGGACAGAGTATTGGGGATGCATTTTTTTAAACCGGTGAAATCAGTAAAATTGGTAGAATTGATAAAAGGTATTGAAACCAGTGTTCATACTATTGATGTGGGGAGAGATTTTGCGGTCAGAATAGGAAAAGCAAGTGTGGTGGTCAACAGGGAAAGTCCTGGTTTTATTGTAAACCGCATCCTGGTTCCATATATAAATGAAGCTATTTTTGCCTATGCTGAAGGATTGGCTGAAATAGAAGAAATCGACAGCGCAATGAAACTTGGCGCCGGAATGCCTGAGGGACCTTTGGAATTAGCGGACAGAATTGGACTGGATACTATATATTCAGTAATGTTGGTTTTCTATGAAGAATTCCGTGACCCAAAATACCGACCGCACCCATTGTTTTCTACTATGATCAGGGCAGGGTATTACGGCGCTAAAAGCGGAAAGGGATTTTATAATTATCTATAAGAGTTAAGTTGGGAGGAGTGGAGAAATGGAGTTTAAGCCGAAGAAATCTAATGGTATCTGGATAGGCTTATTGATTAGTATATTTATCTTTGGATTTTTTTTATGGGGAATCGATTACTCACTGGGACCTGATGACAGAATTTTGGCAATAATGTTGTATATACCGGTATATGTATTTATTGGTGTATTTTTTATGCTATTATGGGGAGGCCTTACACTCGAATATATATGTGAAGAAACCCAATTGATCATTCGCTTTGGATTCATCAAAGCCAAAATTCCCTGGGATCAAATTAACACGATTGAAAGAATAGAGGGGAAAGTTAACTATTACTCTATATTTGGGATGAGTTGGCCGGGATTTATTGCCGGTTTGTATTCTGCCAAAGGATTAGGCTACGTTAAAATGTATGGTTCAGATAATTCACAAGGTTTTTTATTATTAAGAACTAATCTGGGCTTATATGGATTGACCCCTGATAGCAATGAATTGGCCGATAAAATTGCCGCTAAAACCAATCTGCAGGTAAATGCTGTCAATATGGACGATTTGTCTCCGGAAAAGAAAGGTATCAATATGCATGCAGACGGTTTTTATAAATTACTATTAATAATCAATGTTGTTTTTATAGTTCTTTATGGCTTATACTTACTGATATTCTTTCCCGGCTCCGGGGCGCCGTCTTTTATTATACTGCTGCTGATTTTGGCTATTGCACTGTTTTTCTTTACCCTTGGCAATGCAGCAAGATTATATCAATTCAGCACCACCGGTGGTTATGTTATGTTAATGGTTGGTATAATGGTAACGGGAATATTCTTTATTCTTTCGCTGTCAGAAATTCATCTCTAATTAAATGATAGCCATTAATATTATTTTGTTAACATAATATAATTATAGTAAATGATTTTAAACTTATAGCAAATTGAAAGGGAACCAATTAAAATGCAGTTAGGAATCATTGGACTGCCTTCAACAGGCAAAACATCAATTTTCGAACTACTAACAAATCAAACAGAGAATACTGCCAAAAGTACCCGACCAAATCTTGCCATAGCCAGGATACCTGACCAAAGGATCGATTTTTTATCAGATCTTTATAAACCGAAGAAAACTACTTATGCGCAGTTGGAAATAATTGATGTACCTTCTTTGGTACCCGGTATGGCTAAGAATACTGCCCAGTTTTTGGATTCAGTCCGTAAAGCTGATGCCTTGCTGCAGATCGTAAGAGTATTCGAAAACGAAAATGTGCCTTCATTAAGCGGTGCTATAAACCCGCTCAAAGATATCGAAACTATAAATTATGAACTATTGCTTGCTGACCTGGACTTAATTGAAAAAAGGATCCAACGGATCAATGAAAATAAAAAGAAAAACACTATGCTTAAAGAACTGGCATTATTAGAAAAAATTAAAGGGAATCTGGAAAACGGAATACCTATTTCATCATTTGATTTTGATGATGAAGAGACTGAACTTCTGTCGAACTATCAATTTTTAACCAGCAAACCAATGCTTATTTGTCTAAACATATCTGAAGATGTCATCAATGATTCTAGATATAAAGGGAAAGATGACGTATATGAATACGCACGTTTAAATCATATCAATTTAATTGAAGTGTCTGCCAGTATCGAGAAAGAGATTGCTGAACTTGATGAGGAAGATAAAAAAATATATATGCAGGAAATTGGCATTGAAGAATCCGGTGTAGTTAAAATTGCCCGCATTATGTATGGGAGTCTGGGTCTGATCTCATTCTTTACGGTAGGAGAAGATGAAGTCAAAGCCTGGACTATATCTGAAAATACTATAGCGCGTAAAGCGGCGGGCAAAATCCATTCTGATATCGAAAGAGGATTTATAAGGGCTGAGGTCATTAAATATGATGATTTAAAAGAATTAAAGAGTGTTTTACTGGTTAAGGACAAGGGGTTATTTAAATTGGAAGGAAAGGAATATGTTGTTAAAGACGGCGATATAATTAATTTCCGCTTTAATATATAGGTGATTTAAATGAGATCGATAGTTATCGGTGCTGGCAAAATGGGTTTTAGTATTGCCAAGTTATTATCCAATGAAAATCACGATGTTGTATTAATAGATAATAACGAAGAGCGCATACGTATAATCGATGATGTACTAGATGTGCAGGTTATTGCGGGAACCGGTTCATCATGGCGTGTACTTGAATCAGCCGGAGTAAGAAATGCTGATATGGTGGTTGCAGTAACTGAGATTGATGAACTTAATATGATCGCCTGCTTTTTAGCCAAGCAATATGGTGTGAAGACAACCATAGCCAGAGTAAGAGATACAGAATATGTTGAACAGCCACATTTCTCTATAGCAAATTTACTGGGGATAGACCTTATTATTAATCCGGAAATGGTTACTGCTTTTGAAATATTTAATATAATTAAGAATCCTGAGGCAGTAAAT
Source organism: Syntrophomonadaceae bacterium (assembly GCA_035353375.1). GTDB lineage: Bacteria > Bacillota > Syntrophomonadia > Syntrophomonadales > Syntrophomonadaceae > UBA1368. The sequence goes on from DAOPZM010000008.1 coordinate 73,839, forward strand.
GTTGATTACTATTCTGACAATAAAGTGCTGCTGGCTGAATTTATAATCAGGAATGATTCACCGATCGTTAATAATCAGCTGAAGCAGCTTGACGCATCAAAATTTGTTATATTATCAATTGTTCACGATAATCATATGATCGTTCCCAGCGGTGACGATATTATCCGCGGCGGAGATCATGTATATATAATTACGAAAACTGAAGATATATCAGCCGTATTAAAATCGCTGGGTATAATACGTAAAAAGATTGAACATGTGACTATTCTGGGAGCCGGACGTACAGGATACTATTTGGCCAAAATTCTCGAGAATGAGATGAAGAATGTAAGTATTAAAGTTATAGAAAAAAACCCGCTTCGAGCCCGGGAGGTTTCGAATATGCTTTCTCGCTCCATGGTGATTAAAGGTGACGGAGCAGATCTTGATTTATTGACTGCTGAAAACATTGGCCAATCTGACATATATGTTGCTGTTACCGATGATGATAAATTAAACTTGTTATCCTCACTTATTGCGAAAAATATAGGAGTCAAGAAAACGATTGCCAAAGTTAAAAGAGAGGACATCCTGCCGTTAATGGAGGAAATCGGTATTGATGCGGTATTAAGTCCCCGGGTGCTTGCTGCCGGCTATATTTTAAAATATATTCGCCAGGGCGATATTGTTTCAGTAACAGTCCTGGGGAACGAAAATGCAGAAATGATTGAATTTAATGCACAATCAGGTTCAGTTGTTGTCAACAAGCAATTAATGAATATCAGGTTCCCGGCTGGCAGTGTTGTCGGAGCTATTGTCAGAAACGGAGAAGTCTATATCCCCTCCGGTGATTTTGAAATATTGGCAAATGATAAGGTTATGGTTTTTGCACTGCCGGCAAGTATCCATAAAATTGAAAAATTATTCAGCAGCAGGTTAAAAAAATGGTAAGAACTTCAGTAGTTTTAAAAAATTTGGGGAAAATCATTTCGATAATTGGCCTGGCAATATTTTCTGCTGCAGTTATCTCTTTATGCTTCGGCGAAGCAATTTTTGAACGCATGATGCTTGCCAGTCTTATTACAATGGGCACCGGTACAGTTATTATTCTGATTTTTAAAAATGATCTGACCATTAATTATCGCGAAGGATTTGCAGTCGTTACGCTTGGCTGGCTGGCAGCATCTTTGTTTGGTACATTGCCGTATTTATTAAGCGGTTATGTTCCTTCTTTTGCTGATGCGCTTTTTGAAACGGTTTCAGGTTTTACCACTACCGGGGCCAGTATCTTTGCCGATGTCGAAGGGCTGCCCCGCAGCCTTTTGTACTGGAGGAGCCTGACTCAGTGGCTGGGCGGAATGGGTATTATGGCTTTGTTTATTGCAATCATTGCTAATATCGGCGCTCGTGCCAATCAGATATTTCGTGCCGAAGTGCCTGGACCTGTGTCAGACAAGATCAGTCCCAGGATCCGCGAAACTGCAAAAATACTATGGATAACCTATCTGATTATGAGTGCGGTCCTGGTAGTCTTGTTGTATGTATTCGGCATGGATTGGTTTAATTCTGTTTGCCATACATTCACTACCATGTCAACTGGAGGTTTTTCAACCCGAAATTCCAGTTTGGCAAATTTTAATCCTTTGATACAATGGACCATTATTATATTTATGTTTTTAGCCGGGGCCAACTTTGCACTTCATTATCTGGCCTTCCGCAAACGTTCGCTTAAGGGCTACTTACTGAATTCAGAATTCAGATTATATTCCTTATTAGTAATAATAGCATCTGCTATTGTCTTTACAGGCATAGGACAGTACCCTGGAATCGAGGAAAGGATCCGGCAAAGTGCCTTTCAGGTAGTATCTATAATTACTACTACCGGTTTTGTCACCGCTGATTATAATATTTGGAGCCCAGTCAGCCAGGTAATTATATTGGCGTTGATGCTGGTGGGTGGTTGTGCCGGGTCAACTGCCGGCAATATTAAGGTAAGCAGATATATAATTTTAATTGAACAGGCCAAAGCAGAAATAAAACAAATGGTTCATCCGAAATCGATTTGGCCGGTACGTTATGGCAATAAGCCTTTAAATGAAGCTTTAGTAATCAATGTGCTTCAGTTTTTCTTCCTCTATCTGATGATTGTAGTAACGGGAGTAGTTGTTTTAAGCGTATTTGGTTTGGATCTGATTTCCAGTATATCTGCCAGTTTAAGTTGTATGGGTAATATAGGCCCCGGATTTAATCTGGTAGGGCCGGTTCAGAATTATGGACATCTGCCTGATATCAGCAAGTATGTTCTCAGCGGATTGATGTTTATCGGCCGCCTTGAGATTTATCCGGTTTTAGTCCTTTTTTCACCACTTTTTTGGAAAGAGTGAACATATATAAATAATTAATACTGAAAGCTGACCTTTGGTCAGCTTTTTTCTTTTCACAATAGTGTTTATGACACCGAGTTTTTTAATAACTCATATTATGGACTAAAGATATATAAAAGGAGTACTTGCATGCAGATCACGGGGCGGCACGATAAGGGACCTGTTGTTGGCATTATTACAACTGGCAAAAACGCAACTGTTCACACTAACGGCAATATTTCACACCTTTATAAAGATCTTATATCCTATGGCCGCAAAAAGGGTATATTTATTTATTATTTCTATCCCCGGAATATCAATTGGAGTCAGCGGAAGATAAAAGGATATTCGCATGATGGCAATAAATGGCGCAGCGGCAATTACCCTTTTCCGGATGTAGTTTATAATCGAATCCTCTATCGTACTGCCGAGGAATCAACGGAAGTAAAAAGTATCCTCAGGAAGTTTGAGCAGGATAAAGATATATATTTGTTCAATTCAAGGTTTTTAGATAAGTGGGAAGTTCATAAAGCCATCAGCAGCAATAAGGAAACAGCACATCTGGTTCCCGATACTGAACTGCTTACCAGAGAAAACCTTATAATCATGCTTTACAGACATAAAGAAGTCCTGCTTAAACCAAGACGCAGCAGTAAAGGTCACGGCATAATAAAAATAAAAATGTCGGGCGATTCGCTTTATTTATTTTCGCGTGCCGAGTGGAATAATCCCAGATGGATCAAAGCGGCAACAATTAATTCCCTTATAAGACAATTGGATGTTTTAAGAATTTTCAACCAAAACTATTTAGTTCAGGAATGTATAGATTTGACCCGATATAACGGAAGAATATTCGATCTTCGCTCCCAGTTTCAAAAAAATTGTGAGGGGAGATGGGTCATGACCGGTGTTGGGGTAAGAATAGCCGGCAAAAACCGATTTGTGACCCATATCCCCAACGGCGGGACTTTAGCTGCTTATAATGATATTATCCCGTCATTGGCTGAAATAGATTCTCACAATAGTCAAAGTTTTGATAAGCAATTAAAAAATATCTGCCTCTTTATACCAAAATTATTGGAAGAAAAATTACAGATTAACCTTGCTATATTAACTATGGACATTGGCATAGATCAAACTGGAAGGATGTTGATTCTGGAAGTCAACTCAAAGCCTGCCAGGTTTGATGAACCCCATATCAGGCAACGGCACCTGAATAATTTGATTGATTATTTCCTGTTTCTTACCGGGAAAAAGTATAAGAGGAATGATAATTAGTGAATTTGAATATAAATTGTTTTCCTAATGCGATGGGTGAAATGCTCTTAACGAAGCTTAAAAATAATTATGGCGCTGCTGAGAAGAAGTTTACTGTCAAAGGGTATGATTGTCTGAGAATAAGCCTTATGGAAAATGGGGCTAAATTAACTCGTGTATTAAACCAGCCGCAGGCAATAGAAAATTGTCTTGACCAGGAAGAACTTGCAGGAATATTTGCGGTCAACAAAATCCCTTTTGGCAATAGTACTGAGGAAACACTGATCAAACATTATGAATTATTTATATTTGATTTAAAAACCATTTCCATTAAGGTGCAAACTGAATCAAAATCAAAACCGCAGATCAAATATATTAAAGAAGCCGAAAACAGTAAGTCAACAGAAATTGCCCGCAAGGTCGTTTACTTGCTGGGATTGGATTTTGCAGTAGTACATCTGGCTCTGACCGCCCGGAGAAGATTTAAAGTAATAGCAGTAGACCCTTCTCCCGTTGTAAGGGAAAAGGATTTCAACACATTTTATAAAATGCTGAAAACCCTATATGAAACTGGCAACGAACTATTAACATCTGAGGTAAAATTAGGAGCTGACCCGGAATTTATGATGATCAATACCAAAAGCGGCAGGATGATATCTGCTTCAGAATTTTTCCCCCGCGATGGCACGGTCGGTTGTGACAGTATAAGAATTCCGAACCGCCAGCAGCGACCGATAGCCGAAATCAGACCTGCACCGGAAACTGAACCATTGGAATTGATCGATAATGTAAAAAAAGCCTTGAATAATGCCAATCGTCTGGCTTACTACCGTAATGTGAAATGGGTAGCCGGCAGCCAGCCGGTCAGCAGTTATTCGATAGGGGGACATATACATTTCAGCAACATTAAGCTTGATTATGCCATGCTGAGAGCCCTGGATAATTATTTGGGAATTACGGTATTTCTCCTGGAAGTGCCGGGAACAGCTGCCAAAAGACGCAAAAAATATGGTTTCCTGGCAGATTATCGGCTTAAAAATCATGGCGGCTTTGAATACCGGACTCCGGGCAGTTGGCTGGTTTCACAAAAAATAGCAACGGCAGTCATATGTTTAGCCAAAATTGTCGTCAGCCGTTATCTTTATCTTAATAAAAACTATTTAAATTCAACTGACGCTCAGGAAGCATTCTATGAAGGCAATCAGGACTATTTCAAACCCATATTCTATGATCTATGGCATTATGTTGAAAGAACTGATATGTATAAAAAGTATACTGAGGAACTAGCTATCATTCCCTATATGATTAATAACGCTCTTAACTGGGATGAAAAAAATGATTTACGTAAAAAATGGCGTCTCATTACTCCTAAAAACACTGCTCCCAGGCAAACGGCAAAGACTAATGTTCAGCCTAAAGTATCTGCTGCCAGAAATGTTACGGAGGGTAGTTCTTCCCGCATTGTCAACCGCAATACAGGCGATAAAATAAATCCGGGGAAAAAAAATAAAATTGATACGACCAGGAGTATTAATTTATCTGCAGCAGACATAAATAATATTCAACGCGGGCAAATAACCGCTGACAGAATAGTTATTTCAAGTCAAATCAGAGGACTATGACCAGCAGATGACATAAGTAATAAATAATTTCCCGAGAAATGTATCTGAATATTTTTAGTCTGATGGCGCTGCTAGTAAATAATACAATTTTCGACATATATTTGGCCGTTTATTTATTATGTTCAATATGTTATTATTATATTTGTCGAATTGGGGATTATAGTAAAGCTAAAGAAGGGGTAGGGAAAGCAGTGAACATAGAACAATTTGTTGCATTTAAATTGATCGCCCAAAATGAAAGTTTTACGAAAACAGCAAGAGTATTAAATATGACGCAGCCAGCAATAAGTGCTCAAATCAAACAACTGGAAAACAAATATAAGGTAAACCTTTTTAAAAGGAGCAACGCTGGGGTGGAACTAACTGAAGCAGGCCAGACATTTTACGATTACAGTGAAAAAATAATTGCTCTTTATAATGAAATGGAAGCAGAGATGCGCAAAAAATCATGCCCGGATTATTAAAGTTCATTTAAAATAAGATAAATAATTGATCATAAGAGCCGCTTTAAACTCTTAAAGGAAAGTAATAATGAGTTTTACGCGGCTTTTATCGCTTTTATTATGTACCTATAATGGTTATTATGTAAACTGTTAATGTTTTGCTTGTGCTATCAATCTTTCTTCCCTAACAGTTTACATGAATAACACCTGACGGAGCTTTTTGTCCTGCCATTACTTTTTTTTCTCTTTACGGATGATTGAATATGAAATTTATTTCATGTGGATAACTTCCAATATTTCACCCTCTTTTGCGACAGAGGTTGGCTTGCGACATGAATTGCGACAACTTTTTGTCGCAATTTTTTTCTCAAATTTTGAGTTTATCGTGAGTTATCTTAAAAAATCATACCTAAATCATTTTTTGCGACAAGCGACGCAAGTTCCTAAAGGTAATACTATACTTTAGTAACTTAAAATTTTATTCTTCACTTCCCTTAAAAACCTGAAACGGTATTCCTTTTATTAGGAGGTGCTATCTCACTTACTACATGATTTAGACGATCTAATTTAACTCTTAATTGCCGTTGATCATTTTCACTAATTTCTGAGCCGTTTAAAGCCTTTAAAACTAAATCATTCAACTGACTCTGAACTGCACAGGACAATCTAATTAATGCCCACTCATTAACTGTCATACAATTCAACTCCTTTACAAAACATAATCAAATAATAAACCCCAATATAACGCGGCTGCCGCTGGCTGACTTAGCCTACCATTTGTCCAGACCCGGAGCAAAGGGTAAAGGCTAAAGCCCGGTTCCCGCCCTTTACTCCGGGGCCCCCGGACAATGGTCTACGGCAGTTGCCACCGGCGGACGCGCTTTTCTTTCCCTGACTGACTCCATAAACTGACCGATAATAAATGCCCCTAATGACGACATTGTAAGACCATAACTCTGAGCTAAATTATCTAATTCATTTCTTAATTCTGCAGTCACCTTAATAGTAACCCTTGTATCACGTTTCATAATTTCACCCCTTTGTTAATTAGCATTATATTCCCTGCCATCACGCTACGGGCGATTCCTACGGAAACCCCCTTTAGCGTGATTGGGCAGTATGATATAATAGCAACTTATAATTATCATAACCGTAAGGCATAAAAATTGTCTATACTTTTCGCGAACAATTTATTCCCAACAGTCAACATAACACTTGTTTTACGAAGTACCCACTTCGAACAGGAAACCCCCCCCTCGACATCCTATCCGTTATACCACCCATGCTTGATTATTAATTATCTTGAAAATTAAAGTTTTTCTTTTTTGTATGTCTTATAGCCTTCCCCAACCGGTGTCGAGGGGGGGGAATTCTCCAGTATTACAGCAATTCACTATAAACCAAAAAAGTACCCTCACAATTTTAACCAGCGGGTACTTCCTAAAACATGGGGTTATTATGTAAACTGTTAATGTTTTGCTTGTGCTATCAATCTTTCTTCCCTAACAGTTTACATGAATAACACCTGACGGAGCTTTTTGTCCTGCCATTACTTTTTTTTCTCTTTACGGATGATTGAATATGAAATTTATTTCATGTGGATAACTTCCAATATTTCACCCTCTTTTGCGACAGAGGTTGGCTTGCGACATGAATTGCGACAACTTTTTGTCGCAATTTTTTTCTCAAATTTTGAGTTTATCGTGAGTTATCTTAAAAAATCATACCTAAATCATTTTTTGCGACAAGCGACGCAAGTTCCTAAAGGTAATACTATACTTTAGTAACTTAAAATTTTATTCTTCACTTCCCTTAAAAACCTGAAACGGTATTCCTTTTATTAGGAGGTGCTATCTCACTTACTACATGATTTAGACGATCTAATTTAACTCTTAATTGCCGTTGATCATTTTCACTAATTTCTGAGCCGTTTAAAGCCTTTAAAACTAAATCATTCAACTGACTCTGAACTGCACAGGACAATCTAATTAATGCCCACTCATTAACTGTCATACAATTCAACTCCTTTACAAAACATAATCAAATAATAAACCCCAATATAACGCGGCTGCCGCTGGCTGACTTAGCCTACCATTTGTCCAGACCCGGAGCAAAGGGTAAAGGCTAAAGCCCGGTTCCCGCCCTTTACTCCGGGGCCCCCGGACAATGGTCTACGGCAGTTGCCACCGGCGGACGCGCTTTTCTTTCCCTGACTGACTCCATAAACTGACCGATAATAAATGCCCCTAATGACGACATTGTAAGACCATAACTCTGAGCTAAATTATCTAATTCATTTCTTAATTCTGCAGTCACCTTAATAGTAACCCTTGTATCACGTTTCATAATTTCACCCCTTTGTTAATTAGCATTATATTCCCTGCCATCACGCTACGGGCGATTCCTACGGAAACCCCCTTTAGCGTGATTGGGCAGTATGATATAATAGCAACTTATAATTATCATAACCGTAAGGCATAAAAATTGTCTATACTTTTCGCGAACAATTTATTCCCAACAGTCAACATAACACTTGTTTTACGAAGTACCCACTTCGAACAGGAAACCCCCCCCTCGACATCCTATCCGTTATACCACCCATGCTTGATTATTAATTATCTTGAAAATTAAAGTTTTTCTTTTTTGTATGTCTTATAGCCTTCCCCAACCGGTGTCGAGGGGGGGGAATTCTCCAGTATTACAGCAATTCACTATAAACCAAAAAAGTACCCTCACAATTTTAACCAGCGGGTACTTCCTAAAACATGGGGTTATTATGTTAACTAAGATATTTTTTACTGTTGTCTATTAATATCTCCTGACAGTTTATTAGAACTTTAATTCATGACCTTTATTTCATATTATTCATGAAATCCAGACCTTCTAATTTGCGCTCCAAGCGATTTAAATCTGTTCCGGCATGTCTTATATGTGTCCTTATACTTACTAGCAGTCAACATAACAACATAAAATTTATTAAATGCGGCCAGGCTTTTATTTTGCCATTTAAACAGATAAATGCTATTTCAACATAGTTTACATCCTATTTAATTTTTTACGTCGCTTATACGCTATTTAAATCGATGGTTTTTTTACTGTTTATACATATTGACAGATATATCATGATAATAATCAATTCTGATGAAGCTGCAATCAATTAATTTCATAATGGTTAACATAATAATATTATGTTAACCAAACGCTCATGCTGAAAATATCTTCCGGTCACTTCCCTTCTGCTCTTTAAAAATCCATGGTATTCATGAAATTATTTTCCATGATTTTTTGATTAGCAAGCTTTTTCAGGATAAAATTAATATCAGGCTGGTTATCCGGGAACATTCATAGTAAATAAAATGTTATGTTTACTGTTGACGGGAGGATGTAATTTAATTTGCTGTCACATAATGTAGATTTAAATCAGGTCATGAGCCAATTGCAGGCAGACCCTGCGACAGGCTTAAGCAGTGAAGATGCTTTAAAACGTTTAACAGAATATGGCGAAAACAAACTTGAGGAAGGCAAAAAAATATCAGTATTCCAGAGATTCATTACACAATTTAAAGATGTAATGATAATAATATTGCTCATCGCTGCAGCCATTTCTTTTGTCGTAGCCTGGCATGAAGGAGAAGGCTTTTTTGAGCCGTTATTGATTCTCCTGATCGTTATCCTTAATGCCATTGTTGGCCTTATCCAGGAAGGCAAAGCTGAACGTGCCCTGGAAGCATTAAAAGATTTATCGGCTCCCCAGGCACGGGTGACCCGGGACGGAAAAGAAATGATCGTTGATGCGGCTGCTTTGGTTCCCGGTGACATTATAAGCCTGGAAGCCGGGGATTTTGTTCCGGCTGACAGCAGGATCATAGAATCCAACAGCCTTAAATCAGAAGAGTCCGCCTTGACCGGAGAATCGGTGCCGGCTGAGAAGGATGCGACAGCTCAGGTTCCGGCTAATGCCTCGTTAGGTGACCGTTTTAATATGCTTTATTCCGGTTGCAGTATAACTTATGGCACAGCCAAAGCAGTAGTTACTGCTACGGGAATGAAAACCGAGATGGGCAAAATAGCCGATCTCTTGAAATTGGAGGCTGACACCCAAACTCCGCTGCAGCTCCGGCTGGCTGAGATGGGCAAATATATCGGCTTCATGGCCCTGGCTATTTGCGCGGTCATTTTTGTTATCGGTGTTTTAAACGGCATGGCTATTATCGATATATTTATGATCGCCATAGCTTTAGCTGTTTCAGCTATTCCTGAAGGCCTGCCGGCTATCGTAACGGTAGTTCTGGCTATTGGTGTGCAGCAGATGGTTAAGAAAAATGCCATCATCAGAAAATTGCCGGCGGTTGAAACTCTGGGAAGTGCTTCAGTTATATGTTCAGATAAAACCGGCACTTTGACCCAGAATCAAATGACACTGGTAAAGGCATTTCTTGCTGGTGAGGGTCGGCTGGAAGATATAAATGAAAACAATTCCCCTGCTGTCAGGAAGCTATTGCAATACGGTACGCTCTGTTCTGACGGTGCAGTGGAATTTGATCATGAAGGCGAAGAAAAGCATATTGGCGACCCTACAGAAACTTCCATTGTGATGGCGGCTATAAAAAACGGCATGCCTAAAGATGAATTAAACCAGAAGTATCCTCGCCTGGCCGTGCTGCCCTTTGATTCAAACCGCAAAATGATGAGCACCATCAACCAGGTTGATGGGAAGAATATTTTGATCGTAAAAGGTGCTTTTGATGTGCTGGCGCAACGATGTATTGCGGGCGATCTGGAAGCTGGACATAATTACACCGATGAGATGAGCCGCCAGGCTTTGCGGGTATTAGCAATTGCTTACAAAGAAATTGACCGGATCCCTGTGGAATTGAATGCTGCAGAGCTGGAAAAGGATTTGACTTTCATGGGCCTGGTTGGCATGATCGACCCGCCCCGGCCGGAAGCGCGTGAAGCAGTTGCTGTTTGTCGTGCTGCCGGCATAAAGCCGGTAATGATCACCGGTGACCATGTAGTAACCGCATCCGCAATTGCTAAAGATTTAGGCATCATGCTGGAGGGAGAAGAAGCAGTTACCGGCAGTGATCTGTCTGCCATGACCGAAGAAGAACTTAATGACCGGGTCAATCATATTTCTGTTTATGCCCGGGTTTCGCCGGAAGATAAAATTCACATCGTCCGCGCCTGGCAAAAGCAAGGGGCAGTAGTTTCCATGACCGGTGACGGGGTCAATGATGCTCCGGCCTTAAAGGCAGCAGACATTGGCTGTGCCATGGGTATTACCGGTACTGATGTTGCCAAAGGGGCAGCCGACATGATATTGACCGATGATAATTTTGCCACTATCGTCGATGCTGTGAAGGAAGGCCGGGGTATTTATGACAATATAAAACATACCACAGGCTTTCTGTTAGGCACTAATATAGGTGAAGTGCTGGTGGTTTTTACTGCTATGCTGATGTGGCAGGTTTCTCCTTTAATTGCTGTGCAGCTATTATGGATCAATTTGGTGACCGACAGCCTGCCGGCTATAGCCCTGGGGATGGAACCGGTTGAAAACGATGTCATGCAGCGCCAGCCAAAGGCAAAAGCAGAAAGCCTCTTTGCTCATGGCTTTGGCGTTCGCATCATGCTTCAGGGGGTTATGTTTGCTGTACTTACCCTGATTGGATTTATAACTGTCTGGAGAAGCACCGGGGATATAGTTGCTGCCCGCACCATGGCCTTTATCATTTTGGCAGGAACTCAAGTTTTTCATGCTTTTAATATGCGTACCGCACGCTCATTGTTCAGTATTGGCTTCTTCAGCAACAAGTATCTTAATGGAGCAGTATTGGTTTCTATCTTACTGATCATCCTGGTAGCCTTTATCCCGCCGGTAGCCAGTGCCTTCAGTCTGACTCAGCTTTCCGGTCAAATGTATATGACGGCGCTGGGATTATCACTGGTTCCCATTGTAGTTTTGGAATTCTTAAAAGCGTTTGGCCTGATTAAGAATCAAAAATAACTGGAAAGTAATACACTAAGACATATATCGATCAACAGTTAATTTTGACAACATGAATTTTTGTTGCAAAGCAGGCTTTTAACCGAGATTAAAAAGAGCTATCATAGTTTTAATATTAACCAGGATTATAGCTGGTATATTAAAAAAAGGGGGGGATAGTATTGAGTAAATCAAAAATAGCTGTTGATAAAGAAGGTCATGTATTGTTGGTTGGATTTGACCGGGCAGAAAAAAGAAATGCTTTAGATGTTGATATGTATTGGGATATAGCCTATGCTTTTGGCCGTTTAAACAATGATCCGGATCTTCGCTGCGGTCTGTTGTATGCTAAAGGCGACCATTTTTCAGCCGGTCTGGATCTCGTGCAATGGGCACCATTTTTTGCCGAGGGTAAAATGCCTGCCATGCCGGAAGGTGCAATCGATCCATTTGGCCTGGATGAAGACAATCGCCTGTCAAAACCTTTGGTTATGGCTGTACAAGGCATAACCTATACATTCGCTATTGAGTTCCTGCTTACATCTGACATAAGGGTCGCAGCATCTGATTTGCGCATGGCCCAGATCGAAGTAAAAAGAGGGATCTATCCTGTTGGAGGAGCAACAGTCAGGATGTTCGAGGAAATCGGCTGGGGCAATGCGATGCGGTATATTCTGACCGGTGATGAGATAAATGCTGAAGAAGCATATCGCCTGGGTATGGTCCAGGCAATCACCGAACCAGGTAAACAATTCGACAAAGCCCTGGAATTTGCGGTTAAAGTTTCAAAGCAGGCTCCTTTGGCAGTCCAGGCTGCGCTTAAGTCAGCACGAATTGCCCGAATACAAGGTGCCAAAGCAGCTATAGCAAGATTCTTACCAGATTTAATGCCGATTATGACCAGCCAGGATGCTGCCGAAGGTGTACAAGCCTTTGTTGAACGACGGGAAGCCAACTTCAAAGGTTGTTGATTACTTATTAAATTTAAAATGATTTCTCAGTAAGGGCAGATAATTTTCTGCCCTTGTTTTATTTTAAACTGATTATTATATCTTTCTCCCTGCCCTCCCCTATCATTTGTTATCCTGCTGGTATTATTTACATGTCTCTGGTCCTCCTCTATTAACAATATTGGATAAATACCGATATATTGGTATATGATTTGCCACATAATTCTATAAAAAGTGCAGGCTGGTTTAATATGGTTTAATATACCAGCCAATTTCAGGAGGATGGAGTTATATCTTGTCGAATTATGGTTTTTAATTACTTTTTTACATAATAAAAATAATACAAGGGAGGAATGTAAATTAATGAAAAAAGTAAGACGCAATACATATTATTTCATAGTTTCCTTTTTATCTGCAGTAATGATTCTGACCGCGGTTTACGTTAATCCGGCTCAAGTTGAAGCTGCAGCCGCAACCCGGCAAAATATTGTTCAAGAAACAGTGGCCAGCAGTTCAATTAATTCAACGGAGATTTATATTATTGATTCAGGAAAACCTGGCCCGGTAGTTATGATCACAGGAGGTGTACACGGCAATGAAACTGCCGGTGTAAAAGCAGCCAGTGAATATACAGATCTGACGATAAAAAAAGGCATGCTGCTGGTATTACCGGAAGCCAACCAGAATGCTGTAGCAATTGACAGAAGGATTGCAGAAGGCGGCAGCGATCTTAACCGTTCATTTCCTCAGACCAAATCAGAGAGTGCTGATACGATATTAGCCAGAGCCATATATAAAATAGTAAAGGATTATGATGTTGATTGGCTGATGGACATGCATGAAGGTATTGATTACTACAAAAACACCAAAACCGATTCAGTAGGCCAGACGCTGATATATTATCCGTCCCAGCAAATGACGCCAATGGCTAAGACTATTGTAAATACAGTAAATAAATCAATTTTAAAATCATATTATTACAAGTATAGCCTGCTAAAATATCCGGTCAAAGGCAGCCTGACCAGAAGCAGCGCACAATTCTTAGGGGTCAATGCTTTTATATTCGAAACTTCGCAGAAACAAACCCTTGCAACCAGGGTAAATCAACAATGTATCGCTGCCGATACTTTGTTAAAGCAACTGGATATGATATAAGACCAAACGCGTGGACGGTTTGCCGTTTGCTTTGCCAAACATACTTTTGGTAGTAACTTTAAACCGTCCCGTGTTTTTTTATAAAGCATCTAATTCTCCGGCAAACTGGTTTAAAGGTATTGCCAAAGCGTGATATTCCGTTGCGCCGTTATTTTCAATGTCCCGGTGGGCGAAAACTATACCGACTGCACTGCCTTCCGTGTTAATTACCGGGCTGCCGCTGCTGCCTTTTTTGACTGGTGCATTGATCTCAAATATAAAATAATCATTATAATTATAGTAGGAACCGATATTGCCCTGGACAGCGACTTGCTTGTAACCCAAGGGATTACCGATGATAGTAAATAATAACTCTTCGGAGGAAATTTCCTGCAGTTCCATTGGCAAATAAGGAAGATCGCTGCTGTTCAAACTGATTACAACTATGTCAGCATTGGCTATTTGCTTAAAATCATTACTGTAAAACGACTTGCCATCGGGGAAAACTATATTGATGCTGACGGCACCTTCAACCACATGGTAATTGGTTAAGATCAAACCCTTTGGTGCTATATTGAAGCCGGTGCCATTTTTATTGACGTTGCCCTCCCCTTTTGATTCCACCGATACTATTGCGGGTAAACTGTTCTGCACAATTGCTTCTTCTTTTAATTGCTGGTTTTGGGCAAGAAAACTCATATCACTGAAGAAAATACCCAATTGCGGAAAAGACCAAACCACAAAAGCAACCAGGATTATAAACGCTGTAAAAGTAAGAATTATTTTCCTGGCGCGCGGAGGCGAATATTCAACTTCCTCTTTTTCTTCATTAAAGGCAGAATCAAAATCTTCGTTATCAGAAAAATGGTTTTTGTCGTCGTATTTCATAGACCCTCCAAATTAACAGAAGCTATTTACATTATAATTGTTATTTCTTTATTCAGCAGGTAAAAAACAAACCCGATAAACAGCAGATGAATATCGGGTTTTTAATAAAATTATGTTTTCAGATATAAAACCTGACTATACCAGTTTACGGATTATTTGATCCCGGTCGCCGGGCAGGTAATCAATGATTGGAACTTCTATCATAGTATAGGCTCCCGGCTTTTGCCTTAAGGTTGCCCGGGCTGAAGCTAACATTATCTGGGCAGTCAAAGCCGGATTATTGATACTCATTTGCAGATTCATCAGCTGATTGTGAGTGGAACTGGAAACCCCTTTTCTCTGCATGGAAACTCCATGACCCATATCTATTAATGTATTGATATCTTCAACTGCGATAACTTTCGTATCGTCATGAGCGAAATAATCATCAGCTTTTAATCTAGCTGTGATATCTTCCAGGGTTTGGCCGGATTCCATCTCAACATAGACGACTCTTTTATGGATTCCTGCTCCCTGCGGCATGGTCATGGACAGAGCATTCTTTACGCCTTCAATAGCCCGTGCAGCTACCGAATGGCCCATACTCATGCCCGGTCCAAAATTTGTGTAAGTTATACCCTGCGGTGCCATGAATTCAAACATACACCTGACCATTGAATCAGTACCCGGATCCCAGCCGGCTGAAATAATGCTTACTGAATTATGTTTTTTGGCAATCAAGTCTGATTTTATACGATAGTCAGCCAATTGTCCGTGAATATCATAGCTGTCCACGGTATTGATTCCCAATGCCAGTATTTCAGCGGCAGTCTGCGGTACTAAACGGGTAGGCAGGCATAAAAGTGCAACTTTAATATCTGTTAGATCTTTGATATTATTAACAACCGGAATGTTTAAATGTTTCGTTTCCTGCAGTTTATTGGCTCCGGATGATCTTACCAAACCACCGATAACAAAATCCGGTGCTGCTTCAACTGCTTTAATGGCATATTTACCGATGTTCCCGTAGCCTACGATGGCCACTTTGTTTTTCTGTATCATTACTTGTATTCCTCCATTAAATACTTATTGATATTACCTGTATAAATTAAACTATAAATATTAACTGGTCAATTACCGGCCAATATGAATACAGTATTATTCATCAGTCAGCAACTGCAGGAAATTGGTCAGTATAAGCGCGGTCAAACCCCATACTACAGTATTTTCGTACTTATAAAATAATTGCGGGTAATTGATTTTTTTAAACGGATAATTACGCCCCTGAGGAATAAGAGAGAAGGGGAAATCATCGGCAGTCTGCAAACTGACGAGCAGCTTATGTATTTGCGGCGGGTGGTTTAAAAGATATTGCAGGGGAATAGGAATCAGCTCTTCAACTTCATTATTTAAATTAATATTTTCGGGAGAATCTATTAGGGCTGCAAAGGGGTAAATAATAGCTTTAAAAGGACTGACAACTATATCCAGCGGACAAATAACTTGAATATCCGATGATTTTAACCCCAGTTCTTCGCTAGTTTCTCTAATAGCTGCTGCCAATGGTCCCTGGTCATCTGGTTCAATACCGCCTCCCGGGAAACAGATTTCGCCAGGCTGATGATTAAGTGACATGGAGCGTTTTTCAAAGAGGACAAACAACTCATCATCTATTTCAGTCAGGGGAAGTATTACGGCAGATTTAACCATATTTTGGTGATTCATTATAGCTGCTTCCCGTGAATTTAGCTGCATTAATTTTTCTTTGTTAAACAAAAATCATTCTCCTATAGAAATTATGTTTGCTTTTATATATGATAGAACATTGCAGCAAAAATGCAATAATACACAGCAAAATTATCTGCCGTGCATTGGAAAACAACATTGATTATTTTACTTTCGGTACCTTAATATTGCTGACCATCAATAAAGCCAGAGCAAATACCAGCAATATAATTATCAAGGGGTTTATCCAGGCGGCCAGCAAAGAAATTGCTGCCATCAGCATGCCGGCAAATGTAATCGGTACACCTACAAAATATTCTGAAATATTCAGAACATTAAAACGGGCTAATCTTAAGGCCCCGCATACAATGAACAGAAGTGTTACAAGAATACCAAGGATAATAAAATGCAGCGATAATACCTGCGAGTAAATTAATATTGCCGGTGCCACACCAAATGAAACCAGATCACACAAGGAATCAAGTTCTTTTCCCAGTTCTGATTCGGCATCCAGTTTTCTGGCCACCTTTCCATCTAATCCATCCATGACCACTGCCAGCAGAATAAGAATGGCAGCAGTTTTATAATCATGATTCAGAGTGTAAATCAATGACAAGGAGCCCAAAATTATATTTAACATGGTGACTAAATTGGCAAAAGTTTTAGTCATTAAATTGAGCAATTACTGTTTCCCCTCCCCGTAAACTTTGGCCAGCTTTCACCAGAACTTCTGCGTTTACCGGTAAATAAATTTCCGTGCAGGATCCAAAACGAATCAGTCCCAAATGCTCTCCGGTTTTTACCGTATCTCCAGGATTGACCCATGATATAATACGGCGGGCTATAAAGCCAGTAATTTGAACCACCAATACTTTTCCGTAATCGGTGTCAAAACCGGTAAAATTGGAAACATTAAAATCTCTGGCATTGTTTCTGTAGGCCGGATGAAAACTGCAGCCATTTTTATTAGTATATGTCACAGTTCCGTTTATCGGCACTCTGTTAATATGCACATTGAACAAACTTAAAAAAATGGTGATACGGATAGCTTCGTCCTTAATAAACTGGTCTTCATAAATCCTGGTTATTGATTTAACCTTGCCGTCAGCAGGAGCAACAACTGAACCTTCTTCAGCATCAGTTTCCCGATAAGGATTGCGGAAAAAATATATGCAAAATATAGTCAATATGAGAAAAAACCAAGGCAGCACATCAAATGGCGATATATATAAAACAGCAGTTATAACTGCAAAAAAGCCAATGATAGACCAGCCTTCTTTGGCGATTAATTTATCATGTAACATCCCGACACCCCAAATTTCTAATTAATATATATTAATTACCGAAAAAACGCTATTATTCTTGTCATATTATTATATTATATAGTATTTGGCCTGTTGTATCTATTATTAAAGTAAATGAATCTATTAATGACAAACATCAATCATATTTTCCAGGTATAAGTTGGCACTTATAATAATCAGCCGGGAAAGGAGGGGCTGATTCTTAATATTTTGGCCCTCTTGCCGGCATTGTTATATATAAACAAAAGCGGGACAGCTTCTGTACCCGGGATATAGCCTTCAGCTATGAACAGGTATTCCAGATGCGCCATTCGCCGCCTTTCACGCGGCGTTTTATTAATTAAATCCGGAATATTGGCAGCTATGAAATGTTCGTCTTTAAGATATGAATAAAGTATTTCGTTGACATTATCAGGATTATTGCTGGTGAAGCCGCCAGGCAGATTATTTTTGGGGTTACAAAGAAAATAGTCCAGTTTCAGCAGTTCGACAAGACCGGTATCGTCATTATGAAAACTGACTATAAATGAATGCAATAAGGAATACTCCTCTTCCCTTCTATGTCCATAACGGAAGAAGTTATTATTGTTTAAGAAATCAGCTAATACTTGCCAGAAGGCAAAAGCATCACCCTGATAATATTGTTTTATTATGTAAGCAAGCAAGTTATCTGCTATGCCGGTATTGTAATAGCGGCTTATTAAATCCTCGATTTGAGATAGCTTCAGCAGTTCTTCGTAAGTAATATAATTATTGCCAAGCACCTGATAAGGCGGTTTTTGTTCGAATATATAGCCATATTCCCGGCTTTGATCGCGGATGGCAGAACCTTTCAGCAGTTTAAGGAATCCCAGCTGAATAACATCAGGTTTCAGGTCACATACATTATTAAATGATATTTTAAACCGTTCATAATCTTCATAAGGAAGGCCTGCTATGAGATCCAGATGAATATGGATGCTGCAGTTTTCGATCAGATAAGCAATGTTATCCCTTTGTTTATGCCAATCGTGATTCCGGTTTACTGCCGCAATGGTTTGCCGACAGGTAGATTGAATGCCGATTTCAAAATCAAACATCCCGACGGGAACTTTATGCAAAAATTGCAGCATTTCTTGCGATAAAAGCGTTACCTCGATTTCAAAATGAAATTTAGTGCTGTGATTATTTGCTATGATATATTCCATTATTTTCTGAGCACGTTTTTCATTGCAGTTAAAGGTCCGGTCGACGAATTTTATTTCCGGCACCCGAAGATCAAGCAAATATTTAAGATCTCTTTTTACTCTTTCCAGAGTAAAAAATCTTACCCCTTTGGTAGTGGATGAAAGGCAATAAGAGCAGTTGAACGGACATCCGCGGCTGGTTTCGTAATAAATAATGCGGTTATTATATGGTTCAAGGTTATTTTCGTAAGGAAAAGGTATTTTATCGAGGTTATCGATCAATGGCCGGTCACGGTTGGCAATTATCATCGATTTATGCCGGTAAGTTAAACCGGCTGTTTGTTCCGGGCTCACTTGCTGATGCAGACAGTGCAGCAGTTCATGCAGGGTTACTTCTCCTTCGCCGCGAATTACATAATTGACCGTCGGGTTTTCATTAAGAAAATGTTCAGCATCATAGGAGACTTCCGGTCCCCCGGCAATGATTTTAACTGCGGGCAGAACCTGCTTAATATCTGCGCATAATATTTTGATCGATTCTATATTCCATATGTAACAGGAAAAACATAGCACATCAGGCTGTACAGAATAGATGTCGGACAATATTTTGGCGACCGGTTCGTTGATTGTGTATTCTCTGATATATATATCTTTAAAGTCATTTTGACAATAAGCTTTCAGATATGCCAATGATAATGAAGAATGAATAAATTTGGCATTAAGCGTCGTAAGCAGGATTTTCATAACATTCCTCAATTCATAATAGCGTTTACTCTTCCCCAACTACCAAAATTTCAGTCTGCAGTTCAACATCGAATTTTTCCCTGACCTGCGCCTGAATATAGGTGATCAGTTCAAATACGTCATCAGCTGTAGCGTCGCCTTTATTGACAATAAAGCCGGCATGTTTTTCCGAAACTTGTGCACCGCCAATGCTAAATCCTTTTAAGCCAAGTTGTTCAAGCATGGGACCGACATAAAAACCAGGCGGGCGGCGGAATGTGCTGCCGGCACTGGGCATTTCCAGAGGTTGTTTTTTCTGCCGCTGCTGCCTGAAATCAGCCATACGCTGTTTTATTGTTTCACGATCGCCGGGCGTAAGTTTTAAACGGACGGCAATAACAATATAGGAACTGTTCTGCAATATAGTCCGGCGGTATGCGAATTGCATTTCCTCATTGCTTAAGCTAAGCTGATTACCATCGGTATCAATGGTTATGACCTCTGAAACTATATCCTGCATTTCTCCGTCATAGGCTCCGGCATTCATGACCACTGCCCCGCCTAAACTGCCGGGAATTCCTTCAGCAAATTCCAGGCCGCTTAGTGAGTTATCCGCCGCTATCAATGATAAATCGGCCATACTGATTCCAGCTTCAGCATATATTTCATTTCCATCGGCGCTAACTTTATTAAGTCCGGAAGCGATTTTCACCGCTACGCCTCTTATGCCTTTTTCCCGCACCAGCAAATTACTGCCCAGGCCGAATATAAATAATGGTATTCCATTCAGGTGACACCATTTTACGGTATCTACCACTTGTTCAATGCTTTGCGGGAGAATCATTATATCAGCCAGGCCGCCGATTTGAAAAGTGGTGTGGCATTTCATTGGTTCATTAAATTTTACGACCTCAGGCGGCAGTATTCTGAGTAACCCAGTATACATAGTCGAACTCCTTTTATAGTTTTATCTTAATCTATTGTCAATTTCATGCCTTTATTCCATGTGTTATTGATTATACCGCATATTTTAAGGTTTTATAAATGACTGTGATAACTTTTATGATATAATAGCAAAGAATTAAGAAGTTTACTATTTTCCATATAATAAGGGAGTGGAAATTGATGGATTCCGTAAGTATTAGAAAAGACTTGCTCAATATGTTGGGTGAGCAAAAAGTGCTGACCGAAGAGCTGGATTTAATGTACTATTCGTATGACAGTTCTTTTTTGACCCAATTAAAGCCGCTTGACCCCTGGGCAGTTGTATTGCCGGACTCAACTGCCGATATTCAGGCTATTATGAAATATGCCTATGAAAACCAGATCGATGTCATTCCCCGCGGTGCCGGAACCGGAGAAACCGGCGGCAGTGTAGCTTTAAACGGGGGTATTGTTCTGGATCTTTCCAACTTTAATGAAATCGTGGAAATAGATCAAAAGAACATGCAGGTAATTGTCAGGCCGGGAGTAGTCCATGCTGAATTAAACAAACGCCTGGCGGAATATAATCTGTTTTTCCCCCCGGATCCCGGCAGCAGTTTGATGTGTACTGTGGGGGGAATGGTGGCCAATAATGCCAGCGGCCTCAGAGCAGTAAAATACGGCTGTACAGAACAATATATCCTGGGTCTGGAAATCGTTTTGCCGAATGGTGATTTGATTTATACCGGCGGCATGAAGGCCAGGACTTTAAAAAATGTTTCCGGTTTAAATTTAACCAAACTTATGGTCGGTTCTGAAGGTGTTTTAGGAGTTATCACCCAAATTCGTCTGCGCTGCTGGCCTAAGCCCAAAGCCCGCGGTATAGCGATGGCAGTTTTTGATTCTCTGGATGACGCACCGGCAACAGTCCTGGAAATATATCAGGCGGGAATTATGCCATCCGGAATGGAAATATTGGATAGTTCTGCTATAAGTGCAGTTAACATGTTTAAGCCGGAAATCAATTTGCCGGAGGCGGAAGCTATTTTACTGTTTGAAGTTGATGGCAATCCTCCTTCAGTTGAATATGAAGGTAATGTTATTAAAGAAGTGGCCGGCCGCAGGGCAAGAAATGTCGAGTGGTCGACAGAACCACAAAGAATGGCTCAATTGTGGGAAGGACGCAGTGTTACAGCCACCGCCGCAGCCCGGGTCAGAAGTGACGGTACCCGTGTATTTGCCGGCGAAGATATAAGCGTGCCTTTGTCCAAAGTTGCTGATACATTAAGAGCTATCAGGAAATTGGCAGACAAATATGACATTAAGGTTGTAAATTACGGCCATATTGGCGATGGCAATGTCCATACTGCCCCGGTCATCAACACCTCAATCCCTGAAGAAGTCGAGCAGGTCAAAAAGTTGGTGCATGAAATTCACTTACTGGCTATCGAACTTAATGGTTCGACCACCGGTGAACACGGAGTAGGAGCAGTCCGCCGCCCTTATGCGGAAATCGAGCACGGCCTGGCCGTAGAATATATGAAAAAAGTTAAACAGGCATTTGATGATAAAGGGATCATGAATCCCAATAAACTTTTTTAAATAATGTTGCGGGAAAGAGGTCAGAGTCGTGGATTTTAAGAATTTGCCGCCTGTAAAAGAACAAATTATGAAATGTGTTCGCTGTGGAAAATGCCGCAGCGTCTGTCCGGTATTTGCAGAATTGCGTTATGAATCCGCTGCCCCCCGGGGTCATGTATTCATGGTACAGATGCTCAGGGACGGTGTAGTAAAGCCATCCGAGGAAGTCAGCAAGCGCCTGACCAACTGTCTGATGTGTGAAAAATGCTCGGCTAATTGCCCTTCCGGGATCGATATTCACGAATTGAATGCTGCTGCCCGTTCATATATCAGCCAGACTAATCCCAGCCTAAGTAAAGATTTGATCTTTGATACTTTATGGACAAAGCCAGCTTTATTAAACTTCTCAACTTCACTTATGTGGGGTGTACAAAAAACCGGCCTGCAAAATCTAGCCCGTAAATTAGGCCTCATGAAATTGCTGCCGGGTGAATTGCCGCAAGCAGAGAGGATACTGGATGCGGTCCCATTAAGAAATGCCCGCAGCATGATTGCAGAATATAATCCGGCCAAGGGTGAGAAAAAATATAAAATCGGATATTTTTTAGGTTGTGCCACTGATTTGCTCAATCCTGATATTGCTCTGGCTACTATTGAAGTATTGACCAATAACGGCTGTGAAGTTATTGTGCCGCGCCATTCAAAATGCTGCGGTCTCCCTCAAATAGCCAACGGTAAAATTGAGACTGCCCAACGGCTGGCAGAACATAACAGCCGGATTTTTAATGCGTATGATTTTGATTATATTGTTACTGATTGTGGCTCCTGCTCTTCTGCCCTGTCCCCTAAAAATATGCATTTTTTGCTGGGCGAGACTGAATATGCTCTGGAGGGAGAAAAATTTGCTGCCAAAGTAATTGATTTAAGTAAATTCTTAATCGATGTTTTAGATGTCAACATCCCGGCAAATAATAATGCCAGAAAAATAACTGTTACTTACCATGATCCCTGCCATTTGGCCAATGTGCAAAAGATAAAGGAGCAGCCGAGAGAATTACTTCGAAGGATCCCGGGAGTTAAGCTGGTGGAAATGTCAGATACCAATTATTGCTGTGGAGGTTCGGGAACTTACAGCATTACTCATTATCAGACTTCCATGAAAATCCTGGACAAAAAAATGGCGATGATAAAATTAACTGGTGCTGAAACAGTTGCTACCTGCTGCCCCAGTTGCACCATGCAATTGAATTTCGGCATCAGGGAGCATGATATGAATTGCCGGGTAGTTCATCCCATCCAATTGGTTAGAGATGCAATCAGGCGTAAAGCTCTGCATTCCGCCTGAGATGGCAGAAGAATCAAATCAACTTTATTCGGCACTTTACCGCTGCAGTAAAGTGCTTTATCATTTCTATTAAAAGACTCTGAGTTTGGTGATTTTATGAGTAAACGCTTAATTAAAAAGATATTTAAACAGGTAAGGGATGCCAATTTAAAATATAATCTGATAGAAAACGGCGATCAGGTGGCAGTTGGCCTGTCTGGCGGCAAGGACAGCCTGACCATGCTCTATTTTCTGTGGCTGCTGCAGAAGTATACCCCGCTGGATTTTAACGTCTTCCCTATTCATATCGATTTAGGCTGGGATTTAGAATTATCACCATTACAAGATTATTGTCAAAGTCTTGGCTATCAGTTGATGATCAAAGAAACAAATATCGGCAAAGTGGTTTTTGAAATCAGGCAGGAGAAAAACCCCTGCGCACTTTGTGCCAACCTGCGCCGGGGCGCACTTAACAACTCGGCTAAAAGCATTGGCTGCAATAAAGTTGCATTGGGACACCATTTGGATGATGTAGTCAGCACATTGTTCCTTTCCATGCTTTATGAGCAACGCTTCGAGGTATTTAAACCCCTGACTTATCTCGATCGGGTCGATATAATCGTAATAAGGCCTTTAATATATGTGGCGGAAAAAGATATCGACCATTTTGTACAGACGGCAGATATATCAGTTGTTCAAAATTTATGTCCGGCAGATAAAAAATCAAAAAGAAATGAAATCAACCATTTATTATCTAAAATCGAAAATGACCATCCGGGCGCTAAGCGCAGCATTTTGCGAAGTATTGAAAATGTTAATGAAAATAATTTCTGGAAATAAACCCGAACATTTGTTTTGCAATTATATTTATGTTATAATTTGGTCAAATAAATCATAGGGGGTGCCATATGTCGGAAGAAATAAACCTGACTAACCGCCAGAAACTTATTATGGATTTTATAAAGAAGCAGATAAAGGAATCCGGGTATCCGCCTTCGGTCCGCGAAATCGGGCAGGCTGTCGGTTTAAAGTCAAGCTCCACTGTTCACGCTCATCTGGTCCACCTGGAAGACATGGGATTGCTGAAAAAAGACCCTTCCAAACCCCGTACGGTTATTCCCCTTGAGCAGCCAGACTTAACTATGGTCAGCGATACGGTTTACCTGCCGGTAGTCGGCGCAGTAGCTGCCGGAACTCCAATTCTGGCGGAACAGAATATTGACGGTCACATGCCGGTGCCGGGAGAATTTATAAAAAGCGGCACTTCCTTCATACTGAAAGTAAAAGGAGAAAGCATGATCGAGGCCGGAATATTAGACGGTGATTTTATCATAGTCAGGGAACAGCCTGATGCCAATAACGGTGATATAGTGGTGGCCTTGCTGGAAGATGAAGCAACAGTTAAAAGACTTTATAAACATAAGGATCATTTGGAATTAATACCTGAGAACAGCTCGATGCAGCCAATTATAACCAGCGAAGCGAGAATTGTAGGTAAAGTGCTGGGACTTATGCGGCGGATGTAATATATTTATAAAAATATGAATAAAAATACACCTCGCAAAATCAGATGTTTCTGAAATTTAAGAGGTGTATTTACTTTTGCGGGATTATATAAAATTTACTTAGAATTTTTCCAGATACTCATCGATTTCCCATTCATAAACCCGGGAGCTGTAATTTTCCCATTCTTTAATTTTGGCCAGCCGGAAACGTGTATAAATATGCTCCCCTAAGGCTTCCTGAATCAGTTTGTCATCTGCCAGTTCATTTATGGCTTCATATAAGTTTTCCGGCAAGGAATGTATGTTGTTGATTTTTCTTTCGCTTAGATCCATTTCATAAATATTCTGTTCCACAGGTGCAGGCGGTTCCAGCTTATTCTTTATTCCTTCCAGACCTGCTTTTAAGATAACTGCCAGGCCAAGATAAGGATTACAGGTCGGGTCAGGATTGCGGATTTCTATGCGGCTGCCTATACCACGCCGGGCAGGTATTCTTATAAGCGGACTGCGGTTACGGTAGGACCAGGCAATATATACCGGGGCTTCATAACCTGGCACTAAACGTTTATATGAATTTACAGTTGGACAGGTGACGGCTGATATTGCCCGCGCGTGCTTCAATACGCCGGCAATGAAATGCCAGCATGCACTGCTTAACCCGTCCTTTTTCGTTTCATCATAAAAAGCATTCTTCCCGTCTTTAAATAAAGATACATGCAGATGCATACCGGAACCGGCAATACCGTATATCGGTTTCGGCATAAAGGTAGCATGCATGCCATGTTTTTGGGCAACCGTCCTTACTACTATTCGAAAGGTAACAATACTGTCAGCAGCTTTTATTGCATCCATATATTTAAAATCAATTTCATGCTGCCCCGGGGCAACTTCGTGATGGGCAGCTTCAATTTCAAAACCCATGCTCTGTAAAGTTTCAACCATATCGCGGCGGGCATCTTCTCCCTTATCGACCGGAGGCAGGTCAAAATAACTGGCTTTATCATTGGTTTTTAGTGTTGGCTGGCCGTTTTCGTCCAAATGAAACATAAAAAATTCCGGTTCCGGACCCACATACATGGTGTAGCCTAATTCTTTGGCTTCCTGAACGCACTTCTGCAGCGTATAACGCGGGGAACCTTCAAAAGGTTTGTTACCCGGATCATAAATATCACATATCAATCGTGCTGTTTTACCTTTGGCATCACTGTCAAAGGGCAAAACCAAAAAAGTATCCGGATCTGGCTTAAGATACATATCTGATTCTTCAATACGTACAAAACCTTCGATGGACGAGCCGTCAAACATCAATTCACCATCCAGGGCTTTTCCCAATTGGTCTGCGGTTATCGAAATATTTTTCATTACTCCTAAAATATCAGTAAATTGAAGTCTTATAAATTGTACATTGGCTTCCTGCGCTTTTTTCAGGATTTCTTCTTTAGTCAATCTGCCCGCCTCCCATTTCTGTGTGTATCAACTTAGTAAGATTAACATATTTATAAAAGCTTATCAATTTCTTAAAATACTTTTATCAAAAAGGAAATAAAGATACCAACTGCCAGGGCAAACTGAAATACTATCCCGGAAAACATGCCAATGACCGCACCGATTCCGGCCCTTAATGATTTTTTAGCATCCTGATTGGAAATATACTCACCAATAAATGCACCGGCTAAAGGCCCCAGTATTAAGCCAACAGGAGGAAAGATAAATATACCGGCAGCCGTTCCCAGCAGTGCACCTGCCAGACCGGTTTTTGTGGAACCAAAGAATTTAGCTCCCATAACGGTTGATAAATAATTGAGCAATACCGATAAAAGGGTCAGGCTGCCTAAGATAATCAGATAATTTAATGATATAACATTAAAGCCTTCCCACCAGCCGTAAGCAATTATGACAACGAAGATCATAGCCACACCCGGCAGCATTGGCAAAATCGTTCCGAGTATTCCTATAACACAAAGAATAATAACCGCAGCCAGCACAATAGTTTGTACACTCATTCTAAACACCTGCTTTTCATTACAATAAAATCGTTTCGATCAATTGGCTTATTACAAAACGGGCATGTTCATATGCCAGTCCCCCCTGCATGAAAACTGCATATGGCTCCCGGGCCGGAGCATCACAGGAAAGTTCGATCGAGGAACCCTGGACAAAAGTACCGGCAGCCATCACTACTTTATGTTCATAGCCGGGGAGTTCTCCAAACTCCAGGGTCACATCATTATCGACCGGTGAGTTGCTCTGTACGGTCTGGCAAAACTTAAGCACCTGATGCTGATCTTTAAGTTTGACAGCCTGGACAATATCACCCCGGGGTTCATTCCAGCGGGGAAAAACTTCATAGCCAAATTCCTCAAAAACATAAGCTAATAATAATGCACTTTTCATGGCTTGTAAAACAATATGCGGGGCCATAAACAAGCCCTGAAATAAATATCGCTTGCCAGTCAGACTGGGGCCTAAATCTTTGCCCAGACCAGGAGCAGTGATCTGGTAAGAAACGTATTCCACCAAATCTTTTTTCCCGCATATGTATCCCCCGCCCGGGGCCAGTCCGCCGCCGGGATTTTTGATCAGTGAACCTGCCATTATGTCAATATCATATTTACTCGGTTCTTCGTGTTCCACGAATTCTCCGTAACAATTGTCAACCATAATAACCGCATCCGGCTGTTTGAAACGGATGATTTTAACCAGCTTTTCAATGTCCTCCAGCCCCAGGGCAGGCCGTAATGAATATCCCCGCGAGCGCTGTATCAATACTAATTTGGTCGGGCTTATAAGGGCTTTTTCAATTGCTTTGATGTCAGGTTGTCCATTGGCGTCCAAAGCTGCTTCACTGTATTCTATTCCCTGCCAGGTCAGGGTTCCGTAACTTTTACTGTCAACTCCGATCACTTTCTTCAAAGTATCATAGGGACTTCCTGCTGCTGAAACCATCCTGTCGCCAGGTTGCAGCAGGCTCAACAAACAGGCGGAAATAGCATGGGTACCTGATATAATTTGTCCTCTCACCAGTGCGTCTTCACTGTTAAAAATATCAGCATAGACTTCTTCCAGCAGATCACGGCCAATGTCACCATAGCCATAACCGGTTGAAGCTGCGAAATGGTAATCACGTACATGCATTTTCTTAAATGCATTCAAGACTTTTACCTGATTATGATAGGTGATCTCTTCCAGTCTGGTGAACTCATCTTTAAGAACTTTTTCCGCATCTTTTATTATCGATAGACTGCTCAATTTTTTTCCATCCTTACAAACTAATTTTGAATACTTTTTTCGGGTAAATCAACATCTTCAATTATCATCAAGTCGCGGCGGCTTAAGCCATCCCGGTCTATGATCCTTAAAGCCTGGAGGCGGATGGATTTCTCCACCAAATTCCTTGCGTACCTGGCATTACCGCTATGGGGATGGCGGGTACGAATAAAATCCGCCAGTTCATTTTTCAGTTTCCAGCGTCCGCGGCTGGAAAGCTGGTATTCCCTCTCCGCATACATCTGCAGGGCAATTTGAAACAACTCTTCTTCATTATAATCACAAAAATCAATATGAATAGGAAAACGTGATCTGAGACCGGGATTGGAGCGGATAAACCGGCTCATTTCATTTGAATAACCCGCCAAAATTACGATAAAATCCTGACGATGATCTTCCATCGCTTTGACCAAGGTTGCTATAGCCCCCCTTTGTGGAAGAAATTATTTTCTTCTTAAACGATAGAAATTATCGGGTTACAACACGATAAATATTAGAATTGGTTTTGTAAATAGTTCTGTACTGTCTCCCTAAATCTTACCTCGTTTGGCAAATTACTTACTATCTACATTACTAAACATCTTCTGATTGAAATTTTTGCTACAATCAAACCTGTTACAATGAGTCTATCATAATTTCAAATAGACGATTAATGATTTTTCCTTCTTTCTCTTCCAAACCGCCTATTCCGAAAGCTGTTGTAAAAGCTACTTTCTTTCCGTTAACAATCAAATCTGATCCTTTTTTACCTAATTCAAATGAGATGTCTGTAATTTCTTTTAATGGAATACAATTAATGGTCGTCTTCAGTATTCCTCTCCGAATAGATAATCTAAAATATATGTTTTCATTTGTAAGTAGTATTCCTTCCTTTGCCGATTTAAAAATAGTATCATCAATCAATAGAAGGGGGCGTTCCTTTTCATTATCATAAGGCGCATATAGTTTTTGAGCGTTATTTAATTTTCTTTGTGAAATAAATCGGCCATATTCATAATTAGCATAAGGCCGCGGAATTTTTTCAAAGTATCTTTCAACAATTTCAATCAAAGATTCATTAACCATTAATGTACTCCCTTTGAATTATTATTAAATTCCCCTTGTTTGTTATAAACTAGTTTTGTTTTACCTATTAAACCTTTCAGAGCGTCTAATCAAAATTTAATAATATTATTGTCTAGTGACTTCTTCAATTATTAAGTTTACTAATTCCTGGAATATTATTGCAGCCTTTCTATCAAGGAAATCAAAAGCACTTGTCATCCCTTTTTTCTGATTATTTATATATATCCATCCAAAATACCTTGATTTTATCCTAAATGACTTGAGTTTATCTAATGCAATCTTATTCTTCATTTCGTTTTTCATTATCGTAGGGCTTAAATTATAATAAACATATTTATTTGTTATTACAATTCCCGATGTTTTTTCTCCAAGATTCTCCACCAAAAGTAAGGGTATTTCCTCTTTAGGATCATAGTCAGCATATTCTTGTCTTGCTAAGCTAATTTTCTCCGGGTTGATAAACGGGTTCGTGTAAAAATGATAATATCCCCAAAGGCGACCACCCTGATTATGCTTTGAAAAATAATTATTAACTAACGGAAATACTCCAGCGTTGTCAAGATGTTTCCACTCACAAGTTGGATAATAGTCTATTTTAAGCGTTTCACTTATTTCATCTGGTTCTCTATGTTCATAATTTTTTAATATAATATTAATAAATTTTTTCAAAAATAATATCTCTCTAATAGAGCTAATTATTATTGTTCCTATTTTCCTCCCATTAAGCTCAATATAGTTTACAACCCATCTAGAATGGATTTTTAAAGACTTTATTCTGTGTAAGTCAATGCAATCTAGTGCTGTAAGAATTGGCGGGAATGAAGCTAATCTATAATATAATCGTTTATTACTAATAAAAAACCACCGTAATTGAAAAGACTCCGTATATCCCATACAGAATAATAGCGGTAGTTCTTCTATAGAGTCGTATTCCGGGAAGTCATTCTTAACAAGATTAATTGTTTCCTGATCAATATCGGAATAAATCAATGTTTGTTTAAGAAACGGTTTTCTTTGTTCCTCAATTGCCCTTAAAAGCTTTTGATTGGACATTAATATCCTCCAAATTCTTTTCGTATTGCTTTTTCAATTTCATTTTCTACAGTCATAATATCGCCGACTATTCCGCTAGGTTTTCCATCATAACTACAAGGTGAATTTGCGCTAGCACGAACTGCATTGTATATTGCTACTGCTCGAGGTCCATATTTAGCTATATTACATGATGTTTGTATTTCAATTTTAACTAAGGCCGTATTTATTCCAGTTACAGTTACCCCCGTAGCTGAAGCCATACCGCTTACAGGGGCAGCACATACTACTATAACTGTACCCCCAGTCCGAATATACGCAGTAACAGCTTCCTTCGAAGTCAAATATTCTCCTGTATCCTTTAACGCTAGCGCAGTCCCATTGCCAATCTCAGGCATACTATTAATGGTGTCCACAAATGCCTGATAAGCCCCACTGAGTCCTGAGGGTATATCATTTATGTCCTCTTTTAATGCTGCTCCCAACGTATTACGTCCCTTACTCCCTGCTTCCATTGTTGGTGTCACTTTTACGCCGCTGCCATTATGCATCAAATAAAAACCTGCCGCTGTTTCAACTACTGCTCCTTCAGGCGGTCGGCTGCCGTCAGGCAACGAAGTAATTCCATCTGTTATAGTGCCATGTATTACATCTCCGTTTGGCATAGTAACATCACCGACCGATAATCCCCGCGGGTCGATAAAACGAATCGGGTTATTGTTACAATAGACATACCAGTTCAACCCGTCTCTTATCGGGTCTTCGCTGATAAACCTGCCGGTCTCCGGGTCATAGTATCTGGCTCTTAAATAAACATTGCCGCTTTCTTTGTCCA
>DAOPZM010000009.1:0-24395 GCA_035353375.1 Syntrophomonadaceae bacterium
ACTAGGTGTCCAAAGTTATTTATCATTTTTTGTTCAAAACTACTTGACGGTTACACCCGTCTGAACGTGAGGAACTGGAAGAAGAACTAAGAACGATTGCAGGTGATTTCATAGATACCCTGGATGATTTCGTCACTTCAATTCTGAATCCGGCAGCGCATATTTCCGGAAAAGAAAGCAGTACTGCAGAATATGGTGATATCATCGGCGTTGACAGGGTACTATATAAGCATTACGGCGTCTATTTAGGAGACCGGACAGTAATCCACTATGCTCCACTGGATAATGAGTTCATGGAAAAGAGCATCATTAATGAGACCACTCTTGAAAATTTTCTCAATGGTGCTGACAGCTATTTTATCTGTAAATTTCCCGCTACATACGGTAAACCGGAGGAAATCAATATTCCTTCAGCAACTTCAGGCTCCTTGTTTGCACTACAATGGACAAATTTCTATGAATATATAAAGAGGAAACGATATCATTTATATTCACCTGATGAAACAGTTGAAAGAGCCACTGGCAGACTGGGCGAGGAAAGCTATAATCTATTGTCAAATAATTGCGAGCACTTTGCTATATGGTGCAAAACCGGCATATCCGAGTCACACCAGGTAAATGAAATTTTAAGATTCATTCCCCTGCTGCCGGTAATGGCATGACAGGAAGCGGAAGGGGGTACATTAGCTTTTATCTTGAACTGATTTTTATATCTATTTGGAGATGCATCATCAACAAAATTAAATGGTGGCTTTATATGCACAGGCGGTCCATTTGCGTTCACTGATCATAATTCTATATCAAATTTACATAATCCTGTGCTCCATAGAAGAAGCGTAAAACGCTTACTGTTTTGGAGGCCTCATTAATTTTGTACACAAGTACATAATTCTTTATCAACACCTTGCGGTAATCTTCCATTTCCAACCGCTTATCCTGACACTTTGCATACATTAAAGGGTTGATTCTCAGATTACCATAACATTTATCCACTTCTTCAAGGAAATCGCCTGCTGCCCTTAAATTGGCCAATTGTTCAGCAATGTATGAAACGATTCTGTCCAAATCCTGGTGCGCAAGCTCTGAAACATTCAATTTATACATTATATTTTTCTCTTATTCTTTTTAAAGACTCATCCCCATCAAGTATTTTGCCTTCCTTTATCTGTTCCTCAGCGGCAATAAGTTTACTATAGACATCAAGCATAAACATTTTTTCTTCGTACATTTTCATACTCATGATAACCATATCTCCGTAACCGTTTTTTGTAATAAAAATCGGTTCATCGGAGGCATTACACATTTGAGAGATTTCGCCGGTATTTTTTAAATCACGAATTGGAATAATTCGCGGCATATTTTTCAGCTCCTTCCCGTGGCCTAAATGTACCATAATTATACCCCGTTTTCAACCTATTTGCTGGATAATTTCTCACTGCCAAGCGGCAAATCGAATTTGCGAAAAAATATTGACGGTACCCAGCCTGAAGCCACTCCTGTATAATTTACGATTTTCCTTTTATATTTTCAAACATTTCACTAAACTCATATACAGGCTCGAATTTTTTTAAAAATCCTTTACTAATGCCGCCATGATGTTTTAATAGTTTTGCAGCTGGAATTTTGTAAAACAAATATGGAATATCCGCAACCTCTGAAGGCTTTATATTACTGTTTCTACCGAGTCCTATAATAATATCCTGTACTTTTTTATCTTTAAGCAGTTTTTTATCATTATCAGAAAAAGGTATACGCTATCATTTACCAATATGTCAATATCAGCTGCATTTTTTTTATGCTTTTCAATTATTTCAGTTACATATTGATTTAGTTTTGTTTTTTCTTGATAAGTTAACTCAGTAGTATGCAATGCTGGCTCCATCTTTTATCCCCCTTCCCCATCAATTGATTTATACAATTCGCATTTGAGTTTCCCTCGCTCATCTATTAACGTCTGTCTTTCTATTTCGAAATTATACTCATCGTTTGCAATTTGAATAAGCTTTTCATATATTTCCTTTTGGGTTATTCCCATATAATACATGGGTTCCAATATCTTTGAAGTATCATTATAGCCCTGTTGAATTCTTTTTTTTGCTCCTTCTCTGGTAAAATCCAATGTTCCATCAAGCATGTTTCCTTGATCTTCATACGGAACAATTTCTATAATCTTTGCACCCGGAAAACTTTTCTTATCAATAATACTGTCCCGACTTAAATGAACAACTAAGAAACCTCTATAACCTATATCATATAGAGGTTTTATAGGAACATTATCACCAAAAACAGGAACACCGCCGTCGATATAGCTCTTGCCATCAATTACTACATCATCGAATATTAATGGCAATGCTGAAGTCGCAAGCAAAACAGATTTTATTTTTAACGGATCCATTCGATTCAAATTGAAATACTTCTTTTTTTGTTGTGGTATTTCAAGACAAGTGGCAAAACATGGGATCATATCAGAGGATATCTGTTGTAGATTCAAATTTTCATCAATTATTTTTACTAACCCGTCTCTTGAAAAAATACTTTTTCTGTTTTTCGCCATATATAACAAAATAGGTGCAATAATATCAATATTTTGGGTGCGTGCAAAAGGAGAAAAACCGCTGATAACCTGTTTCATATTTTTAGAATCTAATTTTAAAATTTTATCTGTTCTTATATTAAGCCAAACATTCTCAGCGATATTGTAATCCCCTTGAACAAATAAGGCAGCATTGAGGGCTCCTACTGAAGTACCAGAAACTGCTGTTATATTAGCTACTACTCCAAATTCTTGTAGTGCCTTCCATACACCAATTTGATATGCACCCTTACCTCCCCCACCAGCCAAAACAAGCCCAAGTCCTCGCAATTACTTCACCACCATTTATTTGTCAATTAGAGTACGCTGCTTGAGTTCCATATTTCTACTTTTTAAATTCATAACCATCCTGCCCTAACTCTCGGTCACTATATACATACTGTGGTCAGGCAGTATTTCATTATAATTCACTATTTGCCTCTATTTACCTTGTATATTATTTGTATTTATCCATAATGTTTCTATATTCCTGCTAATATTTAAATTTTTGTCTAATGCTTACAGTTCTTGTCGCCATACATTTGCACATCAGCCGCGTTTAACAGTGTCAGGGCCTTTGCTCCCTCTCCATGCTAACTTGCTGTTCCGCTTCTGAAGTAATATTATACAAAGCTGGTATAGTATCGGCTGTTCCTTCTGTAGTTGGCAAATTACCGCCACCTGATAAACTAATACCACGATTATGCAACATCAATATAGACGTTTTTTGTCCAACTGTATATTTTGCTAAAAAACAGATGCTATCTTTGCTTTTCATAGCCCGCTTCATTTTCTCTGTTCGCCGGCAGATTTTTGCGGTATATTTTTCTAAATACTCGATTTATTACTTGCAAGGAGAACGTTGGTTTGGAACCGTTAACTTATATCCTGGTCATGCTGATAATATTTCTGGCTGCCATCATCATGGGCATCACCAGTTTCGGTTTTGCCATGATCGCAGTTCCGCTGCTAAACCTGCTGCTGCCGCTTAAGTTCCTGGTACCGGTGCTGATCCTGTACGGAGTGCTGATCGATATCGTTCTGCTGTTGCCCATATACAAGCACCTTAACTTAAAAGGCATGGGCTATCTGGTGGGAGCAGGCATTTTAGGCGTCCCCATCGGCACCTGGCTATTGGTCGTGGTGGATGAATCAATTATGAAAATAGCTGTGGGAGTGCTGATCATCGTTTCCGCCTGGATGCTTTATTCCGGCTTGCGGGTGCAGATAAAAAATGAGAAGCTCGGCAACGTGATTGCCGGCTTTACCAGCGGGATCTTAAACGGCAGCCTGACCATGAGCGGCCCTCCGGTCATATTCTTCTACAGCAATCAGCAGCTGGAAAAACAAGTTTTCCGCGCCAACCTGGCCTTTTTCTTCCTGGTAACCACCGTCTTCACCGTCCCGGTTATGATGACGAGCGGCCTTATCACCCCGGAGGTGCTAAACTATGCTGTCACCATGTCCCCTTCCCTGTTGATCAGTTCCGCCGGGATCCTGATCGGCAGCAAAATAGGAACCAGTATGAACAGCACTCTCTTCAACCGCATAAGCCTGCTGCTGTTTTTTATCATGGGCGTAATGTCAATTGCCAGTGCGGTGTAAAATTCTGTCCCATAATTCGACCCCGGCCACGTAATAATGGTTTGTTATCCTTCTATTTCGGCTGGTGCCGCTTAACCTCTAAACTCTCCAGGACAATACCTGAATAAGATTCCGCAAAATTTTTCCAACGTATTGGGAAATCCTCTTGAGCTTTGATTCTCATAAGCCGGTCATGTTCATTGTCAAACGAGCTCCACACCTCCCACAGAACTGCAGCTAATTCTTCGGCGTTCTGCGGATCAAAATAGTGTGCACCCCGTGGCGCTTGCTCCCGGTGAACATCAATATCTGACAATATAAGTTTCTTTCCTATCGACCTGGCTTCTTCAACCGTTGTGCTCCATCCTTCAAAAAATGATGGATTAATAACTGCAACTGAATTAAACATCAACGATACCATATCTGTATAGGGTACCAGTCCAAGTATGATAAAAGAATCCAATAAGCCATCACGGGTTATATCATATAATAGGTTGTCAAAAAAACCGGGATGCCGGTAATCAACGGTATTACCTGTAGCAATGATCCGGACCTGATGGTTTTTTGACTTTAAAATTTTCAGTGCCTCAATAACAATTCTATGGTTTTTATGCTTCCAGAATTGATTTGGCAAATGGAAGTAGGAGCCTGAAAAATTATATTTTTTTTGAAGTTCCGCCAACCCTAAAATATCGTTTTGAGAAACCGGTTTGACAGGAAATTGCAGTACCCTTGATTTATCGACGTGTTCCGGTGCGAATAAGGCCAGGTCTTTCCGGGCGCTAAAACTGCTCAGAATTATCCGCGCAGATTCATCGCATAGACTTGTGAATCTCTGTTTGCGCTGCTCCAACTCCTCCCCGGAAAAAAACTCCGGCATTCGCAGATGTTGAAAATCTGGTATCCATCCCAGCATAGGGCTGGATAAATTTAAATTGAATAAATCAACAGAATGTGATATTACCTCAATGTTATTCTCATATAATAAAGTTTTTATTTGTTTTTCCAGCACTATATTATTTTTTAAATCTTTTTCGCCAACCCGCTGCAAAAACCAGGATAAACTGTACCTGTCAAAGCATCTGTCTCGTACTATCTCAAAGGGCGGAAAGCCCTCCAACAAATTACTGACATTTTTGTTTCCCGGGAAAAAAATAACCGGTTCAATTATGTTATTCTCATTCTCAAAAATAGCTGTCAGGAGATTACGGTAATAATTTATTCCCCCTACCCAACCATAATTCAGGTTTAGGAAAAATCCTGTTCTAATCATTTTTTAAAATCCTTATACCAATTTACATAGTCATTTATACCTGTATCCAAATCTATTTGCGGCTGCCACCCTAAAGCATAAGCTTTCGAAATATCCGCCTGATAATGAAGCGGATCTCCATCCCTTTGTTGCTCGCTAAAACAAGGGCTCTTTTTATAATCCAGAAAATAGTAAAGCTTTTCAACTATATCCCGGATCTTCACGTTCACCCCGGCCCCCCCATTGAAAACAGGACACTTCGAGGAGGCTTTTTCGGCAGCCAAATATAATAGTTCAGCTGCATCATCTACATGAATAAAATCCCTGGACTCATTACCTGTGCCAAAAAACACCGGATCATCCAGCCGAGCTTTCTCACAGGCGTCCCAAAGCACTTGTTTTTCTAACCCCGCTCCATAAATTGAAAACAGCCGGACTACTGCAATAGAAAGATTATAATTAAATGCATAGGAACGGCATAGGTCTTCAGCAATCTTTTTATGGAAGCCATAAGGTGATACTGGGTTCAAGTCTGCTTCTTCAATAACAGGCAAGTGCCTGGCGGAGCCATATACTGCTCCACTGGAAGGATAAGCTATTTTGGTATCAGGAAAATAAAGCCGTACAAACTCAAGAACATTAAGCAGGGTCCCGACATTATTATTGTAATCATCCAGGGGCCGGTCAAAAGAAACACCAACCGAACCAGCACCAGCACAATGTATGATCATATATGGATCTTCTATATTTGCTTTTAAAGCATTGATAGAAATATCGCTTTGAATCCATTGGTGAAGCCCCCAACGTTTCCATTCAGGTTCGTCCCACGTCCCGTAACCCATACCTACAACCACATAGCCCTTCTGTGCACAAAACCTTGACGTGTGACGACCGATAAAGCCACAGGCACCAGTTACCACTACCACCTTTTCGGCCATAAATTACCTCCTGATATCAGTGCGGTATTTTAATATCACTGCATCAAATCCGTTCCGCGCCTGATCGCCTATTTTAACAGGTTCCTTCGCCAGATAAGAATTTGCTTTTTTACCCTTCTCAGTATATCACTGGTTAATATTGCAGCACTATCATTATTAGCACAATTTTAACCATGAAATCATAATTTGCATATATTAAGCTGTTACCAAAGCAGATTATGGGAAATCCAGCTTGACTATGTCATCTTTCATACCATCTGATAATTCCATAATTCGATAATATTTTGCAATTGTATTCTATATATAACAAGTGTATATTATAAACAACACTCCATTAAATGCCAATATCTCTGAATCGCCATGATAACTGTAGACTATGTATAACAGTTCCGGCAATGAGTGTAGAGAGAAAAAGTCAGTTTAATGTCGTTTTCCGATTGGTATGTTTTTTGCTTTAAGGTATTTTAGAAATTATTTAAAAGGGAGTGTTGTTGGTGAGTTGGCAAAAAGAATATCAAGACAAATTGGTGACCCCGGAGTATGTGGCTTCATTTTTTAACAGCGGTGATACGATCGGCCTGGGGGGAGGCACAGGTATACCGCCGGCTATTGGCAAAGCTTTTGGAGCCCGGGCCGGGGAGCTTGAAAACGTCACAGTGTTACAGGGCTTCGCTACCGCTATCCACGATTATATGCTGCCTAAATACAAAGGCCGGGTCCAGATACAGACCATTTTCGTCGGTCCGGCTGAACGCTTATGTATGGACTGGGGTACCCTGGACTTCGTACCCAATCATCTGGGCAGCATGCTGGAATGGGCTCAGGATGCCAATCCTACCAAGGTAGCTTTTATGGTAACACCGCCGGATGAGAATGGTTATATGAACCTGTCTCTGTTTGCCGGCCTGGTGCCGCGCAGCGTCCGGGAAAAGGCAGACTTGATCTTTGTGGAGGTGAATCGGAATACTCCGTGGCTGACCAGTTCCGATTTTCAAATACATGTTTCCCAGGTAACCGGGATCGTGGAAAATGATTCACCGCTTTTTGAGATACCCGAAATCCCTATAACGTCAGTAGAAGAACGGATCGCTGCCGAGATCGCCGATATGATCCCTGATGGTTCAACTATACAACTGGGGCTGGGCGGCCTGGCTAATTCCATAGGCCATTTCCTCAAACATAAAAAGCATCTGGGGATACACAGCGAGGTAGTGTCAAATTCCATCATGGAGCTGTTTAAATGCGGCGCAGCCGACAACAGCCGCAAGACCCACCTGCCGGGTAAATCCGTTTATACCTTTTCGGTGGGTACCCAGGAACTGTATTCATTTTTAGATAAAAACCCGGATTTCATAGCTTATGAAATAGCTTATACCAATGATCCGGCCATAATTGCCCTGAATGATAATATCGTTTCGGTAAATAACGCTATTTCACTCGATCTGACCGGACAGGTAGCTTCGGAATCGGTCGGCACCAAGCAATACAGCGCCACGGGCGGGCAGGTCAATTTTGTCCTGGGGTCTCAGATGGCCAAAAACGGCAAGAGCATACTGGCTTTGAGCTCCACCTATCAGGATAAGGAAGGCAATCTGTTTTCACGGATAACTCCCACGTTTGAACCCGGAACCATAGTATCAACCAGCCGTAACGATGTGCAGTGGATCGTAACCGAGTACGGTTCGGCCATGCTGAAGAATAAATCAATTTCCAGCCGGGTCAAACAGCTTATTAACATTGCGCACCCCGATTTCAGAGACCAACTGACCTTCGATGCGAAAAAAATCGGCTGGATCTAAAACTGGTTGGATAGCTGCTGCAAAATCAGTCATCCTGCGGCGTTGAATAATTAAAACAGGTAGGCGGGTAATGATGAAATCACCTAAATTGAATAATACCAAAGCTCTTCAGCTGCAAAAACTGTCACCGGAGGTCCTGGAGATAATCGAGACCGTCTTCTCAGGCTTTGACGGCGCTATTATTATCGATGACAAAGGAACCATACTGATCTTTACCGAGTATTATGAGAAAATGTCGGGCTTCAAACGCGAAGACGTTTTAGGCAGCCACGTTCTTGATATTTTTCCGGATTCACGCCTGCCGGAAACGCTTGAGACCGGAAAACCCATTATTGCCGATGTATGGGGATATGGACACCGGGCCCACATCGTTTCCCGCATACCTATCATTTCCCGCGGCCGGGTCATCGGGGCTGCAGGATTCAGTGTTTTTCGCTATATGGATGAGGCTCGTAATTTTGCCGCCAACTTTTCCAACCTCTCAACTGAACTTGCCTATTACAAGGAACAGGTCAAAAACCTTTCCCAGGCCAAATACTCATTGGCCGGGATCATTGGCAAGAGCGAAGCGATCCTGGAAGCCAAGGACCGGGTGAGAAGAATCGCCCGCACCAATTCCCCAGTGCTCATTTACGGAGAAACCGGCACCGGTAAGGAACTCTTCGCCCATGCCATCCATGAGGAAAGCCGGCGCCGGGATAATCCCTTCATCAGAGTCAACTGCGCCAGCATTCCGGAAAATCTCCTGGAATCAGAACTGTTTGGCTATGAAGAAGGCGCCTTCACCGGAGCCAGAAGAGGCGGAAAGCCCGGAAGATTCGAGCTGGCCAATCGCGGCAGCATATTCCTGGATGAGATCAGCGAACTGCCATACATAATGCAGCCCAAGCTGCTCAGAGTACTGCAGGAACAGGAACTGGAACGTGTCGGGGGGATCAAGACCAAACCGCTGGATGTGCGTGTTATATCAGCCACCAATGTTGATCTGCGCCAGGGGGCCGGGTTAAAACACTTTCGCGAAGATCTGTTTTACCGGCTGAATGTTTTCCAGGTGATCGTACCTCCGCTGCGGGAGTGCCGGGAGGATATACCCCTGCTGTGCGAACACTTTATAAACAAATATAATCAGGAAAACGGAACCGACATACAAGGCATCTCAAAGGAAGCGCTGACCCTGATGATCAATTACAGCTGGCCGGGAAACACAAGAGAACTGGAAACCCTTATGGAACGTGCCTGTGTTGACGCAGACGCGGGAATAATCGACGTAGACAATTTAACCAGATTTGGCGGCCGCAGTCTTCAGTTTCAGCTGCACGGCGCGCCGAACAATCCTCATATAAGGAACCTGAAAGCAGGCCGGGAAAGCGGCGAAAAACTTGTGATCGAAACTGCATTGAAAGCCGCCAATGGGAATAAAACCAAGGCAGCTCAAATGCTTGGCATCCATCGCACTTATCTCTATCATAAGATCAAAGAATTGGGGATCAATAAGGATTAGGGAGGTTATTTGTGATCGTACATTGTTCAACCGCTTAAGTCTGCTGCTGTTTTTTGTCATGGGTGTAATATCAATCGCCAGTGCGGTGTATAGTTCTTGCTTCTGCAGCACAATATCGCCATGAACATTTATTAGTTCTTGGGATCACATATGATATTAGGTTATACTTGTCATATTATGATGATATAAATTTCAATAATAAACCACTTTTCATATTTTGATCTCATGGAGGTTAAACATGATTTTAGAACCAACTGTTTTTATTCTTGGAGCCGGGGCTAGTAAGCCTTACGGTTTTCCCACTGGAATTGAATTAAAATATAAAGCACTTAAAACCATAGAACAAAATAAGGAAGATGTATTTGGAGAATTAGGTTATAAAACCAAATTAAGGGATGATTTTTGTGAAGCTTTAAGACATTCGGGGCGAGCTTCAGTAGATGCTTTTTTAGAACATAGAACCGATTTTTTGGATATTGGGAAATTAGCAATCGCTGCATCCTTAATACCTCTTGAAGAAGATATTGCCATTTATGGTGATGCTCAGATTCAAAACAATTCTGACCATTGGTATCAATTTATTTTTAATAAAATGAATACGTCTTTTGAGGGATTTTCACAAAATAACATTTCGTTCATTACTTTTAATTATGACCGTTCATTGGAACATTATTTATTTACTTGCCTTAAAAACGGATATGGAAAAACAATTAAAGAAAGTGCATTAATCGCAAATCAAATTAAAATAATCCACCTTCATGGAAATTTAGGTTATTTACCTTGGCAAGATAATAATACAGGTAATTTTAGCAGACCATATTCGCGAGATTGGTCTGTTGATACAATATACTCAGTTGCTTCCCAAATAAAAATTATCCATGAAGATATTGCTAATGACCCTGAGTTTAAATTGGCACATGATAAAATACGAGATGCAAGCAGAGTTTATTTTTTAGGATTTGGCTATGACAAAACTAATTTAAACCGTTTATTAAACGGTATTTCTCTAGACAATAAAACGGCAATGGGTACGTCTTTAGGATTTACGCAGTTAGAAATGGATCAAATTACAAAAA
Organism: Syntrophomonadaceae bacterium; assembly: GCA_035353375.1. GTDB lineage: Bacteria > Bacillota > Syntrophomonadia > Syntrophomonadales > Syntrophomonadaceae > UBA1368. Next base: position 10,723 of record DAOPZM010000009.1, read on the forward strand.
CTTATCCAATTCTATTAATGGTTTCGCCTATAATTAATTTTTTCAGGAACCTTGCACCATTAAATTAATAAGTAGGAGCGGAGGCAGATATCTTGGCTGTAACGAGAAGTTTGTCATAGACTTTGATGAAGCATATTCATTCAGCATTAATAATATTGCCGAGCAGTATGCATTGGAATTAAATGACGAAGCAGTACAGGTATTATCCAAATAGATCAGGCTTTTCTACTTGATGCAATGAAAAGAAAAGAAAAATAAGTTCTCAAGCCAAATTAAGATTGAGGACTTTTCTTTTTCATATTTCTACCTTTGTGATCTTTACAGCCTTGGCGGTCAGGTACTGATCATGGACCCAGTCGTAAAACGGTACCGGGGAAAAGGTTTAAATCCCGGTTGAAAAAAGCGGTCAATTTAAAAAATTGGTTAAAATTAAAATTTATCGAGAATTTTTTCGATGCGGTAGAGTTTGTTGATAAGGATCCCCAGTGCGTCAAGGATCTTTCCCTGTTCGTCATCTATCCGGTCGGACAGGTATTCACAGGTATCCTTGCCCAGATTGATGTAGCTGTAGGCGGCAGCGGACGAACTGTAAAGCGGGATCTCGTCTTCAGTTGTGAGTTTAAGTAGGGTCTGACCGTTTAACTTGCGCACCGCTTTTATGTAACCCAGCTCAGCATAGCCGTAGGTGCTGTCTCCCACTATCACCGGCCTGCGCATTTTAAACGGCACAAATACTCTTCCATCGGGAAGATAAAAAGGCAGCAGGTATTTGCGGTTGAATTTCAATTCCAGTTTTTTGGTTTGGGCGGACAGATCCAGGTTAAAAGTACGGGCCAGGGCCTGGCGGACTGTGGTGATGCTGCGCCGGTCACAGGCTTTCTTGAGCCTCCCTTCCTCCGCAAAGAAAATCTCAGTCACATTTCCTTCTTCCTTGTAAACCGGTCGGAACAGTACGATCGTATCCTTTACATCTTCTATACGACGGTAAATAATGATCACCTCCGCTTATCTGGGCAGAATGTTTTTTGGGCGCTTTTTGAATCCCCCGGCATACAGGACGAGCCTGCCGATTATCCGGCATTTTTTGTTTAATATATCTTTTGAAGTTATTCAAGCCATTAGTTTCCTTTGCCCCCATTTTTATTCTATATATATTTTATTATCTATATTTATTATTGTCTACCTTTATTGACATTTTCTTGCATTTATTTTATAATTTAATTATTATTATTTACCGCCTCATACCTTGTTTCGTGAAAATTTATATTGTTATTGTCTTTCATGATAAATTCAGGGGGTGAAAAATTGTCCAATCAGAACAGCGACAAACCAGTTGCCCGGGTTGAGAAAGGTTTTACGCGCATACCGAATGTCTTTTTGGATGCTCTTATCTGTTCAAACTTAAGCAGCATGCAGAAGGATATGTGCTATTACCTGATCAGGCGCAGTTTCGGCTGGGGAAAAGATTCTGCCGATGTTTCCCTCAACGATTTTGCTTTTGTCTGCGGTACTTCCAAATCGTATATTTCCAAACAGCAGAAGGAGCTGCTGGCTAAAAATGTCGTCATCCGGCTTGGCAGGAAGCCCGGCAGCAAAACTGTTTACAGCCTGAATCCTGATATTGCCCAGTGGGATAACAGCTGCATCGATTTAGATTTTTATCAGGATTTTATCAGAACCGGCAGGACCAACGGGTTGCACTCCAGTATAACCCCAGGGTTGCACTCAGGTATAACCTCAGGGTTGCACTCCAGTACAACCCCAGGGTTGCACTCCAGTACAACCTCAGACACGGCATCAGGCTTAGAGGGAAGGGCTTCAGAAGCTGGCCTAAAGAAAGTATTAAATAAATATAAAGAAAATATATCTTCTTGTGAAGACTTGCTTAATATTCAATTGTCTCAACTCCTTCTTAACAAAATCCTGGAACATCTGCCTGGTTTTAAAAAACCTGATTTATTTAAATGGGCTGAGACTATGGAAAAAATTATCCGTATTGACGAAAGAGATCCTGATGAGCTTAAGCAGGTAATATTATTTTCTCAGAATGACAGTTTCTGGCGCACTAATATTCTAAGCGCCGAAAAGCTGCGGAAACAATATGATGTGTTGAATGCCAAAAGGCTGGCCAAATACAGCGGCTCTAAAATCTACTCGCGGAAAGAAGGTGATAAAGATGAGTACGACTTCTTCTTCGACAGATAAGCTTGATTATATCTGGGGTACATACGGCATACCGGCGCGGTTTACAGACGCCCGCCTGGACAATTATTATCCCACCTGTCCCGAACAGGAAAAAGCTTTGCAGATCTGTACTGACTATGCCGACGATGCCCAGGCTTTTTTCAAGCACGGCCGGGGACTGTTTTTACAGGGGCCGGTGGGGACCGGGAAGACTCATCTCTCGGTTGCCGTCTTAAGGCATATCGTGGAATCCAATCTCGACAGCTTTGGCTGCACCAGCAGTGAAATGCCCATCTACGGCCAGCAGGAATACGCAGGTTATTCATGCGCCATGATCTCGACCGTTGATCTGCTGGGTTCCATGCGCCAGTCATATTCGATCAGGAATCTGAAAAACCTGGCTAAACGGCTGCTGGACCAGGCAAAAACATGCAAAATCATTATCTTTGACGATATCGGCGCGGAGAATCCGACCAACTGGGGGGAAGAACAGCTCTTCTCCCTCATCGACCTGCGCTACCGCATGCAGAAAACCACCATACTGACCAGTAACTGCAGTTTAAAGGAACTGGAAGACAATCTCGGTGCCCGCATCGTCTCCAGGATATTTGAAATGTGCAAAGGGGTGAAATTAGCCGGCGAAGACTACCGCAAGGGCGGGACTTAATATGCGTGGTAGTGTAAAGGCTGGTGTAATAAATTTATTTCAAGATTCTCCAGCTTTAACGGCTATTCTTAAATAACCAGGTTGAAATTGCTTTTATGTTCTAAACTCGGTATTTTTATATAAATAGTTTTGTATCTTTACCTAACTCCTATTTATGATTATAGTTTTAAAAAGTTTCAAGGCATGGCATTTTAATATTCACAGGATATAGGTAGACGATAGTTGTAGTTCCCTGTAGGTTCAAGGTATGGTATTTTGAGTTGTTTGCTGATCCAGGTACGATCGCGAGTTGTAGTTCCCTGCAGGTTCAAGGTATGGTATTTTAAGATATTAAATTGATGGCCGCCGCGCCGGGTTGTAGTTCCCTGCAGGTTCAAGGTATGGTATTTTTAAATGCCCAGTGGAATGGCCTAAGACTCAGTTGTAGTTCCCTGCAGGTTCAAGGTATGGTATTTTTGAAGTATGGGCGATTGGAAGCGGGATAAGGTTGTAGTTCCCTGCAGGTTCAAGGTATGGTATTTTGGGAGGCTAACCATCAATTCCTATGCTGATGTTGTAGTTCCCTGCAGGTTCAAGGTATGGTATTTTTGGTTATTTGGTGGCATGGATGGGGGAGGAGTTGTAGTTCCCTGCAGGTTCAAGGTATGGTATTTTCAATATGACATACCGATAATAACAATGGTTGTTGTAGTTCCCTGCAGGTTCAAGGTATGGTATTTTCACGCCCTGATAGGTAGTTTCGCAGCATTCGTTGTAGTTCCCTGCAGGTTCAAGGTATGGTATTTTAATAATCCGGATTATGAGAGTCCACCGGTAGTTGTAGTTCCCTGCAGGTTCAAGGTATGGTATTTTTGCCGTGCTACGAAGTCTTGCTTCCTTTCAGTTGTAGTTCCCTGCAGGTTCAAGGTATGGTATTTTAATAGCCTCTAAAATGCTCGACGAAATACAGTTGTAGTTCCCTGCAGGTTCAAGGTATGGTATTTTGACAGCAGCTCCATAAACAGCAGCTTGTTTGTTGTAGTTCCCTGCAGGTTCAAGGTATGGTATTTTCATTTAGTGACTTACCAGATCCAGGCGTACGTTGTAGTTCCCTGCAGGTTCAAGGTATGGTATTTTCCAACACACATACTATGTGCCAGGACAGACGTTGTAGTTCCCTGCAGGTTCAAGGTATGGTATTTTCCCCACAAAATACTACGATAAAATGCGCAGTTGTAGTTCCCTGCAGGTTCAAGGTATGGTATTTTATTTTCACTAAACCAAGACAGTCTCTAACAGTTGTAGTTCCCTGCAGGTTCAAGGTATGGTATTTTCGTGCTTTTGCGCAGCAGGGTGTAGCCGTGAGTTGTAGTTCCCTGCAGGTTCAAGGTATGGTATTTTTCCACAAATTTTTCCTAGAACAAAAAGAAAGTTGTAGTTCCCTGCAGGTTCAAGGTATGGTATTTTAATCTCAAGCATATCCTTGTCCCTGTTCCAGTTGTAGTTCCCTGCAGGTTCAAGGTATGGTATTTTGCTGGCTAATACTATTTTGTAAGCATTGTCGTTGTAGTTCCCTGCAGGTTCAAGGTATGGTATTTTGGACTGATATTCCGGGGGCAAGTGACACGGGTTGTAGTTCCCTGCAGGTTCAAGGTATGGTATTTTCTTTTTGACGAAGGAACCCAGTTTACGCAGAGTTGTAGTTCCCTGCAGGTTCAAGGTATGGTATTTTTTTAAACTTCACTTTCTCACCTTCCTTATGGTTGTAGTTCCCTGCAGGTTCAAGGTATGGTATTTTTATAATAGATACATATGATGTTTGACCGGCGTTGTAGTTCCCTGCAGGTTCAAGGTATGGTATTTTTTGATAGCGCAATCGCCAACAACATTAGACGTTGTAGTTCCCTGCAGGTTCAAGGTATGGTATTTTTTTGGATTTTTCATTAAAGGCCATATAGGCGTTGTAGTTCCCTGCAGGTTCAAGGTATGGTATTTTCAAAATCACGGCGATATGGTCGTGCCGTTAGTTGTAGTTCCCTGCAGGTTCAAGGTATGGTATTTTTACCACATCAGTCTGCCTGCTGTTTCCGCCTGTTGTAGTTCCCTGCAGGTTCAAGGTATGGTATTTTATCATTTAAGAAAAACTGCATACGGTATTTGTTGTAGTTCCCTGCAGGTTCAAGGTATGGTATTTTGAAATTTTGGATGTATGAAATGGGCTGGGGGTTGTAGTTCCCTGCAGGTTCAAGGTATGGTATTTTTAAAAATGCGTTGACAAAAAAGCTTGACAAGTTGTAGTTCCCTGCAGGTTCAAGGTATGGTATTTTGGGAAGAAATATAAGATGCTGCGACTGGTCGTTGTAGTTCCCTGCAGGTTCAAGGTATGGTATTTTCGCCGGCATATTATATGCACTTAACGCTGGGTTGTAGTTCCCTGCAGGTTCAAGGTATGGTATTTTAATCTACCATTTATTACTAGTCTGTCCATCGTTGTAGTTCCCTGCAGGTTCAAGGTATGGTATTTTGGAGTGGCAAAAACCGGGACTGAAATGCAAGTTGTAGTTCCCTGCAGGTTCAAGGTATGGTATTTTGATATTGGTTGTTTATTTGTAATGATTATAAGTTGTAGTTCCCTGCAGGTTCAAGGTATGGTATTTTACAAAAGCAGAGCTAATACCACTGGCGCTGGTTGTAGTTCCCTGCAGGTTCAAGGTATGGTATTTTCAGTATGACATCCCGGTTATCACATTGGTCGTTGTAGTTCCCTGCAGGTTCAAGGTATGGTATTTTGATACTGGTATTATATATGATGCTTTTGTGGTTGTAGTTCCCTGCAGGTTCAAGGTATGGTATTTTGTTGGATTGTTTTATATTGAAGTCCTTGGCGTTGTAGTTCCCTGCAGGTTCAAGGTATGGTATTTTCCAGGCGTATGATTACTACACCGGGGAAGGGTTGTAGTTCCCTGCAGGTTCAAGGTATGGTATTTTAAACTTAATAAAGAATTACAGCAAAAAGGAGTTGTAGTTCCCTGCAGGTTCAAGGTATGGTATTTTGCAATAAAATTAAATGATAAGTTAGAAATAGTTGTAGTTCCCTGCAGGTTCAAGGTATGGTATTTTAATCAATCTTTGGTCATGAGTATTGTTATGGTTGTAGTTCCCTGCAGGTTCAAGGTATGGTATTTTGACTCAAACGTGATCGTAAAGCTCAACAGGGTTGTAGTTCCCTGCAGGTTCAAGGTATGGTATTTTAGAAAAAGCTTTTTCGTGCATCTCCACCTTGTTGTAGTTCCCTGCAGGTTCAAGGTATGGTATTTTACCAACTATTGATTTCATACTGAAAGAAAGGTTGTAGTTCCCTGCAGGTTCAAGGTATGGTATTTTTTTGACAAAAAATGAATCATGTGAACAACCGTTGTAGTTCCCTGCAGGTTCAAGGTATGGTATTTTGGGCTTCCTTGTTTTAGGATGAGAAATTGTGTTGTAGTTCCCTGCAGGTTCAAGGTATGGTATTTTCTAGTTGGGATAATTATAAGGAAAATTATAGTTGTAGTTCCCTGCAGGTTCAAGGTATGGTATTTTTTCTTCACGAACGATATAATCGGCTTCCTGGTTGTAGTTCCCTGCAGGTTCAAGGTATGGTATTTTACTATAAATCTTTTTACCTTCTATGTCTGAGTTGTAGTTCCCTGCAGGTTCAAGGTATGGTATTTTGATGAGATCCAGCAGCACGTCCGGGTCACGGGTTGTAGTTCCCTGCAGGTTCAAGGTATGGTATTTTAAAAGGGTTTGTCAAGGCGAAGATGAGTGCGTTGTAGTTCCCTGCAGGTTCAAGGTATGGTATTTTTTTCTCGAGGGAATCTGTTTGCAATTGTTTGTTGTAGTTCCCTGCAGGTTCAAGGTATGGTATTTTAAATGGAGGTATGTATGAGGCTAACTGTCGGTTGTAGTTCCCTGCAGGTTCAAGGTATGGTATTTTAAAAGAGATCATGGATCTAGCCAGTCAGTAGTTGTAGTTCCCTGCAGGTTCAAGGTATGGTATTTTAGTAGGGCAAAAGGTAGTTCCTGCATTAGCGTTGTAGTTCCCTGCAGGTTCAAGGTATGGTATTTTCGCATCCTCAAAGTCTGACTGCCAGTAGTAGTTGTAGTTCCCTGCAGGTTCAAGGTATGGTATTTTGGTGGCAGTAATCTTTTATTAACACCAACAGTTGTAGTTCCCTGCAGGTTCAAGGTATGGTATTTTTACATCTGTTCGGCAGTAATCAACCGCCGCGTTGTAGTTCCCTGCAGGTTCAAGGTATGGTATTTTTGTCTGGATCATCTCCCGCCGTAGTAAAGAGTTGTAGTTCCCTGCAGGTTCAAGGTATGGTATTTTCAGAAGAATGGAACCCAGTCGAGCATCTTAGTTGTAGTTCCCTGCAGGTTCAAGGTATGGTATTTTGTGATTGAAAACGACAACTGGAAACACGTAGTTGTAGTTCCCTGCAGGTTCAAGGTATGGTATTTTTGATATTCTTTAAAGGTTGCTTCCGTTAAAGTTGTAGTTCCCTGCAGGTTCAAGGTATGGTATTTTATTACAAAATCTTGAATTGAGCTTGCAATGCGTTGTAGTTCCCTGCAGGTTCAAGGTATGGTATTTTACAAGGTTAAGGAGGGGTAAGCATGACTATGTTGTAGTTCCCTGCAGGTTCAAGGTATGGTATTTTCTTGCTGATTACATGGCCGCATAGGCTTCCTGTTGTAGTTCCCTGCAGGTTCAAGGTATGGTATTTTCATCATTCATATAATCCCAGTAACCTTCTAGTTGTAGTTCCCTGCAGGTTCAAGGTATGGTATTTTGGTTTTTTTGATTAAAGCAGTTGGCACATAGTTGTAGTTCCCTGCAGGTTCAAGGTATGGTATTTTTTTGAAAGCGGCATTGTATCGCATTCCAACGTTGTAGTTCCCTGCAGGTTCAAGGTATGGTATTTTGCTTCCCGATCACCGGAAAGCATCATGACGGTTGTAGTTCCCTGCAGGTTCAAGGTATGGTATTTTCAGCACTCAGGTAGACAAAGGTAAATGGACGTTGTAGTTCCCTGCAGGTTCAAGGTATGGTATTTTCGTAAATGCGGCTGCCCGGCTTAATGCTGCGTTGTAGTTCCCTGCAGGTTCAAGGTATGGTATTTTCAGAGCTGGCAAAGACGCAGGTAATGATCAGTTGTAGTTCCCTGCAGGTTCAAGGTATGGTATTTTAGAGGGACGCACAAGGCAAAATCCCAATCGGTTGTAGTTCCCTGCAGGTTCAAGGTATGGTATTTTCTGGCGCTGGCTAAGAGCCATCTGCGTGTTGTTGTAGTTCCCTGCAGGTTCAAGGTATGGTATTTTGTCAAAATATAATAACTCATAACATCTCGTGTTGTAGTTCCCTGCAGGTTCAAGGTATGGTATTTTGAACAAAAGTTTACAGAGGAACACAAAGGTGTTGTAGTTCCCTGCAGGTTCAAGGTATGGTATTTTATCTAACTAAGCGATCAGCAATATTTTTTAGTTGTAGTTCCCTGCAGGTTCAAGGTATGGTATTTTCTCGGTACCGCAAACCCTACATTCAACCGAGTTGTAGTTCCCTGCAGGTTCAAGGTATGGTATTTTATCTCCTGCGCGAATCCCCGATAATTAATACTTATCGGGGATTTTCGTCTGTTTTTTTTCAATAAAATTATTAGCATTTTTTTAATTTTCCTTTATTTTTTTTAAAAAATGGTCATCTGCTTATAAGTAAATGGTTTTTCTTCTTTTTTGAGCTTACCGGTTAAAACATACATTGATTCATACTGCTTTTCGGTTACAATCATCGCTCTTACTGAGCCGGAATCAGGCACCGCTATTTCCAGTCTTTTAATGTGTTTTTCTGCAGCATCCAACCCGTTGCAGACTCTGGCATAAACCGAAAACTGAACCATATAATAACCGTCTTTAATAAGAAACTTTCTAAAATCCGTAGCTACTTTTCTGTCCTTTTTTGTTGTGACCGGCAGATCAAAAAATACCATTACACGCATAAATCTGTTACTCATAACGATGTATTCTCAACGGATATAAAACCGGCAATATTAAATTGCCGCCGTTATCACGGCATACTTTTGCCAAACTTTTAACAGTCCTCTCCATGGCATACATAACACTATGTTGTTCATTGCCAGATTTGGTGTCCATATTAAGCAGGTTAAAAAGCTGTCGTTTATTCTCCGGAGTCAGAACATCACCTTTTATATTTTGAGCTGTGAATAAATCCACTATTGGCCTGAAAGGCTCCAATAAATCATCAGCCAGGTTAAAACGATTTGTCTCGCTGTGATGAAATATCCCCATAGATGGTTCAAAACCGTATACTGTTAAATTTCTCGCGATTGCCGCACGAAGTATTGAATATCCGTAATTAAGAGAACCATTTATTATATCAGTATTTTTGCCTGATGGTTTGTTTTTTCGTCTGAACTTATCTCCAAAAAGCAATTTGAAATACTGGGATGCTGCCTGAGCTTCAACATATGTGCTGTCGCCAGACTGCACTCTTTTAGCCATGGAAACAAGTTTTTCATGTCCATCTCTTTCGCAAATTCTCAGGCATTCAGCTTGATTCAATATCTTCTGTTGTACTATTTGCTGCCATAACCTCTTTTTTAATGGTCTTTTCATATCTAACTGCATTTGTAAAACTTTTAACTGGCGGGAATGGGAATTTAGCGGCAGCAGAACTCCACAAGGCATATGCTGTTCATCGCAAAAATAGACAACCGTTCCGTTAACTGCCAGTTCTCTTAAAGCATGACTGCTTATTTGTACTTTTTCAGTTTCGATCAACAAACTGTTGATATCTTCTATTGGAACCAACTGGGTTTCATCGTCGAATTCCAGCATTATACTCAACTGATTATCCTTGCTTTTAACCATGGCATTTTGTGTCAGTACAATATTACGATAAGCTATTTGAAATCACCTCGTAGTTTGGCCTGGGTAGTACTGGCGTTTTTCATTTTTCACCAGTGTACGGTTGCCCAAAACATCCACATTCCATTTTTCAAGAATTTTCAGGGTTTTTACTCCCAAACTGGGAATTGACTGGGATCTGTCATGCGATTCAACGGTTATTGATGCAGTAGAAATCCCTGCCTTAATGTAATACATGAAGGCTTCCTCGCCGTTATTTGGTATAAATCTGATCAAGTCGTTAGGATAAAGGCTGAAAATAAAGTCATTGTCATCCATTTCCTTCCACAATTCATATGGTTTGGAATGTACACATGCTTTATTAGGCAAGGTCTCCTTAACTGTATCTGCCACATATATCGGCACCCAATAATATCCATCTCCTTTTTTAAATACATCAATTCTCAGCATATCTCCGTTTGCAGCGACTCCCTTGCCTACTGCAACATTTAAATTACTTTTGTCGATAACCTTTACTTTTTTAACCGGTGAAATTGTCTTACCTGGTGCTGCCGGTTTATAAACTGGTTCCTTGAAGGCTGCTTCTCCGTTGCCGTTAAATTGCTGCAAGCGATTTTTTAGTGCATTATATAATCTCATATCGCTTTTGGGATTGTAATAATTAGCTATCTCACCGTCCGCGTCAAGCTTAAGTTTTGTAATGTTAATTTTTGAAACAACCAATCCTTCTCCAGTCAAACGCGAACTCCTGATTGTTTCCTGATGTGCAGCCCCTTTATTTTTTCGATTGGGCATACGGGAAATAAAGATTGGCTTGATATCTTTTAAATCCAGATAATTATCAAGTTTATAAGCATCTATTCTTAAGGCTGGGTCATCACTTAAACGGCTTACCATTTCAATTTTGAAGTTGTCCCAGGGTTCGACAAAGTCTGCCCCGAACCTGTTCCGCAGTGTGTCTATTACTTCGCCGGTTTCATAATCAACAAAATGACTGCGGTTGTTTTTTGCTTCACAATATTGGCTGTAGCGGGTTATTTTCTGTATCATTCCTTCAGTTACACAGGCTACTACTACTGCATCCTGGGCATGATGAAGGTCTCCTGCCAGGCGGTCTTTTTTTAAGCCCCATCTTTTCCGCATATAAGCAGTGATATTGCCATTGACAGATATAACTTTCCGCTTGCCAATATTTTCTGCAGGAGCAAATTCCAGATAATCCCTAATATAATTCAGCATAAAACGGGATATATACTTGGTGTCGTTTAGCTGTCTTTCTTTCCATTTATTACGGTCTTCCTCGGTTATGGTTTTTTTCAGTAATCTTTGTTGTTTACGGAAGTTTCTTACGTTTGTGTTTACCCAAACAATAAATTTTTCTTGTTTATTTGGGTTATTTTTCATATATTCCAAAGGCAGAAGATTACCCTTTTGTCTGTTCTCGCTGCTCTTTACCAGAACCTTGTTGGCATAACTGTCATCGAAGGACACACTATAAGGTATTATATGGTCAACATCTGCTATACCTGCATCAAATAGATCCTGTATGGAAATTGGCTCTCCTGAATAGGCACATCTGCCATCCTGTTCCTGCCATAATTTCATTTTTACTATATCCAAACCTGTTGGATTCAAATGTCCGTATTCAATGATTTTATTGCGCACGGCATCATTTAAATCTGTATTTTCTTTTATTTGTTTTTCAATTCTTTTGCGGTCAAAAAAGTTCTTGCCCATTTCCCGTGATAATTCAATGCATATTAGTTGAGGACTGCCATATTTTCTAATAACAGCGTTTATTACCTTAATTGTCTGAGAAACCGCTCTTCTGACAACAGGATTGGTGATATCCTGTAACTGCTCGTTATTTGCCGGCAAATACATTTGCTTAACAACATTATCATGCCCGCGGAAATTATATCCAGCTAAGGTCGATGCTTCAGAATAAATATGTCCTTCCTGCAGATACGGCAAAATATTTTTTATCGCTTTTAGAGAAAGACGGCCAAACCCGCTGTAAGATAATGACAATAATTCCTCAATATCATATTCTGTTAATCCCGTTTTTCTTAATTTGCTTGTTATTCGGTCTTCATTCTTATACAGCGTCAAGATTTCGCCTATCATGTCAATATGTTCAACTGGTAACTGTTTGATCCTTCCTTTACTGACTTTATCCAATGCTATGCGTATATCATGATAGGCTTTCAAATAGTTAAACTTATTCTTTTTCTCTATTTCTTCAACATCATCCCGTCCGTATGAGAGTGTGTTAAATCTTTGCTCTGGTGATAATTGTAGCTTTTTGCGCAAATCGGTATACTTTATATCTGCTTTCTCATGAGCTGACTGAATCAACAGTTGGCGTTCTTCTTTATTGAGCGGTCTGCTGGCGGAATTTTTATCATCAATTCTTAAACTGTTTATCTTTTGCAACAGGTTAAATAACTCAAATGAATAACAGGCCTTTGCTGCTCTCGGTTCTTCTTTTTCAAAAGTGCATTTGCCTCTCATTCTTTCAATCAGGTTGCCTGCATAAGGGCTTGGCGTTCCTGGTCCTTCATCAAAAGACCTTTGTCGGGATACAATATCTGTGTAGAGTTGTTCAACTTTCTCACCCGCATAAGAATTGCCTAACCTCCTCTGTGCTGTGAATAGCTGGGCAATTTCATCCAGGATCTGTTCACGCCCTACCGTATGACTGTATAATTCAGATTTGTTTCGTTTATTCAGAGAGAATTTATCATCGCGATAAAACATTTCACCAATTGTTCTATAATTTTTTTCTTGCATTAAAGCTTGATTATCTCTAACTGCAGCCAGTAGTTTCCCATCTTCGTTTTTTTCTTTTTTATTTTCTTTAATTTCTTTTTTCCTGTTTGATTTAAAACCCCTTCTCTGCGCCAGGTGAATTAAAACCCTTGCCCATTCTTCCTGTGTCAGCAAATTATCAAGTCCCAAACAGCGCAGTTCATAAATATCTGTTAATTCCTTTGAACCATGGTATACTTCCTGCAGCTTTTCAATTGTTATAATTCCCTGACTTTCCAGAAGTGCTTTGATTCTTTCTAAACGGTGCCGGTGTCTGCGGATTCTGCGACGTGAACTTCGTGCTTCTCTTCTTGGCAGTGCCAATGCTGATCCATCCTTGGGATGTTCAGCCCGGTCAAAAATTCTTACTCCCAGATCAGCAATGCGAAATGGTTCTTCAGATGAATCGTGTTCCAAGACTGCCCAACCAACAGAAGTGATCCCAATATCCAAACCCAGACGGTAATTCATATTGATCCTCCTCCCCAACTAACCAATTAAAGATGATAGCCCAACAAAGTTGGGCTATCAGAGCTTTGCGGTTTGCTACCTTATTGCAGCAACCCGCAGGTTCAGGGTATGGTACTCCCTATGGATTATATTAACACAAAATATATATTAAGGGAAAGCGTTTTTTTAAATTTTTCTATTTTTATTAATTATTTGTTATATTTCACCTTATTTCCCTTTTAAATTTTTAATCACTAACCACATCTCCCTTCTTCCCCCGGCTCCTAAAATCATCGTCGATTCTGTCTTTCCAGGCAGGGAACAGGTTTTTGCTGGCCCTGATCTCACTGACGGCATCGCTGGCCTGATAGGTTTGAATATTTTTTGTCCACTTCGATGTAAAATAGTTTCTCGGGCAAAAGGAAAATGTGCCTCTTATCCTGGCAGATAATTATCTCATCTCAAAAATTACTGCCTTTCTTTAATCTTTCTTTATATTTTCTTTATATTTCTTTAGCGATTGTTGTATAAACGGTTGCTCTAAGTTCCGAAGCTTCTCCTCCATCATGCTGCAACATGATAGTTTCCTCATGCTGCAACATGATAGTTTCCTCATGCTGTAACATGATAGTTTCCTCATGCTGTAACATGA
>DAOPZM010000009.1:24495-101193 GCA_035353375.1 Syntrophomonadaceae bacterium
AACATGATAGTTTCCTCATGCTGTAACATGATAGTTTCCTCATGCTGTAACATGAGGGTCTGGCATGTGATAACATGATTTTTCAAGACTAGTCTATTAATTTTAAATATGAAGGTCCTACTATAACAGATGCAAAGCGGCAGGCAATATAAGGTGGCCTATTTTTTTGCCAGCATCCGGCCTGGTATTAGAGCAGCATTAACTTTTGAAGAATCTATTAATATTTTCCGCTCAGTTCGCGTATACTATTAATGTAAGGAAAGTAAGGATTGCATTAAACGCGAAAGGAATGATAACAAATGGAGCTTGCAAAGATAACCTCGAAGGGACAAATCACCATTCCCGTTAGTATCCGCCGAAAGCTGGGCGTCAAGGAAGGTGACAAGGTTTTGTTCGTTGAAGAGGCTGGAAAGATATATATCCTGAATTCTTCAATGGCGGCCCTTAAAGAAGCACAGGCCGCATTCGCCGGAGAAGCGGAACGTGCCGGACTGAAGAACGAGGATGATGTTACCGCCATGATGAAGGATTTCCGGCGTGGAAGAACGGCAAAGTAATAAGTTCTTTAAGAATTTAAAAGAAGTTGTCTAGCAAATAGCTTTTATATCCTGATAAAATATTTCAAAACTCAATGGGCATCTTTCTCTTAAGGCATCAATATCTATCTCCTCCGCAATGCTTTTAAATGTGTCTCTATTTGCCTCCTGGTTATATTGCTCCAATACTCTCTTAAGATAATTTTTCGGGTGGTTGCTGGAAGGGTTATTTTCATCCCCCCATATCAACTCGGGCTGTCCGGGTAAAACTGGATTTGCAGGAGAGCTTTCAAAACATTGGGCAAATGCTTGATCATCGGCCAACAACCATGATTCAATCATTTTAAGTGGAACCATTGGTATGGAATTATGGCTTCTTGCAGCGCTAAACTGCTGAAAACCATTGCTTATTTGGCTGTAAATCTCTTGCAGCCGCTTTTTCGATTCCCGTTTACTTTTGCGGGAACCATGCTCCCGATCAGCATCAACATAGCAGATTATATTATCTATATCCTTTCGTTCCTCCGCAATCATACATAACTTATAAGATTTGGCACCATGCCCGGTTACCTTTGCGCCAGTTCTTCGCTGAATTTTCTTGCCTTTAACTTCTTCCTTGGTCGTATAAGCAAATTCAATATCACCGTTTACTAATTTCATTATTATAGGCTGCACCGGTCCTTCTTCCCATTCAGTTGAACCAAACTTCTGCTTTCCGCAATCGGTTGGGCCTTCTCCACACAGCAAAACTTTTCTAGCCATTTTTAATTTCTCCCAACAATTTTGCAACAATATCTCTTTCGTCCATATTAAGCCAAACTTCTCCCGGGTACATATACTCCAACTGGGAATGTAGGTCCGGGTTCTCAAATAGGGCCTGATTATGAACTACTCCATCTCCATTGCGCCAGACAAAAACAATGCTGTCGGCCGGAAAATAATCCAACATAACTGAACTATGAGTAGTAACGATTATTTGCCGCTGCTTACCCGTGGTTCGTTCTATCAAATCATTTACCATTTTATCTGCGATATGCGGATTGATACCGTTTTCAATCTCGTCCAGCAAGACCATTCCTGAAGTCTTATCTGTTTCCTGCAACGCAGAAATGGCCAGCATCCGTAAAGTACCATCGCTTATATGAGCAGGGCCGATCGTAACCGACTTATCTTCCGCAGGAAAATTCTCAGCAACCTTGACTTCAATCCACCCAGGGCGACCCTTTACTTCAGTATCCACATCATTGATAAATGGCACATAGTTTTGTAAACGCTGGGATATATTTCTTCTCTGCTCTGGCTGTAAGCCATGAATAAAAGCAGCTAATTTCTCCCCACCCATACCTATCGTATCCGTTTCTCCTCGGCTGCTCCTTCTCATTTTTTCGGTAGACAATAGCTCAAAGGAATCGGAGGCAGCCATAAATTCGATTAAAGCTACCAGCTCAGGGAATTTAGCCTTATCCCTCTGGACATCGATATTTTTTAAAAACGAACTCGTCATATTTAAGGGAGGAAATTTTTCTACCAGGTTTTGCTGGAAATTGAACCGGCTAATCCCTTGTGAGTCAACCGACAACAATACCATTTGGTTAGTCTTATTTATAATCTCTTCGCTGATGACATATATTTTTTCTTTGGCCTTCACGGGATTTAATACAAATGTCCATTCGATATCATCAGCATCCAAATTAAATAAGATTTTAAATGTCATATGAAGTTTTTTATTAGTCTTGGATTTTAGCTCGGATGGTTTCCAATTTCTTTTTTCCAAATAGGCATCCATGTCCATTTTGGTAAAATTGGCCATTAGATCCAAGGCCTGTAGAATCGTTGTCTTCCCACTTCCATTAGTTCCGATTAATACGGTTAATGGCTTTAATTCTAAAGTGAAATCATTAAAGGCTTTGAAGTTATCGATATATAGTGACCGGATCACCTGCTCACTTCCTTTCAATTCCTGTTTATTTTTTATATCATCCCCATTTTGATTAAACTAAGAATGATGACTTTATTTATATCTAATGTTTTGTATTCAACACATATAATCAGTACTTCGGTAAATAGCCAATTTAACCCTCCTGAACATCTATAACATTCCCTTCTTCGGATAAACCAATTAATAAAACATTTACCCCAAAGTTCTTAATAGACCTTACAATATCCTTTTGGAAAGGATTTGGCAAGCCAGCTAGTGCTATTATGAAATTATCAAAATCGCCCATGTTTATTCTTTCCTGGCCATATCTGGCTATGTTCCTAAGCATCTTCCGTTCAGTGAAGCTTAATGATTCTTTAAAATATGATTTTATCTCAACTCCTATTTTTCCCAAGGTAGAATATTTAACTATAATATCTGGCACTTCGTTTCTGCCAGTAATGATTTCAGCGGCTTGATATTTATTTACAATAAAGTCTAAAACCGCCTCCTTTACTACATAAAATAAGGAATTATTGCTTGCCCGGTTAACTCTGCCAGCCCGTTGAACCATACTTCTTAGTTCTTCATTTCTAACTTCCTCCACTGCTTTTGCACTGGCACCATATATGTCAAGAAATGTTGAAAACTTTACAATTTGAAATGAATAACCTCCTGATTTTCTCCTATACTCATCTACAAGTTCATAGCGCGGAAAAAGGTTGTCAGTATCGCTATGATACCACCAATCTGCTTTTTCATCACCGGAAACAAAAATTATGGGCTTTTTGTGTTCTTGACCAACATGTAAAATTGTATGCCAGATAAGAAGATCTCCAATTGCATTTTCAGATTTGCTACCATCCTTATAACCGGGTGGAATTTTGTAATCATTTCTCCATTTTAAATCTACATCAATGATTTCTTGCTTAAAATCCGGGTCGCAAATTACACTACCATTAAATAACTGGCTATAAATACTGCTAACAGGATCATCCCAAGACCAAGTACGAATATGCTGCAAAATTTGTTCTATGGATTTCCTATACTGTCTAAGCAATTCATTTATTTGCTTTTCTATATTCACAACCTCGTTGTACTCCTGCAATGAAGCCAATAAAGGATAGTTGCCTGGCAAAAGCTGAGGTTGCTTACTTCGTGAACTGGATAATTGATGATATAGCTCCTTTATCTTTTCTGCCCGATTTTTTGCGAATTCTCGAGCAACATGTCCAGGAATAAAGAGTTGTTTATTATCAATTAATCGGGCATAGGTATCTTTTATTGTATCAAGACTACTTTTACTAACCGTATACGGCACCAATAATGCGTTAGTATCAACTACAACCATACAGTCATCTTTAATTTGATTCACTGTACTTGGGGAAAATGAAAAGATAGTACTAGCATCTGGAAATATATCTTTTAATATATTGGAATTATGTTCTATTTGATTTTTCTCTGCCATGTTCATGACCCCTTATGTATCCCTAAACACCCTATCTCAATAACAAATCACAAATGACCAGTCTATTGTTCCAAAGCCTCTAGGTCTATCTCATCTAAAATCTTCTTTATCAAACTGCAATGCCGGATCTAAATGGGGATCATACGCATAGTTTTTCTTAGCAGCATCTTTATCAGTATCTGGTGTAACCAGTCCTACCGGCGGATTATTAACCCTTGTTTTTCCCTTGTGATCGTATTGTTCTATTTGCTTTCCGGCCACAATTTCACTTCCTATAACTTTTCTTCTATATATTGCCATTCTACACAAGAGCACAACATCCTGCATAACAATACAAAAATAGAGATTGATATTACATTCATTACCATATGAACCTCTATTAAACTGCCATAATATCCTTGTTAGAAAATTACTATAAACTTCGGGAAATCGCCAAGGGCTCTTGCCCGACCGCCACTGTCCAATAACAGATGATTATATAACCCTCTTGGACGCTTGCGCTTTACATAATATCTAAAGATGGCTATCCCTGCTCCGTACTCGACAAACTGTCGATGCTATGATTGTATTACCGCTTAGATTGTTAAAATATTCTACTATTTAATCTCTCTTCCTTTTTTAGTTGACAATATTTTTGAAAATCTTTACATTTCTAGATTACACTTCTCTTTATTAAAACTTCCCAGAGTTTAACTTAGCCAGGGGCTATGGCACTAAGTGATTAGTGCGCAGCCCTTTATAAATGCAAAAAATAAATCCCGAACTCTGAAAAAGCAAGGGATTTATTGTAATTTAATATGACCGGTCTATTTATTTATGGGCTGGAGAGCCAATGGCAATATGTAGGCCATCGCTAACAGTGCAAACACGACAGGTAGTGCATAATTCATTACCGGTACGGAGGCTGTTCCCGGAGGCACTTTAAAATAAAATACCTGCCATACTGCCCGCCAAATCCAAAAGGCTGAAAATGCAATTAACAAGCCAACCGCTAAACCTTCAGGTTGACTTAATTCACGATAGAATATTAGAGATACCAGGGAAAACGCCAGGAATAAAAGTAGCAGTGCAAGATGAATAGTGTACAATATCCGTCAATCATTACACTTGTTCTGTGTGGCTGGAAGATTTCAAACAAATGTGGATTCATGAATATCAAAGTGAGAAAACTATCTATACCTGTGAGTAAACTTTTTGCTATCCTTTTTGTCTGCCCTTTTCTATAGCAAAGCAGGGCTTGCACCCTGCCTTACAATAGCTTTCTCGATTACTTTTTCGGTCCGTTCTTCTTCCCCCGACTCTTAAAGTCTTCGTCGATCCTGTGTTTCCAGGCGGGGGACAAGTTCTTATTGGCTCTGATCTCGCTGACGGCGTCGCTGACTGCTGTGAAATTTAAGCTGGTGCCGGCGCTGTCGGGATGGTAGTTGGCGGCCCGGTCGGCGCCGATGCCGACTCTGCCGGCGGTTTTGACGGCATCGATGTTGGCGCCCAGGAAGATGAATTCCCAGCCGTACTTTTCCTTCTGTTCTTCCACCATGGCCTTTATCTTATCGTAGCTGTATTCTTTGCTGGCGTTTTCCAGGCCGTCGGTAGTAATGACGAACATTACTTTTTCGGCCCGTTCGGCTTCTTCGGTGTGACGCTGGGCGTTGTCGATCTTTTTGATGGTTTTGCCGACCGCGTCTAAAAGGGCGGTGCAGCCTTCGACATAGTAGTCTTGGTCGGTGATGGGCCTGATGCCTTTGATGTTGATGCGGTCGTGGAGCAGTTCATATTTGTCGTCGAAAAGCACGGTGGTGACGATGGCTTCGCCGGGCTGCTGCTGCTGTTTTTTCAGCATGGCGTTGTAGCCGCCTATGGTGTCTGATTCCAGTCCGGCCATGGAGCCGCTTTTGTCCAGGATAAATACTAATTCGGTCAGGTTTGCTTTCATTTTTGTTATCCTCCTTGGTTTGATGATTCAAGGATAACAATCATGGCCTGGTTTTTGGTCGCCCGGCAGGCGACATTTATGCTCCCAGCAGCGCCTGGTCGTAATAGAACAGGGCTTCGTTGATTTCGTTGATATCGAAGTTACCGCTATTGATAAAGTACTCGATGATAACATCAAATTTGCTGCTGTGGGAAAGGGCGTAGCCGGCTTTGCCCAGCAAATCGCGGGTCTGGTCCAGGTTAAGCTTAAGGGCGATGGCAAAAGCTATGGCGGTGGGTTTGCCGGGTTTGTATTCCTGGTTGCCGCGGATTTTGGAAAATACCCGGCGGTCTATATTGGCCCGCTTGTAGGTCTGTACGTCGGTCATGCCTTTTTCATCGATCAGCCGCAGCAGCATTTGGGAAAATGTTTCATCCAGGTGACCGATGATATCGTCCAGGCTGCTGTCTGCTGCGAGTGGGGAAATGTTTTCGCAGACAGTATCAAATGCTGTTATCGGATAGGTTGGGATCTTTTCAAGCCCCCGCTCCTCATAACGCTCCATGACCCGGCGGCGCTCTCTTTTAAACCGCACGGCAGCATAGTTGTCGTCAATATATTTTTCGATGGCGGTAAATAGTTTTTTGCTTAATACATAGGAATCTTTATCAAACACTACCAGGTAGACCATCATTTCATGCTCCAGCAGGAATTCGCCGATGGCGGCGATGGCGATCTGCAGAGCCTGGTCTTTGGGATAGCCGTAGATTCCGGATGAGATCAGGGGGAAGGCAATGGACTGGCATTTATGCTTAAGTGCGAGCTTAAGGGAGTTGCGATAGCTGCTGCGCAGCAGCTGTGCTTCGCCGGAACTGCCTCCGTGCCAGACCGGGCCGGCGGTATGAATGATGTATCCGGCCGGCAGGTCATAGCCGCTGGTGATCACAGCCTCACCGACATTGCACCTGCCGATGCGGTCACATTCCGCCTGCAATTTATCAGCTCCGGCTGCGGAGAAGATCGAGCCGCATACTCCCCCTCCCCTTTTCAAGGCTGTATTGGCAGCATTGACGATAACGTCAACTTCCATTTTGGTTATATCATGGCGGACTATTTTAAGCGGCATGGCCGGTCAGTCTCCTTTCAGGAATTATCTACTACCGGCATATTTCTCCGGCAGCAAAGATATTTCCTGCCGGGCAGGGCATATCTGTATGAAGGCAAAAAAATAAGCTTGAATGCTGTGGATCAGTCATTCAAGCCTTTGAGGGGGGGGATTTATTTGAAATTAATTGATATCGATTTGTTTGCCTTTAACTGACTTTTGTTCTTGCTTGGGCAGTGTTATACAAAGTATCCCGTTGTCATATTTCGCCTTGATGTTTTCGGCATCTATATCGTGTATGGCAAAGGACCTGGTCATGGCTCTGTAACTTCTTTCCTTGCGGATATAATTGTCCTTTTCCTCTTCCGCCTGCTCATTTTTCTGTGCTGTGATGGTTATCCGGTCGTCATCGATCTCAACCTTTACTTCATCCTTGCTGATCCCAGGCAGCTCGGCTTCCAGGACATATTCCTTTTCAGTTTCCTTTATATCCACTTTCATCTGCGCACTGTTGCTGTACAAGGTCGGGAAGAATCTATCATTGAAGAAACTCTCGAAAACGTCATCAATGTCAAACAGATTGCGGTTTCTTTGCGCCAGAGAATTCCTTCTTCCAAACGGGGTCAAGTCAAACATTAAAAACACCTCCGTATTTTTTATTCTTTCATCAGTTATTGGTTTTTATTCCAAAAACCTGCTGAAAATTTTGCCGCTACATCGTCAACCCCTCCCTTTGCTGACAATTCAGCAGCCTTTATTAATGATTAACTTTCTATAGTTTATTTATACCTCCATAAAAAAGAAGGTTCAAATTCGATATTTGACCTTCTTTGACTTTTATTTTTTGTTACGGGCAATGATTTTAAATAATCATTAGATTTCTTATAATATCACGCGTTTTTAATATCTTTTGACTTTGGCCGCCTGGCTTAAGCGCCGGATCTTTTCCTGCTTCTACTCGATACGCAGCCCCCCGGCTATTACTTCTTTAATAAAGGGATTGCCTTTGCACAAAGGATGCGGTTCTATTCGAGTGTTTACTTTCCTGCGAATCCTCATAAGTTTCATGGTATCCTCAATCAAGTCCCCGGAAAACTCTTCAGATATTACTGCAATATCAATATCACTATCATTGTCAGAACTGCCGTTAATAAAGGAACCAAATAAGTAAATTGAGTCAACCTTAAGTTCCTTTTTTACTCTATCAGCATATTCTTTGGCAATGGCAGTTATTTCTTTTCCAGTATTGTCAGAAGCCATTCTCTCAACTCCTTAATCGCAGTTATACTCGCGCTCGTGAACTCTGGAGTGCATTTCTTGTAGAAACTTTGCTTATAATCCGGATAGCGGGCAGCAATGCTAAAGCTTGTAATAAGATCCATTAAATCGGCTTGCTCATCGGAAGGATTAAGACCCGCCTTTTCTGATAGTCTTAACAAATCATGTATTCTTGGAACTTCAATATTGCTCCTACATGATACGCTGCCCCCCGGCTATAACTATTTTTTGCCAGCATCTGGCCTGGTATTAGATCAGCATTAACACTTTTATCAATATATCTTGCCGGACGCTTTTGATAAGATCCCTGTATTTTTGCTTGTTCTCTCTGAAACATTGCTTTGACTCCGCAAAGCCGCTAATTTAATAATCTTTTATCTATCTCTAAGCACCTCATAAACTTCTTCTTGCTCAATTCTACGCCGTAGCTCAGCGATATTTCTGTCTATCCTTTGTTTATGCTTTAAATATGTTAATCCGCTAAGTTCTGGTAATAGTGATTCTAAGAAATTTATTCTTTCTTCAAGATGTGGAATTAAACTACCGCTCCAACTTGAAACATGATGTTCAATATCCAGATTAATAAATAGTTCTGGGTCTGGATTTAATCTTATCAAATGGAGAATATGAGCTTTCCTTCGTTCATTAGAAATATCTGTAATCGAAGAAAATATTAATTCTATTAAATTTGAATTGCCATAATTACAATCTATAAAATGAGAAATCCATATATCCTGGTTTCTGGACCGTATTTCAATTTTGTTCCTACATTTAAAAATATTTTTGATAAAATATGAAATCGGCCACATATCATCAATATTTGAATATTTATCGCATTTACCAACAATTTGATCCGCGAGTTCGAGGTAATTTTCGCAATCCCATATTGCAGATATTCGTTCTTCATTATTATGGAACCATGATTCTCTATTTGCTAATATAAATGCTGTATATTCCTCAATAAACAAAGGATCGTGCTTTATGAATTGAATCAAATAAGTTCCACCATAATCCTCATTTTTATCATACGAAAGCATTTTAAAATAAATTTCTTTTAATAATTTCCAATCATTTTTATATCGATCAATTAAGGTTTCTGGGTTAGTTGAATGTAAGTTAAACATTAATCCAAAATAAATTGAAAACATGAATGGTGAGTAATCAAACTTTTTCACAATAATTCTACTGGCTTTAATAAATATATCAGAATCATATGCCAAGTAATTATCAAGAAAATTGAGATCTCTATATGGCGCGGAGGTTACTTTGCCTTCGTTCATATGTAAAAAAGTATATAAATTCTCTACATATTGTCTTGATATGACATCTAGAGGAAGATTTTTGTAAAAAGAGAATTGCCAATTATTTTTTTGATCATATTCAACATTATTTATTATTTTATAAGTTGTCTCATTACCAACAATTTCAAAAAGCTTAATTATTATGGAGTCTGGGTATAAATTAATCGGCGTATTATTAGCTAAATAAATGTCAACTGCATATTTAAATAATTCTCTATTACTGGATAAACAAATGAATCCATACTGTAATCCTTCTTTAATGTCCCATGTATTTTCAGGATCGTATTTTTCAAACTCTGCACAGATTTGGATGATTTTTAACACACTTTCTTGGGTGCATCCATCAATTAGGTGCTTAATATCTAATTCCTTTAATTCTCTTTCTTTTTCCCAGTTATATTCTTCTAAGTGGCGCTCCCCTTTTAAGATACTGTATATAAGATAATCAGGAGAGTTAAAGTATCTATCTAATTCTTGCCTAGCGTCAATACCATGACGTTTAACATTTTCCGAAACCATTTGTGCAACAATGCAGTGTGCTAGCTTTATCTGAGAAAATAGCTCGTTAAAAAAACGCAATATATATTGGAAGTCAAACTTAACAAGATCTTTATCTACCTCGTCTACAGGGTATCGTCCATACTCTTTAATTATTGTTTCGATGTACGATTTATAGTTATCATTGCAGTATAACTCAAACAAACTATCCCACATCATTGCTCTATATTGTTTCGAGCCATTGCTTAATTCAACAGGTATCCTATAAAATATAATAGTATTGCCTCGTCCTGCTTCTGTGGGCGAAAACTCTAGTTTTAAAAGTTCAGCGGACACTCTCAGAAAGAGAAGGCATACGTATTCATTTCGCCAATGATCGGAATGCTCAATAAACTTAGTAACCAGTTGTATCTGTGTCCAATAGTCATACAGTCGAGATTCTTTATCAATGTTAAGCAGCATTGTTATAGTATGATAGAAATCCATAAATAGTTGGGGTTGTTTATTGTAATATGCAAATATTAAATCCAGTGCCCCAGGAAGATCCTCTCTATCTTTAAATCCACCTAAAATTGTCAAAATGTCATTGTTAACGCTTTGATTTCTACTTTCTTTTTTGAAATCAATAGTTTTAACATCAAAATCTTCATTAGATAACTTATCAATTTTTTCTTTCAGCATCAAAAGCACTTCTATGGGTCTAAGAACATAAAATGCTTTAACGAATTCAAATAACAAGGGATTGTTTGTACGTTCAAAGTCATCCCATACAATTCCGATTTCTTTTTCAAGTTGCTGATGCATATCAGAAGAAGCAAATATATTTCCTAATGTGTTGGTTACATTAATAACACGTAATCTATGGTGCTCAAAACAAGTTTTTACCATAACCGAAAACGGAATTATTTTTTCAGTTATAAATATATATTTAAGCAAATAATTCCCAAAGGACTGATCCGATATTTTGGCAGCCTTGTCATTATAAATATCTACTATTTCAAGTTCATGGAGTTGATATACACAGCTTATAAATGATCTTTTAGATATATCCAACTTATCCAAAACAGGCATTAATGTTTCCATATGCTCGAGATTGATTGGTGTTAAAAAAGCTATTATTCCTTCGGTTACACATAAATCTTTACCTTGATTTTGAATATTCTTTTTAAGAATATTCCCGTAATATCCTTCGTATAATTGTGTAGCATCATTTATACTATTCAACGACTGCGTTTCAACTGCAAGCTTTCCTGCAATAATTGCAAGCCGAGCATTACCTTCAGCAATTTTTACGATTTTATCAAGATATTTTGTATTTTGAATATCATAATTTACTTTTAATAGCTCCTTTATTTCTTTATCGGTAAATACATTAAGTGTGTAAATTTCTGGAATTGCGAACTCACGCACATCTTGTATTGTTGTCTGTTTTGCATAATCTCTAACGGTAATCACTATTTTGACCTCATACCCCTGCATCTGCTTTGTAAGATACTGTAGGACATGTTGTAAACTCGCAATTTGATTTGCATCATCAATCATCAGAAGGTATCTATTAGGGTTATCTAAAAATACTTTCAAATCTTCATGTATAGGCAAATTATTACTTTGAATGCATAATAATCTATAAGCGTTTGTGAAGGCATATTTTTGGCAGCATTCCAAAGCTAGTCGCGTTTTTCCTATACCTGCTGAACCACTAATGATTGTAACTTGGGAATTTTCTATCATTGATAATATATCGGTTGTTTCTTTTTCTCTAAAAAGGAAAGTAGTTGACAATGGTGCTGTCATTGTATTCGAGTCATGGTTGGAAATGAATTCATTTAATTCTAAGATCTGTTCCGTGCTGATAGATACTCCTAAAAAATCACGTGCAATTATTGGAAGCCGTTTATAGATATCATTTGCAATTTCATCTATTCCTTTCAACTGCAGAGATATTCCATTACTAGAACAATACTCGTGTAGCTTTTTATCATCTCCCGCAGACAGATTTGATGATGTGTGACAATAAATAATTTCATCAATATCTGAAGTTACCAATCCAGTCTTTTTGGTATCAAGGCAATCGCGGATATCATTACGCACCTTTTCATATATCTTTGATTGCTGGGTAGTATACATAACCAAGATGTATTTGTTTCTTGAATTTAAAAAATACGTGTCAGGTATACCTTTTGTAGTTTTCATAGTTCCAGATTTCATTCCAAATGACAAAATACTTGTATATCCTGATGCACATAAATAAGCATCACACAACTCTTGAAAGGCTCCGCCTTCAAGTTGTAATATTTTTTGTTTTATATCCGTTAATTTTGGCATTATTATTTGTCCTTTCGTGAATCTTTTTCAAAGTTATAAATACTATTAATACCATCTCGCAGCAGCTTCCTTTTATAGACATTAGAAAAATTCTTTCAATTCCTGAAGAATTTCCATGAAAATTATAACATATTTTACATAATAGTATCTTCATGTAATATGTTGATAAATATTATATCCGAATAAGGCATCTAATGAGAACTGGTCCAACTATTTTAATAATTTATAACCGGATTAAAAGAACTCCCGGGCCAGTACACGGCAATAATGTTTAGTTGAAATAAAAAAGCCCTAGGCTAAAAGCCAAAGGCATATAAACAGAGGTTCAGCTAATTTTAATAGCGGGCTTTTAACCCGCTATTCTTGACTGCCCCCAACAGGGCCCTAATAAACAATGCTCCCAACTCTACGGCTTTTTCTTTTTCGGTTTCGGCACTTTGGTCACAGGTTCCAGGGTCCGGACAATATCCCTGCTCAATTCCTGATTGTCAATATCCAGAATGTAATGTTCTTTGGCCCCTTTATACGGAAAACCTGATTCAACATTCTTCATCCGGTCTGCAATACAAGCAAGCCGTTTTACAAATACGGTATTGTCACAGACTAAAAGAATCGGCTTGTCATTTACATAAACCATGTATTCGCCGAACATTTTTCTGTATCTCACATACCCGGTTCCACTTATCTGTTCACAGACATATTCAATAAAATCTGCCGTTGTCGCCATTTTAGTCCGCTTCCTTCCGGCTGCTGCAGCGCCTGAGTCGTTGGCCTTCATCACTTTGTTCCTATTATACCATCCAAAACGTTCATCTTTAGATAATAAACTCCACTGCTCCTTATGGTTCATATCACCATCAATGTAATAAACTTCACCGTCTGCTTCCCGAGCGAATAAATTTTATTTTTTCTTTTAGCCTGTTGACTTATGCGTATTTAATGCGTACATTTATATCAAGGGGTGGGGTCATGAAGCGAAGGGATTTGATTAAAAAACTGGAAAACAACGGTTAGTGGAAAGCAAGGGAAGGAGATAATCACACTCTTTACACCAACGGTAAACAGTCTGAACCAATACCCCGACACAAAGAAATTAACGAGATAACAGCAACAGCGATCCTCAAAAGAGTTGGGTTGAAATAAGCTGCGCCGGAGAAAGGAAAGGTGAAAAAATGAAGGTCGCATATCCTGTAATTCTAACCCCTGTAAAAGGAATGTACGCTGCTACGGTCCCTGATCTTGGTATATCCACTCAAGGCACCGATATCGCTGAGGCTATGTATATGGCCCGCGATGCTATCGGAATGTGGATCTGCTATGAACAGGATGAAGGCCGTGATATTCCGGCACCGGGTAATATTTCGGAAGTTGAAACACGTCCGGGCGAAAACAAAACTCTCGTAGATATTGACATTGAAGAATATCGTAAAGCTCATGATAACCGTACCATACGCAAAAATCTCACCCTGCCGAGCTGGCTGAATGAACGCGCAGAAAATGCGGGCATCAACTTCTCTCAAACCCTGCAAAAAGCATTAAAAAAACAGTTGGGAATTCAGGATTAAAAAGCAAAAGGCTGTCTCCTTTCAGGGACAGCCTCAGTACATATGGCATATGCGAAGAAAAACGCTCCCTCGGGATGATAAGTGATATTAAGCTTTTATTCCTTCTATGAGGTAATTCAATAATACTTCAATGTCTTTGTTTATATTGAATTTTTCAGGCTGCTTTACAAATTCCATAATGCAGACATGTATGATTTTTATGACAAACCCTGGGTCAACATTTTTTTTGATCAATTTCAGGCGTTTTCCCCGGTTGAGAAAGTCTTCCATATTGGCAAAATAATCTTCCATTTTTTCATTGATCGCTTTTTCCAGCGAAGGGTATTCAAGAAAAACACCTTTAAGCCTGGCGGGAGGGATTTTGGCAAAAAGCTTTGATACAAGGGCAACCATTTCTTTTAAAGCATCAAAATATTTTTCTTCCCGGCCCATGAGTTCTGTCATTTTATGCATATGTGTGTCAAATTCCTTAAGCAGGACAGTTTTTATCAGTTCTTCTTTGTTTTTTATAATTCTGTAAAAAGTATCTTTGGAGATACCGCTTTTTTGGCAAAGCGTATCCACCGTCCATCCCTTAATGCCAAATGCAGCAATCAGCGCAAGGGTCTCGGCGCATATTTTGTCCATAAGATCACTGTTGTTGGTTTTCAAATATTTCTCTCCTTTAACTCTGTTTCCCGTATAACAGTTTACCATTTATAAATACCATTTGTGTATTTCCAATAGCTGAAAGATCACTTACTGCATCACCGTCAACGATCAGGATATCAGCATATTTTCCCGGTTCGATGGAGCCGATTTCATTTTCTTTGCCGAAAACAGCAGCGGCAGTCAGGGTCGAAGCTTTTATGGCCTCCAGATTTGAAAGTCCGGCCTCCGCCAACAGTTCAATTTCTTTTACGGGTGTCGAATGGAGGGAAAATCCTAATGCGGAGTCTGTGCCCATGGCCACCGTGCCACCGCGTTTGATGTATTCCCTGACATTTTCCATCTGCATCCTTAGTGCTTCTTTGAGTTCAGCCTTGGTCAGCTTGATAAACGTATCACCGACTGGCTTATCTTCGGGGCCATTATGATACGCGTCGGTGAATGCCCGCATGTTTTCTTTTATTGTCTCGTTTACCGCCGGCTTGTAATTGGGATCATAGATCCATTTTTCCTTAAGGCCCGTTATCATAAGGTATACCAGGCTCAATGTCGGTACGAAGATAATTCCCTTTTGTATCATATCATCAAGGTCTTTTTCATACATTTTCCCGTCGAATGCGGCATGGTGAATGCTGTCGATCCCGCAGCGGGCGGCCTGAGCGTAATCCTGCACATATGTGATATGCGCGCACACCTTCAGCCCGTAACTATGCGCCTCATCAGTCAGCATCCGCAGCTGTTTGTCAGTCCAGCAAACCTGCGGCCTGCCGTCAAAGGTTCTGGTCACAACTGCTGTCTTAATGCACGTAACGCCAAATTTATATAATTTTTTGACCGCTTTTTTAATGTCCTGTTCTGTTTCGCACTCTTTTACAGACCCTAATTTGTAAAATCTCCGGTCCATATATTCGCCCGGATAACCGTCAGGACAGGTAAGGATGGTGATGGCATAGAATATTCTGGGCTGCTTCACCGGCATTTTGGTTACGGTTTTTAACATATACGCCGACCCCAGGTCAAGTACTGATGTTACCCCGCCTTTATAGATCTGATCAATGTTTTCCCGGGCCTGGGATACATTAAGCCCGACCCCGATACCTGACCCTCCGCAGTTTAAAATATGCTTATGCGCGTCGATCAACCCGGGCAATACTGTTTTGTCAGACGCATCTATAACATGGGGGTAATTGTCAAGGCTGGCCAGGTCTTTTTCCACTCTTGCTATCCGTCCGTTTTTGACCAGTATGCCAGCGTTTTTAACTGGCTCCCGTCCGGTCCCGTCTATCAAGGTCCCGCATTTGATTACAAAAGTATCCATTTTTATCCGCCTCGCTTTATTTTAATCCTACGCTTCCCGCAGTACATTTCGTACTGATTCGGTTTGTTTAGTACGATTATATTACCATCCGCGGCGGCTGTCAAATATCATAAAAGCTCGAGGTCATATCAAAAAAGAACTGTGCGGGCGGAAATCCTCTTCCGCTAATGACTTCCTGCCGTCATTTCAAGACTTTCCCCGCAACCCGTTCATAAGGAACAGCGCCGAAATTCCTGCTGTCATTGCTGTGGGCACGGTTGTCCCCCATCACGAAAACGCTTTTATCGGAGATCGTCCATGCTGAATCCCCGCTGGCTTCCGTGCTGTTCTGCTCATATAGATAATCTTCTTTTAATTCTTCTCCATCGATATAGACCTTTTTGTCCTTGATCTCGACCTGTTCCCCGGGAAGCCCGATCACTCTTTTTATCATTGCAGCGCCATTTTCATCCTTGAATACAATTATGTCGCCCCTTTGCGGCTGTGCGGAAGTGTAAAACCCGGTATCCACGGTGACCTTCTCCCCGTTTTCAAATGTCGGTACCATTGATTCTCCGCCGAAGGATAATTTTTGCGTGTTACTTTTGTTGCTGCCCTGACAGCCAACCACCAATAAAGCAAGCAGAATACACAAAGAAATTATTGCTGTTTTACGCATTGTCCTCTCCCCTTTTCAGCTTCACAGGGACAGCCTCCTGCCCCAGTTACATTAGCAGTTTATTCGCCTATTATTTATAAATAATATATTTGGTGCCATAATCTGTCAATGGCGGGCTGCAGGCGGATTAATAAAAGCATCATGTGTAAGGTCAAATTAATTTGGTTCTGGCCAGATTCGTCCCCTTGTTTGTCTTGCCGGGGCACTTGTTTGCTCTAGCGTAACTGTATCTCTTTTACTCGGCAATCCCTGAAACCACAAGTAATACCGGAGCTGTAAACTCCGGTATATTGTTCTTTATATGGTGGGCGCGGAGGGTTTCGAACCCACGACTTCTACCGTGTGAAGGTGGCAGTTATCTAATATTGACGGTACCTGTAGCCATTTCATTAACTGTCCGTTCAACAGTCTGATTGATCATACTTTTCCATTCAGGAGCCTCACAGTCTGCCCGGTATTGCTCACAATCGTTCATTAGGTTTATCACCGCATCCGGTGTTACATTGTTTGTAGTAAACAAAGCCCTAAAAAACGAATTAAATTGAAAAATAGTCAATGGAATAATATGTAAGTACATCCTCTCATCATTTCGTGAATACCAAACGCCGATTCTAAATGTTTCTGCCGTATTAGAGTCTATATTATTGGCTATAAATAAGCCATATACAGGTTTTCCATTTACTTCAGCATATTGGTTCATTAAATCAGCAACATGTCTACGGACTGGTTCGCCCTCCGCAGCCTCTTGTCTTGAACTTTCAGTTAACGTAACTTCAATAACAATAACAAAATCACGGAATTCCACAATCAAATCGGGACCATTTCCCGGGGCGGTACCAACCGGTAAGAAATCTTGATCTAGTTTAAACCGTCTGGCTTCATACGGCTTGTTTGCCAGGCTATCGATAGCCAGGAAAGCCCGCCATAACATCCACTCCAGATATGCAGGGGCTTCACTGCGCGGAATTACTATTTCAGTTTCTTCATCTATTCGGCGGCGCTCTTTACGTGATGCGATAAGATCAATGTATGCAGATATTTCTTCCCACTGACCTGCTTGTTCTCTTGCATATATTTCTTCTTTTTGCTTAAAAATAATATCTTCTATTTCGTGCCTAATAACAGCGATATCTGCCGGTGTATCTACGGACCGGTCACCAAGCACAAACGGAATACCCATTTGAGATAATTGCGCAATTAAATCATATAGCACGTCCAAGGCTGCGTCCTGCGAATCAGTAGGAAGCTGCGCGCCATTACACAGTGCGGTATACCTTTCAAGTTCACTTGCTGGTGCAGAAGTATCTCTCGCCATTAACTCTGCAAATAGACGTTTTTCAGGCACTAAGATTATACCACGTCCTTTGTTTTGAACAAGACCGGTAGCCTTCAAATACCTGAAATTTGCATCAGCATAATCACGAAAAGTAGCCGCCCTTAGACCAAATGCAATACCGGCTTCTTCATATTTTGCTGAATCAAAACGACGTTTTGCCTGAGCAGCATTACGCTCATTCCTTAATTCAACAATGCGTTCAGCCACTGTAACAACGTTATCAGCACTGGTTGTTGTCTGGATATGAAGAGCCATTTCTATAAAACTCACAGAAGCTTCACCGGTTTGCCGTTCTAATTCAACTAATACCGCCAAAGTATGTCGAAGCGGTGAAAACCAAAAAGACTGTTCTTCATTATTTTGAATTTCAATAAATTGGGCTGCTAAAGCGCGTAAAAAGCACTCCTGCATTGCAGGGACAGTATCTGAACGTATCAGCCGCCAACCATTTGGCGTAATGGTGTCCATTACACCAACATCCTCTTGACGAATTGCAGAATAACGTGGTATTTCCGGATATAAGAACCCCAGCTTGCCAAGAGCTGATCGCCATTTTCTACCCACACTATATGTTTTATCTGTTCCCAGCGAAACAATGCCATGCTGACCTAACAAATCACGAAAAGCACGATCTCCTTCTTGGCCACGCATATTGCCTTGAAGATATGATGCAGAAAGCGCAACTAAACCGTCACGCAGGCGGAATGCACTTCTGACGGATGTGTTACCAATATACCAGAGTGTCATCGTTGCACCTCCTTAATATCCCACAAAAAGATACTCTTGTACCTGATTTTTGTTATCGCCTACACGATTACCTTGATTACCGAAAGAATAACGGTAATCCACAGGGATAACCTCAACGTGTTCCTTGTGTTTTGAAAGTATTGAAACCATTTCATCAAGTATTGGTAAACTGTTGGATGAATAGGATACTATGATTATGCTGCCGGCATACTTTTTAAACAGCAGGTCAAAAGCATTTGCCGCACCTTTCCGTGTTGAAAAGGGCGTAGGATACGATTTGAATTTCTTTGTTTGTGTATGCTGCTGTATCTCGACACCTTCCCAATTTCGGGCGAGACCTTCAACAAAATGATATCGGCGTACATACTCATTATCAGAATAAGGAGAGTAATAGGGAGGATCAATATATACCATATCCGGCGTTTCAATTCGCAGCTGCATGGCATCACTGTTTTTTGCTTTATTAATCTTTCCATTATCAAAAACAGAGTTATTTACAGCAATCACAGCATCCAGGAACTGCTCTTCAAATGATTTTTTCAGATCCTTTCTTCCATCGTCATAACGGTCACCTGTGTAAGTAAAAATCCCGCGGGCACGTTTCTTAATGCAGGCACGGATTAACGCAGACATTGCTATCGCTCTTTTATAAGGAGCACGAATAGCTGCTATATTGGCGCGTAATGTGTCAATAACTTCGTTATCATGATCAGAGAAATATAGTCCGGCAAAAGTTGCAGAAACGAAATGATCAGTCTCCTGCGATTTTATCAGAAGTTTTTGCGCTTCATTGGGCGGAAGTATTACTGAATTGTTCTCAATCATTGCTTTTGCATAGGTTGCAGACATTGTCATGTAATCATTACTAATTACCGCTTTACCTTGAGCCTTAAACATATAGCCTACAATGCCCGAGCCGGCAAAAAGATCGACAACACTATCAAATTTGAATTGAGAAGCAATATCCCATATTTGCAATAACAATTTACTCTTTGACCCCATATAACGAGTGGATGGGTATTTATCAACCTGGGCAGGCAGGGGGTTTGGAACAACTGATAATACAATACCTTGCTTCGGAGGAATTGTTATTATAACATCTTCGCCTTTACGGCTGTTGCCATTACATGAGATGTAGCGTTTGGTTTGTACGACCTCAATATTATATGCACCATAGAGCTCATGCACTAACGGGTGATTTGAATTTGTAAGAATTACATAACAACCCAACTCATGAAGTCTTTGAATTTCATGCAAAAGCTCTATGTGATCTTCTTCGAAGAATTGTTCCTTAGTGTAACGCTTGAAATCCGAGTATTCCGACACAGGGAGATAAGGCGGATCAAGAAACACAAGGTCCCCCGGCTGCGCATAGTCTTTTAGAACTTTTTGATAATCTGCACTTACAATGGTGGCTCTCTGCAAAACCGCAGATGCTGCATAAAGAGCTTCGCTATCACAAATTTTAGGGTTGCTGTATCTCCCGAAAGGCGCGTTAAACTGTCCCTTTTTGTTGACTCTGTATAATCCATTGAAGCATGTCTTATTAAGGTAAATTGTTCTTGCTGCTGCTTCCGATGCTGAAAGTTCATGCCATTCTTGTGATCTTACTGCGTAAAACATTTCTTCTGTATTACTATAAGCCTGGAGGTTTTCAATTACTTCATCAACATGCTCTGCCACTTGTCTGTAAACATTAATTAACTCAGGATTACTATCTGCAATAATACCATCTGAAGGATTTAAGGCAAAAAACAATGCCCCTCCCCCAAAAAACGGCTCAATATAATGTCCAAATGAACTAGGTATTTTAGGCATCAAGTCACTAAGTAACTGTGTTTTGCCGCCAGCCCATTTCAGCAATGGCCGTGCATGAAGATCCGATTGGTACTGTTCAGCCTTGTTACGTATTGCATTTTGCACTGTATACAGCCCTTTCTTTTGCAGATATTATCTTTATTGGGGTTTTCTAAATACAAACAAGTATTCATGGGCAATTAACAGAAAATTAAAATCAACACTTTTTTGCTGCCAAAATCCTGTAGCTTTGCAATTGTGCTGCTTTTTAATAACTATTTCTTTTAAAATAAAGCCGGCATCTAAAAATACCTGCATCACATTAAAACCTAATGGAATTACATGTTTTTCCTTTCTGATATCTCCCATTAATAATGAACAATACTTGTCTTTCTTTAACACCCTGAAACTTTCCCGGGCCACTTTTTTCATCTGTTCCAAAAAATCATTTAAATCACAAAGCGATAAATCTCCCGGTGTATTTTTACTATATTTTATAATATTTGCATATGGAGGATGAGTGCATATTAAATCAATACTGTTATCCGAAATAAAGTAAAGTTCTGCTGCATTACCCTGTACGATTTTCGGTTCAAAGCAATTACTTCTCGCAAAATCAATATTACATTTTGCAATTTTTATGGCTTGATCATTAATATCGATTCCAATGCCTCTCCTGTTCAGGAGTTTAGCTTCTACCAAGGTAGTTCCGCTGCCCAGGAATTGGTCTAAAACACAGTCACCTGCGTCAGAATATCTTAATATTAGGTTCCTTGGAATATATGGAGTCCAATTCCCTCTGTAATATGGATTATGAGTCGCCCAGTCCCCTCTCAGCGGAAAGCTCCAAAAAGTCGTTGTTTCCAAATCAAAATTGGCTGGTTCCCAATATGTAATCTTATTGGTTCCTTTTGATACGTATGAAGTGTTTTCTTCTTTTACAGCAGAAATACCTTCCTGGTTTATTAATCCATTGTTTTCTGCTTGCAAATATTGCAATCTAACTAAAGACAATACTTCACCGCCTTTGTGTCTAAACCTGTGTACTTGATTGGTTTTAAATACTTCAAGTATATCATACCAAACACATGTTCTTGTTTCAATATAATTCTTTTTATTTGCGTCAACTTATTATTAATTAAGTACTATTGTCTAGCACAATGCACTTTGCGGACTTCCCCACCTGTCCTTTTTTGGTCTTAGACATACTAATATTATGTAGTTTTGAAATCTGGCGTGGTTCAAAGACCGTATCAAACAATGCTGGTCATTCAACCAAAACCATAACCATAGATATATGACGACCTCTGGAAAACATTGTTCCCAGTATACTCGGCCAGCCAATCACATTTTTTGTGGCTATCCACAAAAAAATACCGGAGCTATAAACTCCAATATTACTTTCTTTATATGGTGGGCGCGGAGGGTTTCGAACCCACGACTTCTACCGTGTGAAGGTAGCACTCTCCCACTGAGTTACGCGCCCGCAGAAAATATTATACCACTTTTAACCTGAACACGGGAACAAAATCTGGGATGTTCTTGCTCAAAGCCATTTGCGGCGCCGGAAATAATATAGCATCCCCAGGCTGATCAGGATCATGAATGTCCAGGCGGCGACATAGCCGTATGGCCAGTTTAATTCAGGCATGCTTAAAGGTCCTGCCTGCGTGTTGAAGTTCATTCCATAGACACCGACAATGAAAGTTAAGGGGATAAATATGGTAGCAATTATGGTCAGGACTTTCATTACTTCATTCTGCTGTCTGCTGACCATGGCCAGGCTGGTGTCTGTCAGGCCGTTGCAGATTTCCCGGTAATTATCGATGGTATGGCTTAACTGCACGGTATGGTCGTAACAATCGCGCAGATACAGATTGATATTGGGGGTACTCAGTTCCACTTCCTCGCCCTGGATGGCATCTACCAGTTCCTGAATGCCCCAGACCAGTTTGCCCAGAATAAGCAGTTTCATTTTGATATTATGGATCTTTTCTATAATACTTTTGTCATGGAGGTTAAATATTCTGTCCTCCAGTTGGTCCAGTTCTTCCTGCAGGGCTTCCAGTCGCGGGAAAAAGCGATCCACCAGGGCGTCGATGATGCAATAGGCCAGATAATCGCTGCCCGTTTCCCTGATCCTGGTTTTAGGATTGCGCAGACGGTCTCTTAATAATTCGAAGGCTCCTTCTTCCTGTTCCTCCAGGGTGATGATGAAATTTTTGCCCCAGAAAATGCTGACTTGTCTGGTCTCCGGCTGCGCCTGTTCGGATAAAAGATGCATGACCATGAAATAATAATTATCGAATCTTTCTATTTTAGGGCGTTGTCCGGCATTGAGTACGTCTTCCATGGACAGGGGATGCAGGCCGTAATATTCCCCCAGTACCATCAGAACTTCGGGGGCACAGATACCTTCCACATTGATCCAGGTTATGCAGTCCGGTTTGTCATCCACCCAGGGCTTTTGCAGGGACAAGACGGTTTTTTCCGCAAAATACTCCGGCCCGTACTGTATGATGGTTATTTCATTCGGGGTCGTACAATCGGGACGGTGCCGGGCAAGAGTACCCGGTTCAGTTCCGGGGGGAGGGTAATATCTTTGCTGGTTCAGCCACGGGGCATAAATTTTCTCTTTCAAACCTCAATGCTTCCTTTCCAGACAATGTTCTCCCGTATGACTTGTCTTTGCAAATAGTATAGCTTTTTAAGCTTAACAATGGTAGTAGTATTATTTCTATTTTTTACCACTTCTACTGTTAATTATGCTACTATTAAATTATCTTATGGGGAAGGATCGGTTAAATGAACGAGCGGCAGTTTGGAATTCTGAATATGGATGCTGTTGCCCTGGCTGCGGAAATTGCCGACCGCCGCGTTTCTTCACTGGATGCTGTCAATACGTATATACTGCATATCAACAAGATAGATCCGGCTTTAAATTGTATGACGGAGAACCGTTTTGCCGCAGCGCGCCGGGAGGCACAGGAGGCAGATGCCAGACTGTCCCGGGGCGAAGGGGGCGGACGCCTGTCTGGAGTGCCGGTCACGGTCAAGGAGGCTTTCGACATTGCGGGTATGA
This sequence comes from Syntrophomonadaceae bacterium, assembly GCA_035353375.1. Classification (GTDB taxonomy): domain Bacteria; phylum Bacillota; class Syntrophomonadia; order Syntrophomonadales; family Syntrophomonadaceae; genus UBA1368. The sequence goes on from DAOPZM010000009.1 coordinate 47,988, forward strand.
AAACGACCGGCGGCCTTCCTTCCCGCCAGGATATGGTAAGCAGTCAGGACAGCGAGGTCGTCTTAAGACTTAAAAAAGCAGGTGCCGTGTTCCTGGGCAAAACCAATACCCCGGTCTTATGCTTTTGCCAGGAGACTGACAACAAGCTTTACGGACGCACCAATAATCCCTGGGATGTAACCAAGACAGCCGGCGGTTCCAGCGGCGGGGAAGGTGCGCTGATCGCTGCCGGCGGGGCAGCTGTCGGCATTGGGTCGGATATAGGCGGGTCTATCCGCTTCCCCAGCCATTTTAACGGAGTGGTGGGTTTTCGATCCGGTCAGGGCCAGGTTTCTCATGCCGGAACTTTTCCGGAAATAGAAATCCCTCTGCAGGAGCGGATGATGGGAATCGGAGCTATTGCCAAATCGGTGCGGGATGCACGGCTGATAAACGAAATAATTGCTGTCTCTCCCCCGCCGCCCAGAACCTTGAATAATTTCTCGGTGACCATGCCGATCGATAATTTATACTACCCGGTTGACAATGCCGTATATAATTGCCTGACTGACATAAAAAAATACCTGACACTGCAAATGGAGGTGACTGATGCGCCGCCCCCGTACTATACTGATGCGGCCAGGCTCTGGCAGCTGATCATGTCCATCGGCATTGATGATGCGGCAGCTATGTTCTTTGACGGGAAACCGGTAAGGCTCTACCAGGAGTACCTGCGTGAAGTGTTGTTTAAGTCTTCTGAGCTCCATCGCTATTTTACCTGGGCAATAATCGGGGCCAAAATGTTTGCCCCGGCTCCTGAAAAAATTGCGGAAATAGAAAAGACTATTGTTGCCGGGGAGCAAACGGTAAGTCATTATCTGGATAATCGTTTGCTGATCCTGCCGGTTTATCACACTGCCGCCTTAAAACACGGGCAAGTGATCCGGGAGATTTTTTCGGTCCGCAGAACATTTTTGCGTTATATGCCTTTTGTTGCATATTCCAACACCTGGGGGCTGCCGGCCCTGACGGTTCCGGTAGCCGAAGATAAGACCGGCATGCCGGCAGGTATCCAGATCATCAGCCGGAACGGCAATGAGGAAGCTATATTTAAGCTGGGCGAATTGTTGGAAAAACATTTCCGCGGTTACCGGCGGGCACCGGTTACGTAAAAAAGTTACCACCTCAGCCGGCAGGGATTTTAAGAAAAGCAGAGAAGTTAAAAGGAATTGCATCTTTTATAATGAATGCAGTTACAGTTTGAATATTTTTATTATCGGCACCGGCTATATAGGCCTGGTGCGCGGCTTTTTTTGCAAAAATGGGCAGTCAGGCTCATGTTGTGGATCCAGATTTTAAATACTTTAGGGCGGAGCGTAATTATCATGGATAAAAAAGTTCTTGTGACCGGCGGGGCCGGTTTTATAGGGGCAAACTTATGTAGAAAGCTGCTTGATACCGGCCGGGAAGTAATTTGCCTGGATAATCTTTTTTCCGGCAGTATAAAAAATATTGAACCCTTGCTGGCTCACCCCGCTTTTACATTTATTGAAGCTGATGTAACCGAGCCCTTTAGCTTTTCCGTACAGGAAATATATAACCTGGCCTGTCCGGCCAGTCCGGTCCATTATCAGTTCGACCCGGTCAAAACCGTAAATACCAATGTTATCGGCATGGTAAATGTACTGGAACTGGCCCGTAAAACCGGGGCCCGGGTGCTGCAGGCTTCCACCTCGGAAGTTTACGGTGATCCGGAAGTCCATCCCCAGCCCGAAGACTATTGGGGCAAAGTAAATCCTATCGGTATCCGCAGCTGTTATGATGAGGGCAAGCGCTGCGCGGAGACGCTTTGCTTCGATTATCACCGCCAGTACGGCACCGATATTAAAGTGGTGCGAATATTCAACACTTACGGGCCTATGATGCAGCCGAACGATGGCCGGGTCATCAGCAATTTTATCATGCAGGCGCTTGAAGGGCAGGATATAACTATCTACGGCAGCGGCACCCAGACTCGTTCTTTTTGTTATGTTGACGACCTGATTGCCGGTCTGGTCATGATGATCGATACTGCTCCTGATGTTACCGGCCCGGTCAATCTGGGCAATGATAATGAGATGACTATCCTTGAACTGGCGGAAACAATAATTAAACTTACCGCTTCTGCTTCCCGGCTGGTATTTAAAGACCTGCCCGGCGACGACCCGCTCCGGCGCCGGCCGGATCTGACTTTAGCCCGCAGGATGCTTGACTTCGAACCGAAAACGGATTTGGCAAGCGGCTTAAAGGCAACGATCGACTATCTGCGAACCACTTGTTATTAAAGAGGTAAAAAAATAGGCAGACTTAAAGAAAAGAAGTGAAGATCGAAGCACGAACAAGCCCCGCGATTGAGGCGTACATGAAGTACGTCGATTAAGCGGGGCTTGTGAAGTAACAAAGAGATTCGCTTTTTTTATCGGTCTGAGGCTGCCGTAAGGCAGCCCCTTTTTTGGTGATTTATTTATTTGTTGGCAGACAGCGGATGCTCTGCCGGCAGGAACAATACGGCTTCTTTCTTGGCAAGGTTTTCCGGCCATACTGTTACCAGGGTCCCATCAAAGTACTGGTTGATAAACGCACGGGCTTCGTAGTTTTGTCCGGTGTGTTTATTGCCTAACCAGGGATCAGTCCAGGGTTTTTCCGGAGTGGAGAATTTGGCGCCAAATCCGCACAGGCTGTTTTCTGCCGGAACATTCGCAGCTTTGATGGCGTCCGCAACCGACTGGGCTGTAAATTCTCCGGAAGCTTCAATGGCTGCCGGTACGATTTCTTTGAAGAACAGCATAGTCTGGGCAAACTGGCGATACTCAACATGATGATAAGGGGGTACGCCATATTTTTCTGTCCAGCGATTTACAAATTCATCAAGTATTGCGGCATACTCTTCGGAGAATCCTTCGGTATTAGGATTACATGGAACCGGGTCAACCGTCAGCATGTAGTTGGCATCTGCTCCTACACCGTCAACGAATGCCTGTACACTATGGCCGCCGCTGTGTGTGATCAGGATCGGTACTTTAAAGCCAAGTTCTTTGGCCTGTCTGTTAAACATTATAGCATCATTTACATAACTGGTTAACAGAAGTACGTCAGGGTTGGCAGCTTTGACTTTGGTAATTATGCTGGATAAGTCAACTGCTTTGGATGAATAGGCTTCGTCTACAGCAACTTTCAGGCCATATTTCTCGGCAGTTGCTCTATTGCCGTCTGCTACAGCAGTTCCGTAAGGTCCATCTTCATGAACTATGGCAACAACCAAATCTTTGGAGGATTTGCCGAGTTTTTCCTGGATCTGAGCATCATTGGCGATAAGGAATTCAACTGATTCAGCACCCCAGGCAGATGCATTGGCTTCATTTCTGAAGGTCCACTGATAACCTTTTTGCAGCAGGCTGTCAGCAGAGCCGGACATTTCCCACAATACTACTTTGTTTCTTTCTGCAACTTCGCTGATCGATGCAGCAATAGCTGAAGAATATGAACCCATTATAACCGGTACGTTTTTACTGGTTATTAATCTCTCTGCTTCCGAGGCTCCGGTGGCCGGGTCACTCTGGGAATCGGCGAAATCATAGGTAATAGGATATTTGCCCATTACTCCGCCGTCTTCATTGATCATTTCAATAGCCATCTGGATACCATCATATTCAGCCTGGCCTAAAGCTGCCTGTGCGCCTGAGATAGGTTCAACGACTCCAACATGGATTTTGACATCGCTTGCAGCTTTGTCGCCTTCTGCTGCCGGTTGTTTTTCACATCCGACTACTGCAACCATCATAAACACTACTAACAATAATACTCCAATAAATTTTTTCATCTTCAAGACTTACCTCCTCTTTGCCTTAGGCTATGCCCAGGTATACCTGACGCACATAATCATTGTTCAACATGGCTTGACTGCCTTCCTGTAGTACAATACGCCCCCCTTCCAGTAAATATCCGCGTGATGCAATTTTCAGTGACTGTTCAACAAACTGCTCAACAAAGAAAACAGTTATGCCTCTATCCTGTAATTTTTGAATCAAATCAAAAACTTGTTCCACAATGATCGGGGCCAAACCCAATGATGGTTCATCCAGCATCAGTATTTTTGGCTGAGCCATTATGCCCCGGGCTATGGCACACATTTGCTGTTCGCCGCCGCTTAAGGTGCCGGCCAATTGTTTTCTCCGTTCAGCCAGGCGGGGCAGGGTCTCATATATCCATTCCAGGGTTTCTTTTTTCCCTTCATCCTTCCAGGCGGCTATTGCCAGGTTTTCTTCCACGGTCATTTTGCCGAAAAGTTTTCTGCCTTCCGGGATGAGTGCTATTCCTTTCTTAGGCCGGTCCCAGGGGTTTACTTTCAGCAGGTCTGCTCCCATAAAGGTAATAGAGCCGGATTTGGGTGCGACCAGGCCGCAAATGGTCTTCATCAGGGTAGTTTTGCCGGCGCCATTGGGACCTAAAAGAGTTACTACTTCCCCTTCGGCAACTTCCAGGTCAACATCCCAGATAACCTGAGTATCGCCGTAAGCTACATTCAGCTTCTCGATCTTAAGCATTTTTAGCCCCCCTTCCCAAATAAGCTTCTATTACAGTGGGATTTTCGGCTATTTCTTTGGGCAGTCCTTCCGCGATTTTATGGCCGTGATCCAGCACGATTATACGGTCACTCACATTCATTATTACTCTCATAACATGCTCAACAATAACGATAGTCTTGGTTTTCTTCAGTTCCCGGATCAGCTCCATCATATCATCCATTTCCTTGGGCTTGAGTCCGGTCATTACTTCATCCAGCAATAATATTTCGGGATTGGTCGCCAAAGCTTTGCCTAATTCCAGCCGCTTGCGTTCCAAAGTCGTCAAATCAGCTCCCAATACCCCGGCTTTTTTATCCAGGCTGACTATCTTCAGCACTTCCTCAACTCTGGCCCGTGCCGCGCTCACCTTATCTGCTTTAGGCAGGCAGGCTACCAGTATATTATCGGCAACGGTCAGCCCGCCAAAGGGCCTGGCTACCTGAAAGGTTCTGGTTATGCCCAGTTTACAGATCTTATCCGGAGTCAGCCCGTCGATCCTGCTGCCCCGGTAAGTTATGGAGCCGCTGTCTATCGGATAGAATCCGGTGATAAGATTGAACAAAGTTGATTTCCCGGCTCCATTGGGCCCTATAATACCTAGTATTTCTCCTTTATTGACATCGAATGATACTTCATTGGTAGCCTGAAGTCCGCCGAAGCGTTTGGAAATATTATCTATTACCAATAGTTTCTCCGCCATTTAAAGCACCCCCTCAGAACCCTGGGTCACCCGGGCAGTTTTTTTCACTTGCCTGGCTTTTATGATAGCCGGGAGACTGGCAATTCCTTTTGGCAGGAATATGATGCAGGCCACCAGCAGTACTCCGTACAGGAACAGATGCAGGCCCGGCAGCTGTGATCCAAGGGTCATACGTAAGACCTCGGTCAGCGGGATGAGTATGAAAGCTCCGATGGTCGGCCCAAAAATGGTGCCGCTGCCGCCGATAACCACTACCAATGCCATATTCAGTGATAAAGTGAATCCGGCAATTGAATAAGGGTCGATGTAGCGGAAGTATTGCACATAAAAGGTTCCGCCGATTGCCACTAAAAAGGCACTGATGCAAGCGGCAATAATTAAATTGTTATTTACGGATATGCCCAGCGCTGCTGCGGCATCTTGATCTTCACGGATAGCCTCCAGATAATACCTGGTCCTTTCCATTTTCAGGGTAAGGAAGACTGCTGCCAGCCAGAAGGCCAGGATAACCAGATAATACGGTTCCTTGCCGTCGAACTGAAACATGGCCAGTGAAGTGGGTACATAAGGAAGCGACATTCCCAGTGACCCACCGGTGATATCACGGCCGTATACCAGCAGGTTGTGGACGATTTCTGCCACCGCTATACTGGCCAGGGTAAAATATGGTCCCTTTAAGCCGAATCTGAAACTGGGATAAGCTATCAATAACATGACCAGTACGGCAAAGACCCCACCTGCCAGCATACCGATCCATGGCGTAAGGTTAAATTCTCTGAACAGCAACAGGCTGGTATAGGCCCCCACTGCTACGAAAGCGGCATGTCCTAAAGACAGGCGGCCGGCATATCCGCACATCAGGTTCCATCCGGTGCCCAGGAAGGCATAAAACAGGGTCAATACCAGAATGTGTTTGACAAATGTTATTAATGGCAGGAAATATACAGCCAACAGAACCAATGTCAATATTCCCATAACCATCAGCGATTGTTTTTGCTTCATTGCAATTTCACTTCCTTTCTCTTATACTCTGGCACCCTTGCCCATAATTCCTTCCGGTTTTACGAACAGGATGATCAGGAAGATCAATAAGGAGAATACCTGTGCCAATTCGGCACTGGCTATAACTCCGGCAAAAGATTCCACCAAACCGATCAGCAGACCGCCGATCAAAGCTCCGGTGAAACTGCCCAGCCCTCCTAAGACTACAATGATAAACGCCATGGTATTAAAATACAGACCGACGGTGGGATAAACATAAAATGTAGGTGTAATTATACAGCCGGCCAGGCCTACCAGGGCGATACCAACGGCAAATGTTAAAGTATAAATCCGGTTCACATTGATGCCCATTAAAATTGCCGCATCGGTGTCCTGGGATACAGCTCTTACATGCGTACCGATTTTGGTTTTCATCAAAATGTAATATAAAATCAGGGCTACGACTACACAAACTACAAAAGCCCAGGTTCTGCCTGAACTTAACATGATGCCGCCAAATTCATAGCTTTTGCCGGTCAGATTGGTTTCAATAGCGCGAAAATCTGATTTCCACAGCATCAGAGCCAGATTTTGCAGGACAAACCCCAGTCCGGCGGTAGCAATTATTGTATTTACTTCAGTTTCAGCTTTCCCCAGCAATGGTTTTATTATCAGCCGGAAAATTAATACACCTATTAAAACGAAGGCAGGAAAAACTATCAGGGTTGCTGCATAGGGATTTATATCTTTCAGCGTATACAGGAAAAATGTAGCGTACATACCCATCATCAGGAAATCGCCGTGCGCCAGGTTAACTATTTTGATTACGCCGAAAATCAGATTCAAGCCTATACTTACCAGAGCATATATGCCTCCCAGTAATAAACCGCTGGCGATAATCTGCAGTAACATTTCCATTTCCTCTTTCACTTCCATTCTTGTAAGAGTTTTGCGTCCAGGCTTTAAAATGTTTGATCTTTAGCGATTAATGATATTGTTGCTGATGACTACCCGCTGGATCTCGCTGGTTCCTTCATATAGTTCAGTGATTTTAGCGTCTCTCATCATACGTTCCACCGGATATTCCCGGGTATAGCCATATCCGCCGTGGATCTGCACCGCCTGGTTGGTGACTGCCATTGCAGTTTCCGAAGCTTTCAGCTTGGCCATGGCAGCTTCGATAGAAAACGAAATTCCCTGGTTTTTGTTCCAGGCGGCACGGTAGGTCAGCAGCCTGGCTGCATCAATTTCCAGCGCCATATCCGCCAGTTTAAAAGCAATAGCCTGTTGTTTGGCGATGGGTTTGCCAAATTGTACTCTGGTCCTGGCGTATTCCAGCGCTTTTTCCATGGCTCCCTGGGCGATACCTACCGCCTGGGCGGCTATACCTATGCGCCCGCCGTCCAATGTCTGCATGGCGATCTTAAAGCCCTGCCCTACTGCTCCCAGCAGATTCTCAGCCGGAACATGACAGTCTTCAAAAATCAAATCACAGTTTTGGGTACCGCGAAGGCCCATTTTTCTTTCATATTTGCCGAAAGAAAAACCGGGAGTGCCTTTTTCAACAATAAAAGCACTGAAAGCCCTGCTGCCTTCTTCTTTGGCTCCGGTGCGGGCAAAAACGATATATATATCAGCCGCAGCACCGTTGGTTATAAAAATCTTGCGGCCATTCAATACATACTGGCTGCCCTTAAGCTCTGCTTTGGTGGTCATTCCCAGGGCATCGGACCCGGCACCGGGCTCGGTTAAAGCAAAAGCTCCTTGTTTTTCCCCGGTTGCCATAGGAATGAGGTATTTTTTCTTTTGTTCATCATTGCCGAAGGTTCTTACCGGGAAGGCTGCCAGGCTTACATGGGCTGATAAAGTATCCGCAGCTGAAGGGTCTATGCGGGCAATTTCCTCAATGGCTAAAACGTAGGAAATCATCCCCATCTCGGCTCCTCCCCACTTTTCTTCAAAAGGGATCCCGGTCAGTCCCAGGTCAGCCATAGATTTGAAAGTGAAGGGATCATAGTATTCTTTTTCATCACGATCAACAACTCCAGGCCCCAGAACGTTCTCAGCAAAATCACGAACCGACTGACGCAGCATTTCTTGATCACTGGTTAAGGAAAATTCCATTTTAATAACTACTCCTTTCGTGAGTTTTATTTACCTTCAAAGAGCGCTTTTCTTTTTTCCAGAAAAGCTCCCATACCCTCTTTTTGGTCTTTGGTTGCATAACATAAACCAAATAATCCGGCTTCTACTGTTGTGGCTATATCATTGTTTATCTGCAGGCTTTGATTGATCTGGATCTTGGCATAACGAACTGCCAAAGGAGCATTGGCTGCTATTGCCTGCGCCATTTTCACTGCTTCATCAAGCAGCGCTTCCGGCGGGTAGACTTCGTCGACCAGACCAATGCGGTAAGCCTCAGCAGCTTTTATTCTTTGACCGGTAAATATCAATTGTTTGGCTTTGCCGGCGCCGACCAGTCTGGCAAGTCTCTGGGTGCCTCCGTATCCGGGAGTAATTCCCAGGGATACTTCCGGCTGTCCCAGCTGGGCTTTTTCAGAAGCCAGACGAATATCGCAGGCCATAGCCAGTTCACAGCCCCCGCCCAGGGCAAAACCATTTACGGCTGCAATAACCGGTTTTTCAATAGTTTCTATCAGACTGAATACCCGGTGTCCTAAAAGAGCCCATTTACGGCCGCCTTCCGCTTCAAGCGGATATTGGGCTTCAATATCTGCTCCGGCTACAAAAGCCCGGTCACCGCTGCCGGTAATGATCAATACTGCCAGTTTAATATCCTCAGCAAAGCTTTTGACCGCCGTTTCAATTTCCAGCAAGGTGGCTTCGTTTAAAGCATTCAGGACTTTGGGGCGATCGATGTATAAGACTTGTACATTCTGACGGTTTTCCAACCTGATGTTTTCATATTGCATCTGCTTACACTCCTGTTATTATTCTTTATCTTATTATCTTGCAAATAGTATGCCACCTTATGCATACATATTTTTCTTTTTTTTAACAATAAAAAAACACAGCCGGAGTTATAGATATTTGAACTCTGCTGTATTTTTTCAATTGATCCGGTTGATTTTTCTTTTTGTATTTTGACCCATAGCTGTAACGCCTGAATCAAAATTGTTTCAAATTCCTGCTGTTATTTTTATTCTTCCTCTACATGAATTCCATATTGTTTAGCCTTGCGCCAGATGGTGGCCTGACTGACACCCAAAGCTGCCGCTGCTTTGCGGGTGGTGCCATGTTTATCCATTGCTTCTTTGATGATTCTGCTTTCAGTCCTCTGCAAAGCATCTTTCAGGTTAAGCTGGGCATTATCTCCCCCATTGGTTTTAGCGCCGGTCAAATGCACTTCCTGCTGCGGTCCTATTTTTATATCAGCAATAAAGGTACCGGGTGAAGTAACAAAGGCCTGTTCCAGAGTATTGCGGAGCTCCCGGATGTTACCCGGCCAATCATAGGCCACCAATCCTTCGATCAGCTCAGGATCAATATGGCGTTCCAGATTATATTTTTTGTTTAAGAGGCCCAGAAAATAATCAACAAAAACCGGGATCTCTTCTTTGCGCTCCCTCAGCGGCGGTATTCGTACCTGCACTACGTTGAGGCGATAATACAGATCTTCCCGGAACTGCCTCTCGTTCACCATTTTCCACAGATCACGGTTGGTAGCAGTGACCAGACGTACATCGATGGGGATAGGTGCGGCCCCGCCGATGCGCATTACTTCATTTTCCTGAATTACCCGCAGCAGCTTGGCCTGCAAATAAAAGGGCAGTTCACCGATTTCATCAAGAAACAGGGTCCCTCCGTCAGCCAGCTGGAATATTCCCATCTTGCCATGCTTGTTGGCACCGGTAAAGGCTCCGCCTTCATAGCCGAAAAGCTCCGATTCCAGAAGATTGTCGGGAATGGCTGCACAATTGACTGAAATATATGGCCGGTTGCTGCGCATACTGTTGCGATGAATTTCCCGGGCCACAATTTCTTTGCCTACTCCTGATTCACCATTGATCAGTACGGTTGAATCAACCCGGGCAATTCTTTTGACCAGATCTGATATATCCGCCATTTGTTGGGATGCTATGATATAATCGCCCATACTGTCCAGCTGGAATTTCATCAATTCCTTTTGATAATGCTGGCTTAAGCCTTCCGCCTTGGTTACTTCCCGTTTTAAACGGTTAAGGTCGGTTATATCGCGGCCATTGGTCACTACGCCAATAAATTCTTCATTTTCTGAAAATATGGGGTTACCGGTAACCAGAACGGTCTTACCCGATTTTAAGGTCTGGGTAAAGGTTTGAGTCTTTTTTGTCTCGATAACATCGATGGTGGCCGCCCGGTCAAAATATCCTTTGGCCACCAGTTCGTAAATGTTGCTGCCCATGATCTCTTCCGGCTTAAAGCCGGTTATACGTGTATAAGCATCATTTATTTTTTTAACATTGCCCTCGGAATCAGTAACAAATATATAGTCATACGAATTCTCGATAACTTCGTCCAGTTCTTCTTTCAGCGCCCTTGCTTCCGCCAGTTCCTGTTTTATTGCGTCGATTTCGGTTGCCTCTATGAACAATACGGCCTTGCCTTTGAAATTATCACTGTTTACAGGAACGACATAACAATTGTAGCGCTTGTCTTTAATATTAACGGCTTTCCGGGAATTCTTTCTGGCGGTTTTGACGAATTTCAGCAAATTTTTGTTCTCAGTGTAAGCGCTGAGTTTTTCGTCCAGGGCATCGGCCGGGAAATCGAACAGTTTCTGGGCTCCTTCATTAAAAACACTGATCAGTTCTTCAGCATTCAGGAGCAACAAAGCATGGGGCACCAGGGCAAATATTTTTTTTAATATATCCGCATCTATCTTCATCTTTCATCACCTTGACTGCAAAATATAAAATAAATTCATCAGAAATCATCTCATTTCTGCAATGCGTCTTTCAGCTTTTGATTCAATAATAAATCATATATCATCTATCGTCAATTTTAGCAATGGATCGCTTAAAAAACGAATGAGCAGACCTTGAAACCAGGTCTGCCCGTATAATAAAGAGAGGGGAAGTGAGGAGTTTTTATCAGGTTTTAATCCAGGCCGCCATAAAGCTGATTATATTCGGCCCTCAGTGTTTCCCGGAATTCAGGCGCGGCGATATTGATCAATAATTTTGCCCTGTCGCGGTTGGTCTTCCATTTCAAATGGGCTGCTCCATATTCAGTCACCACATAGTCAACATCATAGCGGCTGGTAGTGACCGCCTGACCGGGAGCCAGGGTGGATACTATTCTGGAAACCCTGCCTTTGGCTGCCGTAGCTGGTAAAGCGATTATTGCCCGTCCGCCTTTGGAATTGTTGGCTCCGCGTACGAAATCCACCTGTCCGCCCACCCCGCTGAATTGTATGCCGGGCAGCGTATCAGCTGCCACCTGTCCCAACAGGTCAACTGACAAAGCAGAATTGATAGCCACCATATTGTCATTTTTGCAAATATTATAGGGTTCATTGGTTATACTTACCGGCAAACCCTCGATCATCGGATTATTGTCCAGCCATTTATAAAATCCGCTGGTTCCCATGGCAAAGGCAATAACGATTTTACCGGGATAATAATTCTTGCGCGAGCAGTTTATCACCCCGCTTTTGACCAGATTCATAACTCCGTCCGAAATCATCTCCGAATGGATGCCCAGGTCTTTTTTGCCCTGCAAACAGGATAAAATAGCATCAGGTACCGCCCCGATACCTAATTGCAGGCAGTCTCCGTCCTTGATCAGCTCAGCAATATTCCGGCCGATGGTTTGCTCTACCGGGCCGATCACCGGGGGAGTCTGCTCAATGAGCGGCAAATCTGTTGCCACGAAATGATCCAGATCCATTACATTTACCAATGAACCTTTGCCGGTGCGGGGCATATTGCTGTTGACTTCAGCGATAACGATTCTGGCGCTCTTAATGGCCTGCAAAGTATAATCAACCGCTACACCAAGGCTGACAAAGCCGTTTTCATCCGGCGGAGAAGTGGTGACCATAGCTACGTCAATGGGGAATACGCCGCTTTGGAACAAGGGAGGCAGTTCGTGCAAGTAAATTGCTGTGTAATCAGCTCTTCCTTCCTTGATCGCCTGTCTGCTTGGTTTACCGGCAAACAGGGCATTATGGCGGAAGCTTTTTTCATATTCCGGCAGGCAATAAATTCCTTTGCCCATCGGCACTTCGTGAGCAATTTCCACATTTTCCAATTCATCGGCTCTGGCAACCAGAGCATCTACTATTAACTGCGGTTCTCCGCATGCATGTCCCAAAACTACCCGATCGCCTGATTTTATTGCTTTGACCGCCTGTTCGGCTGTTGTTGTACGGCTTTGATAATACTCCTGCCATTTCATAGTTTTTTAAGTCTCCCTCCTGCAATATTTTGTGTATTATTATTGCTCCTTATTCCGTTCTCAGTTAAAGGTCATTTTTGCCGTTGATTTTTGTTATTTTTTAAATATGCAAATTCCGTACCAGTCATATAATAATTATTCCACCAATCGTGTAATTAATTATTGATCCCGGTCTATGCAAAATATCTGCTGCAAATTCGCCTTTGCCTGGCAAGCCGGCCGCCGGATACTCTCCAAATAAAAAAAGCTAACGACACAATTCTGTGTCATTAGCTTTCGACCGTCGCTTATAAAATGCCGGCTGCTTTTTCTGCTGCCGGAAACTGCTTAAATTATCAGCTCTCTTCGGCCGGTACCGGCACTGCCTGTAATTCTGCCATCATTTCGTCCATAGTTTTATAATCATCTATCACCGGCACCGGAAAGGCGATACCGTAATCATACATTTGATAATCTGCCTTCTGATTCACTTTCATCTGCATTTCTGAAGCCGGGGTGCCGTTGGCTTCATCAGCCGGTATCGTCATGTTCATGGATATAACACTGTCGAGCGACATAGCGGATGGCAGCAAGGTGTCTTTATCATAAACTATGTCATAATCCATATCGGCTTTGATGCTGCTGAACAGTTCCTGCATCATCGCTCCAACTTCGGCACTTTCTTCTGTCCCCGTCCCCAAACCTAAAATTCCGGTCTGGCCAAGGATATCATTTAATAAATTTTTTATGGCTTCCTGCCCCATTACAATATGGATGACCCCGTATGTTTTGCCGTCGATCACCTGGTCATCTTCTAATGTGATCACTGCCCCGTATTCTTTCATCTGCATAATCGATTTTACCGGATCCTGGCTGCCGTATTGTTCCATGATCTTATTGAAATCGATCCCTTCCGTATCCAGCTTGACCCAGCCTTCCTGCCCAGGCATGGTCATGAAATAACCGTCTTCGTTAAAAACCATCTGGGTTTTTAGCAGGTCAGCGGGGATCTCTTCATCAGTGCCGCTCAATTCATCGACATTAATTACCGTTTCCATGACTATCAGCACCGGTTCCTGCTGGACGGAAGCATTAACGGTACCGGACATGGTCATCTGCTGGTTTTGGCCGTCGGCAGACATATCCATTTGCATGGTGGTCTCAGCTGTCATTTTGTAGCTGTTGCTTTTGACCATTGCTTCGGATATCCGGGTAAAGATTTGGTCAGCTGCGGATTGGGCCGCAGTATTAACCGTTATCTCATAGGTGGCAGCATCCCATCCGACCTGGTTCCCAAAGCTCTCCAGCACATATCTTAAGGGCACCATGTATATTTCGTTATTCATGACCGGCGCCTGCAGCATGACCTCACGGTTCTGGTTAAAATCAGCTTCCTTACTGTTCAGCTTAAGCAGCAAGACCGAGTTATCTTTTACGATCTTAATTTGTTCATTTTCCACCGTGGCCCGGGCATCAATGATGCTGCTGACAAAATCCAGCGGGATCATGGTGGTACCGTCAGTCACAAAAAATTCCCCGTCATAAGGAGCACCATTCACATTGAGGCTGAATACCGGTGCCGGTGCCGCCGTTGCCGGTACCGCCAGCATGGCCAGCAGGAGCAGGGACAGGACTATAACTAATGATTTTCGCAAAACTATTACCTCCCTAATACTATGTATCTTGCGCCGAAAAAACTGAACTCCTTCGAGGCGTCATTACAATGATCAGTACTTTGTCAGAGTCGCCCCGTCAAGCCAAAACGATCATCCTTTAAAAGTGATCATATTAATCAATACGCACTATGCTTTTGAAACTTTCGCCCAGGTGTCCCTTAAAGACACGATACGGTTGAAAACCGGTTTTTCCGGCCTGGAAAGCTTGATATCCTGGCAGAAGTATCCCTGCCGGAGGAATTGATACCGGTTCTCCGCTCCCATTTCTTTAAGGCCCGGTTCAGCTTTGCAGCCCTGTAAAATCTCCATGGAAGCCGGGTTTAATACGTTTTTGTAATCATCTTCCTCATCCGGGTTTTCGCTGGTAAACAAGTTTTCATATAAGCGCACTTCAACGTCAACCGCATGAGACGCCGACACCCAGTGGGAAGTGCCTTTGATCTTTCTCCCGCTGGTCAGGCCTCCGCTTTTGGAATCCGGGTCATAACTGCAGATAAGCTCGGTGATCTCTCCGGTTGCCTCATCTTTGACCACCTGTTCGCATTTTATGATATAAGCACTTTTGAGTCTTATTTCTCCGCCCGGGGTCAGGCGGAAATATTTTTTGGGCGGATCTTCCATGAAGTCTTCCTGCTCGATAAAAATCTCCCGGCAAAAAGGTATCGTCCTTTTGCCCATCGATTCATTTTCCGGATTGTTGTCAGTTTCCAGCCACTCAACCTGGCCGGCCGGATAGTTTTCAATAATTATTTTTAAAGGCCGCAATACTGTCATTACCCTGACGGCATTGGCATTTAATTCTTCCCGGATACAATGTTCCAAAAGGGCGATATCAACTGTACTGTTGCGTTTGGCCACCCCAATCCGTTCACAGAAGTCCCGGATGGAGGAGGATGTATAACCTCGGCGCCGCAGCCCGCTGATAGTAGGCATGCGCGGGTCGTCCCAGCCGTCAACGTATCCGTTTTCCACTAACTCGCGCAGTTTCCTTTTACTCATGACCGTGTAAGTAAGGTTCAGCCTGGCAAACTCTATCTGCTGCGGACGGCTTTCAGCTTCTCCGGAATAATCCACATTCTCTATGCACCAGTCATATAACGGCCGGTGGTCGGCAAACTCTAACGTACATATCGAATGAGTGATGTTTTCCAAAGCATCTGACAAAGGATGGGCATAATCGTACATGGGATATATGCACCACTGGTCACCGGTCCGGTGATGGGTCGAACGCAGTATCCTGTATATGACCGGGTCGCGCATATTCAGATTGGGCGAAGCCATATCTATTTTGGCTCTTAATACACAGAATCCGTCATCAAACTCCCCGGCCCGCATGCGGGCAAACAAATCGAGGTTTTCTTCCACGGAGCGGCTGCGGTACGGGCTTTCCTTCCCGGGTTCCGTAAGAGTTCCGCGGTATTCCCTGATCTGATCGGCGGTCAGTTCACAAACATATGCTTTGCCGTTTTTGATAAGTCCCACTGCATACTGGTAAAGCTGTTCAAAATAATCAGAAGCATAAAAAAGGCGGTCATCCCAGTCAAACCCCAGCCACTTCACATCATTCATGATGGAATCAACATATTCCACCTCTTCTTTGCTGGGATTGGTATCATCGAAGCGCAAATTGCATATACCTTTATTAGCCAGGGCCAGTCCAAAGTTCAGGCAAATCGATTTTGCGTGGCCGATATGCAGATAACCATTGGGCTCCGGCGGAAATCTGGTGTGCACCTTGCTGTGGTTCTTGCCTGCTTCCAGGTCCTGGGTAATTATGTTCTGAATAAAATTTACCGGTAATAATGATTCAGCTTCAGCCATTTTGTTAAACTCCTTTTTTTAGTACTTAATAAGCGGCAAACTGCCAGAATATTTATCCGCGCCGGATAGATTTGTCCAAAAATAAATATTGTTTATTATTATAGCTCAAAAACTACCGCTCATTTTATATTTTTAAAAATTTTTTCGTTTTGCTTGACAGGAACGTATGTTCGTTTTAATATACTTATAGAACATCTGTTCCGGTTATTTAACAAAGGGGGTTCTGGTTATGTTTAATGGCTTAAGCAAAAAAGATCTGGTACACTCTTTCCTGGGTGCCGGCTGTATGGCCGCCGTTGCCTATCTTTATTCCGTTCTGCTCATGATAGTGCTGAAATAAATATTACATGGCCGCCTTAACGGGCGGTCCATTTTATCACTGGCTGTTAATAATATATTACCTCCCGGCCAATCCCTATAGCCCTTTAAGTCTTATTACTCTTGTTTCTGCTTATCAGCTTCATTGGCCTTAATAAAAGAAGTGATCTCCGGCAGGATCTGCCTCAGCTCCATGGGCACCGGGAACAGGATGGTGGTATTCTGGGAATTGGTCATTTCCGACAAGGAGCGGAACATTCTCAATGTCAAGCCTCCCTGTACTGAAGTCAGAATTTCCGAAGCCTCGGACAGTTTTACCGCCGCCTGTTTTTCTCCCTCGGCCTGAATAACAGCCGCACGGCGGTTTCTTTCCGCTTCCGCCTGGCGGGCAATGGCTCTTTGCATTTCGGTGGGCAGTACCACGTCTTTTATTTCCACAGCAGTAACTTTTATTCCCCAGCTGTCGGTAGCCTCGTCAACGATCTTCTGAATGATCTGATTCAGCTTGTCGCGGTTGGAAAGCAGTTCATCCAGGTCAGCAGTCCCGGCCACGCTTCTTAAAGTAGTCTGAGCCAGCTGGCTGGTGGCTTCATGGTATTGTTCCACATTGACCACTGCTTTATCGGCATCAACTACCCGGTAATACAATACGGCATTTACTTTACAGGTAACATTGTCGCGGGTTATTACTTCCTGGGTAGGTACGTCAAATACGATTATCCGCAGTGAGACCCTGATGATCCGGTCAATAACCGGAATGATGAAGATCAACCCCGGCCCCCGGACGTTAACCAAACGTCCCAGCCTGAACAATACCGCCCTTTCGTATTCGGGTATAACTTTTATGGACATGCTTAAGATGGCCACCGCCAGAATAATTACTACCAGCCAGTCAAACAACCATGCCAAACCGTTCATTTAAAACGCCTCCTTATATTATCCTTATATTATTATCCTGCTGATCTGTATTTATTGGTCATCCGCCGGATCATCAGCAGCTCTGTCCGGCTCTTTTTCCACCACCAGATTTATATTATCTCTGGTTATTACTTTAACTTTTTGGCCTGCAACAACAGTATCCCCATCTTTACTTACAGCCTGCCATATTTCCCCGTGAACTCTGATCTGTCCATAGGGGTCAAGGGTTTCTATAACAATACCTTCACTGCCGGCAAACTCTGTCTTACCTTGAAAAGGTCTGATTTTGCGCAGTTTTAATATACCCCTCAAGACAATAAAAATAAAACCGGCCCCTACTATACCTACTCCAATAGCCATGCCCCGGAAAGTGGTGAACCAGTCTCCCGGCATTAGCGGTTCTACCGGTAAAAAGGCAATACCCAGAACTATGCTTACAATGCCCCCCACCCCCAAAACCCCGTAGGTAGGAGTAAAAAGCTCGGTTATCAGTAAAACGATACCCAAAACTATTAAGAGCCCGGCCGTCAGACTCACTTCAAATAAACCTAAACCGAACAGTCCCAAAATCAGACAGATGGAACCCAATACTTCAGGCAGCATGAAGCCGGGTGAACTGAAGGCGATGATAAGGCCGTAAATGCCCAGCATTAAAAATATAACTGCAAGGGTGGGGTTACTTATGATGTGAGTCAGTTGTTCTTCGGCATTCATGCCCAAATCAATGGTCCAGGCTGCGGCGGTATTGAGCTTGATTTTCCCTGCCCCGGTAATTACTTCCCGTCCGTCAACGATCTTGAGCAGCTCGGTCAAATCGTCGGCATTTACCTCCACCATACCTTGCTTCAGGGCTTCCTGATTACCCAGGCTTAAGTTATTAAGGACAAATTTTTCCGCGATATCCCCTGGCCGGCCATTTTCCTGAGCGATACTGCGCATATGTTCGGCCAGAAAATTAATTGTCTTCTGATCGGCGGCCGTCGAGCTGCCATCGGTACTCATTGTTACCGGCATAGCTGCACCGCAGGTAGTCCCCGGTGACATGGCGGCCAAATGGCCTCCCATCAATATAAAAGTCCCGGCCGAAGCAGCAATGGCTCCCTTGGGAGCAACATAAGTAATGACCGGCACTTCGGCTGCAGAAATGGCCTGAATGATATCCAGTGTAGCATCTACCAGTCCGCCGGGAGTATTGATCAGTATCACCAGGGCTTCAGCATTCACGTTCTGGCTGTATTCGACCGCCCGCTTTATATTTTTCGCGGTTCCTGCGGTAACCGTGTCTTCCACTTTTACAGTATAAACTACCGGCTGCTCAGTCTGGCTCTCAACTGTAACCGGCCAGATGGCAAGGGATAAAAGAATAAACAGCAGACTTATAATACCGGTTACTTTTCGCGCCACAGTTACACCTCCCGGAAAATAATACCTTTACCATTATTGTGCTTTATTTTGGACTGCGGGTAAAGCACCGCATACATATATTTAATATTGTCCAAAACAGCCTGATTATACGTCAGGCGCTGCTTTATCAAAAGCGTTTTTGCAAAATAAAAAAACCTTGAAGCAGTCAGCTTCAAGGTTACAGGATGTCTTAAAAAGTTGCTGCCACATCTTAAGCGAGCATTTTATTTAACCTTTTTTGGCCTGAATGATTATCATGGTGGGTAATAAGCCGAAAATTAAAGCGATAACGACCCATGTCCAATATTGAACCGGCAGCGGAAGATACAGAAGACCGATCAATAAAACCAGCGCGAAACCAAGTTGGCTGATAGCCGTAGCCCGCAGTACCGGTTTGATCTGCGACAAGTCTTTTTTGGCCAGGTCAGCCACATAGCCTAATGCCAAATAGAATGGGGCAACCGCCATAAGGGCAAATTTACCCATTTCTGCCTGGCACCAAAAGAGAGCCAAAAGGAATGCCAGCCCTACCAATATCTGCCCCCAGGTCAAAAATCCTAAAATCTTCTGTACTTTTGCGATTTTGGCCATAAGGGCGGCCATTGCGGCCGGATCCGGCTGCGGCGCAGCGTTTTCAGTGTTTATCGGTGTATCATTCATAAATATCCCCCCCGTATTTACTTCCTGCAACTTGCTTATTTACAGGATATGCATATTAACATCATGTTAGCATCAATTTTTGCCATCAGTCAATGAGTTGTCAGAATCTTATTAATTTTATGATATTTTTCCATAATGGAAACGGGTTTTTTCGGTCCCGGCACAAGAATGCCGTTTTGTTACCAGGTTATTTAAACTGTCCGGGCTCTTTTCTGATCAAATTTGACAGTTAATGGTGCTTTTTATGTTATTATGGCTTTAATGAAAAATATTTAATAAATACCATCTGAAAATTAAGGGAGATAAACAATGAATCATTTGATTTACCCGATTTATAATGGTTCTTTTACTGTGGGGATGGGTAATATGGGCTTTTTCCCCGATGTTAAAAATATTCCCAGCTACGCTTTTCTGATCATAAATGAAAATAACGGCCGGGCAATTTTGATCGATACCGGGTTCAACCCGGCCAATATTCCTGGAGTCGACTCGACTTCGGTGCATTATAATGACCATCATTTCGATGAGGTATTGAGCCGCTTTGGCTGGCAGACAGAAGATATCGAAACCGTAGTCATGACTCACCTGCACTGGGATCATACCGGGGCCATCGCCAAATTTCCGCGGGCCCGCATCTGTGTTCAGGCTGAGGAATTCCGTTCCCTGGTCCATCTGCCGGTAAATGAAGAATGTTCTTTCTGCCCCTCCCACTGGCTGCCTTATCTGCCTCAATTTGAACTGCTGGAGGGCAGCAGTGAAATCGAACCGGGCCTGAAGGTCATCTTTAACAGCGGCCATACTGCCGGGCATCAGGTTATAGAGGTGCAAACTGCTGAGGGTAAAATAATCCTGGGGGGTGATGCTCCCTTCAACTATACCTTAATGTGGGAAAAAGCCCCTGATAGTTACTGGCAGTCATTCCGCTCGGGTCCCGGAAGCCGTTTTTATTGGGAAAACCATGTGCGCAAAACGATAAGCAGTTTTTTGACCGCCAACAATTCACTCAGCCGGGAAAGACCTGCTCGTATGCGCCTTAGTGAAATACGCGGCCGGGGGGAAAAGTTCTTTACTTCTCATGACCCGGGTTTATCCTGCTTCGCTGATGGCAGACCCATTTCTTTTAAATCAGACCCGGGTCCAGCGGTAACATAACTGGCATCCAGGCGAATGCGAAATCCCTGTAATATTTTTATTACCGGCTGAGCCAGAAATAAGCATAACAAAAAATTAGTTACGGCATGGATGCTGTCAAAAGTGAAACTTACGACACAACTGGCCAGACAAGCCTTGAAAGAAACGGGATTGACAAAAATCGTTACGAAGCCGATATTTTGGATCCAGCCGAACAGGTAGCCCCATAAGCCAGCAAATACAGCCAGCATCCAGGATAAATGCCTGACCTTTATATACTGCAGGTAAGCAGCGCTCATCCCCATCAAGCCCCAGCCCAACATTTGCCATGGAGTCCAGGGGCCCTGCCCCAGGAAAAAATTCGAAACCAGGGCTGCCATAGCTCCAGTCATAAAACCTGCCTGCGGCCCGAATACGAAACCGGAGACGATAATTAAAAAACTGGTGGGCTGAACACTGGGCAGCGCAGCAAACGGGACCCTTCCTAAAGCAGCAGCTGCAGCTAAAGTTGCAGCCAGTGACAACAGCTTGACTGTCACCAGCGACTCCCTGGCCCACATTATAATGAGCAGCAAGGCTGTTATGGCCATAATTGTTGACGCTGCACCGGCATTGATTTTCCCGTATGCCAAAGCCGCCATGCATGAAATCATTGCTGCCAAAATGATTAACCATAACCCTGTCGCTTTAATTTTCTCGTTCATAAAGCCTCCCGATTCTTTAAATCCCTGGTTTCATCCGTTATTATGCGTCCCTGCTGCATGAATATGACCCGGTCTGCATAAGCGCTTACAAAATCCCCATCATGAGCAGCAACTACTACCGCTTTCCCCTGCCTGGCCAGCCCGGCTAAAATCTGTCCCAATACCCGTTTCTGAATAATATCCAGCCCGCGGGTAGGTTCATCCAGTAGTATAAGCTGCGGGTCAGCGGCTGTAATGCTGGCTATTGCTACTCTCTGTTTCTCGCCGGCACTTAAACAGCGGGGGTCAGTATCAAGATATTTGATTACATTTAATTTTTCCAGCCAATCCCGGGCTGTTTCGCCGCTTCCCCCATCCTGTTCAAGACCCAGCCTGACTTCAGCCAGCGCGGTATCGGCCATAAAGTAATGATCCAGGCTCTGGGGCAGATAGGCAGCTTCCCGGCCGATTATTGCCGGCTGCAGCTGTTTTCCTTCGTGGCCCAGGACTTCTACCTGGCCTGACCCGGCTTTGATCAATCCCAGGATTATTTTTATAAGCGTAGTTTTACCGGCCCCGTTGTCACCAGTCAGAGCAGTGATCTGCCCCCGGTACAACTCAAGATTTATATTTTCCAAAACCTTTGATTTCCCATAGTTAAAATTTATAGCTCTGACAGCAACTGCATGATCAGGCCATGATTTTTCAGCAGCGGTCACCGGCCAGCCAGTATTCAGCCCGGTTTTATTTGAACTTAAGCCGTAGTTTGCTGACATGGTCCAGTGGTCTCCCCGGCTGTCAGGTGTCAGGGGATAATCGTGCCTTAAAGCCCAGTTGTTTTGCTCAGCCGGAGTTCCGGCAAAAATAATTTCTCCATTTTCCATAACCGCCACTTTATCAGCCAAATCAAATAAAAAACCCAGCTTTTGCTCGGCAATAACAATGGTAATGCCCAGTTCCTGATTCAGCTTCCTCAACAACTTAAAAAAATCACGGGCAGTACTATTGTCCAGTTGGGCAGTTGGTTCATCGAGCACCAGCATTTCCGGCTGCATGACAACGATTCCGGCCAGGGCGGTTTTCTGCCTTTCCCCCCCTGATAAATGGTGGACTGATTTATGGCTGAGCTGGTTCAGGCTGAAATATTCCAGCACTTCTCCTACCCGGCGGCTCATTTCCGCATTGCTCAGGCCCAGATTCTCCAGGCCAAAAGCGACATCCCGCTTAAGCTCATTAAAAATAATACTGTGTTCAGCATCCTGGGACAATACCCCCATATACCGGTATAAATCTTTATTGCTCCAGTCCTTTAACGGACGCTGCCGGAAAAATATTTCTCCCGCCAGGGTCCCCCCGTAAAAATCAGGTATCAAGCGGCTGATGGCCCGCAGCAAGGTGGACTTGCCGCAGCCTGACCTGCCTGTTATCCCGCAGATTTTTCCTTTTTCGATCTGCAGCCCGATACTTTTCAGGGCCGGATGCGCCTGACCCGGATAATAATAGCTCAGATCCTGAATATCGATCATATTCATCGGCTGCTTAAGCCTCCGATCAACGGGCAGGCCAACAGCATTAGCAGCAATGCATATTCATTGCTTATGCCGGATGTTGCCGGTATAATAAAGAGGATCAGGATCGCTGCCGCCGCCGCGGTTATAAATGTATCCTGAGCCTGCCAGCTTTCCGGCACAAAACAAGTGCGTCCGCCGCTGCCATAAGCCCTCACCTGCATAGCTTCAGCAGTCTGCAGGGACGATTCCAGCGAAACTCTTAATAAATTAGTCAAAAAAGGCCCGGCCCGCATGATTTTTTCCTTTAAAGAACCGGTTTCCCGGCTGGTTACTCTGAGGCTTTGCACCTCGGCAATGGAACCGGCCTGCCGGCTGAGCATCGGCACCATTCGAGCGGCTAAAACTGCCATCAAAACCGTCGGTCCCGAATAATTTCCGAAAACACTGATCAACTTGTCCACGGTTACCGTCAGGTTAAATACTGCAAAGACTGCAATTACCAGCAACAGTTTGATGCCCATGGCCAGGCTGTTAAAAAGCGGTTCCTGATAAATTGTCAGTGTTGTTCCCCCGGGAAGGGCCAGAACATAGAGCGCCGTCTTGCCATAATCGGCCAGCAGCAGATTCAAACCAACTATCAATACGGCCATAGGCAGAATAACGGCAAGAATTTTAGCCAGCGACCGGCCATGATCTTCCGTATAGTTTATTACCGCCGTAAACAGCAGCATAAGCGCGAGCAGTTTTATATCATTTATGAACAAGGCTAAAACCAGCCACACCAATAAATAACAAACCGTACTGCGGGGATGGTAATTCTTTAACATCTGCTTCTCCCTCAAGTCTGCCTCGATCACGGCTGCATAATATTATTTCCCAATAAAAAAGCCTCTAAAAGAGGCCATAACATCTAAAGCCCCGTTTACCCGCTCACCCCGGGTTTGGGCATGACATCCGGCAGGTCTCCTGGCTGACATTCATCTGATACCTCCTCCTTCCCGGCCCTGGCCAGTGGTTTAAGGGAGGTCCATCCTGTTTTACAGTAGGGGAAGCTGCAGTGGTTTTACACTTTCCCTTTTAAATTGCTAAGCAATACCGGATACCTTATTTATTTTTTACTATCATACTATTTAATTGGCCTGATTACTACTCACCAGGCGCTTATTTCTTCTCAACCTTGTCATATCTTTTTTAATATCCTGATCACTATGATTCCTGAAAAAGCGAGGTGGACAAATATCTCTCCCCGGTATCGGGTAATAAGGCTACAATAGTCTTTCCTTTGTTTTCAGGTCGTTTGGCGATTTGAGCTGCCGCATAGACTGCGGCGCCGGAAGAAATTCCCACCAGCAAGCCTTCCCTTTGTGAAAGCTCGCGCGCTGTTTTAAAAGCATCCTCGTTTTTGACTTTAAATATCTCATCAATTACTTCCCGGTTGAAAACAGCGGGGACAAAACCTGCGCCAATACCTTGAATTTTATGCGGTCCAGGTTTCCCTCCCGATAACACCGGGGAGTCAAAAGGTTCTACTGCTACGATCTGTACTTCCGGTTTTCTGCTTTTCAATAATTCACCCACACCAGTTATGGTGCCGCCGCTTCCAACTCCGGCTACAAATATATCAACTGCTCCATCCGTGTCCCGCCAGATTTCTTCCCCGGTTGTTTTCCGGTGGATAGCCGGATTAGCCGGGTTCTCGAATTGCTGGGGTATAAAGGAATGTGGTGTCTGGGCGGCCAGTTCTTTTGCCTTGCCTATAGCTCCCGGCATTCCTTCTGCACCAGGGGTCAAAACCAGTTCCGCACCTAAAGCCTTCAGTAAATTCCTGCGTTCCGCGCTCATGGTATCGGGCATGGTAAGTATCAATTTATAACCTCGGGCAGCAGCTACAAAAGCCAGGCCTATACCGGTATTCCCGCTGGTAGGCTCGATAATAACTGAATCTTTTTTAAGCAGTCCTTTTTCTTCCGCATCCTTGATCATGGCATAACCGATCCGGTCTTTTACGCTGCCCAACGGGTTAAAATACTCCAGCTTGGCCAGTAATCCGGCTTTCAGGTCATTAGCCCTGTTATAATTTGTCAGTTCCACCAGGGGCGTGTTGCCAATTAAATCAGTTAAACTTTTAGCTATTTTACTCATTCTATCTCCTCCGCTTTTGCTAATGCCTGTTCCAAATCATATAACAAATCCTCAACATCTTCAATGTCAATTAAATAATCTGATTTGATCGGGAGTGACTCCGGCGGCAGCTGATATCTTTATAATCCAAACCATCCGCTGATAGTATGGTTTATGAGCGTTGAAACGGGGGGCAGTGTGATCCCCATGGCTATTATCAAACTGAGAATTAATCCTATGGCCCATAAAATTGAAAAACATATTAACTCCCGCCGCCATTGTTTCTTTATCAGGCGGGGAATTTGTATTAAGGCCACAAGACCAAACCCTATAAGCAATAAAATGATCATAGCTGGTTGCCTCCTGTTTGCGGCAGCTTGCGCAGTTTGGCGACTACCAGCGTAATCAGCGGAATTCCGATTTGAAAGGGAACAGCGTAAACAGGGTAGCTCTTATTAATGAACTCAATCATTTCAAAGGTATTTGTATGTTCAGTAAGAGCCACAATTACCATGAGGATCCCTACCGGAAGAATAAGCGGACGGTAGCTGTGAAAATTGAAAACCTGGGCCAGACCCAAAACTGTTCCATATAACAAAACCGAGATTTTGAGAAACCCCATGGTGATCAGATTAATGGCTACCACGACTTCTACACGGGTAAAGATTTCACCGGCATCAATGACTTGTGCTGCCAGGTAGGATGGATAATTGCTGATCGTAGCCAATCCTCCCAACACGGCAGCGTTTCTGGCGGTAATAACGATCAAAACGAATCCCGCTGTCAGTAAACCCCCGAAAATAGCAGAGGACCCGCTTTCAGATTTATTGAGAAAAGCCAGCACCATTAAAAATGCTGCTGTTTCCCCAAAGGGAAAGCTGGCCGCCCCATGACCTGCCCATAACAGCTGGCTGGCAGGCACATCTAAAACCGGCAGCAAGTTATTAAGATCAATATGGGGGATCAGTAACAACGTATCAGAAACTACAATCAATAAGATAAATGCTGTCAGGATCAGACTGCATCTGGCTATTACTTCGATGCCTCTGCCCACAGTCGACGCACATACCAGCATAAGTAAAACAAGAATGATAGTTTTCGGAGTAGCGGGGTATACTTCCAGATTGAAAAACCGGACATAATGGTCTAAAACCAATGAGCCCAGGTGGAAAAGATACCATATGAATAAAGCTGACATGCACGTGCCCAGGATCTTTCCATAGACCAGAGAATTTATCTCAACAATCGTCTTATTTTGAAATTGTCTGGTCAGGGCAGTAAATATCCAGGCTATCAGCAGCCCTTCCATCAACCCTAAAAAAACCGCGATCCAGGCATCATGCCCGGCAACGATACCTGGAGGAGTAATAACGGAAGAACCAAAAACGAATCCTATTACCAGGGCCTTTAGTTGAAAACCGGATACTTTGCCTTTCTCCAATAACATAGATCATACTCCTGCTTTTTATACTTTCGTAATTAATGTTGCTGCTTTAAGTCAGGGTTTCTTTAATCCTTCATTAATGCTTTATTGACATCCCCAATTTCATTCACATGAGTTTTTACTTTTACCGCAACTTCAAGATAGGGGTAAATATCATCCCACTTCGGTTCCAGAGCTTTCCATTCTTTTTTGTATTTACGATGTACCGCCTCTCCAAAACCAAAAACATCTGCATTAAGCGAAAAGGACTTTTGCACTGCAGCTTTGACCTGACTTTCAATCTCTTCGGCCTGGGCCTTCTCCATTTTCGATATGAGGTCAGGGTTCATATCCTGATGGCCTTTATACTCCAACAGGTTTGATTCTTCATCAATTTCTATAGTAATTATAATGCTGCCGTCCCGCAGCTCCGGAACCATCCTGCTTTTAGCTTTGACGATCTCCAGGCTGGCTTCAGGAATGTCTATATAACCTTTTTCGACCTTGTCAATAGCCCACAGAAGACCGCTTGACTGGCGTTCATTCAGTTTTCCGATCATCTTGTCCCCCTTAAAGACTGCTGTTCCATTAATACGGATCTTTTTTATTTTTTCCCCTTCCACCCCAGTTTCCTCAAAGATGCCTATCACAGGGGCAATGGGAGCAGTAGTTTTACTCATTATCCGGTTCTGGAATTCCAGAAGTGTTATCGCCGGGTATTTGGAAAAAGCTGCCGACAATTTTATAATATCAGCCATTCCGACGGCCTGAATGCTTTCCATGCCATCCTGAACTCCCAGAATATCACTGGCCTTTTTCTCCGATACCACCATTAAAACATTGGGCCGGGCTACAGGATTCCGGGCCTGGGTATCAAGGAATCCATAGATTCCGTGTTCTGCTCCGTCCCAGCCAAAGACATAAACCTGGGTATGCTGATAAAACGGGATACGGCTGCCATGCTGGGTGTAGCGGCTCAATACATCATAAGGGGATGAACCCGTGTCACTATCAAGTTGGATAGTGCGAAGTGGCTCTCCCCCTTTTTGCCCCCCGCCGCCTCCTCCGTTGCCGGCAGAGCTTGCTATCTCGCCAGGAATAATAGATTGATAGGTAAGCGTAACCTCGCCCGTGTCCGGCTCAATATCCCATCCCAGGCCCGATACGATCGATAATTTATCCAACTCACGGCTATCCCAGCAACCGGATAAAAACAGCGCTATAATAGTTAATAAGATGGCAAGATATATTTTGCAATGTTTTAATCTTTTCATTGGCTTTTCCTCTTCTTATGCTTGCTTTTCCAAGCCCGGGGCATTTGATCGGGTGCCTGCCTCCTTTTATCGACCGGGTCCAGAAATACAGGCCGATAATCCATGGCCCACAAGGGTACCCTAATCAGCGTATCTTTTAACCCCGCATAATTGAGCGGTATTGCAGGTGATAAATAAGGCACGCCTAAAGAGCGTAAAGCAGCCAGGTGGCTGAGTATTTCCAAAGAAATAATTACTATCCCAAACAGGCCCAGGAAACCTGCCGCTATGGTCATTAATAACCGGTATAAGGCCCCCAGGTCAGCCAGGGGCACGACTAAAAAAGAAGCAATTGCTGTGCCTGCCAGCACTATTACCATAGGAGCTCCTACCAGGCCGGCAGATACCGCTGCCTGTCCAATTACCAGAGCCCCCACGATGCTTACTGCCTGGCCCAGTGACCTGGGCATCCTCAGCCCGGCCTCACGCAGAATTTCGAACAGGATCAGCATTAATAAGGCTTCTATGGCAACCGGAAAAGGAAGCCCGTCTCTGGCTGCCGCCACCGTAACCAGCAATGGTGTGGGAAACAATTCCTGATTAAAAGCTTTAAATGCAACAAAAACACCGGGCAAATAGATACTTAGCATAAAACCAAAAAATCTGATCAAACGCACAAGTGATGCAAAAAATGGACGGGCATAATAATCATCCGGATTCTGGAAAGCTTCGATAAATATGAAAGGCACTGTCAAAGCCATCGGAGAGCCGTCAACCAATATTGCCGCCCGTCCTTCCAGCATTCTGGCCGCCACCACATCCGGTCTTTCACTGTTGCCGACGGTGGGGAAAAAAGATGTCGGACCATCTTCAATAAATTGCTCTATATATCCGGCATCCAAAATGGCATCGGTATCTATTTGTTGCAGCCGTTGCTTGATTTCTTCAATAATATTATCTGCAGTTATGCCCTTGATATAAGCAACCACAACATCCGTTTCAGATCTTTGCCCAATCTGTATATGCTCAAAGGTCAAGTGTGGGTCTCGGATTTTTCGCCGCAATAAAGCTGTATTGATACGCAATGTTTCAGTAAAACTGTCTCTTGGCCCCCGGATGGATATCTCATTGGTCGGACTTTCAATAGAACGTGTTTCCCAGCCCTTGATATCAATAACCAGCGCCTGAGTCGCACCTTCGGCTAAAATTGCAGCATTTCCAGACATAACACCAGAAATGATCCGGTCAATATCATTAACAGCTACAATTTGCCCAACGGTCAACACACTGGATTTAACGAAATCGAGTAAGCCGGAATGGTTTTCTTCCGCCTTATCCCTGATCAATTGCAGATTAAACATCAATGGCTTTAAGATGTCGTCACTCAGCAAATCCCGGTCAACCAGGCCGTCAATAAAAATAACGGCTGCATCAACTTTTGGCCCGGAACTGATCTTCATTTCACGGATAACTACATCATTGCTGGGGCCAAGAACAGCTCTGATGATCTCCAGATCATCCTCCAGTTTTCCGGACAAATTGACAGGTGAATGATCCTGGTCTGATTTCACCTGCTCATTGTGTTTTGAGCCCCGCCCCGAACGTAGCTTTTTTTTTAACAACCTGACCAGAGTAATCAACCTTTCCCTGATTTGACATGGTGTGCATTATCTTAAGTATTCATGAGCAGTTAACTTATCTTTTCCCGCCCGCAAAAACTGTATGCACAATAAATTATTTCGTAACAATAAGGATGCTGGGCATATGCTTAGTATTCATATAAACCAGACAAACCAGCGGGAATATTTTTCCGGTTAGATCGTGAAAAAATAAAAGAAGAGGTATAGCGATATGAAGTTATCCGCCAGAGGCAAATATGGGCTGCGGATTATGATTAAAATGGGCTGTATCAGCCTATAGCCCTTGGTTTTTTAAGACTTGCCCCCGGTAAAATGAATAAACTCTGGTTGTAATAATTTCTTAATGAGGTTATAATAATTTTTGTTCTGAATAATGCGGGCGTGGCGGAATGGCAGACGCACCAGACTTAGGATCTGGCGGGGAGACTCGTGGAGGTTCAAGTCCTCTCGCCCGCACCATAAAAAAACAGAGGGTTTTAAACCCTCTTTTATTTTTTGGTTTACTGGCATGTCAGTCACTGGCCGCCGGCCTGATTGTCAAACGACCCAAAAAGGTGGCATAATATAATAATGTTATCACCCGGGCAGAATCAATCAACCAGAATAAAGGAAAACGAATCATTGAATCAACGCGAAAAAGTTTTGGAAATTTTAAATGCTTTAAATATCGAATATCAGCTGGTCAATCATCCGGCTGCCTTTACCGTCGAAGAGCTTGACAACCTTGACCTCCCCCAGTACGGGATCGGTTGCAAAAACCTTTTCCTCCGTGATGACAAAGGCAAACGGCATTTTCTGGTGGTCATGGATAAAGACAAAACTGCCGACTTAAAGAGTATCCAAGCTCAGCTGGGCTGCTCCCGGCTGGGTTTCGCCTCCGAAGAGCGGCTGATGAAATATCTGCATCTGCACAAAGGCGAAGTAACCCCGCTGGGTATAATTAACGACCGGGAAGCAACGGTAGAAGTGGTAATCGACCGCGATCTGGCCGGGGACAATAAACTCGGAGTTCATCCCAATGATAATACTGCCACCGTATGGATATCCTTTGAGGATCTGCAGAAGATCATCGCTCATAATAACAACCGGCTGCACTTTGTTACTATTTGATCATTTGCGGCACTCCCTTCAGCAGACGAACTGCTTCAATGCTATGTCTAAATAATCTGCCGTTTATACATATTTAACTGTGCTCTGAGCCAAGCTCTTAACAAAGATAATACTGTCGGGGCAATAAAAGAATGAAAAACGGCGAGCAAGAGAGGTGCGATATGGCGGAAATTTATCTGGCAGGCGGTTGTTTCTGGGGGCTGGAAAAGTATCTCGCTTCCATCCGCGGGGTCGAGTCCACACAGGCAGGCTATGCCAACGGCAGGACTGAAAACCCCACTTACGAAGAGGTTTGCTATAACAACACCGGACATGCCGAAACAGTTCGGGTGGTATTTGACCCCCAGGTCATGCCGCTGGAATTTCTCCTGGAATTATATTATGACTCAATCGACCCGGTCTCAGTTGACCGGCAAGGCGCCGACAATGGAGAACAGTACCGCACCGGTATCTATTATGTCAGCGAAGCTGACCTGCCGGTGATCAGGCACTCCATTGACCAGTTGCAGAAACGCTATATCGAACCTATCGCTATTGAAATAAAACCGCTGGAAAATTTCACTCCGGCGGAAGACTACCACCAGAAGTATCTTGACAAAAATCCGGACGGCTACTGCCATATCAGCCACAGCAAGTTTACGAAGGCATCAGGAGCCGTGGTAAACCCCACTGATTATCCGGCAGCCGAGTCTGAAAAGCTGCATCAAACCTTAAGCAGAACCCAGTATGAGGTGACCCGGCACAATGCCACCGAGCCGCCGTTTAAAAATGAGTTCTGGCAGTCTTTCCAGCCGGGCATCTATGTTGATATCACTACCGGAGAACCGCTATTTGCCTCCACTGACAAATTTGAATCTGGCTGCGGCTGGCCCAGCTTCTCCCAACCCATTGACCCCAACGTCATACGAGAAAAAAGAGAGGCCTCACACGGAATGCTGCGCACCGAGGTCCGCAGCCGATCAGGCGACATACAC
The DNA here is from genome assembly GCA_035353375.1 of Syntrophomonadaceae bacterium. GTDB lineage: Bacteria > Bacillota > Syntrophomonadia > Syntrophomonadales > Syntrophomonadaceae > UBA1368. The sequence continues at coordinate 79,276 of DAOPZM010000009.1, forward strand.
CTAGGGCATGTTTTTAATGATGGTCCCCCGGGAACTGGGCGGGCTGCGTTACTGTATCAACAGCGCTTCCCTGCGCTTCATCCCCCGGGAAGAAATGGAAGCGGCCGGCTACGGCTACCTCCTAGATCTGATCAAATAGTAACCTGTGCCAAACATTTCATTATCGGCCATCTCACTATATACATCCTGGCCCTGCTCCAATAGTATCCTGCCCTTAAAAATTTCTTTTCCCTTTCAGCCGATATCACACTGCCCTTTTCGCCCTGCCCGCCAAAGCAGCAATTTGCCATGCCCCGCTTTTATCTAGCTTATTAAGCAGGATTTTGACAGTTTGCTGCTGAAAATTCACATATAATCAGAATTTATGCTAAATATGCTATAATTTTTATTAAAGAGAATCCATCATTGAAGAAGGCGGGGAGAATAATGAGCTTTATCGGCAATATAATCTGGCTGGTATTCGGAGGCATCCTTGGGGCAATCCTGTGGGCTCTGGCCGGCCTGCTCTTATGTATAACCATTATCGGCATCCCCTTCGGCTTGCAGTGCTTTAAAATCGCCGGTTTTGTCTTATGGCCGTTCGGAAGGCAAATCGAGCCCGGCCATTTCGGAGTGGGCGGGCTGATTTTAAACATCATCTGGATCATTGTCTGCGGCTGGGAGCTGGCCATAACTCATCTGGTCATCGGCCTGATTTTTTGCATAACCATTATCGGTATACCTTTTGGACTCCAGCATTTTAAATTTGCCCTGCTGGGGCTTATTCCTTTCGGCGCTCAAATAAATTAAACAAGAGCTTATTGTTATTAACATATGCTGAAGGAGAAGCAATATGACCATCAGAAGCGAGACACCACAAGCATTCCCTGCAATTTATAAACTGGTAAGGATCTCTTTTCAAACCGCCAAAGTCTCAAGCGGAATGGAACAGGATTTTGTCAATGAGCTGCGCAGCAGATAATAATTTTTACGAGGTACTTTTTATGAACGCAACTGCAATCTTATCGTATTTATCCGATTTAGAACTACATAATGAGAGAGAATGGTACCATGCCCATAAAACGCAATATCAAGAAGCAAATACGGAGTTTGTTGATTTGTTGCAACAGCTTATTTGGGAAATTGGTAAAACAGATTCAAGTATAATCAATAACGACCCACATGATTTAACTTTCAAGTTAGTACGTGATACGCGCTTCAGCCATGACAATTCACCATATTACCCGGCCTTCAGAGCTCACATTTCCTCAAAAGGAAAGCTGCCAATTCCGGTTGGCTACTATATAAAGATTCAGCCGGGGAATCGTTCATTTTTAGGTGGTGGATTATTTACCGGTATGTTTAAAGATGCGACAAACATGATTAGAGATTATATTGTCGCACATGGTGTCGAATGGCAGAGTATAATCAATGAAAAATCTTTTTCAGAGGCATTATTCAGTGTGAAGGGTGAATGTTTGAAAAACGTCCCTCGTGGTTATGATCCAGAGCATCCGCAGGCAGAATATCTTAAAAACAAGTCATGGTATTTGGAATATCCTGTTTCAGATGAGCAACTCCTCAAGGATTCATTTGTTAATTTAGCGGCAGACATATTTATACGCATGCAACCATTTAACACTTTTTTGAACAATGCACTTATTGGCTTTGTTATGCCCAAGCGATAAAGCACATTATGAGCATAACGGGCAGGTTGGAAAACAACAATTAAATTTCATATTATTCATATTCTGCGGAGTGGAGGATCCTGTCATGTTGGGAAAAGCGCCATCAACAGAAGCAACGGAGCACTGGGAGGGAGACAGACATGGCTATCGCAATAAGAAGAATTATTAATGAAGATGAATTAAGTAACAGCGTAAGCATAATTCGGGACTCATTTGGCACCGTGGCCGGCGAGTTTAACCTCACCCAGGAAAATGCCCGTACCAATGCTGCTTTTATTGAACTTGAAGACTTGCTGAAGATGAAAGAAAACGGAATTTATATGTTTGGGGTATATAAGGATGAAGTGCAAATAGGTTTCTTTTCCATCGAAAAGAATGAAAACGATCTGTACTATTTAAACAAACTGGCAGTTGTTCCTGACCAACGGCATAACGGTTATGGTCAGCAGATACTGGAATTTGTTTTTGAAGAAATAAAACAAGCTGGTGGGGGAAAAATTTCTATCGGAATTATCAATAAGAATCTGGTTTTGAAGAACTGGTATATAAAATTCAGTTTCACCGAAACTGCAATTAAAAATTATCCTCATCTGCCTTTTGAAGTTTGCATGATGGAGAAAGTTATTATTACCTCCGTCTGAGTCAAGCAATAAAGTCATTACAAAGAGAGGGTTTGCACGAAAAAAAGACTCAAAAGCAGCGATTATAGAAAGCATACATAAGGGGCATAGAAAGGCATATATGGAAGACCAGAAAATTAAGACAAAAATATTCAGACCTGTGTTTGAAAACGAACTGGATATAATTGAGCTGGCAAAAGAAAATTTAGTCGATGAAGCCATGTTTTCTTTCGGAACAATTAGTGATTGCTCTTTAGAAGACCATGAGGCAGAAAGAATTACTTTTAAACAAGTTATTTTTAATAATGTTATTTTTCATAACATATCATTCAAACATTTAGAACTGGTGGGGGTGAGATTTCAAAACTGTGATTTATCCAATGCCGATTTTTTTGAAGCTTCATTACATAGAGTTGAATTTATAAATTGTAAAATTATTGGCATTAATTTGGGTGAAGCCACTTTAAGGGATGTGGTTTTCGATAATTGTAATGGTCAATATGCTTTTTTCAACTTTTCTAATTGTAAGCAGGTTGCCTTCCTCGAATGTCAATTAAGTTCCGCTGATTTTAGAAATTCATTATTATCAAAAGTCGAATTTCAGGAATCAAATCTGCGTCAGGCGCAAATGAATTTCGCTAATCTTAAAGGAATAGATTTTACCAGTTGTGATATCGAAGGTATAGGTGTAAACGCTGCTGATGTTAATGGGGCAATAGTTACCAGCGTACAGGCAGCTCAACTTGCTGCCCTGCTGGGACTTATTGTTAAATAAAATCAAGATGACACTTGAGGAGGAGATTTGACCGTGGATTTAATTTGGGGCCTGCTGTTGTGGGCAATAGGGATGTATATTCTTTATGCAATTATCAGATCAGCTATTGATGCTTCAGAAACTGCCCAGAATATTAGAGAAATTAGAGATATCTTGAGAAAAGCATATAATGTGACTGTCTCGGTTCCGGAAGAACCATATGACCTGTCAACTATTCCTTATAATCGATGTGCTGCCTGTAATGGGAAATTATCGGATTCAGATCACATCTGTCCACATTGTGGTATCAAGTTAGACTAGATCAGATATAACTAAAACGGAGAGGTTTATAACGTATGCGGATAATAATAAATAGCAAAAGTTCACTGAATTATTATTTTCCCATAATCTCTAACCACAATAAGGAATTATCCTCATCTGTCTTTTTAAGTTTGCATGATGGGAAAGATTATTTATTACTAATTGATTCTAACTGACACCGGCATTTTAAAATAACGGAGGAACCAAATGAAATACCTGGCAATCGGCGCCGGCGGTACGGGAGGAAGTATCGGGGCATTTATGACTGAGGCAAACAAGGATATAACAGTAATTGCCCGGGGAAAACACCTGGAGGCAATTCAAAATAATGGTTTAAAGATGGAAACTACCCTTAAAGGAAATTATACCGTTTATCCCATTAAGGCTTTGGATATGGAACATTACCACGAACAGCCGGATGTAATATTTAACTGTGTGAAAAGCTATTCCCTGCAGGATACAATTCCTTTTATCAAAAGGGTCGCTCATAAAGAGACTATCATTATACCTATTCTTAATATCTACGGCACCGGAGGCCGGATGCAAAAACTGCTGCCGGAGTTATTGGTGACAGATGGATGTATTTATGTTGCTGCAGAGATAAAAACGCCTGGTACTATTTTGCAGACAGGTGACATTTTCCGGGTAGTATACGGTGTGAGAAAACCTGAGGAATACCGGCCGGTTCTTGAGCAGGTGGCCTCGGATCTGCTGGACAGTGGTATCACCGGTATTGTATCGGATGACATCAGGAGAGATGCATTGCAAAAATTCTCCTACGTATCCCCTATGGCTGCCTGCGGCGTATATTATGATGTCAATGCCGGAGCCGCCCAGCAGGAAGGAATAGTGAGAGATATGTTTGTTGCGCTTATTGGCGAGATCAATTCACTTGCACAGGCTATGGGCATACATTTTATGGTCGATATCGTGGAAACCAATCTTAAGATTCTGGACAGTCTTTCACCTGCAGCTTCTACTTCCATGCAGCGGGATATAAAGCAGGGCAAGAATTCCGAGATTGATGGTCTCATATTTGAAGTGGTACGGATGGGCAGAGAGTATGGTGTACATCTGCCCACTTATGAAATGATTGCCCGTGAACTTGGCTCAAAACAGTAACAGCAATAAAACCGGGTAATAGTATTAGTTGACTGGGTAAGACTGGAGGCCGACAATCAGCTAGCGGTCATAATCCCTGTCATCGTATTTACTGTAATAATAATTGCTTTTATTCCGGCTGTTTATTCTTTGGTCAATATAATCGATCCTGTAGCGCCGGCTGCGAGTACTTCTCTTTTTCCGCAGACGCCATTGGTTGATTTGCCGTAAAATCAAAACCAGTACCACAAGACCGAGCAGAACCATAAATAATATTTTCAGTATTTTAAAAATAACCGCCAGAATACTGCTCAGTATCCCCCCAGCAGAACCCAGGACATCAGCTGGTGCAGCCGTTGGAGTAAATATGGTGATACTGCCTAAATCCTCATACATGTAGTCATTCTTCTGCGGTAAATTAAATGTGACTTCAGTTGTTATGCCATCCTTGCTGCCATCATCCAGTATTTCATAATTTACCTGTAAAGAGTCCGGGGAAACGCTTTTATGCAGCAGCCTGACAATATCTTCTGCAGTTTTTACTGTAATATTTTCCGGCACTGCAACGTTTTCATCAAGGGGCAGGCTTTTTTCGTTAGCGGCTGATAATACGGTAACTTCATTAAAATCATTAAAGCCGTAATCAAAAAGCTTAACAGTATCAAGGTATGTGCCATGATAAGCCGTGCTGTTCATAACTACCGCAATCAATTCCCTGCCGTCTCTTGCCGCTGTAGTTACCAGTGTATTATTGGCCTGGGTCGTCCATCCGAGCTTGCTGGCAGTGATTCCTTCATAATCGTACCCGCCGTTCAAAAGTAAATTTTTACTGTGAAAAAATCTGTTTTCAGGCTGCAGATTGGTAGGTGACATTTCGTAATAATTGGCACTGAATATCTTCTTAAATTGCGGGTTTTTAATGGCCTGGCGCATGATCAGGGCCATGTCATATGCAGTGGTATAATGGTTGGGATCGGCGAGACCGTGAGCATTTATAAAATTAGTGTTTAAGGCTCCCAGTTCCCTGGCTCGCTTATTCATCAGTGCGGCAAAATCTTCCATGTCTCCTGCTATGTATTCGGCTATCCCATTGGCGGCATCATTGGCGGATTCAATAGAAAGGGCATACAGCGCATCCTCCAGGGATAGTTTTTCTCCTGTATTAAGCGCGATATGCGAAGAACCTCTTGTAATAGAAAAAACCGCCTCTTCACTCATAGTGACGGTATCTTTTATATCGGCATTTTCCAAAGCCAGCATGCCGGTCATGATTTTGGTTATGGAAGCCGGGAACTGTTTTTTGTCTTTATTTTTAGCAAATAAAATCTGGCCGGTGCGGGCATCCATTAAGACTGCCGAATCAGCATCAAGTTGCGGTACAGTATAATTATCAGCCTTGGCAATGCTTAAACCAAAAGACAGGTTAAGTACTAAGGCCGTTAAAACCAGCCACGCGGTAAAACGTTTTTTCACCTTTCCCTTTTACCCTTCATTCCCGTTGGTATGCGTTGTTATCTAACCGGCACACCCCGGTCTTTTAAGTATTGTTTGGCCTGGGCTATGGTATATTCGCGGTAATGAAAAATGGAAGCACAAAGGACTGCGTCAGCCTTTCCCTCAACAATTCCATCATAGAGATGCTGCAGGTTGCCGGCTCCGCCTGATGCTATGACCGGTATATTGACTGCTTCGCTGATGGCGGCAGTCAGTAGGGTGTCATAACCGTCTTTGGTTCCGTCCCGGTCCATACTGGTAAGCAGTATTTCCCCCGCTCCCAGTTTCTCAGCTTTTTTTGCCCATTCAACGGCATCAAGACCGGTTGCCACCCGGCCGCCGTTTATATATACTTCCCAGCTGTCCTTGTCTCTTTGCCGGGCATCAATGGCTGTTATTATACATTGGCTGCCAAATTTTCTTGCCCCTTCCGCAATCAACTGCGGATTGTTTACCGCTGCTGAATTGACAGATACTTTATCAGCACCGGCTGTTAATATATTATGTATGTCATCAATATTACCTATGCCGCCGCCGACGGCAAAAGGTATAAAAACCTGGCGGGCTGTCTCCCGGACCACTTCGATCATAGTCCGGCGTCCTTCGTGAGTAGCTGAAATATCAAGAAACACCAGCTCGTCGGCCCCTTCTTTGTCATATATGGCCGCCATTTCCACCGGGTCTCCGGCATCCTTTAAATTAACAAAATTTATGCCTTTGACTACTCTGCCTTCATGTACATCCAGACAGGGAATAATTCTTTTCGCCAGCATGTTTTTCCTCCTCAGGCAGCAATATTTTATATTTAATTTCTGGCTGCCGCAAGCGCCTCAGTCAGATCTATTTTTCCATCATACAGGGCTTTGCCGATAATAGCTCCTGCCACGCCCGACTTTTCCAGGGCTTTCAAGTCATTTATGTTTTCCAGGCTGGAAACCCCGCCGGAGGCAATAATTTTCAAGCCGGTCTGTTCAGCCATTTCCCGGATAGCTTGAAGATTAGGGCCGGATAAAAGTCCGTCCCGGCTGATATCAGTATAAACGCAAAGTTCTGCGCCTATTTTTTTCATATCGCGACCCAACTGTACTGCGGATATGGATGAAGTCTGAACCCAACCTTCCACCGCAGCCATTCCATCCCGGGCATCTATGCCCAGAACGATTTTTTCAGCGCCGAATTGTTCCAGCAATTCCTTTAAAAAATCCGGGCTTTTTACAGCCTTGGTTCCTATAATGACCCGTGCGGCCCCTAACTCGAGCATCCTTTTTACATCATCCATACTGCGCAGACCCCCGCCTACCTGGAAGGGGATATTAACTGCGGCAGCAATAGCGGCAATGGCAGCAGCATTCTTGGGACTGCCGCTGAAAGCACCGTCCAGGTCAACCACATGCAGATAACCGGCACCCATCCTGGCAAATGCAGCCGCTGCCTTTTCCGGGCTGTCGGAATAAACCGTCTTGTCCTCTGCCCGCCCCTGGACCAGTCTTACACATTGCCCGTCTTTAAGATCGATGGCCGGATATATGATCATCATTAACACCTCATCATTAATAATATGCTGTATCTTAAAGCGCCGCAAAATTATGCAAAATCTTAAGTCCGATATCACCTGATTTTTCCGGATGAAACTGGGTGGCAAACAGGTTATCCTGTTCCATGGCACATGCAAAATCAATGCCATATTCACTGCGGGCAGCTATTACAGATTCATTTTCCGGCTCCGCAAAGTAGGAGTGGACAAAATAAAAATGACTGCCGCCGGGGATATCTTTTAACAAACGGCTGTCCTGGCGGGGATAAATTTGGTTCCAGCCCATATGGGGAACTTTATATTCACGAGGCAGCTCGAACCTTATTACCCGGCCTTTGATCAAATCGAGCCCGGAATGAATGCCGTGCTCTTCTCCCCGGGTCAAAAGCAGCTGCATGCCCAGGCAGATACCTAAAAGCGGAGTCCCGCTGTTTATCAGTTCCTTTATGGTTCCATCCAAATCCAGACGCTGCAGACTGTTCATGGCATCTCCAAAAGCTCCCACGCCGGGGAGCACTACCCTGTCAGCCTGGGCAATTTCTTTTTTATTGCTGCTGATTACTGCATTTATTCCTATTTTTATAAAGGCATTTCTGACGCTGGCCAGATTGCCCGCTCCATAATCGATTATAACCAGCAAAATCTATTCCTCCTGAACATCAGCTTGTTTACTTTCAACTGTTTTCCTGGATGTTTACATACCCAGCGGATAAATACCGCTGAAGCAGGCATCACAATAACGGGAAGCATCGCCGCCCATAGCTTTGAACATTCCTTCACTGCTTAAGTAATGAAGGCTGTCGGCACCGATGAAGGAACATATTTCTTCCACCTTCATAGCGGAGGCAATCAATTCCTCCCGGCGGGAAGTATCTATGCCGTAATAACATGGAAAACCGGTAGGCGGGGAAGATACTGCCATATGCACTTCTTTGGCTCCGGCTTCCCGCAGCATCTGCACTATTTTTTTGCTGGTAGTCCCACGGACAATGGAATCATCGACCATGATCAGCCTTTTCCCCGCTACTATCCTGTCAACTGCATTAAGCTTCAGCCTTACCCCCAGTTCCCTCATGCTCTGGGTCGGCTGGATAAAAGTCCTGCCCACATAGCGGTTTTTCATTAACCCATCCTGAAACGGCAGACCTGATTCTTCCGCATAGCCAAGCGCTGCAGCCGTTCCGGAATCAGGAACCGATATGACTAAATCTGCATCAATATTGAATTCCCGGGCCATCTGCCTGCCCAGTTCCCGGCGGGCCTGGTAAACATTGATACCATCCAAAGTACTGTCGGGCCGGGCAAAATAAATATATTCAAAAATACAATGAGCCCGGCGCGGAGAATGGGCTCCGGTTATGGATCTTATACCGGCTTTATCTATCACTATTATTTCCCCCGGCTCAATATCACGAATAAGTTCGGCACCGATAGTGTCCAGGGCTGCGGTTTCCGAAGCCAGAACATAGCCGTCTTTGAGCTTCCCCAGACACAGCGGCCTGATACCCATAGGGTCCCTTACTCCGATCAATCGTTCTTCGGTCATGATGACCAGGGCAAAGGCACCTTTTAAATCTATCATGCATTTGGCCAGGGCATCTTCGATTTTATCCTGGGAATAACGGGCCAGCAAATTGCCGACCAGTTCAGTATCAGAAGTAGTCTGGAAAATGGAGCCGTAGGTGGCCAGTTGTTTTCGCAGCTCTTCTGTATTGGCAATATTGCCGTTGTGGGCCAGGCCCAGCATGCCCTGCAAATAATAAAATACCATGGGCTGAGCATTTACAATGCCGCTTTCACCGGTGGTTGAATACCTTACATGCCCGATTGCGATATTGCCGGGCAGTTTATTAATATCCTCTTCCTTGATCACATCGCTTACCATACCCATACCCTTGTGCAGTTTTATCCGGTGTCCGTCAGAAACTGCCAGCCCTGCGCTTTCCTGCCCCCGGTGCTGCAAGGCATAAAGGCCGTAAAATGCAGTGCTGGCAGCATCAGTCTCCTTCATTGGGTTGTTTAGAAACAGCCCCACTACTCCGCACTCATCTTTGAATTTATCGCCTATATCATGTGGCATTCGATGGCCTCCTCCCATGTCCTGGTCACCAGCTCAACAGGTAAATTTATAAATTCAATCCCGGCGTTCTTGAAAATCATCTGCTCTCCCCCGGTACTGCCCAGTAAACTTACCTTAACTCCGTATTTGGCAGCCATAGCGTTTAGCAACGGCAGTTTTTCTTTCTCCAGACTGGCTACTGCACGGCTGGGAGCTTCGGAAAAGAGAATTTTATCTTTTCTTTCACCTTGAAAATCCATGTCAATATTAAAACCTATTTGCCCTTTGATTCCGCATTCGGCCACGGCTGCTGCCAGCCCGCCTTCAGAGATATCATGGCAGGATTTTATCAAACCTTCCTCAGCCAATCTGAGGAGCAGTTCAATCAGATTTTTTTCTTCTTCCAGGTTTACTTCGGGAACCTTCCCGGTTTCCAGGCCGTGGCATACATACAGGTATTCAGAACCGCCTAGTTCCGTCCCTATGCTGCCCAAAAGCACAATATAGTCCCCCGGGCTTTGAAATGCCATCTGGCAGCGCTGATCAATATCTTTCAGCAATCCGGCCATTCCTACTACCGGGGTGGGGAAAATCGCGCCATCAACTGTTTCGTTATACAGGCTCACATTACCGCTTACAACCGGAGTGCCAAGGAATCGGGCCGCATCTGCCATGCCGCGGATAGCTTCACGCATTTGCCAATAAATGTGGGGATTCTCCGGATTGCCGAAATTAAGGCAATTGGTCAAAGCCAGCGGTCTCGCGCCTACACAGGCTAAATTTCTGGCCCCTTCGCATACCGCCATCATACCCCCCTGATAAGGGTCGAGGTAAACCATACGGCCATTGCAGTCAGTTGATAGTGCAATACCTTTCTGCGAGCCTCTGACCCTTAATACTGCAGCATCAGCAGCACCGGGCAAAACCACCGTGTTGGTCATTACCTGATGGTCGTACTGGGTATATACCCATCTTTTGCTGGCAATATTCGGCGAAGCCATAAGTTTCAGCAAAACCCCGGCCGGGTCTGCCTCGGCCAGGCTGTCAATATCAAAGCTGCGGCATGCTTTATAATAAGGAGGTTCTTCCGCTTCCCGCACATAAACCGGACAGCCCTCGGTCAAGGCTGCCACCGGTACTGATCCGGCCAGCTCCCCGCCTTCATAAACGGCAAACATTCCGTCACCGGTCACTTCTCCGATCACAGTAGCATCCAGGCCCCATTTATCAAATATCCCGGCAATTCTTTTTTCGTTTCCCGGCTGTGGTACCACCAGCATTCTTTCCTGGGACTCGGACAACATGATTTCATATGGGGTCATCCCGGTCTCGCGGCGCGGCACCAGACTGACATCCACTCTTACCCCGCGGCCTTTTTTGCTGGCAGCTTCGGCAATTGAACTGGTAAGCCCGGCTGCACCCAAATCCTGCATGCCGGCCACTAAATCTTCTTTGATCAATTCCAGGCAGGCTTCGATCAGCAGTTTTTCCATAAAAGGATCACCCACCTGCACTGAAGGTCTTTTTTCTTTGGAAGCTTCACTCAACTCCTCGGAAGCAAAGGTAGCACCATGGATTCCGTCCCTGCCTGTCCTGGCTCCCACCAGCATCAGCGGACTGCCGATTTCTCCTGCTACCGCATAAGCTATTTCATCTTTATTGACTAAACCGACACACATGGCATTAACTAAAGGATTGCCCTGGTAAGCCGGGTTAAAATATACTTCTCCGCCTACGGTAGGGATCCCCAGACAATTTCCGTAATCCCCGATACCGGCTACTACCCCGGTAAAAAGCTGTTTGACCTGTTCATCATCCAGTTCTCCAAAACGCAGGGAATTTAGCGATGCTATTGGCCGGGCTCCCATGGTAAAAATATCTCTGACTATACCGCCGACTCCGGTTGCAGCTCCCTGGTAAGGTTCGATAGCGGAAGGATGGTTATGGCTTTCGATCTTGAAAACCAAGGCCTGCCCGTCTTCGATATCGATCACGCCGGCATTTTCGCCCGGGCCTTGTATGACCTGGGGTCCTTCAACCGGAAAGTTCTTTAACAGCGGGCGGGAATTTTTATAGCCGCAGTGTTCTGACCACATTACGGAAAACATCCCTAATTCCAGATAATTTGGTTCACGTCCCAGTATGTCAATGATCATTTCATATTCTCTGTCTGACAGTCCCATCTCCCGGTAAGTCATTTCTTTCATTATCTGCCCGCCTCCTTCAGCCACTGCAGCATCGAATCGAATATATAATACCCGTCCCGGCCTCCCAACAAGTCTTCTGCACACCTTTCAGGGTGAGGCATCATCCCCAGCACATTGCCCTTAAGGTTGCAGATCCCGGCAATATTTTCGAGGGAGCCGTTGGGATTGGCTTCCGGGAGCCCCTGTCCATCTTCAGTGCAGTAGGTAAAAACTATCTGCCGGTTGTCCTTAAGTGATTTAAGCGTCTTTTCATCGCAGAAATAATTTCCTTCCCCGTGAGCGACAGGGATCTTTATAACCTGGTCCTGGCCAAGTTTATTACTGAAAGGTGTATCGATGCGCCTGGTTTTAAGATAAACCGGCCGGCAAATAAATTTAAGGCTGCGGTTTCTGAGCATCGCCCCCGGCAGCAGACCGGCTTCCAGCAGGATCTGAAAGCCATTGCAGATGCCGATCACCAGTCCGCCCCGGTCAGCAAAGTCTATGACCGCTGGCATTATCGGGGAAAATCTGGCAATCGCACCGGTCCGCAGATAATCTCCGTAAGAAAAACCTCCGGGGAGGATCAGCGCATCAAAATCATCCAGCCCGGTTTCCTTATGCCATATATATTTGACTTCCTGCTGCATAACATCTTTTATTACATGGTAACAATCAGCGTCACAGTTGGAACCTGGGAAAACTACAACCCCGAATTTCATCTTCATATTACCTCCGCCAATTCGACCCGGTAGTCTTCTATAACCGGATTAGCCAGCAGTTTGTCACTCATCTCCTCCAGTTCCTTTAAAGCTGATCCACGGTCACTGCTGGTAAGCCAGACTTCAACGAATTTGCCGATCCGTACTTCTTCAACCTGTGCATAATCCAGCACTTTCAATGACTTTTTGACTGCTTCGCCCTGGGGATCCAATACTCCCTCTTTCAAGGTGACATATATATTAGCTTTATACATTCCGCGGCCTCCTTTATGTTAATTAGAAGATTTCACACCTGCAAAGTACTTTTCAATTCTGCCGACTACTTCCTGATAAGCTTCCGCTTCCCCGCCCAGATCACGGCGGAAGCGGTCTTTATCCAGCTTTTCGAGGCTGGTTTTGTCCCATAAACGGCAGCTGTCAGGTGAAATCTCGTCGCCTAACAGTATTTTCCCTTCGCTGATACCAAATTCCAATTTAAAATCGACCAGAATTATGCCGATATCATCGAAGAAACTTTTTAGAATTTCATTTATTTTGAGGCCCAAATCCTGTATTTCCTTTAACTGCTCCCGGTCAGCCCAGCCCATGGCCACCGCATGATATTCGTTGACCATAGGGTCATGCAGATCGTCATTTTTATAATAAAGTTCCACCACCGTAGTTTTAAGGAGGCCGCCTTCTTCGATTCCCAGGCGTTTGGCCAGGCTTCCCGCCGCCACATTTCTGACCACCACTTCCAGGGGCAGCATTTGCATACGGCGGACCAGGACATTACGCTCATCCAGCTGTTTAACCAGATGGGTTTTTATCCCCTTTGCTTCCAGCATCTTAAACAACAAACAGGAAATGCGGTTATTGACTATACCTTTGTTCTCTATTATTCCCTTTTTGGCTCCGTCAAAGGCAGTAGCTTCATCTTTGTAGGTCATAATGAAACAGCGATCATCATCGACAGCGTAAATTTGTTTGGCTTTCCCCTCGTAAAGCAGTTCTTTCTTTTCCATTAAAAGCCATCCTTTCCTTTATTCCAGCCCGCAGCGGCGGAAAATATAATCAACATTATTTGTATAAATGGTCAGATCAAAAATGACTTCTATCTCCTGCGGGGTCATGTAATTCATAATCTCATCATCCTGTAATACCAATGTTTTAAAATCAAGCTTCTCTTCCCAGCTCTGCATGGCATGGTTCTGCACCAGAGGGTAAGCGTCTTCCCTCAGCATCCCCTTGTTTAGCAGGGTCAACATCAGTTCCTGAGAGAATATCAACCCCCGAGTTCGTTTAATGTTTTCCATCATATTATCTTCATAAATAACCAGACCAGCTACAATAGCGCAGAATTTTTCCAGTATATAGTCCAAGAGCACACAGCTGTCTGGAATTATGACCCTTTCTACTGATGAATGAGTTAAATCCCGTTCATGCCACAGGGCTACATTTTCCAGCGCCGCCATGGCATTTCCTCTTATAACCCGGGACAGCCCGGCCACTCTTTCACTCATCATGGGGTTTCTTTTGTGGGGCATGGCAGACGAGCCCTTCTGGCCTTTCCGGAAAGGTTCTTCCGCCTCTAATATCTCAGTTCTCTGCAAGTTCCTTATTTCAGTGGCCATCTTTTCCAAAGAGCTGGCGATAACGGCCAATGTAGTCATAAACTGCGCGTGCCGGTCTCTTTGGATTATCTGGGTGGAAACCGGACAGGGCTGCAGTTCCAGCTTCTGACACACATATTCTTCTACCCGGGGATCCAGATGAGCAAAATTTCCCACCGCCCCGGATATGGCACCATAAGACACAACTTCCCGAGCCTCCTGCAGCCTTTTTAAATTACGGTCTATCTCGGTATACCACAGGGCCATTTTAAGGCCAAAGGTGGTCGGTTCTCCGTGAATACCATGAGTTCGGCCTATATTTAAAGTATATTTATATTTCCTGGCCTTTTCTCCCACCAGTTCTTTTAATATTAGCAGCTTTCCCATAATAAGATCGGCAGAATCTCTCATCTGCAAAGCTAATCCGGTATCCAGGATATCTGAAGAAGTCATCCCAAAATGTATGTACTTGGACTCGTCCCCCACATATTCAGCAACATTGGTCAAAAAAGCTATGACATCATGATGTACTTCATCTTCGATTTCTTTAACTCTTTTAATATCAAAATCAGCCCGTTCCCGAATAACTGCTACTGCTTCTTCAGGAATGCGTCCTATAAGCGCCTGTCCTTCACAAGCAGCGATTTCAATTTTGAGCCAGTTTTTGAGTTTGTTTTCCTCAGACCAGACTTCCCCCATTGGCGGTAAAGTATACCTGTCTATCATGGCTTGACCCCCCCGAAATAATTTATCTGATCAGAAAAACCTGGCTGGCGCCAAGTCCTTGACGCCGGTGAAAGCTCGAGTTTTTCTTATCTGATAACCTTAAAAAATAATACTTTCTGATACGGAAACAGAATACCCAGGCGGACTGTTCCGTAAACCGAAACCTGTCCGCCTGGGCTTTTATCCCTATACGGTGTAGTGCTGTAAAGCACCTGTGTCACTTGGACCAGCCCATACAAACAAATATGCGGAACCCTAGACACACTTTCAAGTTTATATTATCAAAGCGACTCACCGGTGTCAATGCGTGGCAGCTGTATTCTTCAAAAACCGAAAGTCTTTATGATGCCTGCTGTATTGCTTCAGTGAGCATAATTACTCCCACTCGATCGTTCCGGGCGGTTTGCTGGTTATATCGTAGGCCACCCGGTTTATACCCTTTACTTCGTTTACGATCCGGCTGGACATGGTGTCCAGCAATTCATATGGCAGCCGGGCCCATTCAGCAGTCATGGCATCGTCGCTGACTACCGCCCGGATGATCACCGGGTAAGCATAAGTCCTGGCATCACCCATAACTCCTACACTTCTTATCGGCGGCAAGACGGCAAACGCCTGCCATATTTCTTCATCCATGCCGGCATTTTTTATCTCTTCTCTTACTATCGCGTCTGCTTCCTTGAGCAGTTCAAGTTTCTCGGCGGTCACTTCTTCTAAAACTCTTACTCCCAGACCGGGCCCGGGGAAAGGCTGCCGCCATAACAAGTCATGGGGTATGCCAAGTTTTTCACCCAGCAGCCTTACTTCATCCTTAAACAGCAGTCGCAGGGGTTCCAGTAGTTTAAAATCCATGTCTTCCGGCAGCCCTCCCACGTTGTGATGGCTTTTGATGGTGTGGGCAGTTTTGGTGCCGCTTTCAATTATGTCAGGATAAATGGTGCCCTGCACCAGATAATCTATGTCGCCCAATTTATTCTTTTCTTCTTCAAAGACCCGGATGAACTCTTCGCCGATTATTTTTCGTTTGCGCTCCGGATCTTTGACTCCGGCCAGCTGCTTAAGGAAACGTTCCCGGGCATCAACAGCGATAAGATTCATCTGCATCTGGCCGCGGAATGTGGTTACCACCTGCTCCGGTTCGTCTTTACGCAAGAGTCCGTTGTCAACAAAAACACAGACCAGCTGGTCTCCTACGGCTTTATGTACCAGAGTAGCCGCCACTGAAGAATCTACGCCTCCGCTCAAAGCACATAATATCTTGTGCTTGCCCACCTTTTCCCGGATCTGTTCCACGGTTTCGCCGATAAAGTCTCCTAAATCCCATTCTCCCTTCAGCCGGCAGATATCAAAGAGGAATTTTTTTAAAATCTCCATGCCGAAAAGGGTATGTTTTACTTCAGGATGAAACTGCACTCCATATAGCCCTTTTTCCGGATCGGAAATTGCCGCAAAGGGGCAGTTTTCTGTACGGGCAATAGTTTTAAAGCCAGGCGGCATAACTTCCAGTGAATCACCATGGCTCATCCATACCTGCATTTTGCTATCCAGTCCCTGAAGCAGCAGATCATCCGTATCCATAATCTGCAGCTGGCTGCGTCCGTATTCCCTGACCTTTCCGCCTTTAACACTGCCGCCGTAATGCTGGGCTATAAGCTGCATCCCATAACATATTCCCAACACCGGTACTCCCATGGCCAATATCCGTGGATCACAGGCCGGTGCATTTTCGGCATGTACACTCTCCGGCCCGCCGGTCAATATTATTCCGCCGGGCTTCTTGCCGACTACTTCTTCATAACTGATATCATAAGGAACCATTTCACTGTATACTGACAGTTCGCGCACCCGCCTGGCAATCAGTTGATTATACTGTCCGCCGAAATCGAGCACCAGCACCAGTTCTTTATTCATTACTGCACCTCTCATCCATGATTTTATATGCCTTTAAACTCTGTTAACTGACAGGACTTCAGGCAACAAAGTCGTCTGACTGTTGAAGTGGTTAGTACTCTGCTTCCTGGTAGTTATTTATTATATCACCTCTGAACTTATTATAAAAAACAAAAAAGATGCCTCCTTTATATTGAGACATCCAGCTGCTGTCTTTAAACGATCCTAAAACACGGTTTCTCCTCGCAGGAAAGCCGCCGTTCTTTCATCCCCGGGCTGATTAAAAACCTCCTCCATGCTGCCTTTTTCTATGATGTGCCCTTCATGCAGGAATATTAACTCATCAGCTAAGCGCCGGGCCTGGAAAAGGTTATGGGTAACCATGATAATAGTCGTACCCCAGGATTTATTGATCTTAAGAATATGTTTTTCGATTTCCGCCGCACTGGCCATATCGATATTGGAAGTCGGCTCATCAAGGAACAATACCTGGGGTTTGACTACCAGAGCTCTGGCAATAGCTGTTTTCTGCCGCTCCCCGCCGGACAGGGTGCGGGCATCAGCTTCCTGATAAGCAGTCATGCCAAGCATTTCTAGGACTTCCTGCAGGCGCCGTTTTATTTCCCGCTCCGGAATTTTTCTTTTGCGCAGTCCGTAAGCCACATTGTAATTTACCGAACCCTGAAACATATAGGAAGTCTGGGTTACCATCGACATCTGCCGCCTCAGCCTTAAAAGCTGGCTTTTGCTCCAGTTCACTTTTTCCCCCAATACTTCCAGATTGCCTTGATCGTTTATCAGCAGTAAGGCTAAAATGCGTAAAAGAGTAGTTTTACCGGAACCGTTAGGCCCCAGGATCGTATAGATCTTTCCGTTCGCTATCTCCAACCGGTCAATATTCAATACTTCCCGTTCCTGGTAACGCTTGACTATATTATGTAATTTGAATTGTATTGTCATAACGGAAAGTCCTCTTTTCCAGCATAATTATGATCAGGTTGACCAGAAACGATATGGTCAGCAATATCATGCCTAAGGCCAGGGCAGTGCTGAAATTACCCGTGCGGGTTTCCAGGACAATGGAAGTGGTCAGGACTCTGGTAGCCCAGCGAATATTTCCGCCTACCAGCATGACAGCTCCCACTTCCGCAATAACCCGGCCAAAAGCGGTAGTTAAAGCTGCAATGATACCGTTGCGTGCTTCACGGACAAGAGTAAATGAGGCTTGGCGCCGCGAAGCACCCAGAGTTACGGCTGTGTCGTATACATTTTGCTCCAGCGTCATAACTGCACGAGCCGTTAGCCCCCATATTATAGGTGTAGCTAATAAAACCTGGGCAATAATCATGGCAGCAGGGGTAAATAACAGTTCATACCGGCCTAACGGGCCGCGGTAAGTAAGCAGTAAATACACCAACAGGCCTGCCAGAACCGGCGGCAGGCCCATCAGAGTATACACAATATTAAGCAAAAGTCTTTTACCGGGGAATTTTTTCAAAGCTGAGGCTGCCCCGGCAGGAATTCCTATCAAGGCGGACAATACTAAAGCAGATAAAGAAACTTGCAGCGACAGCAATGTTACCTGTACAACTTCAGCATCCATTTGCAGGATTAAATAAATACCTTCTTTGATTCCCTGCAGTATTGTTTCCATGCCTGTCCTCCAGCTTCATATGGCAGTATTATTTTTCTCTATTTAGCATCCGGAATAAAGAGAGCTTGGCCAAATTCTTCAACTCCATATTCGCCAATCATCTTTTGTCCTTTTTCCGAAGTCAGCCATTCAGCAAAGGCAGTTGCACCTTCATAGTCGACATTGGGGAATTTATCCGGATTGAGCGGAATTACTCCATAGGGGTTGAATAATGCCGTATCGCCTTCCACCATGGGCTCCAGCTGATATTTGTCTTTCAGTGCCAGGTAAGTGGCACGATCTATTAATGTATAAGCCTTTTTCTCATTAGCCATCATAAAAGTATCGCCCATACCCTGGCCGGCTTCAATATACCATTCTCCTGCCGGCTCAATTGTAGCTTTTTCCCAAATGGCCAGTTCCTTTTTATGGGTACCGGAATCATCTCCGCGGGAAACAAAAGCTGCCTGTTTTTCAGCTATAGCTTTTAAAGCGGCTACAGCGTCTGTAGTACCTTTGATACCGGCGGGATCTTCAGCTGGGCCAATTATAAGAAAATCGTTGTACATTACATCGCGGCGATCAACTCCGTAACCTTCCTCGACGAATTGATCTTCAGCCGCCCGGGAATGAACCAGCAGCACATCGACATCGCCGGCTTCGCCCATTTCGATAGCTTGCCCGGTACCGACTGCAATTACTTCAACCTGGTAATTGGCATCCTTTTGGAACTCCGGCAGTAAATAATCCAGCAGTCCCGAATCATCAGTGCTGGTGGTGGTGGCCAGTTTAAGAGTCTTCAGTTCCGGTTGGGCACTCTGATCCGGTGCAGCACTTTCTTCCTGCTGTCCGCAGCCAATTATGGCAGTCATCATAAATATAGCCAATAATGCCACTATCCAAGTTGACTTTTTAAATCTCATCATTGATACTATCCCTCCCAATCTTAATCAACCTTCTATAAAATAAAAGAAAATGATTCTGCCCACTTGGGTGAACGAGAACCATCAAGCAAATATTCCAGTCATTCATTCCTCCTTTCCAGCGGGAGGCTCACCCGTTTCCCGGCAAACCCTGTCGGATCAAAAACCATAGTTAATAAACCTTGGGTCAATGATCTCGGAGAATTAAATATCATCTCTACCATTATGGGTTAAATCCGTCTTGTTTGTCAAATTTGGAGCTTATTATACCGGCAGGAAGCTGGTTATCCGATCCTTAAATACTTAATTGCCGGAAAATTTGTCATAAAATTTGTTATTTTATGGGAATAACTTTCAACTGATTTGAAAGTTATCTTTTACATGCAACGTAATATAACTAAACGCGTTAGGGAGGATAAGAAAATGTATTCTAAAAAGAGGTGGATGCCCAAAATATTTTTGCTGGCCTTTTTCCTTTTAGCAGCCGGTCTGGCTTTTTCAGTCTTTGATCAGCCGATAAATAAAGCTCAGGCTTACGATCTGGAAAACGATCTGCCGGTGGTCGGTTCCATGGTCAATTTGCAGAATCTGCTCAAGCAGGCCGGCGGGTCAGATCATTTTTTAAGAACTCCCTACCTGATGGTTGAAGACGCCATGCCGACGGTGGAAATGGCTAAAGAGGCAGATGCAGTGCAGTCGTCAGCAGCAGGCGACTATTCCTCCACCAATGTGCAGGTTGAAGGAGTCGATGAAGCTGACATAATAAAAACAGACGGTACCTACATCTATCAGGTTAAGGGGCAGCAGCTGAGTATTGTCAAAGCATATCCCGCTGCCGACATGAAGCTGGTAAACAGCTTTAGTTTTGCCGATTCAAACTTTACGGCCAGTGATATTTACATCGATAATAATTATTTGATAGTTATGGGTACTTCTTATTACTATCAACCGGTGCCCGAACCTGTTCCAATGCTGGAGACTGAGACTTATTCTCCTTATTACTGCCCGGTCGATGTGCAAACCAGCAAAGTGATGATTTACGACACTACCGATAAAGCTCATATTAAAAAATTACGGGAAGCAGAACTGCAGGGTTCAGTCGTTTCCACCCGCAAGATCGGTTCTTCCGTTTATATCGTTGCCAATCGTTATATAGACTGGTATCAGTATGATAATGAAAATCCGGAAATCCCCCTGCCCGCTTACAAAGACAGTCTGTCCGGCAGCAGTTATACCCAAATCACTCCGGATAAAATTCGTTATTTCCCGGATGCCCTTTATCCTTCCTATATATTGGTTGCCGCATTAGACCTGGAAAAGCCGGATACTCCCCTTGACATAAAGGCTTACCTGGGCAACGGCGAAAATATTTATGCTTCAACGGAAAACCTGTATGTTGCGGTCAGTGCATATAATTACAGCCGCTATCCGCAAATCAATACCAGTACCAGTACCAGTACCACCTCCGTCTATAAATTCGCCCTTGAACCAGGTGCGGCTCAATATGCCGGCAAAGGCTCCGTTCCCGGCACCATCTTAAATCAGTTTTCCATGGATGAAAACAACGGATATTTCCGCATCGCTACTACCAGCAACAGCAGCGGTACCGATGGCAATTATGTTTCGCAAAACAATGTCTATGTCTTAAACAACAATTTGGAAATGACCGGGCGTCTGGAAAACATCGCCCCCGGGGAAAAGATTTACTCCACCCGTTTTATGGGTGACCGAGTCTATATGGTCACCTTCAGGACTGTGGACCCGTTTTTTGTGATCGATCTTAAGGATCCTGCCAGACCCCAGGTTTTGGGGCAGTTAAAAATCCCCGGCTACAGTGATTATCTGCACCCTTATGACGAAAATCATGTGATCGGCTTTGGCAAAGATACTATCGAACTTAAAGGCTGGAACGGTGAGCCGCAGGCTTATTACCAGGGTATGAAACTGGCCGTTTTTGATGTAACTGATGTAAATAATCCCAAGGAACTGGCCAAAGAGCTGATCGGCGACCGGGGAACTGATTCCGAGCTGCTTCACAATCATAAAGCCCTGCTTTTTGCCAGGGATAAAAACCTGTTAGCCTTCCCGGTCACATTAATGGAAATCCCCACGAATGGCTATTCCTCCGGCAATGTTGCCCCCACGCTCGAATATGGCAGTTTTGCCTTCCAGGGGGCTTATATTTATAATATCGACCTGCAAAACGGCTTTAAGCTCAAAGGGCGCATCACCCATCTGACCGCCGAGGATTATCTTAAAGCCGGTGATTACTGGTATAACAGCGATAAAAATATTTCCCGCATCCTCTATATCGGTGACACTATTTATACTGTATCCCCCACAGTCATCATGGCTCACAATCTGGCTGATCTAAGCCATATAGCGACTGTCACGATGCCGTAATTAAATATAAAAGGTCCGGCAATAAGCCGGACCTTTCAGCTTGTCAAAGAAGTTGGCAGGCTTAAACAAAAAAGTGAAGGTTGAGTCACAAGCAAGCCCCGCGATTAAGTCGTACTAAGATACGATGACCCGTCGGGGCTTGTGAAGTAACAATGAGATTCATTTATTTAGCGGTCTGGTTCCCAGAGCTGTTAAAAAGCGTCAAGGACAAGGCGGCCGGAATGAGCGCGACTGAGGGCGTACTGAGGTACGTCGATGGAGCGGGAAATCCGGTCAACGCAGTATTAACATTT
>DAOPZM010000010.1:0-98157 GCA_035353375.1 Syntrophomonadaceae bacterium
TTATAAAAGGCACTTATCAGGGCTGACAAGCTCCATAATAATATGGCCATGGCCGGCAAAGAAAGGTCAAAGTCAAAACAGGAGTGCATGCCCAATGTTATGGCGGCAACGGCTGTTCCCCAGATCAATACCCATTCGTCCTGCTCTTCCCGACCGCGATGGAATATGTATAATCTGTAAAGCAAGAAGAAAAATATAGCCCACATGGAAACGAAAGCCAGTATTCCAATTGTACCTGCCTCAACCCCCACCTGAAAGATATGGCTGTGGGTTTCAGTGGTCCAGAATTTATACTCCTGGTACTGCCGGTAAAGGGCTTCCCAACCGCCGGCACCGGCCCCGGTCAGCGGATAGTCCTGTATAATTTCTGCCGCCCAGCGCATAAAATCGACCCTGGTTACATAGCTTAAGTTTTTGGTATCGGTTATTTCTGATACTTCTGTGCTGATTTTGTCAGATAAGCCTATCTGGCTGATCGTAAAGATGCATGCAATCAATGCCGCCGATATCAGGATGGCAATAACCGGACGGGATAATTTCAAGCTTTTCCGCCAGGGCTCGATGTATCTCCATAAAATCCATCCTCCCAGTACCGGCAATGCCCCGGCTAATACGAACCATATCCCGGCTGTCTGATTTTCGGAAGCCAGGGTCTGTATGAAGTAATTGCTGGCTATTATGGCGAAGCCGATGGTTATGGTCAAAAAATATACTGTCTTCGTTCTGTAACTTTCAGGCATACCGATAATCAGAAAAACCAATCCCAAAGCAAAAGCTATCCATGCTCCTTTTGACACGATCGCTATTATTAACAGCATCATCAGATAGTTGTTGACGTAATAAAATATTTGCCACCAGCGATTTTTTTCACCTGTTGCCAGGGCTGCCCCCAGCAAGGTCAAAACGGCAAGATAAATTGCCAGGGTATTATGATAGCCAATGGTACTGGTAATATGATTATCAGCTATAGCCTGCGGATAATCGATCAGGCCAGTGACAGCCAAAATGCCAATGACAGCAACCCCCAGACCTGAAACAAGCAATATTCTAAACACCGTTTTAATATCGGCATGATCTTTCACAACCTGGGTTATTATCCAGTAGATCATGAAATAATTCAACGCTCTTAAAAAACCGTAGACTGCTTCGCCAATGACTGCTGCTGTTGTCAATGACAGGGCATACGCAGCTGCATAGCCTAAAACTGCCCAGTCCAGCGGGCTGGAGATAAAAGAAAAATCCTGCTGCCGGTATTTGTTTATCCAAACCAGTATAAACAGAATACCGGTTATTATATGAGTGGCAAACATATGCTGTTTGAAAAACAATCCCTGCAAATAAGGGGGATAGAAAAGCAGCAAGCCCAGCAGCACTATCAGGGCAATTCCCCACCAATTATTATGATTCACCGGTTCAATAAATTGTTTTTGTGGCTTCTTTTTTTTGGTTTTACTCATTTTTCCTCTTGCCATTCAACTTTTTTGGTATTAATAAAATCTACTATTTCCCGTTTAAAACGTTCAGCTGAAAACCTTTCCGCATTCTTTCGTATTACCTGCCGGTCAAAGCAGTTTTCCCATTTTATAAATTGCTCCACGGCTTTTTTTATATCAGCCTCACTCTGTTCGTAGAAAAAGATACCGGTAGCTTTTTCCCAGTTGGTACCATCCGCCGGGATCACGGTTTCGGTTGCTCCGCCCCGGCCAAAAGCTATTACAGGCGTACCGCAGGCCTGTGCTTCCACCGGGACAATGCCGAAATCTTCGTCAGCAGCAAAAACCAGGGCCCTGGCGTTTGCCATTAAGTTAACCACGTTTTCTTCTTCCTGCCTGCCCAGCATAGTGATATTTGCTGCAGAAAGTTGCCTGCATTCTTTCATCTGCGGCCCATCCCCAACTACTTTGAGAGGCAGTCCCAGTTCTATAAAGGTACGAATAACCAAATCAGCCTTTTTATAAGGAACTAACCGGGATACAAACAGAAAATAATCTTCTCGCTCAGCTTGCAGCTTAAACTTCTCAACGTTTACCGGGGGGTAGATAACCGCTGCCTCCCGCCGGTAAGTACGCCAGATCCGCCGGGCTGTATAATGTGAGTTGGCGATGAAATAATCCACCCGGTCAGCAGTTGCTGTATCCCAGAGGCGCAAATAATGCAAAACCAGTCTGGCCAGGGTTGACTTTACGCCTTTCTGCAGATGGTTTTCCTGCATATAACGATAGGTCAGATCCCAGGCATAACGGACCGGAGTATGGCAGTAACATATATGCAGCTGATCGCCCCGGGTCAAAACTCCTTTAGCAACACAGTGGCTGCTGGACAGAATTATATCTGCCTCAGACAGATCCAGTTGTTCGATGGCATAAGGGAATAAGGGCAGATAACGCCGGTATTTTTTGCTTATACCGTGCTTCTTCTGAAGAAACGAAGCTGTAACCTGGTTTTCAGCAAAACCAATTTCTCTTATCGTTGCACAGGAATAAAGAAGCGTAAATAAATGAGCATCCGGGTAAAGCTCATGGAAAATCTCCAGGCATTTTTCTGCTCCGCCTTTGCTTACTACCCAGTCATGTACCAAAGCTGTTCCCATTTTTCTTACTCCTTTTATCAGCAGCAGCTGCTGCTAAAACCTTGAAAGTTTATCCGGTACTTTTTTCACAGTTAAATAGTCTTGCTTCTCCAGTCTTTATATTTGATAAGTAATTTTATAATCCTTTATCCTTATATAATTGCATCGACTTGATAATTGGTATCGTTATTTTTCGTTCATTGACAGGGCTCTTTCCAACCTTCATACCTGCCTTTGAAGACCGCCCGGTGATATTTAAAACGTTGTATGTCCATCCGGGCAAGGGCTATGAGCATTCCGCCCATCTGGTAAAAGAGTTTTACTAATACAAAATCCAGCGAATAATGATGTTTCTTCATAACCCGCCCCATTCCAAGCGCGTAAGAATAACCCCTTTGAATTGCTGCATCATTATATTGAGCAAGCGGCTCTTCATGATATACGGTAAAATCAGGACAATAGTACAGTTTAAAACCTGCTGCCAAAGCCTGCAGCAGATAATCGGTTTCCTCGCCGCTGCCCCATTTTGAACCTGCCCCAACTCCTATGCTTTCATCAAAAGCAATCTTCTCAACAACAGCCCTCCTGAAGAAAAAGGTGTTGGTATTACCTCTTTTAAAAACATTGCGCTTAGTAATTTTACCGGGATGCTTATCGAATTTTCCCAGGCTGGTTTGTCCTTTGGCGTCTATGGTTCTTCCGCTTATCATATCAATGTCCGGATGTTTTATAAATAAATCGGTTGCTCTTTCCAGCAGGTCATCTTCATACCAGCAGTCATCATCAGGAAATGCTACGAAATCGCCGCTGATTACCTTAATTCCAGTATTACGTCCCCGAGATACTCCTTTGGCTGAATGAATATGCATTATGGCAAAATTTTCACGATATTTGTTTATAATGGGAACCAGCCGGTCATCATCATTCTGGTCTACTATTATATATTCAAAGTTACGCCAGGTCTGCCTGTCAAGGTGCTGTAAAAAGTTCTCCAACTGCCGGGTCCGATTTAAAGTCGATGTTATCAAAGAAAATTGCGGCGGCAAGATTTCATATCCCCCTTCCGTCATCAGCAGCAGCCTGTTTAAAAACCTTAAGTGTGTTATCGGATGTTTTGGCCCAGGAAAATTTCCTTGCCTGCTCGATGCCGCGTTGCTTAAGGTTTTCTCTTAAGTGTGCGTCCTTAAGTACATTATATATTTGCGTGCCTATTTCTTCTATATTATAAGGGTTGAAATATACCCCAGCAGCACCTGCTACTTCGGGTAAGGAGGAAGTCCCGGATAGAATAACCGGCGTATTACAGCTCATAGCCTCCAGTACCGGCAGACCAAAACCTTCATATAATGAAGGAAAAACCAATGCTTCAGCCCCGGAATATAAAAAAGGCAATTCAGCATCTGTCAAATCGGAGAATTCCAATAAATTCGCCAGCTGATATTTTTTCTTCAATAGATCGACTTCATCTATAGGCGCAAATCTCTGCCCGGCAATTACCAACTGTAAACCGGGCATTTCTTTAATCAACCCGGCATATGCTTCAATAAGACGGCTCAGATTTTTGTGGGGTTTGCGGTTGCCGACAAACAGCAGGTAATTAGATAAGCCCCGCTTTTTTTTGTATGCTTTCAGTTCTTCATCTGTCGCCGCTCTGAATTTGCTGCTCACCCCCTGATAAATAACCTTGATTTTGTCTTCAGCCAGTCGGGGAAACATTTCCTGCAGGTCATTTTTGGTTGACTCTGAAACAGTTATGATTTTCCCGGTCTTGTTTACCGCATTCTTTAACACCTGGCGGGCAAACAGCACTTTGGCACGGTCAAAACTATATGCAAACTTGAAATGGATCAGGTCATGCACAGTAACTACACTGTTGGATGACAGGTAATAAGGGGCATTATAATGAGGGAAAAACATAAGGTCATATGAATTGTTTTCCCTGACCAGCCTGCTGCCTGCCAATTGTTCACCCGTGCTGTATATCGTCTTGTTATAAGGCGCAGTTTTAATCGCTGCTCTATTTTGCAGTGATATTTCTTCCTTCATATATTTACTTATTTCATTTACATCGCCGGCTATCAGATATTCCAGGCTATCATCCGCTGCCAGGGTCCCTTTGATAATATTTCTAATATACCGGCCTATTCCCGACATATATAACATTCGTCCATCAATAAATACTTTCATGCTCGCCTATCTTTCAAAAGTACTCGCTGTGGAGTCAAGCTTCATTTTTCCCTTTATTGAATGCCATCTTATCCATCCGATGCCAATTATTAACCACAGATTAAAAGCAGTTGGTGAAACCCAATAAGCTCCTTCCATGACCGCAGCAATAAAGTAACCGACCAGTCCCAGCAAAATACCGCGTACGATATAATCACCCCGGAGTTTGTAAAAATTATATAATGAAAATAATACCGGCAATGACCAGAGAATCAGTCCTATCAGGCCAAGATAAGCAAAAACTGCTGCATACAGCATTTCACCGACAATGCTATAGCTGCTTCTGGGCAGTATCCCATAGGGTCCCAGAAAGATCGCTCCCCAGTTTAAGGTTCCAAAGGTGGCTTCCCAAAGTTTAAATATGCCTTCTTCGCGTCCTGACAAGTTTTTGATTTGCGGTTGATCAACCCACCAATCAATTGTGTCGGGAACGGGGGCATGTTTGGCAAAATTTTCTGTATATGATACCTTAATTATACGTGGTATTGAATCCTTCCCCAGTAAATTACTGACTCTGGAACGCAATTGCTCGACAAATAACAGCAAAGCAGTGATAAAAGATAGTGGAAAAATAACTGTAAGTTTTTTTAAGCCTTGCTTAAATAATAAAAACCGGATCAGTACATAACATAATACTGCTGCCCATACTGCCCGGGAGGCAGTATGGAAAGCAACCGTTATAAAAAAACCCAGGGCAATATAGCCCAGACTTTTTCGTCTGTCATACAGCAATTCAAATACCAGCGGGAAAAGCAGCAGCAGATTAACGCCAAAGATATTGCCATTCTGATAGGTGGAAAATATTTTGGTATATGGGCCATAGTAATTTTTTTTCTCAACCAAAATCAGTGGATTTTGTGCATCAGTCCAATTGTATGTTAATCCGGGTATCATTACAGTTTCAATTCCCAGAAAATATTGCAGCAAGGCATAAACAGACAGGATAATAAAAGCAATAACAGGTATAAGCAGCATCTTTTCCCATGGTATGCTGTAAAGGCGGTCAAATAAAAGCAAAATCAGGAATATAACCGGGTATACCAACAGCGGCACTATTACACCAATATTTAACAGATCATAATGCCAATATGAATAACCTAACTTTAGTGTGGCATAACAAGCAAAAATCATCATTAAAATGATTACTGTTTTATTATGAAAAAAAGTTTCACGCCAACAGGTTATCCTGGTTAAACTGAAAAGGATCAACAGCAGGAATAATATATCGCTGACAGTTACAGGAATATCAGCTATTTTTATTCCGGCTTTTGGAAAAGTAAAACAAAAAAATAGCATGAAGTATAAAGTTATGGCAATTAACAGAGGCATTTTGGGTTTTTGGCCAAGTGCTGGTACTTGCATTTTCCCTCCCGATTCTTATCCAATAGTTATACTAGTCTTTTTTCCGGACTGTTGCCAAAGCTCTGAATTTATCGTTATTCTGCATCAACTCTTCGTAATTTCCTGCTGCTTCCATTTTCCCGTTCTCCAGCATGATTATTATATCGCAGTTTCTCACGGTATTAAAACGGTGAGCGATTATCACCAGGGTCTTGACCTCTGCTGCAGCTTCCAGGGCCTCCATAAATTCTTTTTCAGTAATATTATCCAGGGCACTGGTGGCCTCATCCAGAATCAATACCTGCGGGTCATGATAAACAGCCCGGGCAATTCCCACTCTCTGCATTTGTCCCCCGCTCAGCCTGACTCCTCTCTCGCCGACAACTGTATCGTACCCATTGGGAAGACGACTGATAAAATCATCAAGTCGTGCTATAGATGCTGCTTTTTTCACCTGGTTTATATCTATCTGGTCGGCAGGAATTCCAAAGGCAATATTATTTGTAACCGTGTCGTCGCTAAGGTATATCTGCTGGGGAACATAACCTAAAATTTTCTGCCAGCCCCGGACATTGCTGGAATCCAAAATTATACCATCTACAGTCATTTGCCCTTGATCGGGAATAAATAATCCCAACAGAATATCAATCAGGGTGGTCTTGCCGGCTCCTGTGGCTCCAACAATACCAACTTTCTGATTTTTTTTGATTACTAATGTTATATCTTCCAATACTTTTTCTTCACTGGCAGGATAGGTGAAAGTTATATTCTGCAATTTTATTTTATCTGTAAATTGTAAAGGAGTAACATCTGTAAAGTTTTCTTCTTGCTTTACTTCCCTCATTTTTATATTAGTCATTTCTTCATAAATATAATCGAGGGTTGCCTGGTTAAATTTAAGCTGGGTAGAAGTCTGAAAAACATCCTGAATAGCCGGCATAAGTCTGTATCCTGCAAAAGCAAAAAAACTTACCAGAGGAATTATGTTTTGGGCTTCGCCTCTGATCGCAAGCAGTATCAGAATAAGGGCAATAACACTTCCGAAAGCAACGCTTTCCAGAACATATTTGGGAATGTTGCCTACTAATGCATTCCAGGCCATAAGGCTTGAAAGCTTTGTAGATGCCTGTGAATAACTCTCAAGGTAGTATTGTTCCCGCCCGCTGGCTTTGACCTCCTTTATGCCTCCGAAAGCTTCGCCAACGATCTTGAATCGATCCCGGTTTGCCCATAACCTTCGGCTTCCCCTGTGAGTAAGCCTCTTTCTTATAAGCCAGTAGATAAGATAATAAGAACCGCCTAATATTGAAAATGCTATAACTGTTATGAGCGGGTTTACAATAAGTACCATTATCAGTATCACAATTATGATCAGTAATCGTGAAGTTAAATCCAACACCGGAATCAAGTAGCCATTTGTCAGTGTCTGTACTTCATTAAGAATATTTTTGGCTAATTCCGAACTGTTCCTGTTCAAAAAAAACATATAAGGCTGAAGCAAATAGTGCCGTAACAGTCTTACGGAGATATTATTATTATTGTTCCAGACGAATTTAAATTTTGCCCAGGTTGCCACAGCCGAGATCAAGTTACCGAACAAAATTAAAAAAAGCATTATCAAGCCGGCAGCTATAATAAAACTGCGAGTATCTTTAAAATTGAAATATTGATAAAAAAACTGCAGCCAGTTGTTTTGGCTTACTAAATCAGGATTCATTACCAGTGAAATGAAAGGTAATACAGATACAACTCCTATCGCCTGAAAAAGCGCCATTAGTAACATCAGAACCAGCAGCAGGAAGAGCTGCCGCTTTTCTCTTTTGGTAAGTATGTTTAAAATTTTTTTCAGCATGTCCAGCATTTAATCAGTTCCCCTGCAAAATTCATTTGGCAATATTTTAATTATATATATTTTTATTTTTATAATCCTGGTATACTCGTGAAATTAAATAAAATGGCTGCAGAAATCCCGGTATCACGCCTGGCTGGTTATCTGTGCGCCAAAGACTTATCGCTTCATTATTAAACATGTAATATGCTAATACCTTTAATTTATCTGTGAAATTAAGCGGCAATAAAACATTGCCCATATATTGTCCAGTTTTGGAAGGCTCAGCAAATATTCTCTTGCGGAAATATATGAACTCATATGGCAAAGCCTTGCCGTTCCAAAAGTGCTGCCACTCCGGCATCCCTTCCGGAGAATTTATCTTAAAGCTATCGATCAGCCTTAATGTCACACCAAGAATCTTTCGGCAATCCGGTTCTTTGACGATCGAATCAATGAACTTCCAGTCCAGCTCGCCACCTCTGTTGTTTATGAAAAATACCAGATCCAAAAACCACTTGGCTCCCTGAAACTGGTGATGGATGGCAAAATGGACTGCCAAATGAATAAACTGCATTTCAGGTATCAGACTATTAAATGCTATTTCATCCCAATAATCCATTTCAATGTATTGCTGCCATGGATATTGGTCGATTGGAAATACTGCCTCCAGGGGAGATCCATCGTAAATGCCGTTCAATTCCCAGTGCAAATCAATAACTATTGAGATGCTTCCAAGTGTCTTTTGAAATGAAATCTCTGTACAGTAGTTCTCTTGTAATTCAATATACTGTTCTGGAGTTCCTCTGAAATCCCTGGCCATTGCATATGTAAAGCGGTTTTGTAATAAATAATCCCTTACGGCCGGATATTCATCCTTTTTTATTAACAAATCGATATCACTTGTTGGCCGGGTTAAAATATCTTCATAGATACGGTGCAAAGCAAACCCTTTGAGTAAAATCGGATAAATATCCAGTTTTTTTAAATCTGCCAGGATAAGACCTGCTTCCCTTGCCAGCAAAACGTTGAAAACTGTCGTTTTTCTGGTTATCATTGCCCAATCACGAATAATATCAGGCGAAGCCTCAAGCGGAATCTTGCGCCTGGTTATTGCCTGATAAAAAAAAGCCGTAAGGCTATGCCGGTTTATAAAAAGAGCCAGGCTTTTCCATTCCTCCTCATTACTGGGAGGATTTATCGTTATCCCGGCTTTATTAAAATAAGCCTGGAAACAGGCTATAACTGTTTCTTCAATTTTATTGTCCTGCATTATTGTTTAATATTCTCCTGTTATTATAATTCCGGTCGATCTGTTGTCGGGTCAGATCTTCTATAAGTTCGGCAAACTTATCCATATCGAAGCCAAAATCGATTTGATAGCATGTGACCTGCTGTAAAAAATCGGTCAAAAATTCAAATTTATCGGCAGTGCTTTTTTTATTGCGCGGATTCATGGTGACCGGGAAAAGTTCTCCCACCACCCGGGCAGGATTGATCATTTTCGCTGTGGATTCAGGTTGGTTAACCTGATGCAGAATAATTAATATATCAGCACTACTTGCAACTGTGATTTGCATACCGGGCATTATACCGGCTTTGAAACAAAACTCATCCTCATCAGGTCTATAAATCGGTTTTGCTGACAAAAGCTCCGGGAAAAAACGGTCAATCGCATTTTTCCTTATTTTAAAGATATCGGATACAGAACTAGCCTGGTATGAACTGTTTAATTTGAGCAATATCTTTTCATCATTCAGTAAAGGATGACCTCTCCTGGCCAGCGCGTAAGCTGAAGTAGATTTGCCTCTGCCTCCCGGTCCGGTAATTATTACCCCTTGTCCATTGATCTCGGCGCAGGAAGCATGTATAGTATGAAACTTGAAGCATGACATCATCTTCTGTATGAGATTAACGGCAAAAAAGCTGTCGGCAAAAAAAGGATTGACAATCCGGCGCTCCTTAAGCCTGTATATCACACCCCGCCTTTGTTTGTAATCATTATGGATACGGGCATAACCTTCGATTTCCTGCCAGGTCTCTTCCTCCCGCTGATAACTGGTAATAGTAACTAACTGGTCAAGCATAACACTTGCTTCTTCAAACTTGTATTCATCACCGGGAAGGGGCAAAACCTTTTCGATTGCTTCGTTTTCTATCTCGATTAAATCAATCTCCAGTTCCGCCTTGCTGCTATTATGAACCGCCGGAGAACTGATTGATTTTTTAAGCTCTTCCAGCCAATGCTGATCATTGGAATTAATCGCTGTTATGACTCCGCTCAAGTTGAACTTCTGTGTGATTTGCCTCATCAGTTGCTCCCTTCCAGCATGATCGTATATTCATTCAAATGCTGCAGATCCTCCCGGAAAGGCCTTGCTTCTATCAAAACCCAGCTGTGTCCTTCCAGAAGCTTTTGTGATTTCTTAACTCCCACTGCTATCCTGGCAGTTATGCCATTATGGCTGCACCAGTAAAATACTGTCAGGCTGCGGGGCAGGCAGGGTCTGGGGGTACGGATGATCCTTAACAGCAGAAAATCCGAGGCCCGGCTTACCTTTTCCAGCATTTCATATTCATTCTCTTCCGGTATCTCATGCATGTCCTGTCCTGCCGCAGCTTTTTTAATACTGTCGATAATCTCCGGCAGCGGTTTTAAATGAATGGTTCTGCGAAAGTACATAACCCTCCAAAACACCCTGATTATAAGCAAAAAATCTCCGGGCAGATCATATCCTTTATAACGCATCATATTATCCGGTTATTTTAATTCGATAAGCTGGTTAGCTGCAAGCTGCTCAGCCAGTTCATGCAGATCTGCCTTGACCATGCTTAATTCTGCTTTGTATTGTTCGGCAATTGTTTCGGCTATTTCATCAATAGTAGATTTACCGTCCATCTTTTCCCAAAAGCTGGTGCCGACTGCATTTAAGCCGAAATACCTTCCCGAAGAAGGGATCAGAAGCACCATCTCACCTGCCACATTTTTCGCTGCCACCTCTTCTTTTTTTATTGGTATCAAACTCAATTCAACTGCCTTTCCCTCATTTTTCTTTACAATAAAATTTGGCATTATTATATCATAGAACCAACAGGCATTCCTTAAAATAAGTGTTTTGGAGGAATTAATTTTGCCTGACTACCAAAAGCCGCAGCTGATTATTTATGAAAATCTGGAATCTGTGACTGCATATGAACTCTCGGGCTTAGCTTGATCTATTAGGAGGCGGGAAATGAAAGAATATGAAAAACCGGCACTTTTTTGCTATGAAGATTTGACTGCAATTACATCTAAAGAATACTCAAATAAATAATAATATTATTTAAAAGCTCGGGGAACCGTTTTTCTAAGCGAGCATATTAACCAGCTTCTGATTTTCTTAATTGATGCTGGTTAATAAGCTCCTTTCCTTTTAACGACTACACCAACCGTCCGGAACAACAACGAAACATCCAGCCATAAAGACCAATTGCGCACATACCAGGTTTCCATTCTTAATCTTCCCGCAAAATCAATTTCATTACGCCCGCTTACCTGCCAAAGGCCTGTAATACCAGGGTCAGCCAATAATATCGTATCGGCAAAACTGCCCATGGATTCTCTTTCTTCGGGTAAATAAGGTCTGGCCCCTACCGGGCTCATTTCTCCTTTGAGAACATTAAGTATCTGGGGCAGCTCATCCAAACTGGTTCTGCGCAAAAATCTGCCGATTTTTGTAATACGTGGATCTTCACCTTTAAGTTTATTATACTGCTGCCATTCCTGACGGGCATCAGCATTGCTCTTCAAATACTCTTTCAGAATTATATCATTATCTAAAAACATTGTTCTGAACTTGTAACAGTTAAACTCTTTTCCTCTGCGGCCAATTCTTTTTCCGGTATAAAAAACCGGACCAGGAGAGTCTATTTTGATTAAAATTGCCAATACCAGAATTAAAACAGCCAGCGGAATCAATAACAGCAAGCCTACAATAAGGTCAAAAATTCTCTTGCTGATCATATTGACTGGACTGGCCAGGTTGTTTTTAATACGCAAAGCCAAAATCTGTTCATCAAAAAAATAACCTGTCTCGCCATTGACTATCGGCAAGCCGAATAAATCAGGTACAATCATTACTGAGCGGGTATATGGCTGCAAACTGTTGCTCAGCCTGACCATTTCAGAGCCCGGCAAATGCGGTGCAGCAATTACTATATGCCTGATCCTGTTGCTTTCTATTATCTTAACCGCATTTTCATAACTGCCTAATATCTCATGATTTCCCTTAAGTTCAAGCATTTCTTCAGCAGCAATGGTCATAAACCCTGACAGATGGTATCCCAGGTATTTATCATTTTTAATTGCTTCTGCCACTTGCCGACCGGTTTTATTAAAACCCAGGATTAATATATTTTCACGCCATATCCCAATATTAAATAAAATTAATTTGCCCCCAAAGCGAGCCAGCGGCATGATGAATAAAACCAATAAATAACTTATTACAATACTGGTCCGGGAAATTTGTCCGCCTAATTTAGCCAGGGATACGACGGCCATGATTAAAATAAAGGCCAGGTTGATGCTGATGAATAAGTTTCTGGTCTCCGGCCAAAATGGCAGTCGTTTGGAATATAGGCCTCCATAAGCTAAACATCCCAGACACAAAACCAATATCCACCATAAATTAGCTGTGTAAGTATGCGGGAAATCAGCGGGGAAAAATCCGAATAACAGCGGCAGTATATTAATCCTTATTTCGACACTGGCGATGAAGGCCAGGTACAAAGCTATTGAATCTATCAACAACAAAGCCAAAACCGCAGTGCTTTTCCTCAGGCTCTGATTGAATTGAATTTCAATCATCGGTTGCCTCCTTGGCGCTGCTTAAGATATCATACATAAACTGCAGTTCGTCAGTTTTCTTAATAATTTCTTCCAATTCTTCTGTTACTATTAGCGGTCGCCCCATCCGGGAAGATAAACGTTCCTGATTAAGGTTTTTTGCCTGCCCATCAACTACTGACGGCAGATCTTTCAGTTCATCAATATACTTTTTAGCCGTGTCTTTGTCGCCGTTTTCCAGATAAAAGCGGGCAGCAGCGTAGAGTACTTCCCCTAACACTTCATAACTACGACTTCTGTTGGGCTCGATTTGTACAATTTTTCTGGCTAAGCCAAGGGAAGCATCAAGGTTGCCTATAGTTACAGCTGAATTTAATGCTCCATTAATTGTCTTTGTATCATACGGCATCAATTTTTCTGCTTTTTCTATGGCACTCAGGGTTTTTTGATAAGCTGCTGGCGCATTGGGGCTTTCCTGTCCGGTTAAATCCAGATAAAGACTGGCATAACATTTGGATAAATCAACCTGGGTATCAGCATTTAGCGGCGCAAAGACTAATGACTTTTCCAGACAGATAATGGCAGTTTCCCGGTGTTGGGCATAAGAAAGCTGATTTCCCTCGATTTCCTTTAGTTGTTCATTTGCTTTGTCAGCATAAACATTCCCCACTGCCAGACTGCAGCCGGATAACAATAGTATCAATGTTATTAAGCCAGGTATTATCAGTTGCTGCCATTTATTCTGCCGGCTGAAACGGTCTTCAGCAAATCCGGTGATCTTATTGATCAGCGCCAACAGGGTTATAAGAACTATAAAAATCGCCGGAATGGAAAGGTCAAAATCGATAAGGGAATGCAGTCCAATAGCTGCTGCGGCAACAAATACACCCCATAGTAAAACCATTGTTTCATCTGTCGGACCTTTTTCCCGCCGAGCTTTTTTGTTGAATTTTAAAACCGCTGTTATTGCCAGAACCCAGATAGCTATATAGATAATAAGCCCGAAAAGCCCAGTTTCAACCAATACCTGTATCATATGGTTATGGGCATCGGCTGCAGAGTATTTATAATCCTGATATTGCGGTAACAAAGCTTTCCACCCTCCGGCCCCGCTGCCGAATAAAGGATAATCCCGGGCAATATCTATGCCCCAGCGGAAAAAATCGACCCGGTAAATATAGCTTGAATCAGATAAATCGGCTATCTGAGAAATTTCCTCAGTTAAATCCTGCGGCATGAAATTCTGTCCCGCCGAATTAGTTATAAACACGCCAGCGCATAATATTAATGTGATCAGTACAGCTATAGATGCTGTTTTGAAATATTTAGCCCGGCTGATAATTGACAGCTTCTTCCCCAATGGCTGGCCAGTCAATGCCAGGCATAATCCGGCCAGAATGACTATAATCCCGCGGGCAGGTTCTGTGCCCGTAATTTGCTGCATTAAAAGGCTGGAAGTCAGAAAAGCCATAATAAATATGTATAGCAGATTATATAGATATCCCCGTCTGTATCTGCCGGATATACCCAGGAAAAACAACCCGGCTGCCGCCATAATAATCAGTAAGGCACCTTTGGATATAGCCGTTACAGTTACCAGCGCCATCAGATAGACGGCACCACTGTATACCATTCTCCTGTGCATTTCAGCAGTCGTCAGCAACATTGCACAGCCCACAAAACACATGGCTCCGAGATAAGCGGCAGTTGTATTATGGTACTGCAGGGTTGACATTATGTGATTATTTACAAAAGCACCCGGATAGTCAGAGAATCCGGTGGCAGCCATCAATCCAATCACTGCTACGCCCACTGCAGCAGCCAGCAAAGTATTTAATACCGTGCGGGCAGCTTTCAAATCGGGAACTACCTCCGCCACCAGCATATAAATTAAAAAATAATTCAGCGCTTTTAAAAATCCCCAAACTGCCTCACCGATATGAACTGCATTAATAACCGCCAGCAGATAAGCAACCGCATACAGTAAAATTGCCCCGTCCAACGGTGTAGTTAAAAATGAATAATCGCGCTTTTTTACTTTAAGCACCAGGGCACATAATACTAATACAGCAGTAAATATTAAACTTACTGTCATTTCCTGGTCAAAATAAAGCCCCCGCAGAAAAGGCGGATAAAATATTAAGATGCATACCGCGACTAATAATCCCTGGCTTAAAGCTGTATATTTTTTAACTGGCGCAGCTGAAGCATTAATGCGGATTTTTTTTGCCATTGGTCTTTACCTCTGTTAAAGCTTTATAGTAGTTATGAATTCAAGATTGCTGCACTTTATCCTGCAATTTCTAAGGTTTTCAACAAAATAATTCTAAAATTGCAGCAATCGTTTACACCAATTTTATAAAAAACAAGACTTTTCCTGTTATACCAATAAAAAAGCGGGATTTCATCCCGCTTTAATGAACTTTCTTACTTCGCATCCAGATAATTTAAAATCCCCTGGGCTATTGCTTCAGCGGCCAGCTCCCGGTATTTTTCCTGCTTTAAAAGGGCTTGCTCATCAGAACAATTGATAAACATTACCTCAACTAAGGCTGAGGGCATGGTGGTATTTCGCAGAACTGCCAGATTCTTTTCTTTTACGCCTCTATCAGTTCGCTGCAGCTTGCTGATTAGCTGCTGTTGCAATTTTTGCGCCAGCAGTTGTCTTTCATCTCTTTGCATATAAAGTTCCGGTGTACTTAAAGGTGCATAGAAATATGTTTCCGTCCCATGTCCAACTTTTGCCGTATCGGCATTGTTGTGTATCGATACGAATAGCTCGGCATTTAAATCGTTGGCTATTAAAGCCCGCTCTTCCAGTCCGACCGTAGCATCAGTCTTACGGGTATATTCCACATCGATACCATTTTTGGTAAGAATTGCTCCGGTTTTAAGGGCAATATCCAGATTGACATCCCTTTCATCCAGTTCGGTCCCCCGGGCTCCGGTATCATTGCCTCCATGTCCGGGATCCAATACTACCAGGTTTTTTTCCCGCTCTTTTATTTCACTTTTTTCAATCATAAGCACTGTAAACGCCTGTTTTTCACCACTTTCAGCAAAAACATGCTTACCCAGATTTTGAGTATAAATAGTGGCCAATGTCGATTTTTCATCTTCGGTTGGCTCAAAGCTAACTTTTTTAATTAAATCGCTGCTGAATTTATATTGTTCCTCTGCTTTACCCATTAAAACATTATTCAAGGTAACGATTATCTTTTCATCATCCAGCCTGGAAGTATAATCAACCGGCAGGGCCGTATTAATAATTATCCTTTCACCGGTATTGGCAAATGTCTTGCGCTCCACGGAAGTGATGTAATTAAAGATGGTTACAGTAGCTTTTTTCCCGTTATCTGATAATTCCGTCTCGTACTCAGCCCCCGATGGAATCGAAATTTCTATCAGCAAATCTTCTTCCTGGTCAGTGGCTTCAGCCCTTATATAACTGGTGCCAAATTCTTTTTTCAGTAAATAAAGCCCTTCAATTTGCTTATCTTTGAATGTATATCTAATACTTGTTGAGCTTTCTACCGGCTTACTGTCAAGTTCGGAACCTGATTCCATGATTATATGAAATCCCTGCTCATCAGTTGTTGATGATAACCAGACTACATCTTCGCCGGGCTTGTCCGGCTTAACCGGTTCGGGTTCGGATTCAGGTTCAGGTTCCGTTTCAACCACTGGTGTTTCAGCCGCAGGTTCGTTTTCTTCCCAAATCAAATCTACCACCCAGCCCGCTACCCATCCGGTAATCCCGGATCGGCTGACCTGGTACCATCCATCCCTTTCCGCCAAAACAGCCAGCTTTTCACCTGAGCCGACTGTATCCAGGTTTTCATAGGTGATAGCCGGACCGCTGCGCAGATTGACTGTTCCGCTGCTGACTTCTATAGCCGTGACTTTTACGTCATCTGATTTAATTGAAATTTTTATGGTTCGGCTTGCCGCATCCCATTCGACCTGGCCCCCGAAAGCTTCGCCCACAAAACGTAGCGGCGCCAGAGTCCGGTCCTTTACTATTTTGGCTGGAACATCCAAAGGCCATACCTGCCCATTGACTGTAGGCTGCAAAGAGCCAATCGTCAGGACTACCTCGGTACCGGCTTTGCCCGCCTTAACTGTTCGCGTAGTTTCATCCCACTGTACATTGGCACCTACAGCTTCAAAAATTCCCCGCAGCGGGACCAAAGTGCGGTCATTTTCGATAATAGGTTCAACATCAAATTCCAGTTTTTGTCCGTTTAAGTATACCAACAGCGTGTTTGTATCTGCAGTTGCAGAAGGAGCAGTATAAGTTGGTGTCGTAACAGAAGGTGATTTACTGATGCCGGATGCTGCTTTTACCAGCCATCCGGCCACATAGCCGCTCGTCCCGTCAGCAAGATCAATTTTCAGCCAATCACCCTCTTCATCTGTAACAGCATAAGTTTGACCTGCATCTATTTCGGCTGTTGCGGCATAACTGATTCCCGGCCCGCTGCGGACATTAACCGTTCCTGATATTGCCTGAATATATTTCGCTGTATCTGCAGCAGGTGTAGTTTTAGTAATAACTGGTTCTTTCTGGGCAGATGCTCCGGCTTTTTGCGCCAGGGAGGCAGTAATATAGCATATCGCTCCATTGCCGGTTTTTATTTTGAACCAATCGCCTTCGGCATTAAGCAGTTCTAATTTATCTCCCTTTAACACCTGTCCGGCTATTCCATAGCTGGTTCCGGGACCGGATCTGAGGTTCACCTTCTCCCCTGTCACCACTACATATTCCAATTCCCTGGTATCTAAAACTGTGTTGGACATCCAGCCAATAATATTTCCAAACTTTATTTTGTACCAACTGCCGCTGGTTTCCAAAATGCTTACTTCAGTATCTGCATATATCGTACCGGTTATTTCATAACTGGTGCCCGGCCCTGACCTTACATTAGCCACTCCGGTATTTACTATACCGGTATCGGCATAAGCATTGGCCGTAAAACATGCTACGGCTAATATTATCAGAGCAAGCAGCAAACCAATCTTCTTTTCTATGTAAAACGCCCTGGCTCTGTCATTCATATTTTCCCTTTCCTTTCTGTGCAGCTTGAAAATTAAACCTGTAATAAGCCCTTTCCGCTTAAATAAAACCGGTTCCTGCTGGTAAATTTGGTCAATTATATATAGCCTTCCGGGCCGGTATTCATATTGCCGGCTGGCTTGGCAGCTTCAATATCATCACCTGCACCGGGCAATTTACTGTTGTTGCTATTGATAAAATCCTCTACTTCCGGTTGTTCTTCGCTTGTTTCACCATCTGTTTCTTCGCCCTGATTCTCATTTATTTCCGCTTGTTCTTCACTTGTTTCATCGTCCGTTTCTTCGCCCTGATTCTCGCTAACTGAAGATTCTGTTGAAGAAGCTGGCAATGGCGATTCAGTCACAACAGCAATATTTTTCCCGGCAAACAGATTATCAATCAGATTATTAATTTTACTATTGTCAGCTATCCAATAACTTTGAGTAAGGTTGCCATACTCATCATGTTCGTCATAAAAATAGCCCGGCAAAGTCTGGGTAACTACTGAATCAGAATTGAAGCCCGGGGCCCAGCTGGCCATGCGCAACATAGCAGTTATTCCCATGTCTGTTTCCACATACTGATTTAATTGTTTAACCAGTTTGGGAAGTTTGGTTATAGTGGCAGGCTTCAGTACTTCTGCCGCCAGGGCTTTGATAAATTCTTGCTGCTGGGCAGTCCGCTGGATATCACCCATAGCATAATCTCTGTAGCGTACCAATGCCAGGGCCTGACTTCCATCAAGCTTTTGGGTCCCGGCTTTCAGGTCTATATCTTCAGAAGGTTTATACATACGCTGCGGTACGGTAACTTTAACTCCTCCCAGGGTATCGATAATATCTTTAAAGCCATTGAAATCAACCGTAATATAGTTGTCTATTTCCACCTCCAACAGCTCTTCCACTGTTGATACTGCAAGTTTTGGCCCCCCGTAGTAATTGGCAACAGCGATTTTTTCGGTTGAACTTCCCTTTATTTTGGCTTTGGTATCACGGGGAATAGATACGACCGCCACTTTATTGAGCTTGGGATCAATTGACACCAGCATCATAGTATCGGAACGGGAATTTTCTTCACCGGGCCGGGCATCAACTCCCATAACCAAAATGTTTGTCCTTTCCCCGTCCTGCTTTTCTAAATTGTCCTTGTCGGTAGCGGCAGTTTCATTTTTATCAGCTGCAGAAAAAAAACTGGCAAGACCGCAGCCTATCCCAAAAAATAAACCAAAAGCCAACCCTGCTGCCAACATAAATTTTAAATAAGGTTGCATTTTTGTCATGATGATACTTCTCCTGCTCCTGTTAAAGCATTTTGGTTTCTGACAATTCAGCTTTTAAGGCTGGTTTTAACAGTTCCTTGCTCAACATTGTGATTGCTGGTAAACATGCCAATTTTATCAGCTCCCATTACTAT
Source organism: Syntrophomonadaceae bacterium (assembly GCA_035353375.1). Taxonomy (GTDB): domain Bacteria; phylum Bacillota; class Syntrophomonadia; order Syntrophomonadales; family Syntrophomonadaceae; genus UBA1368. The sequence goes on from DAOPZM010000010.1 coordinate 19,259, forward strand.
AAACAGCAAGAGAAAAGCTAAAATCAGTATCGCTTTGGGGATGGTGGTAAAGCTTAAAGTTATTGCTACTATACCAAAGAAACTGCTGAGCAAATATATAATTAAAACACTGCGTCGCTGGCTCATTCCCAGCGCCAGTAAGCGGTGATGCAAATGGTCTTTATCAGGTTTAAAAATCGGGGCTTTATTGTTTATTCGTCTGATTATGGCAAAAAATGTGTCAAATATTGGTATACTTAAAATAACAATGGGTATAATCAGTGAAATCAAGGCCGTACTTTTAGTCGCCCCCATTATAGCCAGACATGCCAGCACAAATCCTAATAAATTGGAACCTCCGTCGCCCATAAAAGTCCGGGCGGGATAAAAGTTATACGGCAAAAAACCTGCTATGGCAGCAACCAGCAAAAAAGCTGCCCAGGCTGCCTGGCTTTGGCCCTGTAAAAGAGCTACAATACCCATGGTTATTGCAGCTATTGCCGATACTCCACCTGCCAGACCATCCAGGCCATCAATCAGATTTATCGCATTGGTTACGCCAACTATCCATAAAAAGGTAAGCGGAATACTCAATAATCCCAGATTTAAAATACCATCAAAAGGATTATTTACAAAATGTACTATAATACCAAAATGAATACCTACTGCAGCAGCTATTATCTGTCCTAAAAGTTTAACCCAGGGCGATAACTGATAAATATCATCCAGCATTCCTACCAGAAATATTATACAGGTACCGACAATTAATCCCATGTAAGGACCAGATATGTTAAAAGCTATCAGGCAAGCAATTATAAAAGCGACAAAAATAGCCAATCCTCCGAGGCGGGGCATAGCTGAGGAATGTACTTTTCGTTGATCCGGTTTATCTATAGCACCTATTTTTCCGGCTAATTTTATTACCAGCGGCATGGAAAAATAAGTTATGCAAAAAGCTAAAATCAGTGCAATTATTGTTAAATAGGACATAAAAAATACTAATTCTCCCCTCCTTAAGTATAGGCTAATTCTATCACCGTATGCCTTGGCTTGTCCATATGCCAAGTTCAGGGAAGGTTATCCTGTCATTATTTATATTTAATACTGTTTTTTTGTTTTATTACTTGCACTTACAAAACAAATAATTACTGCGGGAAAATATTTTTCCCGCAGTAATTATAATGACGTGATTTTCTGATTAAATTACCGCTTTTACTGCCAGCTCTGATACAAACGCTCCCCAATCCATATGATCATAATTGTCATAATGCCTGCTATCACGCCTACCAATAATCCGGCCAAAGTACGCTGGGCAGAAATGATAACCGCAGTGAAGACATGCGAGAAACTGTTGACCATTGATATCGAGCCCATTACAACTCCCAGACCAAGTATAAACACTATCGCCTGGTTTTTATATTTATGATACAGATATATCAAAGCAAAAAGTGCCGGATAGCCGATAATTATTTCCTTAAATCGGGGCCTGGCTATAAAAATTGTTTCTAATATTTCCCGGATACGAAGCTCAAGTGAGGAGACTGCAACTCCTGAAGTATTCCCGCTGCGGGCCAGATACAGATATATGCCCATAAGGCCCAGCAGTGATAAACCGAGTATAAAGTAGCTGGGTGATGTCTTGAGAAAATCGGTCAGGAATTTTTTTATGCCATTCACACCCTGATAAACAACCAGATAATTTATAACAAACATAACCAGAGGTACTATAAAAGCTACTTTTACACCGCGGAAATACTCAACATTCATTATATATGTAATGTCCGCCAGACTGGTTACGATAGTATACATACCTATTGCATTAACACCCAGTATTATAGCTAATGATACAGTTATTTGCTGCCATATGGGGCGCTGGCGATTGTCCCGCCAGTAATAAAGCGCCAGTAAACTGGATAAAGAAGGATACAAAACCGCAGCACCAAGGGCATAGATTTTTGTGAAGTCGGTATTGAGAAATAAATTTATGCCCAAGCAAGCAAGGATACCAAGTACTGACAGGATCAGCCAGGTACTTTTACGCATACGGAAAATATAGCTCAGATACAGCAAAGAACCAAGTAAAAGAGTGATAGATACAGCCAGGCGGTCAAATTTATCCGGCATTGCCGCGGACATTTTATTTAGGGGTTGATTTACATTGAAGCCTTTTTCCTCAATTGTCTGATGAAAACGGTCAGCTGTTTCCAGTGTATCTTCCAGGTTAACTGAATAATTTATTTTTTCATTCTGAAAAGGCACCAGATAGACAATGCGAATGCCGCGATCGATAACTGCCCTCAGCCAGCGGTAATATCTTTCATCAACTTCTTTGAGGTATTCATCATTACGGGTTGAATAAACCCTGTTGATAGGATAACCACAATTATACATAAGTTCATCAATGCCGACCTGATTCAGATACCCCAGCTGCTGAGATGTTTCTATAATGCCCAAAATCAAATCGTTATCCGTTATCACCTGTTGCATTGATTCTATATCATCGGGATAGCCGCTGATTTCCATCCCGTCAAAAATAATATATTTAATGTCAAAACGCTGTACGATCTCACTATATTCCCTTATAAACTGCTTGTTGCTGCCGGTATTGTTGCCCGGTGACAAAACTATTTCAAATCCTTTTGACTTCAGCGCTTCTATTAATTCTTTATCAAAACCAATTCTTAAATCGGGCTTTTTAACAGCTCCATCTGCAGATACCGGTTGAGGTAATTCTACATTGATAAGGAATACTTGTTTTCCTGCCAAATCAATAGTGATAAGTTCATCATTACTGAGGCGTTTACTTAAGTTTGCCGCAATGAATGCTGCGGTTTTTTCATTTATGGGTGTGATTACTAAATTAACCGGGTTTATTTCCTTTACTGGCAGGCTTTGTATGATTTTGCCTGCTAATTCAGGATCGGCAGTTTGCATCCCGGCATTAAATTCTGCCCAGGTTGAGACTGTAATTTTGCCCTGATTTTCCAAATCACGAATGGTTGTTTCCTTTATGGTTAAATGAGTAACTCCGCTTTCCTGTAATCTATCGAGCACTGCTTCAAGGTCATAATTAGAATTATTGGCTGCTGTTTGAAATTCCCGGTAGTCAGCTGTTGTTATAACTGAATGGTTAACCTTTTCATTGTTCGTGCGCAGGATTATTCCGTTCGTGGAAAACAGCAGACTGATTATAAGCAGCACCCATAAAATAGTCTTACCCCTTTTTTTCATTATTCAGATTCCCCCCTGAGATTGAACTCATCTGTAAGCTTCATCAAATAAGCTATAACAACATATATTAAACCGCTTAACAGTGCCGGCAGCAGGAATGATAGCAGTATACCTTCACTGTACAGGCGAGCGAACAAGGTAATAATTCCCGTCATGCCCAGACTGGGAATTATTAGTTTAGCTAAAAATGTCCAAAAATCTCGATCCAGAAAGCTGCCTACCTCCCTGGTTACCATAAAACCTGTTGTCAGGGCATATAGTGTCAACGCCAGGGCTGTTGATGCACTTATGGCAATAATGCCGTAATTTAATAAAGACCAGTTTAATAATACATTAACAGCCAAACATATTAAACTGACTGTCATTGGAATGGTGAAATTTTTTAACGCATAAAATACCCGGTTGAATATTTCCTGACAAGCATAGCCTATCACGGCAAAACTGTAGAAAAGAAATGCAGCAGCGGTCATCATGGTCGATTTGCCGGTAAAGGCCCCCCTTTCGTATATCAGGGATATTATTTCCTGATTATAACAAACAACTATTATCAGGTACGGAACCAGAATAAATAATAGTATTTTAAAAATGTTTTTCAGCATTGACCGGATTTGAACAAAGTTTTTGTCCAGGCTGTATTGAGATAAACGGGGGAATACTACGCTGGTCATGGCTACAATAAAAATGCTGGTCACCGTTACAAAAAGATTACTGCCAAAAGCCAGCGCGGCAGTTGTGCCTTCATCCAGATTAGTACCACAAGATCGGTCTACTATGAGGCAAAGCTGCAAAAGCGAGTTCCCCAGCAGAACCGGGAAAAGCTGTTTAAGCATTTTAACTGTGTAGTTTTCTTTGAAATCCAGCCATGACAACTTGTATTTTTCTTTTACCAATACCGGCACCTGAATCACAAACTGCAAAAGCCAGCCGAGCGAAGTCATATAACTGATAAATACGATGTCTGCTCCTTTGATAATTAAAGCTAAAATTATCAGGATATTAAAGGGTATACTGATGGCAGCGGCACGCAAAAAGTGGCCGTGTACCTGCAAAATGCCGGTGGTAACAAAAGTCAGACTGACGAAAAGGAAGGTGGGCAGCATAATCCTGGTTAACAAGGCAGCCACCTGTGCAGCTTCTCCTTCAATGCCCGGAGCTAAAAGCCTGGCTAAAGTGGGAGCAATAACAATACCCCCAATAGTAATAATAGTCCCCCATAAAGTTACCTGTGCGTATAAACGCGAAATATAGCGATCTCTTTCCTCCCGGGTACAATTGCTTAAATAATAAGTTAAGTTGGGGATATTGATCGAAGAAAGTGCGGTTCCGATACCTGAAAAAAGCAGATTGGGCAGGCTGAATATGGTCTGGAAAACATCGGTAACAATACTAGTGCCGAAAATAGAGGCGAAAATAATTTCCCGCACAAATCCTAAGAGTTTGGCGAAAAAAATCACCATTGAAACTCCTATAAAAGTTTTACCCGTTCCCTGATTCTCGTTTCCTGTATAAGTTTCTTTCTCCTTTGATAATAGCGGCTGATATGGCCGATCTTTTAAAAGCGATAATGCCAGGCGGGCATTTTCTGCCGATTGTTCGCGAAGACATGCAGCTTTTTGCCGAACCAGTTCCTGGCGATTCTTGTCATTCAACAGGCTGATTATCTCTTGCTGTATTGTTTCTGGTTCTCCTTTAAGCGATGGCAGAGCAAATATATCTAAAAATGCATCTATTTTGGGGTCATAAGAAATTCCGGCAAAAGTTACCCCGGTATTGGCAGCAAAAATAAGCGCGTGGAGACGCATACCAATCATAAAAGTCAGATTTGAAATCAGGGTCAGGTGCTCATCACTGTTCAAATGATGCTCAATAATTATTGCCGGTTTTTGCATCTGTTCTGCCACCCGTTTTGATTCCGGCACATCCTCCGGGTAAGCCATGGGGATAAATAAAATTTGAAAACCCTGCTCGGCAAAATAGTCTAAAACCGAAGCAAGCTTTTGTTGATATCCTTCCAGTGGCAGCCATCGTCTTACTGCAACACCTATCAGCGGCTTATCGCCAATATTAACCATCAAGGGCAGCAATTCATTGTTTATGTCAGTCGGCGCTTCAAGATAAAAGACCGGATCGGCTGTTATTTTAAGCGGGGGACGGGTCACTCCAATACTGTGCAGCAAGTGTGCAGAGTGTTCATCGCGCACGGTTATCAGATCAACTTGGTTGGCGATCAAACGCATCAGCCTGCGGCTTAAGGGAAGATTAATCGGCCCTACGCCCTGGGCATAGAAAATGACGGGTTTGCCCAGCAGTTTGGCTAATGCCACTACACTTATATAATAGACCAGGGAGCGGGCACTGGTTACATCCTGAAAAATGCTCCCGCCGCCGCTGATTAACAGGTCACTGGTCAAGAGCTGCCAAAATAATTGCCAAGGATTCATATAGTAAACTGCCTTGATCTTATGCAATAAAGAGGTACGGCGAGGTGACCCGGAAAAAACAACAAACTCCGCGTCCGGGGCCAGTTTTCTTATTGATGAAGTTATAGCCGCCAACAAGGCCTCATCGCCGGCATTATCAAAACCATAATATCCTGATAAAGCAATTTTCAAATGCTTAACTCCTTTGCTTTATGCTTGTTCAAATAAAATTAAATTGGTACATCTTTTGTATAATATAGCAAATTGAAAGTGACCGGCAACTTTTCTTTTGTTATTATATGAGTTAGTCCCAGTCGGAGAGGATTATAATTAAGATAATAAATAATATTACCGTATATTGCCAGCTAAATTATAGTTTAAACTTATTTTGTCCATCTGCGAAAGGTTTCTGCTATGATTCCGTATATTTCTGCAGCCAGATTTTTATAAATGTTAAGGATACTACTTATTATGAAGAAATTGATTTTTGCTTTTACTGTCTGTTTAATCGCCTTGCTCGCCTTTGAGCCACTCTTACCAACCGCCCTCAGTGAACAGGTAATGAGTCCGGATCCTCTCGAATCAGAGCCGGCTTATATTACCTATACCAACCTGGTTGACGGTTATCAAATCAACTATCCTGCCCATATGCAGATAGACGATTCACTCCCGGCCATTGGAACGGTAATATCTGACGACAAGACCAGAATAGAAATCTATTATGATGATTTTACCGGTTCTGACTCGGTCATTTCAGCATATTCCTATATAAATTACGCCAACCGTTTCAAGCAAAATACTAAATACCATCAGGTGCTTGAAGACCGGTATTTTCCCTTGAACGGCTTCAACGCTCATATTTTAAAATGGTACCGTGAAAAACTCCCTGCTATTCCAGATGATAAGAATCATTACCTTTGTGCAGAAATTATTAAAAATCCCCGGGAGGTCTATACGATTTTCTTTAAATCCAGTGAACCGATAAATGATTATATGAAGGTTTTAAACAGTTTTACCCTGCGGGAAATCAGCCAGCCTGCCCGGGTCAAGTTTAAATTTGCTCCGCTGCCCAGAGACTGGAATGAAGAAACAATGCAATTTTATCAGGATTATTTTGTTGACAATCAGCAATTAAACTGGGGCCTTTTTGAACATACAGCGCCGGAAGATAATACCGTCCTGAATAAAATAGAGGATTCTTTGAATTATCATTTCCCTTTGCTGCTCAAATATCAGATGTTGGATAATCCCTTCCCTTTACAAGCTTTGCAGACAGCTTATGATAATAATCGTTATGTAGAGTTGACTCTGCAGACTTTTTGGTTAAGATTAAGTGATTCCCGCAATGAAGAAATGGTCTATGAAATACTGGAAGGTAAGTATGATTTATTTTTTCTAAATTATGCACAGAAGTTAAAAACTTTTGGACATCCGGTGCTCTTTCGCCTTAATAATGAGATGAATGGCGACTGGTGCAAATATTCCGCTTATTATACCTGCAAAGACCCGGAAATATTTAAAGCTATGTGGCGTCATATATACAATATCTTTGCCGCCGAAGGTGTTGACAATGTACTCTGGGTATGGAATCCTAACGATATTTCATTCCCGGACTTTAAAATCAATCATGCTTTAGCCTATTATCCCGGCGATCAATATGTTGATATAGTGGGCCTGACCGGTTACAATACCGGTAACTATTATACGGGGGAAAAGTGGCGTGAATTCGAAGCGATTTACGAACCCCTATATCAGACATACAGCAGCTATTTCAGTCATCCCTTTATCATCACCGAGTTTGCTTCGAATTCGGTAGGAGGTGATAAAGCTGCCTGGGTCAAAAATATGTTCACCGAAATAAACCAATATCCCCAGATAAAAGCTGCCATATGGTGGAATGGCACCGACTGGGATGATGATATGCACCCAGCACGTATCTATCGGCTGGATGAGAATAAGACCGTATTGGACACATTCAGGATGGGTCTGAGCAAACAATCTGAAAGGCCAGCCTCTAAAGCTGAACTTAATCAAGCGTTAAAGACTGACCTGATCAATATTGATTAATCGCGGGGCCGCAGGGTAGGGAAGAGGATCACATCACGAATCGAGGGGGAATCAGTCAGCAACATGACCAGACGGTCAATGCCTATTCCTAAACCACCTGCAGATGGCATTCCATATTCCAGGGCATTTAGATAGTCTTCATCCATCATATGAGCTTCAGCATCTCCTCCTGCACGTTTCGCTGCCTGAGCCATAAAACGCTCCCTTTGATCCAGCGGGTCATTCAGCTCGGAAAAAGCATTGGCTATTTCCCTTTGCATAACGAATAGTTCAAACCGGTCAGTTAACTCGGGATGTTGTTCGTTTCTTTTGGCCAGAGGAGAAATTTCGACTGGATGACCATAAATGAAAGTAGGCTGAATAAGCTTGTCCTCAACAAACTGCTCAAATATTTCATTTATTATCTCACCACGATTGGCAGTTTTTTCTACATGCATTGCCAGACTCTCAGCAGCCTGCCTGGCTTCCTGATCAGTTCTGATCACGTTGAAATCGAGTTCTGTATATTGTTTTATGGCTTCCAGCATCGACAAGCGTTGCCAGGGAGCAGTGAAATCTACCTGCGTACCTTCAAAGTCAATAATCATTGTACCATTTATTTTATATAGTACCTGGGATATTAATTTTTCCGTCAAGTCCATCATTATTTCGTAATCAGCATAAGCCTGGTATACTTCCAGCATAGTAAATTCCGGGTTATGCCGGGTCGATATGCCTTCATTACGAAAACTGCGGTTTATTTCATATACTTTTTCCAGGCCCCCTACCAGGAGTCTTTTTAAGTATAATTCAGGGGCAATACGCAGATATAATTCCATATTGAGGGCATTATGATGGGTAACAAATGGACGAGCTACAGCACCTCCTGGAATAGGATGCATCATCGGAGTTTCAACTTCCAGAAAGCCTTCTTCATCCAGATATCTGCGAATTTCTTTTATAATTTGACTGCGTTTTATAAAAACATTTTTTACGGCAGGATTTACAATCAGGTCAACATAACGCTGCCGGTATCTAAGTTCTACATCTTTCAGGCCATGCCATTTTTCCGGCAGCGGGTTTAATGATTTCGATATATAGGTAAGTTCGGTTACATGCAGGCTTATTTCACCCTTCTGGGTGGTGAATACCCGACCTTCAATGCCTAAAATATCGCCGATATCCAGTTTTTTAAAAATTTCATATTTTTCTTCACCCAGATCATCTTTACGGAAGTATAGCTGAATCTCTCCGGACAAGTCCTGCAAATTAGCAAAGCCGGCTTTTCCATGTCTCCTTTTGGACATAATTCGTCCTGCTACCTTAATGCTCTTTCCTTCATATAACTCATACTTGCTATGGATGTCAGCAGCCATGGCACTGCGTAAAAAACGCTGTCCAAAAGGACAAATGCCCATATCTTTAAGCTCAGCCAGTTTCTCTAAGCGAATTTTTTTCAGTTCATTTATATCCTGGTTTTCTTCGCGAGACAAGCTGCCCCGCCTCCTTTCCTGCCGGGAATAATATGGTTATTTTTCAACTTTTATTATTTTATATTGTATTATTCCTGCGGGTGCTTGAACTTTGACACTGGAATTAACTTTTTTACCCAGGATAGCTTTGCCCACTGGAGATTCATCCGAAATTTTACCATCTCGGAGCTTCGATTCCACCGAGGAAACAATCGTTACACTTATTTCCCTTCCTTTTTTTACCTCACGCAAAGTTACTTTTGACCCAAGTGAAACTACATCGGTACGAATTTCTTTGTCTTCCATCAAGCGTGCATTTTTTAGAGTTTTTTCCAACAGCATAATCCTGCCTTCAATAAAAGCCTGTTCATTTTTGGCATCTTCGTATTCAGAGTTTTCAGATATGTCTCCAAATGCAATAGCCTGTTTTATGCGGTCAGCTACCTCTTGACGCTTGACTGATTTAAGATTTTCCAGTTCATTCTCTAACTTTTGCAGACCTTCTTTAGTCAGTAGAACTTCTTTTTCTTCTGCCATTTGATCGCTCCTAACTTTTTTTATAAAACTTATAAAAGCGAGACTATGCTCGCTTGTCACCCTGTTGCTCTTCACCACCAGCGCAATAAATTTCTTTTTCCTTGATGGTATTATAAGGACCTCACAGGACCTTGTCAAGGAAGAGATCCCATAAGCCCCATTGATGTCCGATATTTTCCAGTGTAATAAAATCACTCTTTGGTTCAGCAACGTTAATTAATTCGCTGTCAAGGTCTGGTATTCCTGCTTTTGCCATAAGACAGCTTTCAAGAATAGGAGCTAAATTATAAAGAGCAGGGATCAGGCCATTAAGCGTAAAATCGCTATCCAGCGCAGGAGCAAGACTGCAACTGCAGTTATTTAGGTAAATTGTCAGGCCCGAACTTATTTTACTTGTTATTGGCTCTGTATGATCGGCAAAAATTATTACCAAATCATCTCTTCCCCAATTCTCAGGAGTTAAATAACTGGTGCTGACTGCCTGCCCTTTTTCATACAGCAACTGGTGAACAAAAATCTCATGGCGCTGAGGAAATATAGTTTGGATTGAAACCGGCAAGCAGTACTGCTCAAGGCTGGAGATAAAACATGAAAAATCTTCGGTAGATCCGACAATTATTATTTTATTCAGCTCATATCTGCTCAAAAAAGCTTTTATGAATACATGAGATAAAGCTTTTATGAAATTATCCCCATAAACTAATTCCTGACCAGAACAAATATCTGTTACTTCATTTTTGAGACGACGGTCAACCGCCAAATAGCGCAGCTCATATTCTTCCAGCAAAGCTCCTGTTTTAAGAGCCAGAATACGTTTACTCCCCTGTTGAATTTTATTTAGATTACCGACTCCTAAGGGGAGTAAAATATTACCGCCACAGGCATTTAAACATGATATTTTGATAATCCGTTGCAGACGCGGGGCGAAAAATAACGGGGCCAGCCTGTCCAAAAATACTTTTTTGTATGCTAACCCCGTTTTAGTCTTATCAGTTAAATTAAAAAAAGCGAAATCCAGATCAAGCATTAAAACTCCTTAAATCCACTATTCCCGGTTTCATATCCAGCTTTTTGATAACTTCATAATAATCATCCGCAGTTATTTGCTCAACAGGCTTATTCATAAATGTATAAACCAAAGCTTCAATAACATTGGTCCCGAATGAACGTCCTCCCATATCCGGAGTGGTGGTAATTACTTTGCTGATGCCACGTTCTTTGAGCAACTTCATATCGTCCCGGGTCGTAGTATTGGTTATAACTATCTGTCCGTTCAGTTTTTCCGGCAAATAACGGCGGATATAATTAAAGTCGCCAGCTAGAATATCTGCTTCATAATAATATTTCGAATACTTGGGAATTATGACTTCTTGTTTATCACCGGTTGGATAAATACTGTCAAAGGACATCCTGGTTATAAAAGGCGCTGCAATCGAGGCAACGAATTTTAATGTTTTAAGAGAATGCATAGGAATGGGAATTCCCACTGTGTATATTAAATCACCCATAGTCAGTTTGGCCCCGACCTGGTTAAAAGCTTCCGCCATACCAAAACGGTCAGCAGCTGAAACTATCAAAACTTTTTTTCCTTTTAAATCAATGATACCGTTTTCCTGCACATAATTTATACAAAGCCTCTCCAAGGTATTCTTCAGGCCGCCGCCATCAAACATAGGTGTTTTCTTGGCTTCGGCTACAATCTTTTTTGCATCTTTAATAGTATATCTTTTTCCGGCTACAAAAAGATAAAGGTCAATACCTCCCATTCCGAAAGCATCTATTTTACCATCCAAGGCACGAACCAATGCCAGTGCTTTATCCCAGTCTCCATCGGTTCCAATACGTTCAATAAGAAATTTTTCACCTAATAATTCAGTTTCAAAGGAATGGTCTCTTTTCGATGAACCTAAACTTACACTGACAATATGTTTCAAACTGGTCACTCCTTTAATTATTTTTTCGTGAGGCTTTTAGGGTTCGCAGAATCTTTTTCATTTCGGCCGGGTCTACCCATTTATCTTCGGTTATTGGTGATGAGCCGATTTCGATAGTTATTACCTGTCCATCAATAATCTTTTCCATTAATTTAAGTCTTTCGTCTGAGCCAATTAATATGACTGTTTCATATGCGCGACTCTGGGCTGTTAAATCCATTAATTCATTCAACAGCTCTTTCCCGTTACGGTTATTAACGAAGTCCTGCCTTTCCTGTTCAGTCATCAGGAAAATAAAATCTACTCCTTCTTTTTCTAGAATGGTATTTATTTCATCTTTATTGAGAACCGGAAAACCTATACAGGCTATTGACTGACCTTTGCGCAGTTCGCCTATCCCTTCCAACCGCGATATAAAGGTTCGCTCCATCCCCAGACGATCAGCTGCTTCCTGCTGGGAAAACCCCCTGGACCTCAGCAGCAAAGCTTTTTTCAAGCTCTTTTCAATCTTTGTCCAGCTGATGATTTTATCCTGGATGCGAAATATTTCCATGCCATTCCTCCTTGAGCACAGCCTTGTGTACACAATTTAGTTTATTTTACCTCAATCTAACACCCTTGACAAGCAAGAAACTGCCCGACCAATTTAATCGGGCAGTTTTCATTAATGTTCAGCCTTAAGCTCTAGCCACATTCCATTTTGATTCTTTCAATAATTTCCATCATCTGCCTGTAATCAACCGCACGGTTAATTTCGACTCTGTTACTGGCTGCCCCGGACAAGCCTTTGATATACCAGCCTAAATGCTTGCGCATCTCTTTTACAGCTACAAATTCTCCTTTTGAAGCAACGGTCAGGTCGAGCTGCCGCCTTGCCATATCCATACGCTCCAGCACCGTTGGCATAGTAAAGACGGTTCCTTTTTCCAGCAAATGTACTGTCTGTTGAAAAATAAAAGGATTACCCAATGCTGCTCTACCAATCATAACTGCGTCACAAGCAGTCTCATTTATCATTCTGAATGCATCTTCAGGGCTGGTAATATCTCCATTGCCTATCACGGGAATTGACAAGTTTTTTTTTAGCCGGGCAATTTGCTTCCAATCAGCATGGCCGGAATAAAACTGCATCCGGTAACGGGCATGCAGTGTTACTGCATGAGCCCCTTCCTGTTCCGCTGCCCCTCCCAATTCCAAATAAGCGAGATGGTCCTGATCCCAACCGCTTCTCATCTTAACCGTTACCGGAATTTTTACTGCCTGGGTTACTGCCCGGATAATCATACGGCAACGCCTGATATCAAGCATCAGGGCTGCGCCGGCTCCATTTCTGACAATTTTGGGAGTTGGGCAACCCATATTCAGGTCGATAAGATCAGCTCCCATACTCTCAGCTATATGGGCAGCTTCACCCATTTTTTCCGGCTCGGAGCCAAATATTTGAATCGCAACTGGTGGCAGTTCTCCCTTAATGTCTGCCAACTTTTCAGTTCTAGCCTGTTTATAAATCAGACCCATAGCATTTATCATTTCGGTAAAGACAAGTCCGCAGCCATATTCTTTGGCTAAAATACGAAACGCCTTGTCTGCAACACCAGCCATAGGTGCTGCAAAGACCCGGTTAGGTATTGTAACATCACCGATTTTTAACATTAATTACCCCTTGATGTAACATATTTTTTAGGCAACACCATTCCCCGGCCCCTTTTTGAAAATACCCTGAAGTTCACTAGCAACAAGCTGTCAAGCTGGCTTTCCTCCAGCGTTGCTATATTATTATAGGTTCATTTCATAAATTAATTGCAATCCTTCTAGAGTAAGAAATTCGTCTATTATATCAATAGTGTCTGTTTCTTCAGCAATAATACCAGCTAATCCTCCGGTAGCAATAACAGTCGGACTGATATCCAATTCACTTTTCATGCGATTGATTATACCTTCAACTTGTCCGACGAAACCATAAATAATACCAGCCTGCATGCTGGCAACAGTATTTTTCCCAATCAGGCTTTTAGGTTTTATCAGTTCCACCCGCGGCAGTTTGGAAGCCCTGGCCACCAGTGCTTCTGTCGATATCATTATACCTGGGGCGATTGCCCCGCCCAAATATTCCCCCTTAGCATTCACTACGCAAAAAGTTGTAGCGGTTCCGAAATCAACTATTATAAGTGGCCCGCCATATTTATGAAAACCTGCTACTGCATTAACTACCCGGTCAGCACCTACTTCACGTGGGTTTTCATATTTAATCGCCAATCCGGTTTTAATGCCAGGCCCCACTACCAATGGTTTACAATTGAAATATTTTTCGCTCATTGCTTCCAGTTCCATCATTAAAGAAGGAACTACCGAAGAAATAACTACGGCCTCGATCTTTTTCTGATCCAAACCCTGATATTCAAACAAACTTTTCAGTGTCATTCCGTATTCATCAGCTGTTCGCATATTATCAGTTCGAAGCCGCCAGTGTGTAAGGAGGTTTTCTCCTGTAAAAACACCTACCACCATATTGCTGTTGCCTACGTCAAAAACTAATATCATGCTTACTCCTCCGGTTTTTTGAATTTTCCTCAATATTCTTCAAAGTCAGTATAAAAAATCAACTACCCGTATTAAAGAAATTGAATCAACTTTATTTTGTATTTCAATTATAAGCAAGGTCAGTCACGTTTTCCAAGCGTGTTTTTCAACTGATCATAATCTGTTGGCTTTATCTCTGTCGCTCCTGTCTCTTGCATAATACTCTGTAAATGTTCAGACAGATTTTCTTTATTGATGAGCACCCCAAAATCAGCAGGCAGGTTCTCTGCCTGAACACCAGTAACTCTCCTGGCAATCATAGTCCCGATTTCGGGATAAAAATGACTGGCATCATAATAGTTTTCCATGTTGCAGGTAATAGAATTTAAATCCATAAAATTGTATACTTCGCCAAATACTTCTACACTGTCAGTTAACCAACGTGCATATTCTGGATATAACCCTTTTTCCATCATCAGCTTAAAAAGCGGTGCTGAGATTGGTGTAGTGAAAACAATAAACTTAGCATCAGGGTGGTCTTTTCGTAACTGTTGAAATGTTTCTTTTACCGGCCCATATTTATATTCGGCATTATAAACCTGATTACCATACCAAACCAGATTATTAGCTATCAGTACTTTCTTTTCCTCGTCACTGATATGATTAAGCCTCTTAATATTATTGCGGTCATAGGTAAAGTTCTGCATTATATGACTTCTGGCCAAATCATAATTTTTTCGCGAATATTCTAATACATCAAGTGAAAGCAAGGTTTTGTAACGGTACCCAATTTCTCCCACCATGTCTGTATAATAGCCGGGTGGCTCAAATTTATTCAAATCCTGCACATTTTCATTGGAAGCAAAAAAATCCAGGCCTAATACAATATAAGCAAAATCCTGGCCGTTTTGCCGGCGGGCATAATCAGCATACTCACGATACTCAGACAAGAGCATGTTGTTAACTGCGTAGTTATAGGCATTATACCCAATAAAATCAGCCTGGTTTATGTAGGTAACCCTGCTGCTGCCCATAATCAATGTCTGATAAGGCTCCCGGTTAAAAGTAAGGTGCCCGGTCTTCTGCTGTCTTTCATCAAAAGCTATCTGGATAGAATTATATTGATTGTTATGATTAAAATTCCACAAAGGATCGATATAGAAGTTAAATCCAGCTATACACAGCAACGGCAGTAAAATTATACTTAAGACAGCTATTATCCAGTTAGTATAATTTTTCATAAAGGCCCTTCCCTAAAAATTAAAATAAAGAAACTCACTTACATTGGTCAGCATCAATATAGCCGTGAGGCCTATAGTGCCTGTAATAACTGCGGTCCAGATATTAGGCTGGAAGCGCTTTTGTAATTGCATTGAATTGGGCAGCCAAATGACTATCAATAAAAAAGCTGCACACATAATAACAGCAGAATAGATAAAGTCTTCCATTACAAAGCCGCCAAAGCTGATATGGTATTTACTTAAAAACCCCAGCCATGGAGCAGTTGATTCCGGAAAAATTACTCCGCTGAATCCAAACATGGCTTTCAGTACTTTAACAGCATCAGCCCAGCTTGCAGCGCGGAAAAATACCCAGGCAACATTAACAAAATTAAAAGTCAAAAACCAGGCCAAAATATTGTTCATTTGCAGACCCTGCTTTTGCCACCAACGGTTTACAACCAAAGCTGCTCCGTGCAAAAAACCCCAGAAGACAAAGGTCCACCCGGCACCATGCCAAAGGCCGCCAATCAAAAAGGTTATCATTATATTGGTATATAGCCTTACTTCTCCAACCCGGCTGCCCCCTAAAGGTATATAAATATACTGGCGTAAAAAACGGCCGAGGGTCATATGCCAGCGGCGCCAAAAATCCTGAATGCTCAGAGCTCTATAAGGAGAAAAGAAATTGACCGGCAGGCGGAAATTAAAGAGCAGGGCAGCTCCAATAGCCATATCTGTATAACCGCTGAAATCAAAATAGAGCTGGAAGGTATAAGAAAGTGAAACGACCCAGCCTTCAATCAATGATAGGGCTGGGGCAGTGTCAAAACCATAAGCAGCCCACACAGCAAAAGTATCTGCAATGACAACTTTCTTAAACAGGCCGATAAAAAAAATAAATAACCCGGTGGCAATATTTTTGAAGTCAATTTTTTTATTCTCTGGCGCTTCATATTGCCAGATCATTTCCCGGTGATGAACAATAGGCCCAGCAATTAACTGGGGAAAGAACAATACAAACAGAGCATAATTTAAAAAATTATTTTCCCTGGACTGGCCCCTGTAGTTATCGACCAAATAGGCAATTTGCTGAAAAGTATAAAAGCTTATGGCCAGCGGCAGCGTTAAATGGAGCAAAGGAATATCCGCTTGTATTAATAAATTAATGTTAGCAATAAAAAAGTCCGCATATTTAAAATAGCCTAACAGCCCGATATTAAATATTAAGCCGCCTATTAATAGGCTTTGGCGGGGAAAAGGCAGAGTAGGTCGATTAAGGCCGATGCCTGCCAAATAATTTACACAGATAGAAAAGATAATCAGAGGAAGATAATATATACTCCACCAACTGTAAAAAAGCAGTGACGCTATGATCAACCATATTTTGGCAGCATTAAAATGCCCCCGTGAGTTGAATAAAAAATAAATTATAAAGGCTGCCGGCAGGAAAACAAAAATGTATTCATAGGAATTGAAAAGCACGCTTTTAGCTCCTTATAAGCAAATGCTGATTCTTGTCAAAGATATCTGCAACCAATTTATAATCAACCAAGCTTTAAACTTTGTTATAAAGCGTGATCAAGTTGACCAGAAATCAAACCATCGAATTAATTTAATACTTCGGTTATATCGAAACTAATATCCAGACTTACAGCAGAATGAGTAAGGGCACCGGAAGAAATGAAATCTACTCCGGTTTGAGCTGCTGCTGCAATAGTCTCTTCATTGATTCCCCCTGAAGCTTCCAGTAAAGCCTGTCCGTCAGTTATTAAAACTGCCTGCCGCATAGTATCCACATCCATATTGTCCAACATAATTATATCGGCGCCAGCCTGTAAAGCTTGTCTTAACTGATCCAAATTTTCCACTTCTACCTCGATTTTAACTGTCAGAGGAATCAAGGGACGTAATTTATTGATTGCAGGAATAATTCCTCCTGCTGCCAGAATATGATTATCTTTGATCATGACCCCGTCAAAGAGGCCTAGTCGGTGATTGCGTCCTCCCCCGGTTTTGACTGCGTATTTTTCTAAAAACCTAAGTCCGGGAGTAGTCTTACGGGTATCTACCAGCTGTGCTTTGTAGGGCTTAATGATTTGTACCATGTTATAGGTTTTGCTGGCAATGCCTGATAAACGCTGCATAAAATTAAGCGCAGTTCTTTCGCCGGTAAGAAGTGCTGAAGCCTCTCCCTGTACCATAGCAATTCTATTACCAGGCATAAGCTTCTGCCCATCATTTATGAATCCGGTAAAAATAATATCCGGATCCAGCAGATTGAAAACTGCCTGGCATATTTCCACTCCCGCCAGAATGCCTGAGGATTTTGCATAAAAAATACCGGTAGCCTTAAGTCCCGGACTGATAAGATTAGAGGTTGTAATGTCCTGATGACCAATATCTTCCTGCAGTGCTCTTATGATTAAATCATTTAAACCAGGATAGTTCATAATAACCTCCTATTCTTTAAATGCGCCGGCTAATGGGAAAAGTTTTATTAAATATCATACAGCCCTCAGTAACAAATCAGCAATTAACAAAAGAGTTATGTCGCAGCCATCTGATGTCGTCACGATACGGGTAGTCGGAACGGAAATGAGCTCCCCGGCTTTCCGCACGCCCCAAGGCTGCTCGAATCATTATCCTGGCAACCGTCAACATGTTGACAGCTTCATAATAATCCGTAATATCTTCGGCATAATCCAGGCTGGTATATATTTCCTGCAGTTTACGATCAGCCTTCAGTAAGCCGGCTTCGTTTCTTATAATGCCTGCATTTTCCCACATAATGTCTTTAAGCATTGTTTTGGCAGTTTCGGGAGCGATATTTTTTTGTACTGGTTTGATGACCCAGTCATGGTCAAACTGGTTAAATATTTCATCGGTTCCTATACGGCGGCGATACAATATTTTTTCGAAATTATCCACAATTCGCTGACCAAACACAATCCCTTCTAAAAGCGAATTGCTGGCCAAACGATTGGCACCATGAACTCCGGTACAGGCTGCTTCTCCGGCAGTAAAAAGTCCGTAAATGCCTGTCTCTCCATCAACATTAGTGTCGATACCACCCATCATATAATGGGCAGCAGGAGATACCGGAACCATTTCTTTAGTCAAATCGAGGCCTTTTTTCAGACAAGTGTGGTAAATATTGGGAAAGCGTTTCTCAGCCTGGGGGATACTGCTCATGTCCAGCAGAACATAATCACTTTCCGTTCTTATTGTCTCGCTTAAAATTGCCCGAGAAACTATATCACGCGCAGCGAGTTCGAGAAGCGGATGATAATTTTTCATAAAGCGCTCACCTTTAATATTGTAAAGCAAGCCTCCTTCTCCCCGGACTGCTTCTGAAATTAAAAAACGCTGTTTGTCATCACTATACAATACAGTTGGATGAAACTGAATAAATTCCATATCGGTCAGCTTACATCCTCCCCGATAACAGGCTGCCATGCCATCAGCCGTAGCTACCGGCGGATTAGTGGTGTGCCGATATAACTGTCCCAAGCCTCCGGTAGCTATTATAGTTGCCCGGGCAGCATATATCAAAGGAGTCTGCGTTACAGGATCATATACGTGAACACCGTAACATTCCTTCTGTTTACGGTCAGTAAGTATATCTATCAGGAAATGGTCTTCATTAATAGTTATGTCGGGGTTATTTTCGCATTGATTAACCAACGCCAAACGAATAGCCTCCCCGGTAGCATCAGCAGCATGTAGAATACGGGGACGGCTGTGAGCTCCTTCCCGGGTCAGGGAAATAGCACCGTCTTTCATATCAAAACTTGCTCCGGCTGCGATAAGCTCACGAACCCGGGTCGGACCTTCGCGAACCAGTACATCAACTGCATCAATATTGCACAGCCCTGCCCCTGCTTCCAGGGTATCCTCCAAATGCAGAAAAGGTGAATCCTCTTCATGGACTGCAGCCGCAATACCTCCCTGGGCCAGACCGGTATTGGAATCCTTAACAGTTTTTTTGGTCAAAACAGTTACCTTACCGTACTGGCTGGCTTTAAGAGCAGTAAATAATCCTGCGATACCTCCGCCGGCAATCAGAAAATCAGTAATGATAACAGGTGTTTGAGGGTTTAATTTTTCGATATATCTCGTTACTATCATATATACACCATCACAAAACATCTCATTATAAAAGAAGGGGTATGTAACCCCTTTTTATTCTGTTTCTATGTTAATTTATTTAATCGTCAGCATTCTTTCCAATGCCTGGTAAGCTTTACTGCGAATGTCTTCGCGGACTTCAGTTTGATACTGTATATGATTCAAAGCCTCGTTCAATTTATTAAGCGTAATATATTTCATATCCGGACATCTGAACCCTGCCCGCGCCAGATAAAACTTTTTCTTCGGGCAGGCTTTTTGCAAAGTATACAAAAAGCCTTCTTCCGTACCAATTATAAACTCTTGTTCCGGACTGTGCCTGACATATTCCAGTATGCCTGCAGTCGAGCGGACTACATCAGCCATTCGCGTAATCTCCGGCGGGCATTCCGGATGAACTGCCACTTTAACTCCTGGATGAATACGCATTTGCTCCTCTAACTGCGACGAGGTTAAGGCATCATGGACAGGGCAGCAGCCTTCCCATAGAATCATTTTGCGCCCGGTCTGGCTTTCAATAAAAGCGCCTAAATTTTTGTCCGGGACAAAAATTATTTCTTTATTCTCAGGAATCGAATTAACTACCTGAACTGCATTGGCAGAAGTACAGCAAATGTAACTTTCCGCTTTCACTTCCGCACTGGTATTCACATATGATACTACCACTGCGTCAGGATGCTGTTGCTTCATTTCTCTTAAGGCATTGGCATCTGCCATATCAGCCATAGGACACCCGGCTTGTATATCCGGCAAAATCACCGTTTTATGCGGATTCAAAATTTTGGCACTTTCAGCCATAAAGCCGACTCCGCAAAATACTATGACTTGGGCATCAGTCTCTGCTGCCTGTTTTGCTAACTGCAGGGAATCTCCTACGAAGTCTGCAACATCCTGTATCTCCGGCAGCTGATAAAAGTGAGCCATTATTACTGCATTTAGTCCCTGCTTTTTTTCCGCAATAACCTGTACTAAATCCTGGGACAATCAAAGAGACCTCCTGTCCGTATTTAGCTGTTAATTCTCTGTATTTGATTGTTTTCATCGACAAATACCAATTTAGGTTTATAATTCAGGCATTCGTCATCTTCCAATATGGTATAGGTCAAAATAATGACAATGTCGCCTTTTTGTACCAAACGGGCAGCAGCTCCGTTCAGACATACTATGCCCGACCCAGGTTCCCCCTCAATAACATAGGTCTCAAAACGTTCACCGTTATTATTGTTCACAATCGTTACTTTTTCGTTTTCAAGAATATCTGCAGCTTCCATCAACTTTTTATCCAGAGTAATACTGCCAATATAATTGAGATCTGCCTCTGTAACGGACGCCCGGTGAATTTTTGACTTTAGCATATAACGAAACACTTCTTTTACACCTCCACTGTCAGATTGTCTATCAATCTGGTATTCCCAAATTTAACCGCCAGAGCTAGGATAATTTTTTCTCCGGTCAGGTTTTTAACTTCTTCTAAATCGTCCGCCCGGTAAATTTCAATATAATCTACTGAAGCCAATGGCTGAGCACTAATAAACTTTCTTATTCCCTGCTTCAGTGATTCCACATCCCTTTGTCCAGCTATGATTTCCCCGGCAGCTGCCTTTAGTGACTGATTAAGTACTACAGCCTGCTTTCTTTGTTCACTATCCAAATTTACATTCCTGGAGCTCATTGCCAGGCCATCTGCTTCTCTGATTATAGGACCCCTCACGATGGTTACAGGAAAATTCAACTCCCTCACCATTTTTTCGATTACAGCTACTTGCTGAGCATCCTTTTGCCCGAAATAGGCTTTATCAGGCTGGCAAATCAGGAATAATTTGCTTACCACCGTAGTTACTCCCTTGAAATGACCGGGTCTTGATGCTCCACATAACTTCTTGGTTATTTCTCCTTCTGTCTGAACGAAAGTACTATAACCTTGAGGATACATCTCACGGGCTGAAGGAGCAAAAACTGCATCTGCCTTTTCTTTTTCTAAAAGTTCTGTATCCCTCCTCAAATCGCGGGGATATTCCTCAAAATCTTCTCCCTGTCCAAATTGCATAGGGTTAACAAAAATACTGACAATTACTACATCGCATTCCTGCCTGGCTTTCTGCACCAGACTCAAATGCCCAGTATGCAGATAACCCATAGTAGGAACCAAACCAATCGTCTTCCCTTCTGACTTCCTGATTTTACACCAATCCTGTATTTCCATAATGTTAGTAAAGGTTTGCATAGTCAATTTCTCCATCAACTGTTAATAAAGCTTTTCCAAAACTTCGTCACTGATAGTAAAAGTGTATTCATCGCTGGGAAAGGTACCTGCTTCAACTTCAGTTTTGTATGCAATCAGGGCTTCCATTATCATAGGCTGCAGATTAGTAAATTTCTTGACAAACTTTGGAATATGCCCGGTAAACATACCCAGCATATCGTTAATTACCAATACCTGCCCATCACAGTACTGTCCTGCCCCGATACCGATTGTAGGAATGCTTAATTCCTCAGTAATTCGTTTGGCCAATAAAGCGGGAACACATTCTAATACAATACAAAAGGCCCCGGCTGATTCCAATGCTTTGGCATCAGCAATCAATTTATTAGCAGTTTCCAGGTCTTTTCCCTGGACTTTAAAGCCCCCCAACTGGTTAACTGATTGGGGAGTCAGGCCAATATGAGCAACTACTGGTATCTGCGCATCGATAATCGCTTTTACCGTATCAACTCTTTCTTGTCCGCCTTCCAGTTTGACCGCATGCGCACCGCCTTCCTGAATAAAGCGTCCGGCATTTCGCACTGATTCTTCTCGGGAAACGTGATAAGACAGAAACGGCATGTCCGCAACTACCATACTGTTTTTGGCCGCTCTTGCTACTGCTTTAGTATGATGGATCATAGCTTCCATAGTAACTGGCAGGGTGCTTTCATAGCCAAGAACGACCATACCCAGTGAATCTCCGACCAGGATCATATCAATGCCAGCGGAATCAACCATGCCGGCCAAAGAATAATCATAAGCGGTTAACATAGTAATCTTTTCGTTTTTTAGTTTTTTATCTTTAAGCAAAGCTGTTGTTATTTTGGGCATTTTATTACACTCCTTTTCTGTCGGACATAATTATGCAACCATTGACAAGGATTTAACTGGCCGATACAGTTTTGGCTAACTGCCTGATAAAGGTTTTTTGGAATTCTTCCATACTTTTCTCATCAATAGTCCCTTTATCAACCGCAATGCCAGCGGTATAAAAACCAAGCCAGCTATAAAGCTTAATCAATTCAGGCGCCATTTCTTCCAGACAGTTAAGGTGTTTTAATATAGTGCTCAATTCGCCACGGGCAATAGGTCCGGTCAATGCTTTGGGAATACCAATACTCTCAACATTGTTAACCGTACCAGCAATTAAAGGCATTAAAGCCTTAAGTGCAATGCCTTTTGGGATACCAGTCATCTCTAAAAGTTTAGCTCCAAAATCAATAAGAGTAACCAAATAATTGGATACCACACATGCGCCAGCATGGTACAAAGGCTTGGCTTTTCTGTCGATAAAGAAGTATTCTCCTCCCAATGTTTCCACAATACATACTGCTGCATCATATGCGTCCCGGTCTCCTTCAATACTAAAAATAGAACCAGGCAAGTTTTGAATTGCCAAGTCAGTTCCAGCAAAAGATTGCAAAGGATGAACCGAAAGTATTTTGGCGTCGAATTCTTTGGCTCTGTCTAATATTTCAGATGACTGTGCGCCACTCATGTGGACAACTATTTGCCCAGCAAAAAACGCCCCGTCATCTGCCAGGGTATTAACGACATTCTCAATAGAACTGTCGGAAGTAGTTATAAACAAAATATCTGCCGAGCGAGAAACTTCATGAGGTGATTCATAGGCGGTACATCCGATCCGTTCAACAAGCTGTTGTGTAGATTCGGTTTTAATATCATGCACACCCGTAATCTCATAGCCTTTATCATTGAGTACCACCCCAATAGCCGTTCCTACAACTCCCGCCCCAATTATTCCAATCTTTTTTTGCATCTTTACCCCTCCTTTGGGTATGGGGATTATTTTTCCCAACAAAATAGCGCCCGTCTCGGTCCGTTTTCTGGCTACAAGCGGATTTTTCTGTAAGGAGAATCAGCGGGAGACCCCTTATCAAATTTTAATAATTTTTTGGTTTCCTTCTCGGGCTATAACTCTAGTCAGCACCTCCTTGATATCCATTCCGTCATCAGGAAATCTAATGGCCGAATTAATTTCCTCTAACGGAATCAGGACAAACAACCGCTCACGCATGTACGGATGAGGTACTGTAAGCTCCGGACCATCCAGTACTTCATCGCCAAACAACAGGATATCAATATCTATAATTCTCGGACCCCACTTCTCAAGTTGTTGGCGGCCCATTTTAATTTCTATCTTCTGCAGCTCTTTTAAAAGCCTGACCGGTGAAATGTCTGTAACAATTTCTACTGCTGCATTTATAAAATTTTCCTGGTCTTTTTTACCCCAAGGTTCGGTCTCGTAAAAAGAAGATATTTTAGTAACACTTATTCCATCAATTTCACCGATAAGTTTAACAGCTCTTTCAATATTTTGTCTTTTAAACCCTATATTAGAGCCAAGACTTAAGTAAGTTATTGTTTGCATAAACTGTTTCACCCTTTAAATTAGCATAGACCTTTTTGAAGAGCAATACTTTTATTGTCGAAATCTTATCATTTTTACAGCAAAATACTTGAAATTTCCTGAAACTGGTGCTTTTGGTTTATAAACTGTAATCTCAACTGCCTCAACCGGATGATTTTCTAAAATTTGGCCGGCGATAGTTTCGGCTAAAGTTTCAATCAAATTAAAACTATTTTCCTTCACTATTCTGCCAACCTCATGGAATAAGTGGTCATAATTAACTGTCATATTTATATCATCATTAAGTGCAGCAGTCTGCAAATCCAGCCATAATTCCAAGTCTATAATAAATGGCTGGGGTGTAGTTTTTTCATCTGGCATAATACCGTGACAGCCGAAAAAAGATAATCCTTTGGCGATGATTTTATCCATTGGCATGTAC
Organism: Syntrophomonadaceae bacterium; assembly: GCA_035353375.1. Lineage (GTDB taxonomy): Bacteria > Bacillota > Syntrophomonadia > Syntrophomonadales > Syntrophomonadaceae > UBA1368. The sequence continues at coordinate 43,807 of DAOPZM010000010.1, forward strand.
CACCGCATCTGTAATCCTTGCCAGCCTCACATTTTCTTTAACATCATGCACTCTGATAATATCAGCACCGTTCATAATACTTACAGCTGTAACTGCCAAGGTTCCTTCCAGTCTGTCTGAAACCTCGGCATTTAATACTTTGCCTATAAAGTCTTTACGAGAAGCCCCTATTAAAACTGGTTTACCCAAGCTTTTAAAATTCTGAAGCCTCTTTACCAATGTTAAATTCTGATACATATCTTTGCCGAATAATCCAAGGCCGGGATCAATTATAATTTGACGGGGGTTTACTCCTCCGTTAATTGCCTGTCCGATAGATTCCTCCAGTTCACTGATAATATCGCTTACCAGATCTTTATAAGGTACCCCCTGATTAAATTGAAGGCGGTTATGCATAAGAATCACCGGTGCCTTAAATTCTGCCAATATTGGCAAAAGTCCTGCGTCCATCTGCAAACGCCCGATATCGTTTATGATATGTGCGCCAGCCGCTAAACATTCCCTGGCAACCATACTGCGGAAAGTATCAACGGAAATAATTATATTCTCTCGTACCAACCGTTTTATCAACGGCAAGACCCTTGCCAATTCTTCCTCAGTTCCTGCCATTTTTGAATCAGGCCGGGAGGAAGCCCCACCTATATCTATTATGTCCGCACCCTGTTCAACCATTTCCAACGCCCTGGCAAACGCTTTATCCTCCTGAAAATAATGACCGGGATCGGAAAATGAATCTGGCGTTACATTTAAAATGCCCATTATTTGAGTTCTTTGCCCAAATTCCAGATTTTTGCCCCCGGCCAGTTCCATAATAACCCGGTGCGGTTCCAGATTGTCTATTATCAACTGAATTTCGCCGCCAATTTTTTTTAGTAATTCGGGCTGCATCTGCAGCTTTTTTATCAGCAACCGGTAATGTTTGACCGTTCCCATTAATAGTACATCGGTATTATCCCTGGCATAAAGCGATTCACGGCAAACCGCTGCTTCCCCTCCTTTAGACAACATCTCTTGTTTTATAATATTTGCCCAGCGGCAGGGAATATCCTTTAACTTAATACAACGGTATACAGCTTTAGGAGTCATGAAAGCATAAGCCTCCTCCGCAACTCCTATCTGGCTTAAATAATACCTGGCTTCCTGTAGATCACTTATAAAAACTGCATGATGTCCAGCCATCTTATTTCTCCTTCAACTATATATCAGTACCGGCATTAGTATGCATTAAGATCGACACTGATCTCTTTTTGTTTTACTTTGGGACATTGTCTATTATATCCACATTGGGAGCATATACGGGACAAATTATTGGCTCTATACAATCTTTCCCCCAAAAAACTCATATCATTGCTAATATTGCGGTGTTCATAGATAGCCCGGCAGATTATTTCAATTTCGTCAGGATTAAATAATGCCCGTGGCAATAATCCCCTGGCTAACTTTGCACTATAAGATGCATGCTCATCTCCGTCCCGGTATTCTTTCCATTTACCTATATCATGTAACAGTCCGGCAGCATAGATCACTTCTTTTGCTGCCATGCGACTGCTTATCCCGCTTTCTTTGAGGAAATATTCCAGATCATTGTTTTCCAGGATTAAAATAAAAGTAATTAGTGCTACATCAAAATGATGACTGATATCATGTCGGCAAAACCTGGGTTCCATTTCTTCGCGTGCATTGCGCTGCAGATATTCATTATAAAGCGAGTCATTTATCAACAAATCTGTCCTTTTCAAAAGCCTCACCTCAATATAAAATCAGGTAACTATTATATTAAACAGATATAGGGAAATTCCTTCCCCATCGTATTTAAACGTTTTATACCATGCTTATAAAAATTAAACAAAAACCGGGCCTGAAGCCCGGTCACTCCCAATTTGATATTTTCCTTCAGGGTTGAGTTTACTCGGCAGATCAATTTTTTTCAGTCTCTTCACTATTATCTGCTGCAATCCCAGGAGTTGGTATATCAGGAACTTGCCTGTTTTGCATAATAGCTTCAAATTGTTCCCCTTCCATGGTTTCTGCTTTAATCAGGTAATCAGCTACTAAATGCAGTTTGCCCATATTTTCCGTTAATATCTGCTCAGCTTTTTTATAACAGGCCTCCATTAACTGACTGGCTTCTTTATCAATGGCATAAGCGATAGCATCAGAATAATTACGATCTCTCGATATATCACGGCCTAAGAATACTTCTTCGCTTTTATGCCCAAAGGTCAGGGGCCCAAGTTCATTGGACATTCCGTATTCAGTTATCATCTTGCGCACTGTACTGCTGGCTCTTTCCAGGTCATTCTGCGCTCCGGTGCTGATATCATTTAAGACTATAGCTTCTGCTACACGCCCGCCCAATAATGTTGTGACTTCATCGAGCAAATATGATTTAGTAATATAATTGCGGTCTTCCTCCGGCAGTAATAGAGTATACCCGCCGGCGCGTCCCCGGGGAATAATAGATATTTTATGCAATTTATCAGTGTGAGGAAGAAAATAACTTACTACTGCGTGCCCAGCTTCATGATAAGCGACCAGACGTTTTTCCTTTTCTGAAATTACCCGGCTTTTCTTTTGCGGTCCGGCAATTACCCTCTCTATAGACTCTTCCATTTCTTCCATACTTATTTTTGACTTGCCTTTACGTGCCGTAAGCAAAGCTGCTTCATTAACCATATTGGCAAGATCTGCACCAGTAAAGCCGGGAGTTCTCTTGGCCAAAATTTCCAGTTTAACATCAGAATCCAAAGGTTTATTCTTAGAGTGAACTTCTAAAATTGCTTCTCTTCCTCTAACATCAGGCCTGTCTATCAATATATGACGATCAAAACGTCCCGGCCTTAACAAGGCCGGATCCAATATATCAGGGCGGTTTGTTGAAGCCATTACTATAATAAACTCGTTGGGGCTGAAGCCATCCATCTCAACCAGCAGCTGATTTAAAGTCTGTTCCCTTTCGTCATGCCCTCCGCCCAGTCCGGCTCCGCGCTGGCGACCTACGGCATCGATTTCATCAATAAATACAATACAGGGAGAATTCTTTTTAGCTTGTTCAAATAAATCACGCACTCTTGAAGCACCAACCCCCACAAACATCTCCACAAAATCAGACCCACTGATGGAGAAAAAGGGGACTCCGGCTTCTCCGGCAACTGCTCTGGCCATCAAGGTTTTACCGGTACCTGGTGCACCAAATAACAATACGCCTTTAGGAATTTTGGCACCAATTTTAATAAATTTCTGTGGGTTTTTCAGAAATTCCACAACTTCCTGCATTTCCTCTTTAGCTTCATCAGCACCAGCTACATCTTTAAAGCTTACCTTTACTTCTTCACCAGTCATCAAGCGGGCCTTGCTTTTACCGAATTGCATAACACGACCGCCGCCCCCCTGGCTCTGATTCATAATAAACATCAGAAAAGCAATCAGGATAATGATAGGAAATAAGGTCGTTAAAAGCGCTGTCCACCATGGTGCCGGCGGCTCCGGTTCTGTAGTGAAGTCGACCTTATTGGCCTGCAAAACCTCAATTATATCGCTTTCTTTAGGAGCAGTAGTAATAAATTTCGATCCGTCTTTCAGAGTACCTTCTATGCTATATATCAGTTCATTAATAATAACCTGTGCTGATGCTACCTGCCCCTGTTGTACTTTGTTATAAAAATCAGGATAAGCCAATTCAACCGCAGGACTTTCCACATTACTGGTAAGTTTAATAGCGAATAGTGCCAGCATGACAATTAGTACATATATAGCAATGTTTTTAAAAGCTCTATCCAAAATATTTCCTCCCCTTGTATAATTCGAGCATTTCCGTAAATTTTAGCATAAGGGGCCTTCCTTTTCAACGCGGGCTGCTTATGGCAAATTAATATAACTTCCCAGCTTTTCCCTTTTTATTACCAAAATATTGCTGGTAGATGCATTTACTATCACATTTCTGCTCAACCGATATCCCAATAAAGCGTATATTTGATGCCTGGAAGCTAAAACCGGTACTTTGTTACGCTCAGCTGCCGGCAACTTAATATCGATAAAATAATCCTTTAATTTCTTGCTTCCCTCCATATTTACCGGGGCAAAACGGTCACCATCCCGGCGGGAACGCAAGAATAAAGGCAACTCTAATTTATCATAGTCAAGATAAGTTTCTCCGTCTTTGGCCTGAAAATTCTCTCTTGATACTATTGTAAACGAAAAAATCTCTCCCGTCTCCTCGATGCATACCAAACCGGGCAGAGAAATTTCATAATAATAGCTCATTACCTCAAGCTGTTTGATGCTGAACACTAGTTCATCATATTGTTTACTTACCAAAATTCCCTGAGGCAAGTTGATCCATTTGGCTGAACCGGCTTTGGATGCTAAATCCAATACATAATCTACGGCATACATGCTCCATCCTGATTCACTCTTAAGCTTGGTCAGGGCTTTTTGCACCACCCGGCGCTGATAAGCAAACATCAATTGCTGCAGTTTATTATTATTTAAAATGATTTTATCAGCCTGTTCACTAATTATCAATTGTGTCCATAACGATTCGGTTTCTGTCTCTAAAGCAAAGTTTTCTGCTTCAGCAATATCCGCAAGTTGATTAAGACCAGAAATTATTTGCGGGTTGTATTTTTTTAATAATGGTAGTAATTCGTGGCGTACCCGATTGCGCAAATAACTCAAATCATAATTACTGTCATCAATGAAATATTTTACTGTATTTAAATTAAGATAGGCTAAAATCTCAGCTTTGCTTATGGCCAGCAATGGCCTTATTATAGACCCTGATACCGGCATGATAGAGCGCAGGCCTTTTATCCCGGTGCCACGCAGCAAGTGCATTAAAACCGTTTCCGCCCGATCATCTTTATGATGGGCAGTGGCTACTTTTTGCCAGCCAAACTGGCTGCATAATTCCTTAAAAAACTGGTACCGCTGGTCACGCCCGGCTTCCTCCAGGGATTTTTTTTCCCGGCGGGCATAATCTCCCACATCAACCGTACGGGTATAAAAAACAATATCCTGAGCGCTGCAATATGATTGTAAGTACTGCTGTTCTGATTCAGCTTCAGGCCTTAACTGATGGTTTAAATGGGCTACCCCAATTTTAAACTGCCAATCTCTCTGTAAAGCAGCCATAATATGAAGCAAAGCCATGGAATCGGGGCCACCCGAAACCGCCAGTAATATTTTATCGTTCTTCTCAATCATCTGGTGTTTGTTAATATATGTTTTTACTGTTTCCAGCATCATTATCTCCAACAATTACTTTTATTTATAATGCTACTCAGGAAAAAACCATTGTCAACTAATGGCAGCCTGCCTCATAAACAACAAATGATACCACCTTCAAGTAATTACTGACTGCAATTTCCCGGGGTTTATGAACCTGGCTTGGGCATTCTGGTGTATATGCCCACGAATATTAAAGGCTGATGTCTATATATATTACAATTACGGTCATATCATCAGCTGGCTTTCCCTGGCTTAGTTTTAATGCCTGGTTGATTATCAGCTCTGCTGCAACCTTGGGATTGCTTTCGTCCATATCCTGCAAAAAATCTAACAGCCAACTTTCATCAGCTTTGCCGCGTCCAATCTCCAATATACCATCACTGACCATTACCACCATATCCCTGGGATAAAGAGCTCTTTTTTCAGTGCTTATATCTAATGAATTAAATACACCAATAGGTAATGAATTGGAGATAACTAAATCTATTTTTCTGCCTCTTTTAATAAATGATGGAGCACTGGCAACTTTGATAAAATCTGCTTCTGCTGTATATAAATCAATCATTACCATATCCAGAGTGGTAAAAGATTCGGCAGTATATTTCAATAATAATACCGAGTTGATAGTTTCCAAAGCCATATCTTTGTCATACCCGCAGTTTAAAAGATTTTCCAGTAATCTGACTGCTGCCTGACTTTGATTATATGCATTTTGTCCTACCCCCATGCCGTCGCTTAAAGCAATTAATTGCTGCCCTTTTTTAAGTTCAGTAATAGTAAAACTGTCACCGCATATTGCTTCTTTACCCAATTGGGCTGTCCCGGTTTCAACCCTGTAATTACAGGAACGGGAAAGTGTAAATTCACACTTTCCTTTACCAGTAATGCCTGGGCATTTTTTTTCGTGCACTTCCATTCTGTCACCTGAGAGGGAAGAAAAAGCTGCTGCCATTGAGCTCTCACAGTCATTATTTCCGCTGCAGGAAGAGGTTACTACTTTAAGATACATCAGCCCATCATTTGATTTTATTGGAGTAATATCTGTTATTTCCAGCTTAAGCCTTTGGCAGTCTTGCAGTAGTTTTTCCCTGAGTGCCAAATCGACATAAGTTTTTTCATCATTTACAGCAGCCAGATTTTTTATCACCCAGCTCAAACCTTTCAACTGCCGTGAAACAAGTTGACGGGAATTTTCCAGCCTCTGCTTCCAATATTCGTTGGTACGCAAATTATCAAACAGATAGTTTATAGCATTTACCATTTCTTTGCCGTATAAACAATTGCGAATAAAATCGGGTGGATTATCTTCAGGAATAACACCTCCATTTTGCTCAGCCAAGACAAATATATCAAGCACTTCCTGTGAGGTTGAATAAAAATCTTTTCCCCAACAGCTTTCGTACCGGGAACAGTGATAGCAAAACTGATTGGAAATTTCCGCATAAAGATAGTTTAAATAAGCTGTTTCCTGGTTTTTTGTATTGCAGATTTCATTATCAGAAAAGGTACTGCTTAATTCAGCAAAAACTAAAGCCAGACTCTCCATACTGTTGCGTGCACTTTCCTGCAGATGAGAATCAAACATCTTAATTTCATTATTCTTGAGATTACTGATAAACCCCAGTGATCGAACCGGCATTTTTTCTTTTAAAGAAGCAGGCAGAATAAAAAAAATAAAACAGGCAACCGCTGTTTCCCACATGCTGGTAATTATGGCCGAAATATCAACAACAAATAAGGATATGGCAAGATTGCCAAGCATAAATCCAATTATGACCCCCAGACGCCCCATATTTTTGAATAATCCGGCCAGAAGTCCGGAGATAGCATACATGCCCAGGCTTTGTGCAAATATATTGGAACTGATGGCTGGTATAATGCCACACATTACTCCCGCCATAGTCCCCCCGCTACTTCCCCATAACAAAGCTGCCAGCATGATTCCCAGACGGCAGATAATACTGCTGATACTTAAGCTTTGCAAATAAACTTCGTTTAGTCCAATTACTATACCAAGCCCCAAGACAATAAAGGCTGTAACCTCTTCGAAAGAATAATTTTCCAGTCTTTTTTTCCAGTGCAGTGCATTGCAGGCCACCATAAAAACCAAAGTCAGGATGCCTGCCAGAAATGCTTCGAAAATTATTACCATTTCATTATAAAAGGAAATTTCTCCTGTTAACATCAGGATTGATTTGCTGATCATAATGACAGACATCGTTATCAGCGGAATTCCCCACCATGCTTTGGACCTTGGAACAGCAGCATAATTTAATACTGCTGCTAAAACTGCTATGGTAATGATATTTATTCCCAGTTCAAAGCCACTTAGAACAGTGAATGTTCCAAGAACAGCAAAGATACTTAACATGATCAAACGTTTTTTATCCCGATGTCCGAAGGCGGCTATGTAGGCAAAGGTAAACGGCAACAGTTCTCTTAGTACAAAAGCCCGGGAAAGAATTACAGCACAAGTGATTAATAATAGGTTTTCCAGGCTTGCCAACGATTTTATAATAGCTATCAAATTGATATTCTGTAGTGAAAGCATCTTAAGCTTTGAATTCCAGTTTACCTGATACTTTCCAGTCTGTCGTCTTTTAGCCCGCTGATTAAAGGATATTTCTTCAACTGCTCTCTGGTAGGTATAGATCTGAAGTTTATTCAACTGTATCCCCCCTATTTTCAGGTTGTCCCGTTAGTATAGCAGGGTTTACGGGTAATATTTTGTAAAATAGGATCTTAACAGAGCATTCTTTTAGGACAAATTCCAGTATTTAAATAAAGATGGAAACAGTTTATCGCTTACTTCAACAAATCCCACAATATTAAGACCAATAGTCTTTCATTATATGATTTAACCTCGTTTAATTAACCGGGAAACAGCAAAGCCCACCCTTGAGGGTGAGCTTATATGCTAATTATTGTTTTATTACAGCTTTACTTTTTCAGGTAAACAAACCAGTAGAAGGTTCCGACAAAAAATGCTCCGCCCACTATATTGCCAAGGGTAACTGGTATCAGGTTGGCAGTCATCAGATGGCCATAATTGAAAATACTTAATAAAGCATCGGGTTGCATTTTTAGTACTTCTGCAGCACCAGCCGGAGCATTCTGGGCAATCGTGATTCCCATGGGAATGAAGAACATATTGGCAACACTATGTTCAAAACCACTGGATACGAAAGCCATGATGGGGAAGAAGATGCCAAAGATTTTACCGGTAATATCTTTCGCAGCAAAAGCCATCCAAACCGCCAGACACACCAGCCAGTTACAGCAGATAGCCCGCAGGAATGCAGCGCTCCAGCTTAATGTCAGCTTACCTTTGGCGATAGCCAGTGCTTTGGCTCCCATAGCACTTATTCCAGCCGCTGCAGACGCGTCTGCCCAGAACATGCCATAGTATATAATGTAAACAAGCAATAAAGATCCGGCAAAGTTTGCCAGCCATACTACTACCCAGTTATAAAGCAATCCGCCCCAGGTAGCCTGCCCGTTAATGGCGGATGCAAAACATGCCATGTTATTGCCGGTAAACAATTCAGCACCAGCTATAACAACTAACATCAGGCCTACGGAGAAGACTGCACCAAACAGGAATTGTCCGCCTGATGTTCCTGCTGCTTCCATTGACCCGATCTTAGTTGCCAAATTAGCTCCAAATCCAATATAAACACCGGCCAGGATTCCAAGAGCAATCATTTTCATAATTGGTAATTCTGTTTTTGCTTTTCCTGCTGCACATACTGATGCAGCAATTTCTGCTGGAGTCATAAAATTCATGTTCACGTTCACTCTCCTTTAATCACAAACATTACAGTTTTTAGTTTTTAATTTTAGAGGACCCCTTAACCCCCTTTCTTTTCACGATGCACATTACATGCATTTTTTCTAATAAACTCATTATTAAAAACCATGTTTACTAATATGAGTTTGTTAGTCGCTGAGTTTCTTTTTGTTCTTTTAACTTGTTTGTCCGTTCTATCGAGAGTACAATATTGTTATAGAAAATCCTATAAAATAATTATTAATAGATAAATTTTTACACTGAAACATGTATTTCTACAAAAAGCGTGAAATACCTTCTCCATATTATTAATTATGTTTATTTGTTGGGAGATATAAAATAATTATTTATACTTAAGGAGGTTTTTATGGGAATATTAACAACAAAAACTGACAATACTCAATTAATAAAACAATTGGGCAATAGCATTCTTAACTTCACAAAGTCATTTCCTCTTGCTTCTTTTCAAGCAGGAGAGTTTAAACAGCATCCTTCAGTAACTCTTTTAACTTGTTCCGATTCCCGTATGCCAGTAGAGATTTTCGGCTCCAGCTTTAATCATATTTTTGCAGTAGAAAACATTGGCAATCAATTTAGAACCGCTGAAGGCTCGATACTGTACGGTCTTTTTCATCTGCATACTCCCCTTATGATAATTGCCGGTCATACTGACTGCGGCGCAATTAAGGCTGCTGATTCAAATTTTTTAGCGGAACCGCTGGCAATTAGAAATGAACTATCAGTAGTAAAAGACTCTCTGGAAAAGATTATCACTCAGTCAGGAGTTAGCGTAACCGACAATCAAGATTTGCGTCACACCCAACTTTCTGAACTCAATGTAGATATGCAGATCGATTTATTGCTGTCTGATGAACACGTTTTTAATCTGGTGGGAGAAAATAAATTACTTATTATCGGAGTAATGATTGATTTACATAATGTCTATGCCGAAGGTTACGGCCAGGTCTATACGGTTAATATTAATGGCGAGACTGATACTGACATTTTACAAAGCTTTACCGGTCTGGGCGTTTTTGCTGCACAGGCTAAACGGTTTACCCGCTACTAAAATACACAAACAATTATTTTTATTATTACACTTGGAAAGGAAGGATTGACCTTATCAATCCTTCTTTAATGACTGGCAATACAATTCCTCAATGATACCATTCAAAATATCATTTTCACTAACCGTGATTTCCTCTTTGTTCAAATAATCCATAAGTAAGATGACTATCAGAATCCCTTTTACAATAATATCAGCTCTTTCCGGTTGTAATCCCGGTAATCTTCGGCGCAATCTCAAGGGCATGCCGGCCAGCATATTATAAATATCTGCTATTTCAGCCCGGCTCAGTTTTTGTCCATGCACTTTGGCAGAATCATATACTTCCAGAGCTAATTTAACTGCAACTAAAGTAGTTGCAGTGCCACCAACCATTACCAGCGAGTATTCCGAAAGTTCTTCCTTAATATCTCCTAAGGCAGAAATGACTCCTGCTATTTCCGCAGCACTCATATCGGCTTCAGTAGCCCTGACCGCACCAATTGGCAGGGATGAGCAAATAGTTTCGCTTGCCTTCCATATTACCTCGGTACTGCCTCCGCCCAAATCTACTACCAAAGGTTTTTTATTACCCGCCCAGTCTTTTATGGCTCCTGCATAGCTCAACTCTGCCTCTCTCTGACCGTTTATGACTTCAGGATCAATTCCACATACCGTTTTTAAAAACTCTGTGAATTGCTCCTTGTTATCGGCCTCACGTACGGCGCTGGTAGCAACAGCATGAAACATATCCACCTTATTTTTTAACATAATCCTTTTATACTCTTCCAGGCATTCAGCCGTATTTTGCATCGCCATCTCATTTATTTTGCCGCTGATGTTCAGCCCTTCGCCAAGGCGGTTACTTCTGTTTTGCCGATAAATAGTCTCTGCTTTTCCATTGTCATAACTGGATATCAATAAACGGCAGGAATTTGTTCCCATATCAATAGCTGCTAATATCAAAATTAATCCCCTCATTTATTCTTATAATTACCTGATTATGCTTACAAAAATAACAAAAAAGCACTTCGATAAGAAGTGCTCTGCTAATCATTCTAGTTGCTGCGCCGTCTTTTTGGCTCCTGACGGTTTTTAAGCGGTTGCATACGTTCATCGCTTTCCTTTAAAAATCTGGCAATTTTATCGTCCAGGGTAACTGGTGCACTGGCAGCCATTTTACCTCCCGGATTGCGCTGAAAATTACTTGTTTGCTGGCGCGGGGTCGGAGTTGGTCTGGGTTTTACCTCTTTTGGAGGAACAGCCTGTTTAATGGATAAGCCAATTTTTTTACCAGCAACACTTAGAACTTTAACCTCCACCATGTCTCCTTCACGAATAAAATCTTTAATATCCTTCACATAGGTATCAGCTATTTCCGAAATATGAACTAATCCTACTTCTCCGTCAGGAAGCTCAATAAAAGCTCCGAAAGTCGTAATTCCCTGTACTCTGCCTGCCAGTATCTGACCGGGTTCAATATTAGTTTGTTCCGTAGGCATGAAAATTAAGCTCCCCCTCAATTTGTTCTAAGCTAATTCTAGTAAATGCCTGCTCAAGAGTCAACTTAAACCTTGCCTATGAAGTCGTAAATATACTGCTAATTTTCCTCTACAGGAACAATATACTTTTCCCCTGGTTTTATCATTCCCAGTTTCTCACGGGCAATCTTTTCCACCTGTTGTGGCTGCTCACTTTGCTTAAGTTTAACTGCTAACTCCTTATTCTGAGCTTCCATTATTTTATGCTGCTGCAGCAATTCATCCCTACGCAAACTCAGTTCATAAATAGATTTCGCCCTGGGCAATATACTAAAGATCATTATAAGTCCGATGATAGTTAATACTACCATTTTTGCCGGGCTTTTTTTAACCTGCCGGTTCTGACTGGCCATCTGTTGCCTCCTCACTGAATAAGCCTAAAGCATTACCGGGAATTATAATGACTACTTCGTAACCTTTACTGCGGGCGCGGTTATAAATTGTAGCCACCGTACTGGAACTAATATTTAAAGTACGACAGATTTCATCGGTAGTTTTGCCAGTTTCTTTTAATACTACGACTTGTCTTTCACGGAAGCTTAGTTTTTCTGCGCCTCGAATTTCTATCTTCATCTTATGTTTCAACCTATCCACATTTTATCCACAGCATGTGGACAAAATTACTATATAATTACATTCTTTATCCTGTTTTGAAATTCCTGCTTATGCTATCAATTTTCTGCAGTTCTTTTTATGTCAATGGAGGAAGAGGCGGTTCTTCTTTTACTGGTTTTAGAATTTTTTTCAGCCTGCCAGGTATTATACCAGCCAAATGTGAAAAAGAAGCAACGATAAATATTGTTCCGGATGCTCCCTGGGCTACAAAATTAGTCAACCTGGCAGATAAACAGCGAAAATATACTATGACTCCGGCAAGTAAAGTAAGTAAAACATAAAATCTTATTTCTCCTTGATTTATAAACAACATAGCAGCAAAAACCATTATCAGAATGAAAATCCACAGTATGAAATCAAGAATATAAAGGAAGTATTTCCCTATCCGCGCTTTTCTAATCGTGAGCAGATAATAATGAAAAATAAAACCGGCTGCTATTCCTGTCAGTCCAGTTAAAATAAAAGTCTGCAGTTGAAACAGCAACCAGTTCAATTTATTCCCTCCTGCACATTACGCTAAAACAGATTAGTTGCTGATTACTTTAGTAAACGGGTCAGGATGTTTTTTCCTTTAGTTTTGATATCAGTTCCTGCTGCCTTATATTCAAGCATAGATATGGTTCCTTCAAGAGAAACCTTGCCTTCATCCAGTGATAACATGGTGATATGCAAATCCTGGCCTTTAATTTGCAGATAACCCAAGCAGGTTTCCAAAATTACTTCTTCTTCATCAAAAAGACTTACATTATTTATGCCCGATAGTTCCATAAACCCGCGATTATTTAACGTTAAACTATGTTCTTCCACATGCTCCGCCTCCTTGCTAATATTAACTGCCATTACACCATTTCCTTAATAAAAATATGCCGGAAGCAGATATAATTATGACTAAAATTATTCTGACAATACAGAATATAAAAAATCACCCTTTATAAAAAAAGGGCGATTACACAATTTCTCTGTATAGTTCTTTAGCTTCAGAGGCTTTAATATTTTCTTTTACGGCCAATATTTCAAAGACCATCTGCCGTTCACCAATTCTTAATGTAACAATATCTCCTGCTTTTACTAAAGATGAGGGTTTTGCAACCCTACCGTTTATCATTATTCTTTCACTAAGAGCAAAATCCTTGGCCACCGTGCGCCGTTTAATTATTCGCGCTGTTTTTAAAAATTTGTCCAGACGCATTTTATACTACTGCATCTTTTAAAGCTTTACCTGCTTTAAAGGCTGGCACTTTGGTTGCTGGTATGCTTATTTCCTGGCCTGTCTGCGGATTCCGTCCTTTTCTGCTCTTTCTTTCGCGTACTTCAAAAGTTCCAAAACCAACTAACTGCACCTTATCTCCATCCTTTAAGGTCCCTTCGACAGTAGCAAAAAAAGCACTGACTACTTTTTCCACATCCTTTTTAGTCATTCCGGTTTTGGCCGCCACCTGAGCGACTAAATCTGTTTTATTCAAATACATTCCCTCCTCTCGTATAGTTTATTAAGGCATATTCTCTGCATATTGTTTGAATCCTCTTTTTTTACGAAAAATTCCATTCCAGAGCCATTTATAATCCTTTAATTTTAGCTTCATCCCATATGGCATCAAGCTGCTCAAGACTAAAGTCTTCAAAATTTTTATCCTGGGATTTAATTTTATCTTCAATATAATTAAAACGGCGTAAAAATTTATCATTGGATTTTTGCAAAGCTGCTTCAGGATCAATACCTTTAATACGGGCTACATTTACCAAAGCAAAAAAAACATCTCCCATTTCTGCTTCCACTTCCTGCCCGTCTTTAGCCCGAGCCAGTTCTCCTGCTTCTTCGACTAGTTTTTCCAGAGCACCATTTACATTAGGCCAGTCAAAGCCAGCTCGGGCAGCTTTGGACTGCATTTTTTCCGCTCGCAGCAAAGCCGGTAATTGTAAAGGTATGCCGGCTAAGAGATATTTTTTACCTTCCTTTTTTTTGAATCCTTCCCAATGGTGCAAAACATCCTCACTGGTAGGCAAATCTATATTAGAAAACACATGGGGATGTCGGTTGATCATTTTCTGGCTAACAGCTTCAGCTATATCTCCAAAATTAAAAAATCCTTCCCTTTCGGCTAAAGCTGCATGAAAGACAACTTGCAGAAGAACATCTCCCAATTCTTCCTTAAGTTCGGTCATATTTTCTGTTTGGATTGCTTCCAGGACTTCGTAAGTTTCCTCCAGCAAATATCTTGCTAATGAATGGTGGGTTTGCTCCCGGTCCCATGGACAGCCTTCGGGTGCCAGCAGCTTGTCCATTACTTCTAATAAATGCTTTATTCCTTCAGCTTCTGGTTTCAACGTCTTTTCCTCCCGTTTTATATCAGCTTTTTATCAGGCGTTTAATCATGTTCAGATCCAGTTCACGAACTATGAATAAAAGCACGCCATAGACACTTACACCGATAGTGATAGCAATTATTGTTGCCAGATGCGATCTGATATCCATACCAACAAAAAATTGGTAGGAATATTTAACCGCCAATGCCATCAATATTGTCACAGCGGTTATTTTGGTTAAGCGGCCAATTTCATAGCTGATACCGGTGATTTTACGCAAATAAACTATGTTTAAAAGCGAACCTATTAAGAATGCTAAAACCGTCCCTATTGCGGCTCCTTTAACATTTAATGCCGGTATGCCGGTAAGGGTATAATTAAATATGACCTTTAGTATTCCGGTAAACAGCAGATTTTTCATTGCTATTTCAGGCCGTCCCATACCCTGCAGACCGGCACTTGAAAGTTGAAATGCTGCCAGAGCTATACAGGAAAAAGCCAGAGGTTCCAGAGGAATACCGGCTTCCGGAGCTGCATAAAGTAAATCCGATATCTGGGTAGCAAGGATATAAAGTCCGGCTGCACAAGGCAGCGCTATGATCATTCCCGCCCGGAAAGCATAATTGAGCCGCTCATTTAACGCATTTTTTTCACCTCGGGTTAATGATTCAGAAACAGCCGGTACCAAACTGGTGGCAATAGATATAGTAAATATAGTTGGCAGACTTATTAATACCGCCGCCATTCCTGACAGTTGTCCGTATAAAGCAGTAGCTTCAGCAGTAGAATAACCTATTGCCATGAGACGTCCGGGTACAATTATGGCGTCCAGCATCTGTACCAAAGGCAATACAACCGCACCAAAAGAAACCGGAATAGCAAGGCGAACCATTTCCCGCGCTAATTCCGTATAACTGGTCCCTGAATAAATCAGGTTCTGCTCCGAACTGCTGTCATTTTTTTTAAACCGGAAATAATAAATACAAAGTATAATTAACCCTGCTATTCCGCCCACAACCGCGCCAAAAGTTGCACCTGCTGCAGCATATTCCAACCCCCGGGGAAAAAGTATTATAGCTAATATCAGAACAGCAGCAACCCGGAATAACTGTTCGACAACCTGAGATACGGCAGTTGGCATCATCGACTGTTGCCCCTGAAAATAACCGCGGAATACCGACATAAGGCCCGCAAATACAATTGCCGGGGCAACGGCTAAAATCGGATAATAAGCCAAGGGTTGTTTTAGGATAGAGTTGGCTATAAAGTGAGCTGATTGCATAACCAGAAGTGATAAAATTATCCCCGCTGCCAGAAGTACTACCAGGGATACCCGGAACAGTTTACGACTGTCCCCGCTAAGGCCTTGCGTCTCTTTATTTGATACTATAACTGAAATGGCTACTGGTACCCCTGATGTAGCTAAAGCCAGAATAGTAGTATAAATAGGATACGCCATCTGATAAAGGCCCATTCCTTCTGCCCCTATCAGTCTGGCCAACGGAATACGGTATAATGCTCCCAGTATTTTGCTTAGAACACCAGCAATACTGAGAATTACTGCTCCTTGTAAAAAACTTTTCTTTTGATTCATCATTAGCCTCCCCAAATCTCGTGAGGTATATTATACCACTTCCCTTTTGCACTTTGAAATAATAACAGAAAAAGCGATCTTATGCTGATAAGACCGCTTCTTTAAATAATAAATTACTGTTCCATCTGTTTGCCGAGAAAACCAGCTGCAGTTTCGGCCAGTTTAACCTCCATATCTCCTAATTTTACACCGTCTTCTTTACTTACAATGACTACTGCGCCAATTGGATCGCCCTGAGTTATAATTGGTGCAATCACTTGAGCTTTGATAGTATATTCCCGGTCATCATTAAGGATAACGTGCATATTTTCATCGTCATTTACCGGTATTTCATTCATTATCAAGGTAGTTCTTTCATCAATGGCCCGTTCAATAGCTTTACCTACCTGTTTGCCTAAAAATTCTCGTTTGTTTGCTCCAGCCAAGGCAATTATGACATCCCGGTCAGCAATCATGGCTATATGCCCTATCGTCTCATGCAACGAATCAGCATATTCTCTGGCAAAGTCCCCCAGTTCACCTATAGGAGAATATTTTTTTAAAATTACTTCACCTTCACGATCGACGAAAATTTCCAGAGGGTCACCCTCGCGAATGCGTAATGTTCTGCGTATTTCCTTGGGAATTACCACTCTTCCCAGGTCGTCAATGCGGCGGACTATCCCTGTTGCTTTCAATTATTTATCCCTCCTTTTTTTACAATAGTGAGCTATTAATTCTTGTTTTGTTTCTCAGTGATAGTATATAACTCAAAATCCCCTTTTATTCACTTTTTACCATTAAGGTTTGTAAAAATAGTCACAAAGATAATTTAATGTACTATGCAGGCTGCAGCAGAAATGTATTTGCTGGTATCTTGCTTAAATATCCTTATTATTAGGATAGAAAAATCAATTTTTATTGTCGCTCGCACACAAAAATCAATGCCATAGGTTCTTTCCGCCAATAAAAGCTAAATAATGGTTAAAAGGTCCTGAAGAGCTTTTAAGGAGTTTTCTTCCTGTCTTACTGACAAAGTATACTTATTGAGTTGCTTAAATTTTACTTTTTCAAGATTTTGGCCAAAATCAGCAGGTAATTCTTCGCTTAATTGTATCTCAATATTTTTGCCCTTACGTTTTAGAGTTTTTATATGCTTATCCTGAGCCATAAGTCGCAGACTGGCTATCTGAAAAAAGTTTTCTACCGGAGTTGGTATTCTGCCAAACCGGTCAATAACTTCTTCCTTGATTGCTTCTAATTCTTTCTGGGAGGCCGCCAGAAGCAGTGAGCGGTAAATCCTCATCTTGCTGCCGGAATCCGGAATATAACTTTCCGGGATATAGTAATCAACATCTATATCCAACTGAGTATTGTAACTGGGAGTAATTACCTCTCCTTTCATGCGAGCGGTTTCTTGTTCAAGAAGCCGGCAATACAAATCAAATCCGACAGCATGTATATATCCATGCTGCTCCGATCCTAAAATATTTCCTGCTCCTCTTATCTGCAGGTCACGCAGGGCTATTTTCATGCCGGAACCCAATTCATTAAACTCGCGGATGGCATTCAGCCTTTTTTGTGCAGTTTCGTTGATGATCTTATCCGGACGATAAGTAAGGTAGGCATAGGCAACACGTTTGGAACGTCCTACCCGGCCCCGCAGCTGATATAACTGGGCCAATCCCATCTTACCTGCTTCTTCAACAATAATGGTATTTACATTTGGCATATCCAACCCGGATTCTATGATGGTAGTACATAAGAATACTGCAAACTTTCCAGCCATAAAGTCCATCATTACCCGGCTTAATTCTTCTTCTTTCATGCGCCCGTGACCGATACCAATAGCAATATCTGGCAGCAGGCTTTTAAGGCGGGCATAGACTCGATCGATGTCTTCTATGCGGTTATGGACATAAAACACCTGCCCCTGCCTTTCAACCTCATTATAAATGGCTTCCATAATGATTTCCTCATCGTATTCCATTACATAAGTAATAATCGGATATCTTCCCTGCGGCGGCGTCTCTATCAAAGTCAAATCCCGCATTCCCGTGAGGGACATATTTAGGCTGCGGGGAATCGGTGTTGCGGAAAGACTTATCACATCAACCTGTTCCTTGATAGCTTTAATTTTTTCCTTTTGTGCTACACCGAAACGGTGTTCTTCATCAATAACTAATAATCCCAGGTCATTAAAATGTATGTCGTTGGATAAAAGCCGGTGAGTACCGATAACTACATCTATAATGCCTTTCTTCAAATCATCGGCAATTCTTTTTTGTTGGGCACTGGAACAAAAGCGGCTTAGCACTTCTACTGTAGCAGGATAGGAAGCAAAGCGCTGACTGAAGGTGAGGTAATGTTGCTCGGCTAAAATAGTAGTAGGAACTAAAACGACTACTTGCTTACTGTCCATTACGGCTTTAAAAGCTGCCCTAAGAGCTACCTCGGTTTTTCCGTAACCTACATCACCGCATATCAATCGATCCATGGGCCGCCTGCTTTCCATATCCCTTTTAACGTCCTGGATAGCTTTGAGCTGATCACGGGTTTCTTCATAAGGAAAAGCACCCTCAAACTGTGCCTGCCACGGAGTATCCGGTGAGAATGCAAATCCTTCCCGGGCCTGGCGGGTAGCGTACAGCCTCAGCAACTCTTCGGTCATGTCTTTTATTGATTGGGATACTTTACGTTTGGTTCTCTCCCATTCGCTGCCACCCAGTTTACTTAAACGCGGTTCTTTTTCTTCGGCAGTTTTATATTTAAATAACAAATCCAATTTATCAGGAGGCAAATATAATTTATCGGTGCCGGCATACTGCAATAATATGTATTCACGAGTTACACCGTCAGTTTGTACCTGCGTAACCCCGCGATAAATTCCAATACCATATGTTTCATGTACTACATAATCCCCTAATTTCAAATCTTCTGCCAGTAAGCGTTCCTCTTTTCTTATGGCTGCCTGGCGTTTTGGGCTGTTCTTTTTACCCCAGATATCTGTTTCACTGATCAGAGCCATTTTCAAAGTGGGGCTTACAAAACCTTTTTCAACCTGAAAATTCACAAACTCTATGCTTGTCAGGTGATGGTCGATCAAATCCTGCTGCATTTTATTACGGACAGCATTATTTTTTATTGCTAATTTGACGGCAAAATTCTTATTTTGCCATTCTTTAATACGGGTAAAAATTAAGGAATAATTAGTAAAAAAAGGTTCCATCTCTTTTTGGGAAATATGCTCGATCTTTGCGACCTGAACCTGAGGAATATTGCCAGGAAAAAAGGCATGATATACTACTGTATGCTCGCTAATAGACCAGGATATTTTCTCTCTGTTTAAAAGTGGCAGTTCAATCAGCTTTTTTCCCAATTCATGCGCTTCCTTAACAGTGGCTTTATATCTTTTTATTACTTTTTCAAATGTCTGGTAAAAGCTGCGGGGTTCATCAAAAATGATCAGATTATCTCTGCCCAGATAGTCAAGAAGTGTCGCGGTAAGTTTTTCACCGCAAAGTTCATCAGCAGGAAATACCATAATTGCTTTTTCGGATTTTCCCGACCTCTGCGTATTTATGTCAAAGTTTCGGATTGATTCAACTGTTTCGCCAAACAACTCAATGCGATAAGGATAATCTTCATTCAGAGGGAAAATATCAATTATATCACCCCTGATGGCGAATTCACCGGGACGTGTAACTGTATCAGTCCTGCTATATCCACTTTTGGCCAATTGATATCCCATCTGGTTAAAAGCGATATCCTGCCCAACAGATAAATATATCAGATTATTCTTCATTTGTTCCTCTGCGACTAAAGGATGGATAAATGCAGCCGCAGTAGCAATGATAAAAGCCTTTCTGCCCGGGTGCAGAAGGCAATCCTCCAGAGTCATTATGCGTTTTATCTCTCCCCGGGAAATAGCCTCCCGCATAAATAAAAGATTGCGTCCGGGGAAAAGAATAATTTTATCTTTATCAATAAAACCTGCCATTTCTCTTTCTAAATCATAAGCGGTTTCTTCATCTGCTACCAGGCATAAAACTTTACCGGGAAAATTTCTATAAAGTTCTGACCAGACCATATTCCTGGTACTGTCTGCCAGCCCCGTTAACAGAATAGATTTACGCTCATTTACGGCCAGGTTAAGATCGCTTAAAAAACTTGAATTCAATGATAACAACCCTCCCCACAGGTAAACGGTGGACGCTTAATAACAGCCCCCACTGAATAAATTTTCTTTTAAATTTTATTATTATTGGCTTATTAGTAGAATAATTAAATTACATAGTTACCAGTTTACTGTATAACTTAATTCAAAATCACTGTAATCAGTCAGTGTAATTTTCTCAATTATAAAAATGGCTGCTTAGCAGAGACCCTCTGTCATCAAGTCCCAGTTCTGCTGAACATCCTTCACAAATACCTGATAGTTCCGTTGCGCCTTCGCCTTGAACTTCTGATGTACGATATATTTGCTGACAATACTCACAAATATGATAGATTTTCATCCTTGATCCGCCCCTTTGCTATTTTTTATATTTTGTTTAAAATAGCGGGCAAATATACTATATTACAGACTTGTTATAAATATTCATGGCTTTATCCAGGCCTTCCTTTACCCATGTTTCCAAAGCATCCGCCGCCCTCATGCCGGTCTCCTGCATCAGCGCGGCCTCTCCGGAGCTGAATCTTCCTAAAACCCAATCAATAGTATCATTAGGCGGTCTGCCGATACCAATGCGCATACGGGGGAAATCATTACTGTTTAAATGGGCTGCAATGGAGGCTAATCCTTTATGTCCCCCGGTACCCCCACCAGGTCGGATTCTAATTATGCCCGGCATCAAATCTATATCATCACATACTATCATCAAGTCAACTAAATCAATTTTATAAAATTTAACTGCAGATTGGACTGTTTTGCCGCTCAGATTCATAAAAGTCAATGGTTTAACTAATAATACCCGCTCATTATTAATCCGTAATTGGGCAATCAGCCCGTCGAATTTGCTTACTTCCCGCTCAATCAGGTATCGTTCGGCTAATGTTTCAATCACCCTAAAACCAACATTATGTCTGGTATCACTATATTTTTTTCCGGGATTGCCAAGGCCAACGATAATTTTCATTATGTTACCTCTTACTTTAATTCTATCTTAAATAATTATATAACAAACGCAGACAATTAGTTGTCTGCGTTATTATCACATCATTTTGAATGCCAATAGTAATATAATAGCCTCCAATAGCTACCATTCAAAGTAAAAAACTCCGGTTTAAGCCTCAGTGCTTCCTTCTGCTGCTTCTGTTTCAGCTTCAGTTTCTTCAGCAGTACCCCTTCCGGGAGCGAGAACAGCGACAATAAGTGCGTCATTATCAGTCACAAGTTCGATTACTTCTGATATTTCGAGATCGGCAACCGTTATTTTGTCACCGATTTCTAAATTGGATACATCACAGATAAAAGTATCAGGTATATCTTGCGGCAGACACTGAACTTCGACTTCTTTAAGGCTAAACTGTAACATTGCCCCTTTCTTTATTATGTCTTCTTCCCCGATAATTTGAATACTTACCTGATTATTTACTTTTTCATCCATATTTAAGGTTAGGAAATCAACGTGAATTATATTACCGTTCAGCGGATCCTTTTGTATCTCGCGGATCAAAACCATAGCAGGTTTTTCGCCTTCCATCACTAAAGAGAATAAACCTCTTAAACCGTGCACCTGCAAAGTTTTATTAAACTGCCTGGCAGGAAGGAAAATAGGCTGGGCAGGTGCGCCTTTACCGTAAACAATTCCCGGTATCCAGTTCTGGTTTCTAAAATTTTTTAGAAAATGTTTATTTTTTAAATCGCGTTTGATGTAATCAATATTCTGGGCAATGGCCATTATATCACTCCTTAAGGAAATAATTAGCGTACACGTTTTATGCACTGCTATTAAAAAGTAATTATAGCAATAAAAATCTTATGTGTCCAAAAACAATATTATATTTCAAATAGTTTGCTGACTGATAAGTCTTCGTGAATGCGCAGAATAGCTTCCCCTATCAAGGGTGCAACTGATAATACTTTTATTTTGGAGATTTTCTGTGCTGCGATATGCGGGATAGTATTAGTTATTATAATCTCTTTTAATGGGCTGGCAGCGAGCCTTTCTAGAGCGGGCCCTGAAAAAACCGGATGGGTGCAGCAACCATATACTTCTTTTGCGCCTTTTTCGAGCATGACTTTGGCAGCGCTTACCAACGTTCCGGCAGTATCAATAATATCATCTACAATAATAACCGTTCTGCCTTCAACATCACCTATGACATTCATTACTTCGGAAACATTAGGTGCTGGTCTCCTTTTATCAATGATTGCCAATGAAGCTCCTATCTTGGCAGCTAAATCACGTGCTCTGGTTACTCCGCCTACATCCGGAGAAAGCACGACAGGATCATCACCGACCTTGCTTTTCATATATTCTGCGAGAGTAGGCACCCCCAGCAAGTGGTCGACTGGTATGTCAAAAAATCCCTGGATCTGATTGGCATGCAGATCGATCGCCACTACTCTTTCGGCGCCAGCCTCGACCAACAGGTTTGATACCAGCTTGGCAGTAATTGGATCTCTCGCTCTGGTTTTGCGATCCTGGCGGCCATAGCCATAGTAGGGAATTACTGCGTTAATTCGTGCTGCGGATGCTCTTCTGAAAGCATCGATCATAATTAATAATTCCATTAAATTATCGTTGACGGGCGCACAGGTAGGTTGAACTACGAATACATCTACTCCCCGGACGCTTTCATTTATGGCACAACTGATTTCTCCATCAGAAAACCTTGATACTAAAGCATCACCAACGGGTATTCCCAAATATTTTGCTATGTCGCTTGCCAGGCATGGGTTAGCATTGCCGGTGAAGAGTTTCATCCTCCATCTGGATGATTTCATAGTACTACCTCCTACAACTATTATTACTTACTGCGCTTGCTCCAACCGCTTATATTCTTTTGTACCGCTCTTTCAACAGCCAGAGAATCTTCCCCAACATCTTTGGTAATAGTTGAACCGGCACCGGTATAAGAATCTTTCCCTATTTTAACGGGTGCAACCAGGTTAGTGTTACTACCAATAAAAACACCATCTTCTAAAACTGTCCGGTATTTATTTTTGCCATCATAATTACAGGTTATAGTACCGGCCCCTATATTTACCCCTTTACCAACCTGTGCATCACCCACATAACTCAAATGTGGTATTTTGCTCTTTTCCCCGATAATAGATTTTTTAACTTCAACAAAATCGCCCACTTTAACACCATTATGCAGAACAGTATCCGGGCGCAGATAGGAAAAAGGCCCTATATTGCAATCATCACCAATTTCAGCTTCATTAATGCGTGAACTATCTACCTTAACGCCATTACCTATCAAAGAAGAATTTATACGGGTTGCCGGCCCTATCTCACAGTTCTGACCGATAACAGTCTTACCTTCAATAATAGTGAAAGGAAGAATAACTGTATCAGAACCAATCTTAACCTCACTATCAATAAAAGTTGAAAGAGGGTCTAAAATAGTTACCCCTTCTTTCATCAGTTCGACGTTTTTTCTTCGCCTTAAAACTGACTCAGCAAATGCAAGCTGTTCACGGTCATTTATTCCATAAACTGATTCGCTGTCAGTTGACATAAAAACAGCAACCGGCTTCTTCTCACGTCTCAATATTTCTATAACTTCAGTCAGATAATACTCTTTCTGGGCATTATTGTTGTTTAGCTGGGATAAGCATTCAAATACTATGCCGGTTTCAAAACAGTATATACCGGAATTAATTTCATTAATAATTTTTTGACTTTCGTCAGCATCTTTTTCTTCAACAATTCTCTCCAGATATCCCTCTTCAGCACGAATAATACGACCATAACCATAAGGATTATCCGCAATACATGATAATACGGTTGCTGCTGTCCCCTGCCCGATATGGTAATCCATCAGTTCTTTCAATAATTTGGCGGATAATAGCGGGGTATCCCCCGCCAGAACCAGCATTTGTCCCTGATGATCAACTGCCGGTGCAGCTTGCATCAGCGCGTGTCCGGTGCCTAATTGTTGTTCCTGTAGCACAAATTTTATTTGTTCTCCGGACATAGCCTCTTCTACCCTTTCCCGTCCGAATCCTGTAACTAATACGATATCATCAATCCCGGCTGCTTTTACCTGATCGATTACATGTGCTGCCATTGGTTTTCCTGCCACAGGATGCAGTATTTTGGGAAGAGCAGATACCATTCTGACTCCTTTGCCTGCAGCAAGTATCACTGCACTGAATTTCACTTAATTATCCACCCCTCGTATATATAATTACTTATAGAAAAGCGATTAGTGGCGAGAATTTGTACTCAAAATGTTATTCAACCGTATTATAACCTTTACCTTTTTGCCTGTCGATTATTTATCATGAAAAAACCTGCTTATTCAATAAAGCAGGTTCAATAAATTAGTTTCCTTAGAACTTCTTATCCCCCAGATATTGATGGGCTAATTCCAAATCACTCGGTTTATCAACATCCACACCTATCTGAGCAAAAGGCGATATAATAGCTTTGCCTCTTATACCAGTAACTTTAAAAAATCTTTTCTCCGCTGTCGCAATACTCAGGGATCTGGTTATATACTTCCATACTAATCCCAAGCCAAAAAGACGTGCAATAGCCAGAGGATTCTTGCGTCTTATAACCAACTGCAGGGCTAAATCCAGAATATCATTTACCAGCTTGGTTTTAACTAAAAAAAGATTGCCTCCGGTAAATATTCCATCCTGTAAACGCACATATGTACGACGGACACCCGGGAAAGCTTTTTCATTAACTTCCTTACTGGTCAGCGGATAATAAAAATCGTTTTGACTTTCCTCACAGCGGTTTATAAAATTCTCTATTGCTTCAGCTGTAATAAATGGAATGTCAGTAGGCATTATTAGTAATTTTTCAGTGGTACCTTCTTTTTGTAAAAAATCTGCTGCATTAGCAAGGCTTTCTACTGCATTGTCACCGCTGGCAACAAAATACAGGTTTTCTTCCCGAGGTAAAATATTACGCAGAGAATCAACCGGCCCACTTACAACTATTTTTCTAACCATGGGAGACTGACGAACTGCTTTGTATACATAATAAATCATAGGGTAATTACCAATAATTATCAGTGCTTCATTATCATACGGGGCAATTTTTTTTAAGTCACTGCTACTCTCGCCGCCTGCAAGAATAATAGCATCGTATTGCATTTAGTATTCCTCCGTTAATCAGCTAATCGGAAACCTTCATTTTTCAAAGATTCTATCATCCAGCTCTCAGCATTCTCAATATGCTCCTGGGCTGCCTGCCTAGCCAGGGCAACATCGCGTGATTGTATTGCTTCAACTATACTTCGGTGTTCCTCTAAAGACTGCTGCATTCTGCCGGGCATAGCCAATGATGATGTTCTGAACCTTTGGATCTGTTCTCTCAGGTTATTAATAATAACTATAAGCCGGTCATTTCGGCTGGCTCCATATAAAGCTTCATGGAACCTGGTATCTATTTCAACCAGTTTTACCATATCATGTCTTTTGATAGCTTCCGCTTTTTCGACTAAATGCCTTTCCATTTCCTCAAGTTCTTCGTCGGTTATACGTTCCGCTGCCAATGCTGCTGCAAGTCCTTCCAAAGCAATCCTGATTTCAAATACATCGGCAACATCTTTGATAGACAGATCAGCAACATATGCGCCTTTACGCGGCACCATTACTATAAATCCTTCCAGTTCAAGCTTACGCAAAGCTTCACGTACCGGGGTCCTGGATACTCCCAGTTCTTCGGCCAACTGAATCTCCATAAGTCTCTCCCGGGGTTTTAAGGTACCCTCCAATATGGCTTCCCGCATAGCTTCCAGAACCAAATCCCGCAACGGTTTATACGATTCAAGGTTAACCGGCATCAATCTCTGTTCTCCCATACTCATCACTCCCTATAATATGATGTGACCTGATATACCCTTTTATAAAGCTTCTGCATAATATCCAATGCATTAATTGCAGTTTTTTGGTCTGCGAAAATACCAAATACAGCAGGTCCGCTGCCTGACATCAGAGAATTGACTGCTCCTGCTTGTCTAAGGTCTGTTTTTATGTGGTTAATTTCATTATGTTTTGGGATGCTCACTGTTTCCAAATCATTACTGATACAGTTGGCAATATTAATAATATCCCCACTTTGCCAAAATTTGATAAAGGCAGCCGTATCAGCGGGCTGATAATTGTTTTTTATTTTATATGCCCGGTAAACTTCGGCTGTGGAAACCTGAAAATCTGGCATTACCAACAACAAATCAAGCTTGGGCCCTCTGTCCAGTGGAGTAAGCAATTCCCCCCTGCCTCTGGCCAAAGCAGTTTCACTTCCCAGGCAAAAAGGTACATCAGATCCCACTGCAGCTCCCATCTCCTGCAACCTGTCATCGGGCAGTTTAAGTTGGAATACTCTATTCAAGGCTGTTAATACTGCTGCAGCATCTGAGCTGCCTCCAGCCAGCCCAGCACCAACAGGTATATTCTTCTCTATAAATATATTAACTCCTGCTTTAATTCCATTATATTCCATCAATAGGGCCGCAGCCTGATAAGCAAGATTATCCACCCCAGTCGGTATAAGGCCGGAGTTGCTCTCTACTGTAATTCCCTCAGAAGTTGCTTCAACATGAATTATATCAATTAAATCTATCTTATGCATTATGGTTTCCAATTCATGATAACCATCAGTTCTGGTACCAAGTACATTCAGTATTAAATTAATTTTTGCTGGTGCTGCTATAGTTAATCGTTTCATACTGCACTTCCTCCTGTTAAATAATTATATATTGCTGAAAAACAAAAGGGAACGGTTAAACCGTTCCTGAAGGAGGGGGATGAGAGGTATTTTAAAATAATCAATCGGCTGAATTAAATTTAATACCTTTGGGAATAAGTTCTAAACATTTAAAGGTTACCTCTGCCTCTTTCGGACTATCCAGACATAAACCCTTATCAGAAGAAGCTACCAGACACAAAGGCGGGAAAAGCACACACCACCAGTTTTTCCCTGTGCCTTCTCCTATTACGATTCTTACCGCCTGGTAATTGCCGGCAGGAAAAACAATATTACCATAAGACTTCACGGGGAAATCATATTCTCCAACATATACTTCCACCGGATAATCATAACCTTCCGCATATATGACTTTTTCTGCCTCTGCCTTAATAAATGGAATTTGTTCTTCCGCCTGAATATAAGCTTCCTCTGCACTGGCCAAATCTATAAACTCCGCCTGCATCATTTTTACCACATGGTCTTTAACCTGCAATTTCAATTCCTGATCCTCGCTGCTGTCACTATTAGCTATTACATGCAACCTTAGCACTTCCTTATTAAGTGGGGTATTATATTCCGCTAATACATTAGTTCCGCAGAAGGTAAAAACAAATAAAATTATAATAATACTAATTTTTTTCAGCAATTTCACCACCTCCATTCTGCTTAAATTATTGCCGCAAATATGTATTCATAAACTTAAAGCATTTATCTTTCTTCAGAAATATTCTGTGAAAATTTTTTCTCCTTAATCATTGACTTTGATTGTGAATAATATTACAATATCAAATAATTAAGGGTTTGCACTCACATTCTCCCCCCATGCAGATTCTTTTCATTATCCAATTCCCTCCCCCCCGGGAATTAATAGACATCACTTGCTATAAAGTGATGCCTATTCCTTTTCTGCCTTAATTAATACTGGAGTACCTGTAACATTTTTCATTTTGTTTTATAGTTTATATAATGACATTAAAGGAGAATTATTATGCCAATAAGTAAATCAGCTTCAGGTCAGCTTTATTATGAAAACCGGACTGCAGCTAACCCCAAGGGAACTATTATATTTATCCATGGCAGTGGCGGAACTGCCCAAGTATGGCATGAACAGATGCAGGCTTTAAGCAAGTATTTGAATTGTCTTGCTATAGACTTGCCTGGTCATGGAAAGTCATCACCTCCGGCCTATACAAATGTAGGTGAAGCAGCTTTACATTTAAAAGCCTTTATTGAAAAGGAATCTTTGACAAGGCCAATATATATAGCTGGTCATTCACTTGGTGCTGCAGTCACATTACATTATGCCCGTTATTATGCCGTTGACCTGAACGGCTTTATTTTAATCGGAGGCGGAGCAAAGTTGAAAGTACTGCCGCAAATACTTGAAAGCCTGGCAATAGGCAAAATGGATAATTCCTTCTTCCGCATGACTTTTTCACCAAAGTGCGATCCTGCTTTAATCGCTACACAAACAGAGGTTTATATGCAAAATTCTCCTGCAGTTTTATATGCTGATTTTAATGCCTGTGATAAGTTTGACCTGACTGCTGAATTATCCACAGTAACCTTGCCTGCTTTGATAATTGTTGGCCGGGATGATATTCTGACACCAGTAAAATATGCAGAGTATTTACAGACTCATTTACCTGAGGCCGTACTGGTTATATTAGAAACAGCTGGCCACTTTGCCATGTTGGAACAACCTGCTGCAGTAAATCAGGCTATTTTTGGTTTTCTCAAAAACCTGGAAAGCTGAACTTGCTAAAGAAGTAAGTTCAGCTTTCTCTTTATATTAATTTGATTAACCTGAATTGTTTACCTGTTTACTTAAACAATTAATTATTTTTCATTTTTCAGGGTCAAACCAACGCCTATAAAATCGAAGTCTTGTTATTTGTTTTGTACTTTATCCTCATGAGCCAGGTATTCACGGATTATCATTCTTACCAATGCGCTTCTGGAAATCTGTAGCTCTCTGGCCATTCTTTTTATATCTTCGACCTGTCGAAGAGTCAAATAAAAGGTCGCGTGTTCAAATTTATCAGTAGCCATATTGCCCCCCTCCCGCCACGATAGCTTCGTTTGGCCAATTAGTCTTTTGTGGATATTATATGCAAATTATTTTAATTAAGTTACATTCTTCTGCCATAGCCCTCTTTGCAGCTTCCCTAATTGAGCCAGCATAGCTCTTCTGCCTGCCCGTATAATGGAGGCAATTTTTTCTGTTTCATCAATACGGACTTCCGGTATTAAAGGATTTATACTTAAATCAGAATAAAGAGTTTCTGCTGTGTCAGATGTCTCATAAACCAGAATGTCAATCGTTCTGCTGATTATTTGCAGTATGCCGGCAACTGATTCCTGGTAATGTTCTCTGCCCAGGTTCACCGTCATAATATACTCCGACCCCATGGCTATCTGGATAGACACTGGAACTACTGATTTTAAGGCACCGTCAACTAATTGCATGCCGTTTAAGATATAAGGTACAAAAATGCCAGGTATAGAAGTACTGCTTCTTATTGCTTCACTTAACAAGGCATCCTGAACAAAAACAACTTGGTTTTCTGTCATCGGATCAATATTGCTGAAAACCACTTCTTCGCCAGTATCTATATTACAGGCAATTATTGCTATCGGTATTTTAACTTCACATAATTTCTTATAGTCAGTAATATAAGCCATCAAATCTTCCAGTTTTTGTCCTTTTATTAATCCATCCAAGGTTGGATTTTTCCCTGGCAGTAATAAACCCAGACCATATTTCAGCAAGCCGCTGATATTGTAGTCGAGGTAATCACTGGGCTTAAGATTTAAAACAATTCTTTCCATCTCATATGGTGAAATACCAGCAGCAAAAAAAGCGGCAATAATGCTGCCTGAACTGGTTCCGGAGATACTGTATACAGGGATACGGTGTTCGGCCAAGACTTGCAAAACACCTATATGGGCCATTCCCTTTAACCCCCCGCCGCCTAAAACCAGTCCCAGCTTTTTCAAAACATCCCCCCCATTCACTGAATGTAAAACAATTTCATATATAATTTATTAGAATTTGTCTAAGCGAGATCTTGATCTTCCTGACAGCTGCCAGCTGTTGAGTTGTAATTTCAGCGATTACAGATACCAAGAACACTTTTATCCCTGGTGGCAGGATTTACATGCTCCCGTGGTTTGGCAGCAACAAGTTTTTGGTGCCGGTCATCAGCTTTTTTGTCAGCTGACTGCATAAATACATGGTCACCTTTTACGGGGCTAATTTTTTTTATTTGCATCATGTTTTTCATCCTTACTTGTAAAACTAGTAGTATGCCTATCAAATAAAAATAATAAATGCCCGGCTTTTCGCCGGGCATTAAATTCCTATTTTTCAAATTCAACTTCTGGTTCTATTTCGCCAAATACTATGACATCATGCATTTTGCCCAGTTTGACGGTAATATCAACATATACTCTTAAGCCAATACAGGTACCATTAATCGGAGTTACCAGGTTGCATGGGTTACTGGAATCTTCACAATTTCCTTTAATCTCAAAATCAAAGCTCCAGTTTTTAAGAATTATTTCAGAAGTTTCAATTTCTGCCCGGAATTCTTCAATAGTCAGTGGCGGATCAAATTCATCCAGTTCAACAGACTGTTCAAAACGATCACATATGGTAATTATCTGATATTCATCCTCTACTACAACAAACAAGATTACTTCATAATCGATAAAAATTTTGACCCGGTTGAAAGCCAGATCTTCTCCGGCCTGGAGAACCTTTACTTTGATATCTTCAACAAATGATACTTTGCCTCCTACCTGTTCATCGGGTACACAAAACAGTGTATCCAGCACTTTAACTTGTCTCTGAATGAACTTAGCTTTGATTACTTTTGCAAATAAATCCAACATACAACCGTCTGGAAATTCACATTTTAGCCCATTATTATTCATCTTTCTTACTTTCCCTCCCTTATCTCTAATATCTTTACTTGCTTTGATGCAAGTATGGTAGAAATTTGTTTATGCAATTTCTAGGATATCCTATGAACAAAGGTTACAAAATGTGCGTACCCGGCAGATTTTTTTGTTTGCTGATCCCGTTGAAAAGGGGCTGTTTTTACAGCCCCCCTGGTTCATTCATAACATGCCGGCACTCAATGGTACCATCACAAAAAATCGGTATTCCCCTCGCGCGGGCTTCTTCACAAAAGCCAATATCCTCAGCACCTCTCTTGGCAGAATAATAAACTCTATGTGTCACAATGACACTGCGGTGGATAAGATAAGCAGCTCCAGTGATGTCGGTCCTGAATATGTTATCCCGCGGTAAATCTTTCATATACTGGTAATTCCCCACGGGATTTTTTTGCATTACATTATATATAGAGGAATCATTTATATGATGACCATTACAGACTAAAGCAGAAATTATGAGGCAATCTCTGCTAAGCAACTGTCTAATTATTGAAGGCGGAACTAAAATGTCACTATCAACTGACAATAAATATTCACATTCTGATTGAAAGAACTTCTCCAAAAGCAAATTACGCAATTTTGCCAGTTGCTCCAGTCGGTATGTCCCGCGTTGATGCCCGTTATTTTTACTGTCCGGGGTATTAATGATCTGAACCGGCGAGAGGCTTCGGCGGGAAAATTCCGTTAAAATAGCTTCTGTATCATCAATTGAGTCATTTACTATAAAGCAAAATTTTATTTTGTCAGCCGGATAATCAATATTCTCCAGACACTGCAAATATTCAGGTAATATCCAAGCCCGATTCCGGACCGGACAGCCGATCAAAATCGATTTTTCCTGCACACCTATGCACTCCTTCTGACCCTGACAGTTGTATAACGAAAAGCAACCCTGCTATTAATAATCATAGTTCCGCGGCTAGCTGTTGCATTTTTGTTTCCAGCTTTTCTGCCAAAAATAATAGCAGTTGTTTTACCTACTCTGAACTTATAGGAAGTTCCGCGCGAAATTGTTAATTGCCGTGAAGGAGCCAGATCAATTCGATAAGAACCAACCCGATTAGATGCTTTCCCCAGTGTTGCTTTTAATTCCGGCATTGGTCTGGATCTATCTATTCCTTTAGCGGCTAAATGGTTTTCAATGATGTTTATAATTTGCTGTGCTCTTTCCCGCCAGGAGTTACGTTTGGCTAACTCCATCCGCTGTTCACGTCGTTCAGGAGAAGTATCTGCCAACGCTCTGGTAATATTACTGAAAAATTCATTATAATTATTGGAGTAATAGATTAGTCCTTCGTATTGTTTAGCTTCTGGTAAAGCTGTGGTGACCACCGGCATGCCCACCGCCATGTATTCCCACATCTTAATAGGGTTCACTGCTTCCACCATACTGGTCAGTTTAAAAGGAATTATCCCTACATCAAACATTTGTGTATAATAGGCCAACTCAGTATAAGGCTTAAAACCCAACCAATGAAGGTTTGGCTGCTGAGGCAGATCGCTGATGTTATATTTAGGCCCGATCATTACAAAACTATAATGGGGAAAATTGCGGGCCATTTGATCAATCAGGACAAAATCGCACCAGGTAGCTAAAACCCCTATATAACCTATTATTGGGCGGGGCAAATTTTGCATTTCCTGAGGAACCGGCAGTGTCCGGGTGCTGGCTTGAGAAAAGTAATCATAATCGCAGCCGTTGGGGATCAGGTAAGTGTTAGCATTTAATGCTTTGGCCATATTAAATAACTTTTGCGAAGTGGCTAAAACTACATCGGCAGTTTTTACAGCATGTTCGTAGTAAGGTTTCCAGCCTTCAAATTCTCCGCTGGGCTCATCTACACTATCAAATACGACTAGTGCCGGCTGGTAGTTGTTTATCATATCGGAATGGGCCGCAGAAGTATAATAAACGACAGGATTAACTTCTTTCAGATATGGATCTGGGTCAACATTATTAAACAGGAAGAAGTTTGGATTGATTTGTTCGATCCCCTTGTTTCTTCTCATATTAGGGCCCGGCCAGTTAATATAATACGAAGTTGTTCCCAATTGCGAAAAGCTTTTCATAATTTGTTGGGGACGCTGTACAAGGTAATCAAAATCAAGAGTGGGCGGGTATAATATACAACTTATATTTGACATCTTCTATCCCCCTAATCTGGATAGGTATTTATTTGAATTCTGCTTTAATATGTTATGCCAACAGTAGCTATATGGTGTCAAATAAGTTTACCTATTAAATATGATCTAAGGCCAGACTACCTTATAGTAAATCTGGCCTTCCGGAAAAATTAACTTTTTTAAATATGATGGTTTATCCTGACACTACGCCGTCCCACCCTAATATTCATTTTATTTGCACTTTCTGAAGCAACGCGGAAATTAGAACCATGACTTCTGATAAGCGCAACGGTTTTAATACCGGAATATTTAAAAGCTATTTTTTTAAAGCGATTGCCGAATCTTATCCCGCGCGGATTTTGTATAGTAGGTGCTACTAATGGACCATATAATCTTTCTGTCAGCATCGGCAGAAATTGTTCGATTCTCTTATGGTAAGTATGTTTTTCATATACTTCCCGCTGACCCTGCAAAGCAATTTTCTCGCGTAATTCAGGATGAGCTAAATAGTAATTAACTAAATCCAAGGTCTCTTCAGCACTATTGGACCATACTAAATGATAATGGTTTCTGAACATATTCTCGATGGCCGGGGTCCACTGGGTCAGATAAAAACCACCACTGCCCAATATTTCAAAGGTTCTCATGCTCATCATGGTTGAGGAATTGGTTACGGAATGCAGGCCTAATACTATTGGCACACTGGCACAAACTGCAGGCAGATCTTCACTACCCAGATATCCGCCGTAAAAACGTGGATCAATACTAAATGGGCGGGATTGATCCAGCCACCACTCATTACCATAGATTTTAATATTAAAGTTAGCATCCATTAATGGTTTCAGTATTCGCTCAGCAGCTGCTATACGCTCCTTGAATTCAAAATAATTATTGCCAACAAAGACTATGTCATGATTAAAACGCGGATCCGGAGCGGCCCTTTTATGAAAATCCGGATGGCAGGCAAACGGCAGCAAATATGCCTCGACTCCATTGGCCTGGTATTGAGCAATTGTTTCCTGACAAGTAGTGAAAACAAATTCTGATTTTAATGCATGCGGTAATGATAACAGTTGGTAAAAAATCGGATCTTCAATAGCCCAAAATATATGGGGAATATTTCGCTCGGTAAGGAAAGGAAAAAGGATACCATAGGTATCCCAACCACCATCATTAAAAACATAGTCAGGTTTGAACTCTTCGAAAATATTTATCCAGTTAGGATCATGTACTATCTGTGTATAACAAACATCCACACCGAAATCTGCAAAAGCCTTACCTATACCTCGCTTAATTACCGGAGCATCATTGGTAAAAAGTATTTTCACAGAACCTACCCCTTTTACTTATTATTGCTAATATTTTATGCACAAAAAGCAGGGCAGGTTACACGGTTTAGTTACTGTTCATAAACATCCTTTTGATTCGACCTCCCAGTCTCGAAACTTCTTCCGGCCTCAAAAAAGCTCGATTTGAATTAATACCCTCGGAAAAATAATTATGCTTTGCCTGAACAGCATCCAAATCCTGCTCTCTTATAACTGTTGATAGTTTTTCGATCAAAGCCTGATGCTCCTTCTTTTCTCTGTTAAGTACCGCGTTACGGTTTTCTGCCTTCCATAAACCTCTTTTCAGGCTGGATATGTCACGCTCATAAATAAATAACCGACGTCTTAATTCACCGTTTTCTCCCTCAACTCTAAGTACCTCATCTTCCAGTTTTTGCATAGCTGCCTTTAGTGAAACTGCTGCTGCCTCTGACTGTCTGTTTGCTGAAATCTCAATGATTTTTTCATGAGCCGCTATTATTGAATATTCTATATAATAATCTAGACAGATTTCATTCCCGATTAGCTCTCCAATACCATCACATTCTGTAAAATTAAGCTTCATATAAACCTGTTCCATGTCACTGAACTTATTGTCAAACTCCGTTAAAGCAACTCTTTCCTGGCACTCCCCCTGCCACGCAGCCAATAACATATCACCCTGATAACCCTCCATTAAACAAAGGAATTCCAGTTGAAACTTCACCTGAACTGAAGAGCCTTGAAACTTAGCTTCACTATGCCGTACTTTAATTTTTACATCTTCAATAGAGCTTAATTTCTTTTCTAAAGGGTAAACAGTAGCACCTTTTATTCTGCGTTGTTTTTTCAACTGTGCGCATATTGCCGGCGTCCAAATTAATAACGGTTTATCCATATTGCCACCTCTTTTATTGAAATTCTGCTGTTTCATTTATATTATTGACTGCTCTGCAGTATGTTCTAAACCCTTTTTGAAAAGAAAAAGCTATGTTTTGAAAACACAGCTTAGTTGGTAATTATTTTATTTATTTTTGGTGTTAGTTGTTAGCTGATGCTATCCTAATCTCAGCATCCTGTTTATCATAAACAAACAATTCCACTGTCTCAGTCAATACATCGGCATAAGAATAGGAAACTCTGCGTTCCACTCTTCTCTCATCGAGTTTTACAACGAATATATTAGGGTAAATTGATTCCAGCACACCTTCTTTTTCTATTATACGGTTTCTTCCCCGGTTAGCTTTCAAGCGGATTTTGCTGCCTACAAAAGACTCCAAATCCTTTTTTATATCAGATAAAGCTCTTGGAGAATTCACTCAACCACCTTCTTTATTCATTATATCAGTGTAATTTTATCTTAAATTTTAATCAATGTCAAACACAAAATAAATAGTATATAAAATATCGTCAGTCATGTCAACTAAATATTCAAGAATAAAAGCTAAATTTCGGTTTTCAAACAATTAAAAATTATCAAACCAGGTAGAATGCGTCAGCTATGCAGGCGTAATCTTCAATAGTTAAATTTTCCGGGCGCTTCTGGGGAGAGATCTCAAGTTGAGTCAATATATTTTCTGCAGTATTTTTATTACAAATAAAAAAAGCGGCAGTAATATTAAGCATAGTTTTACGCCGTTTTTGAAAGGAAAATTTCATTAAATTAATAAATTGGTTTTCCTGCTTAACTCGAACTCTTTTACCTTTTAGGGGTGTAATTTCTATTACAGATGAATCTACTTGCGGTCGGGGATAAAAGCAGTTAGCTGAAACATTCAATAAAAATTTCACGTCAGCATGATAGGCTACCGTCAAAGTTAACAGCCCATAGTCTTTACCTCCAGGCTTTGCCAATATTCTGACTGCCACTTCCTTTTGTATCATTATTACAGCTTTTTGCATATTAATGCATTGCTCCAGGAGTTTAAAAATAATGGGTGTAGTTATATTATAAGGAATATTGGCACAAACAGTATAAGTTGGCACCTCGGTAAGGTTAAAAGCCCGCATTAACTCGGCTTCAATATCAGTTTTCAGTATATCCTGGAAAACTAACTGTACATTGTCATATGCAGACAAAACCTGTCTTAAAACAGGCTCAAGGGAAGTATCTATATCAATAGCCAGGACTCCCTTGTGATGAACAGCCAGTTCTTGTGTCAAAGCCCCCAGTCCCGCTCCTATTTCTACGATATAATCGTCTTGTCTGGTTCCGCTGTAAGCAGCTATTTTTCTTAATATATTGCCATCTACTAAAAAATTCTGTCCCCATTTTTTTTTTACTTTAATATCATTATCTTGCATTAAATGCTGCAGGCCTGAAATAGTTGAAACTTTATACATAGATTAAACCTCATATTTTATTTTCTATTATACTATATAGTACTATTTAAGCCTTCTATGTAATCAAGCCAATAACATAAAAAAACCCGAATTATGCATTCGGGCATTTTTTATTTTAGAAAGCTGGCGTTTCTTTTTGTATATCCCGGCCTAATTTCTTTATATCATTTTCAAAAGTTGTTACAGGTTTTCCTTTCAATAATCCTGTTGCTACATCATTTATTCTTTTTATTAAGTCAGGGTCACTGGTTACTAATATTTGATTAATTCTGGAGTCAGCTCCCCTCAGGCGGTTGGAAACAGTTTGTTTTATTGTTTTCATCTTGGCTGCATCATTCATAACATTATCTTCCATTGTTATTCCCGCCATAACTACTAAACCGGTTGTATTGTTCGTGGTATTAGTATTTATTCCGGTTCCTGTATTCGTGTTGGGTGTATTCATATTAGTGGTTCCAGGATTAGCAATGTTATTCGCAGTTGGATTAGCAGGCAAGGTAGTTCGAGTATTATTTGTAGTATTTGTGTCAGTGTTGTCAGTAGTACTATTGGGTATAGTGTTAGTGGTTGTATTATTTTGTGTAATGCCAATACTGGAAACTATGACTGAAGCCTTTTTGACTCCATCTACTTCCTCCGCCAGATTGGATAAGCGTCCGGCAAGTACTCTTCTTTCATTTTCGGTCATTTCAGTATTTGTTTGATTATTATTATCAGTATAAGGTTTTTGAGCCGACTGCTGACATCCACTCAGTATGGTACTTAAAACCAATAAAACTAGTAGAAACAAACCGATAAAATTTTTCCGCATTCTATCACCTCCTTTTATTTAGCTTGTTATAGTTTTTTCCCTTACTTTTTTTTAAACCGAGGAAAAAAATGGTTATAAATAAAATGCAAAAAAAATACCTTCTGCAATGCAGAAGGTATACCTTAAAAGCCTAATCGAGTATATATACTTTGACTGATCTTCGTCCCCAGCTAAGACACTGGGTACGGTCTTCCATAAACAAGTCCAGTCGGTCTCCCTTAATTGAACTACCTGTATCTGCTGCCTGAGCATACCCGTATCCTTCTATATAAAGACGAGTCCCTAATGGAATTACCCCAGGATCAACAGCTGCCATGCCAACAGCAGGTTGCTGTCCGGTAGCAGTTCGATTACCAGTATAAGTATAAGCAGAAGCCACCATATAACGTGCTTCTCTAAAATCAAAACTACTACCGCTACGGGAAACATTCGTGATGTTCCCCATGGCAATTACCCTATTCACTGGTTCAGCAATAACCTGGCTGTCGGTTATTTCTCGTTTAACTTCCTGTCCATTGTGATAAATGATTTTAACTGTGTTTAGTGCTAATCCATCCTTGCCAGTCTGAGTGGTACGTGTTAGCCCCTTTTCCAGGTTGTTGTCAATCGTTCTTTCCACTCCATATGCAATAGGTTCCTCAACCTGAATCTGTTCAGATGATACTCTGATTACCTCAATCTCCTGATTCGGTTTGGTTTTCTCGGTTAGGACGGTTTTAACTATGTCTTCGCTGCCCAACTCAAAACCTGCCAGTTTGATTACTTCCTTTACCATCATTGGAGTGGATATGACTTCTCTGGTCTGACCATCGGCAATTATTTTCACTTTAAAAGCTCTGGTCACAATTATTTTTGTGTTTTTTTCCAGTACGCTGTCCAGAGCAGGTTCTACTTTATCTTTTTCACCTAATTTAATATCATTCTTCTCTAGAACATCCGTTACTGTCTGCGCAAAGTAAGCATGTGTCTCGATTGTGTTACCATCTGCCAAAATGGTAATTGGCTTTTGCAAGGCAAAGAATTGGCTTCCCAGGAGCAACCCTATGCTGATCAGACCAGCTAAAAGGTAAGTCCTCTTCTTAGACCATACAAACATTTTTCCATTCCTTTCTTTTTCATAGCAAAAATTTGTTATGAAAGATCCCTTACATTCTAGACAATTTGTTAGCAAAATGTCAAATGCACTGCCATTTAATGTAATTATAACCTGTTATTATAGTCTCTAAACCTTAATAGAAATTTCCTCTTAATTCATTTTATTCATATTCATAAACAACGTGTGTTATTAAGGTATTATATGGAAGGACAGGCAAATGCCTGTCTTACTGATTAATATGAAAAATCCTATGCGCATTAAGGCTGGTTTGATACGCTATTTCATCCAAAGTCTTCTGCCGCAATTGGGCAATTTTTTCGGCTACTAATAAAACATTTGCTGGTTCGTTAGTTTTGCCCCGAAAAGGTTCCGGGGTCAGATAAGGACAATCTGTCTCGACCAGTATCTTGTCCAAAGGTATTTTAGCTGCTACCTCATGAGTTTTTTTAGCGTTTTTATAGGTTACCGGCCCGGCAAAAGAAATATAAAAGCCTATCTGCATAAGTTCGACAGCTAAGGGCAGGTGTCCTGAAAAACAATGCATTATACCGCCATTAGCGCCTCCTTTTTCCGCTTTTAAAGTATCCAAAACTTCCTGGTGTGCATCCCGGTCATGTATTACTATTGGCTTTTTTAATTCACGGGCAATTTTGAGTTGAGCCAGAAAAGCTTTTTTCTGCACTTCCTTAGGAGACAGATTACGATAATAATCAAGTCCGATCTCGCCTATTGCTACTACTTTCTGTTCACGTCCGAGTTCGAATAGTTTAGCCAAGATATCTTCATTCAGATCTTTAGCATCATGAGGATGTACTCCTACCACTGCAAATATTTCTTTATATTTCCTGGCCAGATTGACAGCTGTTAATGAAGAATCATAATCATAACCAATGCAGATAATTTTTTCAACACCATTATCAGCTGCTCTTTTTAAAACAGCTTTAAGATCATCATAAGCTTCATCCTGTATATGGGCATGAGTATCTACTAACATTTGTTACCTCCTGTTCAGGTCAAAATTATTTAACCCTGTTGCCGGAAGCAATATCGCTTTGAATCATCAAAACTTCAACATTATTATCATCTGAGGCAGCCAGCAGCATGCCCTCCGACAATGTACCTCTCAATTTGGCTGGTTTAAGGTTAGCTACAATTACAACCTTTTTGCCAATCAATTGTTGAGGCTCATAATGGCGTGCAATGCCTGCTACTATAGTTCGGTCCTCGTCGCCCAGCCTTACTTTTAAAATTAAAAGTTTGTCCGCCTTTTCCATTTTTTCACAGGCAATGATTTCCGCTACTCTTAAATCCAGGCGGGCAAATTCTTCATAACTTACATATTCTTTTTCGTTTATTACTTCATTTTCGGCTACAGACAATAAATTCTCCTTTACTTCCTGTTTGTTTTCCATTTCTTTCTCCTCCATCTGCTGTAAATCTATCCGCGGAAAAAGTACTTCTCCTTTTTTAACCTCATTACCTACCGGGCTTATACCCCATCTCCCGGCAGTTTCCCATTCAATTTCTTCTGTGCTGTCAAATATTTTTAATTGTTCATTAGCTCGCGCCGGTAACTGCGGCATTGCAGGAGCCATTAATACTAATGCAATTCTGATACATTCCACCAGATTATATAAAACTGTCCCCAGGCGGTTTCTATATTTATCGTCTTTAGCCAAACGCCATGGCTCAGTTTCATCAATATATTTGTTTGCCCGGGAAATCAATTTCAGACTGCTGATTAAATAGGCTGCAAAATCCAGCTTATCAAGTTTAGCAGTAGCTTCATTGTAAGCTTGTTCGGCTGTTGCTTTTAATTCCTCATCAATCGGTTCGGCCTGAGTAGGCTGCGGAATCTTCCCGGCAAAATATTTGATTATCATGGCTACTGTACGACTGATAAGATTACCCAGGTCATTTGCTAAATCTGAATTTATACGGTTGACCAGCATTTCTTCTGAATACATGCCATCCTGCCCATAACTCATTTCTTTAATCAAATAATACCGAATGGCGTCCACCCCATATTTTTCTACTAAAATTTGTGGATCGATAACATTGCCTTTTGATTTTGACATTTTGCCGCCTTCCAACATAATCCACCCATGGGCAAATACTTTTTTCGGTAAAGGTAAGTTTACGGCCATCAGCATAATAGGCCAGATAATAGCATGAAAGCGCAGAATGTCTTTGGCCATTAGATGTACATCTGACGGCCAGTATTGGTTGAACATTTCTTCGTCCTGAGCATAACCTATACCGGTCAGATAATTTATCAGAGCATCAAACCATACATAAACAACATGTTTATCATTAAAAGGAACCGGTATTCCCCATTTGAAACTGGTTCTGGAGACACATAAATCGTCCAGCCCGCTTTTAATAAAGTTGATAACTTCATGACGACGTGACTCAGGTTGTATGAATTCCGGGTGATTGTCGATATATTCCAGTAAGCGGTCAGCATATTTAGACATTTTAAAGAAATAACTTTCTTCTTTTAATAATTCTACTTCCCTTTCACAATCCGGACATTTGCCATCTTTTAATTGCCTTTCCGTAAAAAAAGTTTCACAGGGTAAACAATACCAGCCTTCATACTCAGACATATATATATCACCCTGGTCATACACCTGCTGGAATAATTTCTGCACAACCCGCTGGTGTCTCTCTTCGGTAGTTCTTATGAAATCAGTATTGGAAATTAAAAGCGTATCCCACAAGTGTCGTATATTGCTGACTATTCCATCAATATAATTCTGGGGTGTCATATTTCTATCGCTGGCAGCTTTTGCAATCTTTTGTCCATGTTCATCTGTACCAGTCAGATAAGCAACATTATATCCCTGCATTCTTTTAAACCTGGCTATACAATCTGCTGCCACAGTTGTATAAGCATGTCCGATATGAAGATTGTCACTGGGATAATATATTGGTGTTGTAATATAGAAGTTTTT
This sequence comes from Syntrophomonadaceae bacterium, assembly GCA_035353375.1. GTDB lineage: Bacteria > Bacillota > Syntrophomonadia > Syntrophomonadales > Syntrophomonadaceae > UBA1368. Next base: position 85,388 of record DAOPZM010000010.1, read on the forward strand.
GTGTTTGTGCATGCTGGTCCCTCCACAATTCTTTAACTTACATAAACAGGTTTCTTGTTGTTGCATAAACTTGCTGTTATGATTGACTTAAGGCATTTGTTGTATAGTTTACCACAAAAATCCCTGCATATGTTCATGTTAAAATGCATCCTTTTTGCAGTTTTTCTTCCGAATATTAATCTCTTTAGCCATATCAAACTATATTATTACAAAGTACATGTTTTAATACGTTTATAACTTTTTCTTTCCATGACAAATGCAATTTTTATACATTGCATCCTTTTATATGTTTTTTTGTCCTTTAATGTTGAAATTCACTTGACTTTTTCTACCAACTTTGGTATATTTGCTATAGATTAATATTATGAAGGAGGACTTGCAGTATTATGTTGAAATCAACAGGAGTAGTAAGGAAAGTTGATGAACTGGGGCGTATTGTTATCCCTATCGAACTTAGAAGAACCATGGGTATTGAAGAAAAGGATGCCCTGGAAATCTACGTGGACAGCGAAAAAATAATCTTAAAAAAGTATGAGCCCGCATGTATTTTCTGCAGCAATGCTGAAGATGTTGTAAATTATAAGGGCAAAAACATCTGTAAAAGCTGTCTTACTCAATTGAGTAAACAAGTAATTTAGTCCTTATTTTCGACAAAATAATTATACAGTATCGCTTTTTTGATGTGATGTTCCCGGGCCTTAATTTTTAAGGCCTCTTTTTTATCCATCCCCGATTCAATAAGAGAGTTTATTTCCCCCGCAATTTTTTCTATATCAGGGGGCTCATGGCTGATTTCTGCTCCTGCTATTAACAGGCAGATTTCCCCCCGCGGAGAATTAATGGTAAAAAATTCTTTTAGTTCTCTTGCTCTTCCCCGTTTAACCTCCTCGAATTTCTTAGTAAGTTCCCTTACTACTACTAAATTTCGTTCATCGCCTAACACTGCTACTATATCTATTAATGTTTCTAATAAGCGATGAGGCGCTTCATACAAAATTACTGTCCTGGTTTCGTTCAAATACTGCTGCAGGCTTTGCTGTCTCTTAGCTGAACGTTCCGGCAGAAATCCGGCAAAGATAAATTCCGTACTGTCAAGTCCAGAAACAGCCAATGCTGCAATTAGTGCTGAGGGCCCCGGAACAACTTCAATACGGATCCCTTCCGCGATGGCTCTTTTTACTAAGATTTCACCAGGGTCGGAAATACCTGGCATTCCTGCATCAGATACTACCGCAATGTTTTTACCCGCTAACAACTGCTCAATCAGAAAATCTTCTTTTTCACGACGGCTGTGTTCATGATAACTGATCATTTTATTTTTTATTTTGTAACGGTTCAGTAATTTAATAGTATGGCGGGTATCCTCACAGGCAATCAAATCTACCCGGCGCAAAGTCTTGAGCAATCTTATACTGATATCTTCCAAATTGCCTATTGGGGTACCGCATATATATAATATTCCCACTTATCAATCAACTCCTGATTATTCAAACAATCATATTAAATTATACATTTGCGATATCTCCTGACTGTAATTTCCCTCCTGATCATAAATTACTAATGGCGGCAAGATTTCCGGCGTCTTGCTCCTTTCTTTTTCTCCCTCAAATAGGAATAATTTGGCTTTTTCATCTAAACGCGAATGAACAAAACGTATTTTGCCAGCAGTTATTTTACCCGCAGAAGTAATTTGTATGACTTCCTGCAATCTATCACAGGTGTGGATCAAACATAGTTTCCCTCCCGGTACTAGTATATATTTTGCTGCAGCAATTATTTGTTGCAGGTCAACTAAAATCTCGTGCCTGGCAATAGCCTGCTCCTGATTTTGGCTCAATCGCCCGTTGCCTTTTTTCCAGAAGGGGGGATTACAAACAACCAGCTGCGCACAAGCTGGCGTCAAAATTTTCTCAATTTCTTTTATATCACCTTGTAAAAGTTTTATTTGTTTCTGTAATCTGTTGTATTTTATACTGCGCTCTGCTCTTTCCAGCATTTCTGTCTGAATTTCAATTCCAATAATTTTTAGTTCAGGTTGGCGAAAAGTTAACAAATGAGGAATAATCGCATGTCCGGTACCTAAATCAACTGCAGTTGCAATTCCACTTAAATCAGGGAAATAAGCCAATAAAACCGCATCCAAAGAAAAGCGGTATCCGCTTAAAGGTTGAATTAAGCTCATACCACCGATAATTAAATCATCCAGGCTTTCAGTCCGTGTATCAATAATATTGGTAGGTTCTGACACATTTTTACTCCCTGCTCATAAAAGCTATACAAAAGAGACACTCGCCCTCTCTTGGTTGCCCATAGGCCACAGGACAAATATGAAAACCTTCTTTATAAATACTACCCAAATTTTCATACCCTTCTGCTCGCAGTAAAATCGTGCTATTTCCCCTCGGCTGGCTATCCTCTTTCTGAGTTTTTTCTTTTTCTAAATCCCTGACTCGTTGTTTTAAGTCTCCAATTTCAATAGTCAATTCCCGTATTATCATTTTCAAATCCTGTACTGTTTTCTCCATTTTTGTTCCCCTTTGTTCTCTTGGGTTCATAAAGTTCTGATTCAAATTTGAGACAGCACATTAATCTTCCACATATACCAGATATTTTTGTGGGATTAAGCGACAAGTTCTGTTCTTTCGCCATACGAATAGATACTGGTTCAAACTCTCCTAAAAAACCATTACAGCAAAGAACCCTCCCACAAGCACCTATTCCCCCCAGCATTTTAGCCTCATCCCTAACTCCTATCTGACGCAGCTCAATTCTGGTTTTAAAAATTGCTGCCAAATCCTTAACTAATTCACGGAAATCGACCCGACCTTCGGCGGTAAAATAAAATATAATTTTGCCCATATCAAACGTATATTCAGCGTCAATAAGCCGCATTGGCAACTGATGCTCCCTGACTTTTTGCGAACAAATAACCAGAGCTTCCTGCTCTTTTTCTTTATTAGCCCGATAGAGTTTCTGATCAGCCTCATTTGCCCGGCGCAACACTTTTTTCAGCGGCATTACCAGTGATTCCTGGCTGATTTCTTTTCTGCCTAATGCCACAATCCCAAACTCAATTCCCCGAATTGTCTCCACTACTACTTCATCGCCAGGTGCTAAATCTATATTTTCACTGTCAAAATAATATATTTTCCCGGCCGGTTTAAATCTTATTCCTGCTACCCATGTCAATCTGATGACCTCCCCTTTTCGACCCTAATGTTATTATATCAGTCTTGCAGAGCTTCCCATATGGTCCAACATATATTGATATTAATAGTTAATGGATTAACATTACTGCGATAAAGCTCACGCAGTTCAGCAATTTCCCTGATAGCTTTTTTTATTCTAATCTCGTTTAGTTTTTTTGTTGCTGCAGCTATTAGAATATTTTCAGGTATGACCAGCAAATGTTCCTGCCTGGTGGTTTGGTATATATAAATATCCCTTAATACTGTTTCCACCATGCTGCTGATTAGATCCGCATCAAGTTCCATTTTTTCCGCTGAATTATATACTTCAATTATTTCTCCGCCAGCCAAGCCGGTAACAATATTTCTGGCAATATCCCACCTGGCTGTAAAGTCATCTTCACCAGCATACCGGATTGCATTGCTTATATTTCCCCCTGCCAGGCGTGATGCCCGATAAGCCTTTTCAGGTTCCACACCTCGTTCAAGCAACATTTTTTCGATAGTCTGTTCATTCACTCCGTAAAATCGAATCACCTGACAACGTGATAAAATGGTCTCTAAAATACGGTTTTCATCTGATACTAATATTATTACAGCATATTCCGGCGGTTCCTCAAGAATTTTTAATAAGGAATTAGCTGCTTCATTTCTCATCAGATGAGCATCGCGGATAATAACTACCCGCCGCGTTGCCCGGTAAGGTTTGAGAGCCAGCCACGGTCCAATTTCACCTATTATCTGCTCTATCATTATAACTGTTTTGTCAGCTCTTTTTTCTATTATTAACAAATCCGGGTGCATATTATCTCTTAAAAATAAATGGGCTTCCTTATCACTTTGGCTGATTATACTCTCAGCAAAAGCTTTTGCAGTATGCATTTTGCCAATTCCTGCCGTACCGATAAAAATATAGGCATGACTGATAGCACCTGTTTCCAGGCTTTTGCCTAATATTTTCACAGCTTGCTCCTGGCCTGCTACACTACTAAGATACTTCATTTTTTCCCCATCTGGCAGTTATCAGGTCTCTGACATACTGCACTGCCTCTCTTTTTACCGCCTCAATTTCTTTTTGAGCTATTATTATTTTGATTCGTTCATCTTCTTCTCCGGCTAAAAACAGATAACCTTTTCTTACTCTTTCCTGAAAATCGCTGCCTTCCTTTTCCAGTCTGTCAGGTATATCAGTTTTTTTACGTTTTTGCGCTTCCTGGGACGCAATATCCAAAAGCAGCGTGAGATCTGGCTTTAAGCCTCCGGTACATAAATAATTTAGTTCCTGCAGAAATATTAAATCAAGTCCGCGTCCGAACCCTTGATAAGCAATAGTTGAATCCATGAAACGATCAGCAATTACTATATTATTATTAAGTAATGCAGGCTTAATTACTTCTTCAACTAATTGTGCCCGGGCAGCAGCATATAATATCGCTTCCGTTTCCGGAGCGATACCTTCATTCTTTATATCTAAAAGCAGTTCACGAATTTTTTCCGAGATAAATGTCCCCCCCGGTTCCCGAACACATACAACCTGATACTCAGGTAATAAGCTATTTTGAATATATTCAATTAAAGTAGATTTGCCACTGCCGTCTATGCCTTCCAGGCTAATAAAAATTCCTTTGGCCATAATTAATAATTATTTTCCTTCCCTTTTTAAATTTAAAGTTCAATTACGTTTATATAGTTCAACTCCGGATCCGTAAGTCCCTGCACAGTTGTTTTGCTTCCTTTAATATACTGCAAATAATCAAAAATTGGCGGACTAATAGTTTCCCCCGGTAAAAGGCAGGGAATTCCCGGGGGATATACTGCCACCATTTCTCCTGCTATATGCCCTTGGCATTCGCTGAATTTGACTTTACGCTTAGGGGCAAAAAAGGCCTGGCGGGGGGATAACATAACTTCAGTCCAAGGAGGAATTTCGATCGGTTTTGTGGGTCTTGAACCAATAAAATATTTACCCGCTATTGACTTTAGAGCCTGATACAGCTTATCCCATTCTTCTGCCCGATGGAATAAGGACATCATGGCCAGAATTATTTTTTCCTCGGCTAATTCAATCTGAATATTATGCTCTGAGCGCAATAAGCTGGCTAGCATAAATCCATTCAATGCTGGATTTTCTATGCTAATTAAAACTTTAAGCGGGTCGACTCCAGTTACCCCCGGAAAAGCAAATAATTCATCGTTAAGGCATTTTAATCCTTGAATATTATTTATCCTTTTTTTATATTGCCGGGATAAAAGCAGGCTTTGTTCCAACATGCTTTCTCCGTTGGAGATCATAAACTCCCGGGCCAGATCCAGCGAAGCTAAAATCGGATAAGAGGGGCTGGTTGTAGTAAGCAGGCTGAATGACGACTCAATTTTGAACCAGGGAGCTTGTGAACCACAGTGCAATACAGCCCCTTGATTCAATACCGGCAAGGTTTTATGTAAACCATTAACAACTGCATCAGCACCACTTTTTAAAGCTGCAGGCGGATACTCAGGGTGAAAAGGAAAATGTCCTCCATGCGCTTCATCTACATAAAGCAACTTGCCATATTCTTTGGTAATCTGTGCTATAGTTGTGACATCACTGGTGGTTCCATAATAACTGGGACTGGTAATAAAAACGGCTTCTGCCCGGGGATAATTATCTAAATGTCTTTTAATTTCCTGCGGCATTACCGAAAGTGCTATACCTAAATTTTTTTCTATCTGAGGAGGTATATAGACCGGCCAAACACCCGACAGAATCATTCCGCCATAAAATGATCGATGTGCATTGCGCGGCACTAAAATATTGGCATCAGGGGTTAAACTTAAAAAAAGCGCATGTATGCCTGATGTAGCCCCATTTACCAAAAAGAGGCTGTTTTCAGCACCATAAGCACTGGCCAATAATATTCGTGCTTCCAATATAGCTTGCCGAGGTAAATGTAAATCGTCAAGTCCCGGCACTTCTGTTACATCCAGACTGGCTACGGCCTGTAAATCTTCCACCAAGCCTTGTCCTCCTATATGGCCTGGCATATGAAAGCGGCTGTTATTTTCCTTAATATATGCTTTTATAGTCGTATAAACCGGTGTCTTGTTCAAAATTGATTACCTCGTCATCAGGAAATACTTTGCTAATTAGGTTAACTAAATACCTGTTATAAATAATTGTAGCTTAAAAGCTGACAGTGGTAAAAACTTATCAAGGCACCTTATTTTATAATGGCTTTAATTTTCTCCTTAATTTCTTCATATAGGGGTGATTCTACTCTAAGACTTGCCATTTCTTCTTCACAATAATGACAAATAAAACCTTTTTTTATTCTTATACCACCACGAATGCCATTTTTCGGCACCCGCTGGCATATGGAGCAAATCGGCAGCAATTTTATGTCGCTGCCACTATTATCATTGGCTCTTTTTAATGCCATCAGTATACCTCGCTTCATTTTTTATCGTGATTAAAATATGCCCGAATAATCAGAAAGGTTACTCTTATCGCAATAAAAAGTTCCGGTAATTTAATCGCTATCTTAATCAGGCTTCATCGTCTATAACTGAAAGCTGATGATTCAATTTCTCCCAATCCCTTATGGATTCTTCCAGTTTCTGCAATATCATTTGATATTGACGAGGTAACTCCCTGGAGCCATTGTCATCCTGGTAAGTCACATGCTCAGATAAGATCTTCTCCAAGTGTTGCTGTTGCTCTTCCATAGCAGTAATATTTTCCTCCAAATGATTAATAGCACGTATCAATTGCCGCCGAACTTTTTCACGCTCTTTCTGCTTAAGACGCAGTTGCTGCTCATATGATATTTTTTTTTGTATGGCAGGCTTATGTAGCTCAGCATCCCTTTGCTCAATCAGTCTTTTTTCTGCATAATAACTATAATTCCCCCAGTAACGGATTACCTTCCCTTTCTCCAAAACCAAAGTCTGGTCTGCAATATAATCAATAAAATAACGGTCATGGGACACAAACAAAATCGTGCCGGGATAGTCTCTGAGCATGGAAGCAACAGCCTGGCGGCTGTCAAGATCCAGATGATTGGTAGGTTCGTCTAAAACCAGAAAGTTGTCCCCTGATAATATCAATTTTAATAAAGCCAGCCTACCTTGTTCACCACCGCTTAACGCATCGATTTTTTTAAATACATCCTCTCCGCTGAAGAGCATGCTTCCCAGATAAAGCCGGGCCTCTTCAATAGTCACAGAAAAATTATCCATGATTTCATCCAGGACGGTTCCATTTCGATTAAGGGTGTCATGTTCCTGCGAAAAATATCCTATGTCAACCTGACTGCCACGGTTGACACAACCTTCATCAGCATTAAGTTGTCCGACAATAATCTTGATCATGGTAGTTTTGCCGCTGCCATTAGCTCCAATTAAGGCCAGTTTTTCACCTTTTCTAATCTGTAAATCCACCTTATCTAATAGGGCCTTCCCCGAGTAGTATTTGCTGACCGTTTCAAACTGTATAACTTCCTGCCCGCTTTCTCGCTTCAATTGAATAGTTCTTTTGCCGATGGCAGCATTTTGCTCCGGTGCTTCCAACCTTTCAATTCTATTCAATTGAGATTTACGTCCTCTGGCCTGTTTAGATTTAACCCCTGCCTTATAACGTCTTATAAAAGCTTCCGTCGCCTCAATCTTCTCCTGCTGCTTGTCATAGGCACGCTGGCAAGCAATATCCATAGCTTGTCTTTTCTCAATATAAGCAGAATAGTTGCCGAAAAAGCTTTGCAATCTTCCCCCTCTAATTTCTGCCACATGATTAGCAATCTTATCCAGGAACATGCGATCATGGGAAACGATAAGCACTGTTCCCGGGTAGCTGCTCAAATAGCCTTCTAACCATTCTACAGCTGGCATATCCAAGTGATTTGTTGGTTCGTCCAGAAGGAGCATCTCTGAATTCTGCACCAATAACCGCCCCAAATGAATTCGAGTTTTTTCCCCTCCGCTGAAAAATCCCAGTGGTTTATAAAAATCTTCTTCTCTAAACCCAAGACCCAACAGAACTTTTTTGGCCTGGCTTTCACAGTTATACCCTTCAGCCTGTTCGTAAATGGCAGTTTCTCTGGCGTAATCATCCATCAGTTTTTGCAGCTTTTCTCCGCTTAAATTTGCCATTTGTTTTTCCATATCCAGCATTTGCCGGCGAATTTGCAGAATATCAGTAAAGCTTGACATTACTGCATCCCAAACCAGCATATCTGGTGGTTGTTCACTTATTTGTTCCAGATAGCCAATTGTTATATCTGCTTTTTTAATGATTTCACCAATATCCGGTTCAATTTGGCCGGTAATGCATCGGAGTAAGGTTGTTTTTCCGCTGCCATTGCTGCCAATGAGTGCCATTCTATCTCCCTCATTAACGCTTAGGGAAATATCTTTAAATAGCTCTTTGTTCCCGAATGACTTGGCAATCTTATGCAATTGCAATATTGTCATAACTACCACCTGTAATATTATTCATTATTATCCTGCCTTTATTCTACACAATTTGTTGTGTTTATGCTTAAAAGCTGTCTGTTTTAAACGCTTTATATCCAAGCAAAAAAGGAAACTTCCTCAGGTGATTAAACCTGAAAAATTCCCTTAATTGTTTTTATCTGTGGATTTACTTATTCTTTGGTTCGCGGAAAAATCTTGACCGTTTCTCCTCCCTGCCCTTTTACCAAAACCCGGGCAAATTCGGCAGCGCCCTGAGAAGTCAAAGCGGCTGCTTCTTCCGTACTATTTTTGTGGCAAAGCTTTATCCATGGACCATCATCAAAAAATACAACGTCAGGATCACAGCAGTTACCAAGTTGTAGTTTAGTTTCCACCGCCTCTGAACTATCATTTTGTACTAAAAAGGTAATCATTTTTCTTGGCCCCAATGGTATTGCCCGGGATTCAATAACTGGACATCCAAAACGCGGGACTTTTAATTCCTCACATTCATATATATCCATTACTCCATTTATATATTCAATCCGTAATTGCGGCCATGTACTGCTATTCGGCCAATTTTTACTTCTGAATGCATCCAGTGAATTGACTGCTTCATTGCCAATGAGTATAAGGCCATTGTTCGGAATTGAACCATCGTACCACCCATTGGCCAAACAGGTAATATCCATTTTCACTTTGCATAGTGATGTCTGCTCCTGAATAATCATTTGTCCATCAACATGATTATCAAAGGCAGGACAGTTGTTCCAAGTCACCTCACATTGGCACCAGTTGTTTAATAATCGGTGGGCAGTAACCTCAATACAGTTTTCAACTTCATTGTGATATAAATAAAGCAATAATTCAGCCTTTACAATGGTACTGGCAGCTGGGACAGATTTTAAATCAAAAAAAAGCACTGATCTGTACCTGTCACCTTCCTGCAGATAGCGGCTGACATATAATGAATCATGATCGCCAAAATTAGCATCTGGATACCATTCAGCAATATAAACATTCATCTTGGGCAACAAAGTGATAGTAGCCATACATGCACCTCCCTATCCTTTATAGCATTATACGAAAATGTTGCCAGATGGTGTTGCCATTCCGTGATTATTCTCTTTAACCAGAACCCGGGAATATCCCGGGTTCCTACGTTAAAAACTAATACTCGTCGCAATCCCAGTCCAGCGGGCCTACTGCCAGGGCATTTATGGCTGGATTATTGATGGCGGTGCAATCTACCCCTTCGCTTTCGACATTGGTCAGCTCAACAGTATAGTATGCACATCCCGGACAGGCATCGCATTCACACCAGGTAAATCCGAAGGAATCTACCGTTTCAAACTCATCATTATCATCGAAATCTCTTTCGAAGTTCCACGTTGCCAGCGGTATTTTATAACCCCCTACATAAACCTTGCTTAATTGGAAAGTCAGGCGAAGATCATCTTCATCATTTTCTCTGAAAACGATAATGCAGGAAAAATCAACCTTTACATTAGCTTTTTTTAGTTCCGAAGTATTTAATGCTACACTTGCAATTACATAAGGGTTAAACAGTTGAGAATTATTTTCGCTGTGCGATGGAATAATCAAGCCACTTCCAGTACCGCAGCCTAGAATTGTCTGGTTTATTTCAGGACGGGGACGAGGACTTGGATAGCATTCTCTGCATCCATCTTCCTTATAATGAGTCATTTTTATACCTCCTGTTTTTTTACTTAAAAGCTCTGATGCCAGAATAAACAACAATATATTTTAATTTTGTCTGGCTAATCGCTTTTCTAATACAGTTTATTAAGCTGATTGAATATATGTTACATTCTTTGACAATATTGCCAAAATAAATTACTGAATATATATTGTGGTTACTGTGGTAAATAATTAGCCAAAGCAAGTGCTATTTTCTTATGTTTTTAGATCAAATAAAAGAGAAAATCACCTTCAGCAAGTATCGCCAAAGGTGATTTATAAATTAAAGTCTTTAATCAAATATTAAGATTAGTCTCCGTCAATAAGATTACCAATAGTACCAAGAAGTGACCCTTCTTCTTTACGTCCCCCAGACCCGGCCTGACTCATGATACGATCTGCCAGTCGGTTGAAGGGCAATGACTGTAGCCATACCTTCCCTGGGCCTCTTAATGTGGCAAAAAACAATCCTTCTCCGCCGAAAAAGACTGATTTTATACCTTTAACCAATTCTATATCATAATTAACTGTTTTAGTCAGAGCCACCAGACAACCAGTATCCACGCGCAAAACTTCCCCGGCACCTAATTCTTTCTGATATATAGTGCCTCCTGCATGAACAAAAGCCCAACCATCACCTTCCAGCTTCTGCATAATAAATCCTTCTCCGCCGAAAAAACCCACTCCCAACTTACGCTTAAAGTCTATTCCCACCGCTACTCCCTTGGCAGCACACAGAAACGCGTCCTTCTGGCATATAACTTTGCCGTTGTACTGTTTGAGATCAAGTGCAACGATTTTGCCGGGATACGGTGCAGCAAAGGAAACTTTCTTTTTGTCCCGCCCCTGATTAGAGAAAACTGTCATGAACAAACTCTCGCCGGTTATAAGGCGTTTACCGGCCGAAAACAGTTTGCCTGTCAATCCGCCGCCGGAGCCTTTATCAGAACCATCACCAAAAATGGTTTCCATTTGTATGCCTGTTTCCATATACATCATACTACCGGCTTCAGCAATTACACTTTCGCCAGGATCAAGTTCGATCTCTACAAACTGCATTTCATTACCGTAAACTACATAATCGATTTCGTGGGCCATTATCGTCTCCTCCTTAGATGATTAATCGGGGTTGTTTCCTCTATCCCCTGTCTAAGCAAATGTGAAATTAGGTATGACTGGCTTGGCTTCTAAATAAATTTGGGCGGCATAGTTTTGGATGAATATCCGGTCATATCAGGAATCGTCTGCAGTCCTTTAGTAATCAATAATTTGGAACTGCCTTCGGCTAAAATGATGCCCTTTTCATTTTCTACCAGAACGTGGGACAGGCAAATGGTACGTCCGATTTTGATCCTTTCCCCCCTGGCAATAATTGTCCCTCCGGTCACCGAAGCCAAGTTGTTGACATTGACATCCATCGAAATCAACCCCACATTTTCCGGCAGTTCCGAATAGGGCGCCCAATAAGCAGCGGTATCAATAATGGAAGAATATACCCCCCCCTGGATGGCAGCATAGGGAGAAAGATGCTTGTTTTCGAGGGTGATTTTCACGACTGAGTAACCAATTCCCATATCATCAATTGCCATGGATAGGTTTTGAAAAAAAGGAGCGCTATTGATCATTCTGATCAATTCTCGGATATGCATACGATTTAGTTCCATTAAACCACAAATTCCTTTCACAATTTTACTAACAATTTCATTATGTCATTTTACCCTATAGCGCGGCAACCAAAAACATTACATAATTCCTGGCAATTTCCTAAATTGTTCGAAGATGCGAACATGGTAATACCCGCAGAGTGCAACCTACTCCTGGACGACAACATCTCGTCCAGTGTCGATTTATCGAATGTGTTAGCCTGAGGATCGCCCGATGGTTGACGATGTTTCAACAAGTGCCAGTAAATAGAAGTTCGAAGACCTGACTACCATCTGAGCCAACGATGTCTTGGCAAGTGCCGGTGAATAAAAGGTCGAAGACCTGACTACCGGCGCAGCCGGCGTACCCGGCTGGTGCCGTCAAATAGAAGCCATAGGCTGACTGGCGGCGCCCACAGTGGGAGAGTAGAAACAAAAAAGACTTCGCATATCACAAAGTCTTCTTTAATAAAAAGATTAATTCCTGGCAACGACCTACTCTCCCACAAGTTAATGCAGTACCATCGGCGCAGGAGAGCTTAACTGCCGTGTTCGGGATGGGAACGGGTGTGGCCTCTCCGCTATAATTACCAGGAAATCTAATATCATATTTAATTGTTAAATTAGCGGTAGGTTTCTTCACTTCATCTTCGCCTTCCGGCTCGATTCACTAAGAAACCCTCGCAGGGGACACACCTCAGTTCGTCTTCGCCCTGGCGGGCTTGATTCACTAGGTCGTGTCTCCAAGTTCTTTGATAACTGCACATATTCAAGAAGTTACGCTTGTTTTTTTAGGTCAAGCCCTCGA